>CAKPQG010000004.1 GCA_934178345.1 uncultured Dialister sp. | reverse complement strand
TCTTTCGAACGGGGCCGCTTCATCAGCGACGGGTATAATACTATCACATCCTGGGCTATTGTGTCAACAGGGTTTTTGAATTTTTTATGGTTCGGGGTTCGGGGTTCAGGGTTAGTCCCCGGAACGTGCTGTTCCTTGATCGGGGATGAAAGCTTTGCTCACCAGTTAGAAGTGAGGAGTTAGGAGTGAGGAGTGCTGGTGCGGCGCATAAAAATCAGAAGCGCCGCGGAGTATAAATAGTGGCGATGCCTGAAGGTGGTATTTAAGTCACCAGTCACTAGCTACCAGTCACTTGCGCCTCCTAATCCCTAGCTACTAATCCCTAGCCACTCATCCCCTGCTTTCTAACTTGCGATGGCAACTTTGCCGCAATATATATGAGGCGATGCCCGAAGGTAAGTGGATAGCAGGTTTTACTTTTGGGGGTTCCAAACATCGACCGCCAGACCGCAAGTGACAAAGATTTCTCGCTGACGCTCGAAATGACGATATGCGGGTCTGATATCTGATGTCTGATGTCTCTCAGTCTCTTAGTCTTCCAGTCTCCTAGTCACAAGTCACTAGCCACTAGCCACTAGTCACTAGTCACCAGTCACTAGCCACTAGCCACTAGTTACTAGTCACTAGTTACTAGTCACTAGTCACCAGTCACTAGTCACCAGTCACTAGTCACTAGCCGCTAACCACTAGTCACTAGTCACCCCGCCCTCACTCATTGTATAATGAGACAACACATTTCCTTTTATAAAGAGGAAGGGGGCGCTCGCATGAGGGATGAGGAGCTATTGGTACGCAAGAAGGAGCTCACTGCGCTTTTGGTGCATCGGATGAATCGCCATTTTTATCCACTGGCGTGCAGGAGTTTTTCTCATGAGGCGCTGTCCATTGATCAGGCTTTTGCACGGGAGGCGGATGCTCTCTCTGCGAAGGAGCGCTCGAAGGTACTGAAGAAGTATGTGCATTTCCGTCTCGCGCTTGCGGAGATGTTTCTGACGACAGAGGCGAAGTCCTCTCCTTTCCTTTCTCTCACACTGGCGGAAAAGCTGTCTTTGGATGTCACCGGGCAGTTTTCGAAGGCGTTTGAACGAGTCCGGGATGGGCTCTCGTATTTCTCCTCGTCTTTTGAGCAGCCGAAGGCATCTGTCCTGCCACTGGTGTCTCTGCTCGCTAAGGAAACGGGGCTTTCGCTCTCTCCGTACTTGGATTTCTTCACGAAGGAAACACTTGCGTATATTCAGGTGATGCGCCGCGAGGGGAAGGACTTCCTCGACGCGCTTACGCTCTGCGACCCGGACTATGCGGGACGTGAAGAAAAGCGGCTGCCGCCTTTTCTTTATCTGGCGCTTGGCGAGATGGAGGGGCGGTCCTTTGCGCCGCAGATTTTGGAGAGTGCGCAGATGCTGGGGACGCTGGAACGGTGTCTCGCGCCGCTGTATCCGCTGCGGGATGCGGGGCGCGCGCGGTTTCTGTATCTCTATCTGCGTTTCCGCGCACATATCTTCGCGTTCTTTGTCTCTTATCTCTGGCAGGAGCGAGCCATGCGGCCACACATCCTGCGAGGCGTACTCTCGTCGCCCGAGATCACGCGATGGGTGCGTCGGATGGAAATGCGGGGTCTTTTTTCCGAAAAGGACTTAGAGGAGTCGCAGCGTTTCTATCTCAAGGTGAATATGTTCCTGCGTCAGTGGGCCTTCTTCGATCCGAAACAGCCGCGGTATTTCTATCGCTATTTCCCGAATTTCACGCTTTCGATCGAGGAGCGTGTGGATGCGGAGGACTTTGACACAAATGTCATCGTACTGCTGCAGGAAATCGTGCGCGCCGCCGGAGCCGATCCTCTCCCCTTGGATGCGACAGGATTCCTTTTGCAGGAAACAAAGACGTACTTGGTGAATATGGCGCATACGGTCTATTTTTCTTATTCGCTGGGTCTCCGCCGTCCGGAGGATTTCGTCGCGGCGAGATACCGGAGAAATGAAAGTTCATCGCTCCTGCATCAGCTCAAGAGGGCGCTGGGGCTGAAGGGGTAGATTCTTTGGATTTGCCGAAGGCAATGTACCACAGGAGTATCTTTTTTCTATTGACATTCTTCTTTCTAATGATACAATATGATTAGAAATCGCGGTGGCATAAAGTTCACCCAACACAAAAAGCCATGGGAGTGATGACCCATGGCTTTTTGTTATGCGCTGATGAGACGCATCTGGCTGGCTGCCACGTGCAGCTCTGCTACTGCACCAGCACCTGTAAAATCAGGCTTGCAAGGAAACTTCCCAGTGTACTGATTAACAGCTGAAGCAGAAAATCGCGATATGGCATAAGGATTCACCTCCTCACGCGCCTGGATTGGCTTGATGAGGGCCGTGGCAGATTTAGTTTAACACAGTTCTCCCCTCTCTCCAAAGAGAAATTTTCTCGCGTAACGATATTAGAATGCACAACATAAAAAGCCATGGGCATACCTGCCCATGGCTTTTTGCTATTTCATTTTCTGATAATGATCATTTTCTCCGCCCCAGTAGAGTGTCTTTTTATCGACGACAGTCATGTCGTACACGACGCCTTCGTGATCGTCAGAGACGGCTTCGAAGCGGCCTTCGCCTTTCGAGCGCAGGGTGCCGCTGTCCACTTCTTTGAATTTGCCTTTCTTCCCCGGCCGTTCGCGCAGGTGCCAGCCGCCTTCGTCATCGATGTCCAGCACGCTGGTAGGATTCTTCGCTCCGTCCATCGCCCAAGTGCCTTCCAGCGGCTTAAAGTCAAAGCTCTGTTCTTCTGCGCCTTCTGGCGCTCTCGTGAAGATGCCGAAGGCGTCCATGCGGAGGACGTCGCTATTTTCACTGTCGATCCAGGTGCGGTGCGCCATGCCGTCGTGCTCATTGTAGAAGTAGTCGGCTCCATATTTCTTGACAGGCTGCAGGTATCCGCTGGCGTAGATTTCTCCTTTGGCATCATAGAGAGCGACGCGCACGTCTCCTGTCTCACCGCTCTTCTCGATCTCAAGGCGGTTCTCTTCTTCGCCCTGCCAGCTGCCCAAGTAGCGGCTGCTTTCTTCGGCAATCTTCGACTCTTTCACCATGCCTTCAAACGAATCGGGCGGCGGCTTCGGCGGGTCGTTCCCGCAGGCAGAGAGGCCCATGCACAGAACGAGCGACAGAAAGAGGGCCATCGGTTTCTTTGCGTTCTTCATTTTCCTTCCTCCTTGATCGTGAATTCTGAGTGTCTTGCTCTTTGTCTTCATTATATAGGAAATCTGTCTATATGAGCAAGAATGAGTATATGGGAATTGGGGACTGGTGACTAGTGGCTGGTGACTGGAATGCCAGCTCATGGCATCGCCATGATTTATACTCCGCGGCGCTTCTATATTTTTATGCGCCGCACCACCATTTCGCATTTCTCATTTCTAATTTCTCATTCGCGCAGAGCTTTCATTTGCACTCAAGAGACGGCACGCCCCTGCCCCCCCAAAATCCGCCAACAAAAAAGCGAACCCCTCTCGAGGTTCGCTTTTTTCATACTGTACCGTTTATTTCTCATCTCTATGCTTGATGGCTGCTTCGACGAGGCCGCGGAAGAGCGGATGCGGACGATTCGGGCGGCTCTTGAATTCCGGATGAGCCTGGGTGGCTTCGAAGTACGGATGATCCTTGAGCTCGATCGTTTCGACGAGGCGTCCGTCCGGGCTGGTGCCGCAGATGACGAGGCCTGCTTTTTCAAGCTCCGGACGAAGGGCATTGGAGACTTCGTATCTATGGCGATGACGTTCGTAGACGATCTCCTGTCCGCCGTAGAGTTCTCTGGCTTTGCTGCCTTCTTTGAGTTTGCACGGATAGATGCCGAGACGCATGGTGCCGCCTTTTTCGGTGACGTCTTCCTGGTCTGGCATGAGGTCGATGACGGGGTACTGGGTGTCCGGGATGAATTCGGAGGAGTTTGCACCGGTCATGCCGCATACGTTTCTGGCAAATTCAATGACAGCGCACTGCATACCGAGGCAGAGGCCGAGGAATGGGATCTTATTGACGCGCGCGTACTTGATGGTGTCAATCTTGCCTTCGACGCCGCGGTAGCCGAAGCCGCCGGGGACGACGATGCCGTCGATGCCTTGGAAGACTTCGCGAAGATCCGGTTTCTCTTCTTCAAGGACTTCGGAATTGATCCAGTGGACTTTGACTTTGTTGCCGAAGGCGTAGCCTGCGTGAGACAGGGATTCGACGACGGAGAGGTAGGCGTCATGGAGTTCGACGTATTTCCCGACGAGAGCGATGTTGAGTTCTTTGTCGGAGGAAACAATGCGGTCCACCATGGCTTTCCAGTCTTCCATGTCGCACTTGGTGTCTTCCATGCCGAGTTTCTGGAGGACGATGTGGTCGAGGCCTTCTTCCTGCAAAAGGAGCGGTACTTCATAGATGCTCTTGGCGGTGAGGTTATTGATGACGGCTTCCGGCTCTACGTCGCAGAACATGCCGATCTTTCTCTTCATATCCGGAGAAAGGGCTTTCACGGTGCGGCAGACGATGACGTCCGGCTGGATGCCGATGGAGCGCAGTTCCTTGACGGAGTGCTGTGTCGGCTTTGTCTTGAGTTCATCCGCAGCTTCGATGTACGGGACGAGGGTGACGTGGATGTAGATGACGTCATTTCTGTTCGGTACGTCTTTCTTGACCTGACGGATGGCTTCGAGGAATGGCAGGGACTCGATATCGCCGACGGTGCCGCCGATTTCGGTGATGACGATGTCTGCATTGTCATTTCTGCCGACACGGAGCACGCGGTCTTTGATCTCGTTCGTGATATGCGGGATGACCTGGATGGTGGAGCCTAAGTATTCGCCCTTTCTTTCTTTGTTGATGACAGACTGATAGACTTTGCCTGTGGTGACATTGGATGCCTTGGACAGATTTTCATCGATGAATCTTTCGTAATGACCGAGATCCAGATCGGTTTCTGCGCCGTCATCGGTGACGAAGACTTCGCCATGCTGGTACGGGCTCATGGTACCCGGGTCGATATTGATGTAAGGGTCAAATTTCTGAATGGTGACTTTGTAGCCTCTGTTCTTCAGCAGTCTGCCCAGGGACGCAGCGGTGATGCCTTTGCCCAGGGATGAAACGACGCCGCCTGTTACGAAGATGTATTTTGTCATGGGACCTCCTTTGATAGGGTGGAATGGATGGTGGTAGTGACTGGTAGCCAGGGAAAATCAAGGGAATGGGTTCAGGGTTCAGGGTTCAGGGTTCAGGGTTCAGGGTTCAGGGTTCAGGGTTGTGGTGGCAGCTTCGCTGCAATATATATTCGCGGCAGAGCCGCGCACTACGAGTTTGAAAGCAGAAATGAGTAGGTGGGAATGGAGGATTGGGTTTGCGTGCAGCGTGATTCTTCTCATCTGAGCAGGCCCTTGGAGAAGGGCCGCGCCAAAGGCGCAGGATAGAGTGCCTCGAAGAGGCACAATCCATCTTAGCGGGGTTCACCTCGTCTGTATCAGACCTTTTACCTGCTATCCCATATGTTCGCTTTACCATTCTGCAGAATTCTGCCCCTTCGGGGCAGTCTATCCCGGCCTTTGGCCGCCCCCTTCTCCAAGGGGGAACGCATTTTAAATTTGTCTCAATACTCCGCGGCGCTTCATTATTTTTTTGCGCCGCACCTTCCCCACTGAACCTATTGAACCCTCAGCCCCCGTGGAACCTTCATCCTCACATTTTTTCCGGAGCGGTAATGCCTAAGATGGTGAGGGCGTGGACCAGGACGTACTGGACGGCGGTAATGAGACCGAGGCGCGCCTGCGTGACTTCGCTGTCTACACCAAGGATACGGCATTCTCTATAGAAATGATGGAAGAGCGCTGCCAGCTCGTATGCATATTTGGCGATGCGCTGCGGAGCTCTTTCTTTCGCGGCTCCGTCGATGAGCTGGTGATAGTTTTCCATCTTTTTGATCAGATCCATTTCACATTCTTCTTTGAGGCAGGTGAAGTCGACGCCGGTGAAGGCAGGATCCCAAGTGACCTTGGCTTCCTTCGCCTGACGGAAGAGGCTGTGAATGCGGGCATTCGCATACTGGATGTAATAGACAGGGTTATCGCTGGACTGTTTCTTAGCCAGGTCGATATCGAAGTCCATCTGGGAGTCCAGTGTGCGGGCGCAGAAGAAATAGCGCGCTGCATCGGTGCCGACTTCTTCCATCAGCTCGCGCAGCGATACAGCCTGTCCGGTACGCTTGGACATCTTGACCGGCTGTCCATCGCGGAGAAGCGTCACCATCTGGAGCAGCATGATTTCGAAATCATCCGGGTTGTAGCCCAAAAATTTCATCGCTGTCTTCAGACGGATGATGTAGCCATGGTGGTCAGCGCCCCAGATATCGATGAGCTTGTTGTAGCCGCGGCGGATCTTATTTCCTACATAGGCGATATCGGAGCAGAAATAGGTCGGCACGCCATTCGTGCGGATGACCACGCGGTCCTTGTCATCGCCGTTCTTTGTGGTGCGGAGCCAGAGAGCGCCGTCCTTCTCGTACATATTGTCTTCGTCCTTCAGGACTTTGAGCGCTTCATTCACCTGATCCGGATAGAGAGATCTTTCGGAGAACCAGTTGTCGAAGTCGACATGGAATTCGTGAAGGTCCTTCTTGAGGTCTGCGAGCTTTTCCTGAAGACCGAGCTCTTTGAAGATCTCCAGACGTTCTTTCTCATCCATATCGAGGTACTTCTTGCCATCCTTGGCAAGGATATTCTTCGCTGTATCGATGATGTCCTGTCCATGATAGCCGTCTTCCGGGATCTCAGCGTCGAGACCGCAGAGCTGAAGATAGCGGGCATTGATGGATTCTGCCAGATGATCGATCTGGTTGCCGGCATCATTCACATAGTATTCCGACAGTACATCATAGCCGGCCGCGCGCAGCAGATTTACCATCGCTGAGCCATAGGCAGCGCCTCTGGCGTGTCCGATATGGAGAAGGCCGGTCGGATTCGCCGAGACATACTCGACAAGGATGCGGTCTTTCTTATTTTTCGGCAGATCCCCATAGGACGGACCGGCCTGTAAAATATTCTTCAGTTCGCTGTAGACGGTATCGGCGGCAAGGTAGAAATTGATGAATCCCGCGCCTGCGATTTCCGTCCGGGTGACCAGCGGCGTATCCAGATGCTTCACGATGGATTCCGCGATCATGCGCGGTGCTTTGTGAGCCGTTCTCGCCCACTGCATAGCCGCATTGGTGGAATAATCGCCAAATTCCTTGGATTTCGGCACTTCCAGACGCTGCACAGCCGCGTAATCGCCCTCCGGCAGTTCACCGGCAGCGATGGCTGCCTCTTTCGCTTTCTCAATGATTTCTTTCAGTTCTTCTCTGACTTCCATGAATCCTCCGGATCCTCCCGAACTTCTACAATAATTTCATTCAAATGGTTAAACAGGCCTTTCAGCTCCACATCATAGGAAAGGCGCATACGTCCCTTCCCCGCCTCGATCGAGTCCTCGATCTCGCGCGTCACGACGTAGATATCCATCGTGCCCATCGGGGTCTCGTACAGGGAGTGGTTCTTCTCTCCGATGCGGTAGACCTGCTCCTGCAGGAAGCTGCCGTCTCGGATGAGACGCACGTGGTCTTTGTGAATCTCCAGCGTGGTCGTCGTCCCTTCCATGCCGGCCAGCTTGGTCTCCTCATAGGAAACGTACTTCATGCCGTCCTTCTCGCCGTAGATGCCCGGCGTTTCCAGGGTGATTTTCTCATCCTTTCCCGCCTCATTCCGCTGAAGAGAAGTGACATTGATGATGACCTTTTTTTCCAAGACTGACCGCCCCCCTTTGTTCTATTTATAATCCTATTTATTATATCATAGAAAGCCGCCTTTTCTAAGAGCTTCTACGAATTTCCATGACTACTTATTGTAGCGTAGTTTTGGGTGGCGGTCAAGGAGGGTTTAGGGTTAGCCCCTTGGGCGGCTCCGTCCACTGATTATGAATGAAAGCTTTGTGCGAATGAGGAATTAGGAATTAGGAATGGTGGTGCGGCGCATAAAAATCAGAAGCGCCGCGGAGTTTTGATAGCGCTTCGCGCGGCGCATCGTCATTTCGAGCGTAGCCCTCGATCTTTATTGCAGAACGGTCATCGCCTGATGTGAGGCAGCACTATGACATCGTTTTCCCTCGGCGCATACACGCTGATTCCCGCAGTGCAGTAAAGATCCCTCGACTGCGCTCGGGATGACGATGCCGGAGAAATCCCAGTCACCAGTCACCCCTAATCCCTAATCCCTAGCTACTCGTCCCTGCTTTCAAACTTATGGTGGCGGCTTCGCCGCCTCACCCCTGAACCCTGAACCTTGAACCCTGAACCCTTACCTCCCCCCAATACAAAATCCCGCCGGAGTGACTCCGGCGGGATTTTCCCGCAATTTATCCTTCCACCTTTTTCCCAATGCGGCGTTCCTTATACGCAGCGAGTCTGGCATCGCGGATCTCAAGATGTCCGAAGTATTTCTTCGTCTCCGAGACGATGACGCCCGAGAGCCCCAAGAGCGCGATGAGGTTTGGAATGGCCATGAGGCCGTTTACGATATCAGCCAGCGCCCAGATGGCTTCGAGCTTCAGGAAGACTGCGGAAGCCAGCACGGCGATGTAGCACACGCGGTACACAGGGATGGTCTTCGTGCCGAAGAGGTATTCCCAGCAGCGTTCGCCATAGTAGTTCCAGCCGATGATGGTGGTGAAAGCAAAGAGCGTGAGGGAAACCGTCAGCAGGAAGGGAGCGAAAGCGCCGTAGGTGGTCGCAAAAGCTGCCTGCGTGAGTTCCGCACCATTGAGTTCTCCCAGCCACTGGCCGGACACGATGATGGTGAGACCGGTCATGGTGCAGATGATGATGGTATCGATGAAGGTGCCCGTCATGGAAATCAGCCCCTGCTCGGCTGGCCACTTGGTCTTTGCAGCAGCCGCTACGATCGGCGCAGAGCCGAGACCGGATTCATTCGAGTACAGACCGCGGGCGATACCGCTTCGAAGGACGAGCATGACGCCGGCACCAGCGAAGCCGCCGGCCGCTGCGGTGCCATTGAAAGCCCCGTCGATGACAAGAGCGATCGCATGCGGCAGTTCACCCGCATTGCAGGCGAGGAAAATTACAGTGACGATGAAATAAACGACTGCCATCGCAGGGACGATCTTGGAGGCTGTCTTGGAGATCGATTTCAAGCCGCCAAAGGTGATGATCGCGACAAGGACCGTGATGACGGCGCAGGTGATGTAGGTAGAAATCCCGAACCCTGCCTGCACGGAAGCCGTGATCGCATTCATCTGCGTGGTCGTACCGCTGCCGAGCATGGCCGTCATGATGCCGAAGATAGAGAAAGCGACAGCGAGCGGTTTCCATTTCTTGCCAAGCCCCATTTCGATGTAGTACATCGGGCCGCCGGAAATATTACCCTGGTCATCCACGCCTCTATACTTGACCGCGAGGCACCCTTCCGCATACTTGGTCGCCATGCCGAAGAAAGCGGCAAGCCACATCCAGAAGAGCGCGCCCGGGCCACCGAGCTTGATCGCCGTCGCGACGCCGACGATATTTCCCGTTCCGACCGTCGCAGCGAGCGCTGTGCAGAGCGCTTTGAAGCTGTCGATGTCGCCATCGCCTTTGTTTCGCGCGAAGAAAATCAGCTTCAGCGCGCGCGGCAGCTTCAATACCTGCAGGAGCGAAAGCCTGCACGTCAGGAGTACCCCGGTGCCGACAAGAAGCACCAGGAGCCACGGGCCCCACACAAGCCCGTCGATCTGGTTCAATAATTCAGTCATAATGTTTCCTCCCATTTTACTTTTCTACGAAATAATTGATGTGACTGATGACTGGTATACTGCATCATCTGAACCCACCGCTGCAAGCGATGAGTGATCCGCCTAAAAGTCACCTATGAACCAAAAAAGCCGGTTCTGTATCAAATAAAAAGACAGAACCGGCATCATGAGCTTTCCTCATGAAATCGGCTCTGTCCTTTGGCCTGAGAGATTACAGCGTTTCCGCCTATGCCCCTTCGGCTCTCATTGAAGAGATCTCCAGAGATCTGTCCCCATGGAGTTTCGTGTTCACTGAACGCCTGATAGTGTTACTCCTTCGGCAGCCTCGGGCATCGCCCTCGGTCTTTTTCCCCATGGATCATCCAAGTCAGTATAGAGTTGTTATGTGTGTTTGGGTGACTAGTGACTAGTGACTGGTGGCTAGCGACTTAAATGCCATCTTCGAGCATCGCCTTTTTATACTCCGCGGCGCTTCTGTTTTATGCGCCGCACCACCATTTCTCATTTCTAATTTCTCATTCAAGAAAGGCTTTCAAACGGAACCAAAGGTGGCACACCCTACGGGATAGCCCTAAATCCTCTTATTCCATTTCCGTATCTTTTTCTGTCGCATTGACAGCTACCGCTACCGCAGCATCGCCTGTGATATTGAGGCAGGTACGGAACATATCAAGCACGCGGTCGATGCCGGCTACCAGAGCCAGGCCTTCGAGCGGCAGACCGACAGACTGCAGGACCATCGCCAGCATGATGAGGCCGGCGCCCGGTACGCCTGCGGTACCGATGGAAGCCAGTGTCCCGGTCAGGACGATCATCATCATCTGATCAAAAGTCAGCGGGATGCCGAAGACATTCGCGATGAAAAGGGAGCAAACGCCCATGTAAAGAGCCGTCCCATCCATATTGATGGTCGCACCCAGCGGAAGGACGAAAGAAGCGATATCTCTCTTGACTCCGAGCTTCGTCTGGATATTTCTCATATTGACAGGAAGCGTACCGGCAGAAGAGCAGGTGGTGAAACCGATCGCCATCGCTTCCGACATGCCGCGGAAGAACGTGAGCGGGCTCATGTGTGCCGAGACACCGGCAAGCATCGAGTATACGCCGACGGCATGGATGCAGCAGCCGATCGCCATGCAGAGGATGACAGATAAGAGCGGAAGCAGCACCTTCGGACCATTCATGACGACGACCGGAAGCAGCAGGCAGAAGACGCCGATCGGTGCGAGACGCATGATCATGGCGATGATCTTGTAGCACACCTCAGCCATCGCATCGAAGAAGGAAATCAGGATTTCCGCACGCTTTCCGCCGACGGAAATGATACCCGCCCCGGTGAAGAGCGCAAAGATAATGATCGGAAGGATGTCCGCCTTCGCCATGGAAGCGATCGGATTCGACGGGATCATCGCGACAAAGACCTGCATGATCGACGGCGCTTCCTTCACCTTCGGCGCTTCTGCCGTCGGCAGAGCCATGCCGATGCCCGGCTCGATCGCCATAGCGACGGCAAAGCCGATCACGATCGCGATCGCTGTCGTCACCATGTAAATGACGAGTGTCTTCACTCCGATGCGCCCCAGCTTCTTCATATCCCCCATGGACGTCATGCCCACGATGAGAGAACAGAAAACCACCGGAACGATCATCATTTTGATCAGATTGATAAACATGGTGCCGATCGGAGCGATCCACATCTTGACCGGAGCCGCCGCACCCTCTCCCAGCATCAGCCCTATCACTACGGATAAAACCAATGACAGGAAAATTTGAATAGACAGATTCATTTCTTCCCTCCTGCACCAGAGCGGCAGCCCCACGGACGCCATTGCCCTGACCTATTAAAATCAATGACTACATTATAGGCGCACACATGCTGAATAACCAATAGATTTATCGAATCATCCATACATTTTCATGTGATTTGAAATCTTATGGTGAATAAATCATATGATTTTTCTCTCTTATATTATAAACTATATAATTTTTGCAATTTCCCTATATTTTTTATTTTTTATAAATATTTGTTTATTGATGTGTACGCTTGCGATCGTTGACGTATACGCTTATCAGGGCTGGGGGATGGGGAGTGGCTGGGGACTAGTGACTGGTGACTAGGGACTAGGGAAACAACTGATATTTCAGTCAACTTTCGGCGCTTCGCGTCACTATCCCCCATGGAACCTTCTGAACCCATTGACCCTTCCCATGCAAAAAGGAGCAGCCGCCTGACGGCAGCTGCTCGCTCATTCCCGAGGGATTTCACTATATTTATTTTATACCTTATATATAAGCATCAGATCTTCTGTGCTTCTTCTGCTTCCGCAAGAGCTTCCTTGCGAGCCGCTGCCTTTTCCTTTTCGATCACAGCCTGGAAGGAGAAGACTTCTTCCTTGATGACCGGAGCCAGGACGAGGATGGAGATCAGGTTCGGGATCGCCATGAGGGCATTCGCGATATCGGAGAGGTTCCAAACCAGATCGAGGGTCTGGGTCGCACCGACATAAACTACCAGAGAGAAGACGACGCGGTAAATGATGTTGTACTTATGGGTACCAAAGAGATATTCCCAAGCCTTTTCACCATTGTATTCCCAACCGAGGATGGTGGAGTAAGCAAAGAGGATGATACCGATGGAAACGATGTAAGAACCAATGACGCCGATATTGGAAGAGAATGCTGCCATGGTGAGTGCTACGCCGGTGAGCGGCTTGCCATCCGCGCCGACCATGCCGAGCACGCCGGAGGAGGCGATGGTAAGGCCGGTGATGGTGCAGACTACGATGGTATCGATGAAGGTACCGGTCATGGAGATGTAGCCCTGTCTTGCCGGGTGATCCGTGGTGGAAGCTGCGGCGGAAATCGCTGCCGAGCCGAGGCCGGCTTCATTGGAGAAGCAGCCGCGCGCTACGCCATAGCGCATCGCATTCATGACGGAAACGGTGATGGTACCAACGACACCGCCTTCGACAGCAGTCGGATCGAAAGCCATCATCAGGATGAGGTAAAGACCATGCGGAATGTTTTCGATGTTCAGAATGATGCAGGCGAGGCCAGCCACAATGTAGAAGACAGCCATGCCAGGAACGACAACGGAAGAAACCTTGGAAATCGAAGTGATGCCGCCGACGATGACAGCGAGGGTCATGACAGTCAGGACGGCGCCCACGATTTCATTCGATACGCCGAAGGTAGTGTGGATCGCAGTGGAAATCGAATTCGCCTGCGTCATGTTGCCGATACCGAAGGAAGCAAGGACAGCGAAGAGAGCGAAAGCAGTACCGAGGAAGAGGCCGGCTTTTTTGTTTTTGAAGCCGTTCTTCATGGTGAACATCGGGCCGCCCTTCATTTCACCCTTGGCATTCACTTCACGGAACTTGAAGCCGAGCATACATTCAGAGAACTTGGTCGTAAGGCCGAAGCATGCGGAGATCCACATCCAGACCAGAGCGCCAGGGCCGCCGGCGAACATTGCTGTCGCGACACCGACGATATTACCTGTACCGATGGTCGCAGCAAGCGCCGTCATCAGCGCAGAGAAAGGAGAGACGTCGCCGCTCCCGACCTGGGTCGTGCGGGACTTCTTCGAAAAGATCGTCTTTAATGCGTATGGCAGATTTCTCCAGGTCAGGAAACGCAGCTTCAGCGTCATGTAGACACCCGTACCAACCAGAAGACACAGCATGACAGGCCCCCATACGAAGCTGTCAAGCTCACCGACAAGTTGATTGATTTGCACCATATCCATTGTAAAATCCCCCTTGTTCCCGTAACTGTTCTTATTGTTATAAGAAACAAAAAATCGCCGCACTCAGTCTTATGTTCGAAGAAGACTGAAGCTGGCGAATTCATTTACGTGAAAACAAGGGAGTTACCCAAGTGCCAGCCCTGTCCTTTTGCCTGAGAGATTCAGGATTTCTACGGGTGAAATCCTTTAACACCTTCGGCCCTCGCATCTTTTCAGCGAGCTTCTCCAGAGTCGTGTCCGTACACAGTTTCGTGTTCTTACTGAACGCCTGATAGTGTTACTCCTTCGGCAGAAGATCGTAAGGATCTTCATTTTTCAGTGTACATCATCCACCTATATGGTATGCGGCAACATACATTTTTCGCTTGGGCTTCCCAGATTCTGAATTCCGAAGCCTCAAGTGATTTACCTAGATTATACACGATGAAAATCAAAATGCAACAGGCGATTTTTGCTCATTTTTCGCATTGTAAACCTTTTGCTATACTAAAGTTTCTTTCTTGCTCTTTTGGCGAAGATTTTCTGCATATTTACGATATATATATAATTTATGTGTTTTTTGTAGCTACTTATAATTAAATAAATTTCAATAGCTTTTATACATCTATTTCGTTATAGAAATCAATTTACAAATTCATAAGAAATTATTATCACTACGAAGAGTTAGCGGTCACTCTCGTTTCGTATACGCGCTAAATGAGAATGAGAAAGCGAAATTCCTTACCCATTTCCCATACATTTCATTGAATAGAGAAGAAGATTCCAGACATTTTTATTTTCAAAGGAGGCTTCCCATGAAAAAATTTCTCGTCTTTCTCTTTGCGTTTCTTCTCCTCGTTGAATGCATCCGCGTCACCGGTCTCTTTCGACGGTTGCTTCAAAGGCATTCCCCTTAGGGGCAAGGTGAAGATCGTCGACCACTTCCCAGATATCAAGGTAAAAGTCGTCTCCTCCTTCCCCGCAGCCTGCGGCTGCGGGGAAGGAGGAGACGACTTTGGGAGGATCTACACGCCAAAGTGACTGTAGATCCTTCGGCTTTTGTCTATAGCGGTCACGATACCACCACTTGTATCACTGTCATTTTGACGGCCGCTCAGGATGACGGCTAGAGGAAGAGGATACCACTTGTGTCATCTGTCCCGTGAGCCCCCTCAGCATCCTATTTCTTCCCGTAGTACTTCTCGTATTTCACCGTGAAGGCTTCCATGTACGCCTTGGCTTTTTCCAAATCCACGGCGTCCGGGTGTTTGGCGGCTTCTTCTGTGGTCTTTTCCATTTCACCGGTGTTGTGAGCGCTGCCGACGGGCATCTTGTGCATCATGGCGATGAGGGCGGGGTCGACGGCCCCTTGGATGGCAAGGACGCCCATGATGGTATTTCCTTCAGAGAGGCAGGTCGCCGCATTCGCAAAGCCGGTATAGGCGTGCTCGGAGGCGGGACTTGCGCCCATGGTTTCAAAGAGGACGACTTTCTTCTTCGTAAGCGTGCGCAGGTATGCCTTGCTCTTTTCATCCGCCGTCCCCCGGTCCATCCAGTAGCCTACGAAAATCACGTCATAGCCGTCCGCCGCGGGTGCCGTTTCTACTTTAGAAATCGTGCTTCCATCCGGTGCTGCCGCATACAGGGCTTCGGCCACTTGGCGGGTATTTCCTGTGCGGCTCGAGTATACAATCAAAAATTTCATCATTCACCTCATATTCATCATGCCGCCCCAATGGGCTTTTTTCTTTGTGTCGGGTTTGCCAAAAAGCATGTAGTCCGCGGCATGCATCATGCGGCGGATCATCACACGGTACCAGTAGCGGCCACTGCTCGTGTAGCGATAGACACCGCCCGCTTCCGTGACGAGGCCCCAGGATTTCCATAGATCGAGAAGCGGCGTCAAGAGAAGGTCCGCCGGAAGGGCGGTCTCTTTCGCAAGTCTTGCCGGCTCGATGACACCCCGGTCGCCCGCACCTTCTATCGCTTTATAGAACGCGCGGTAACGACTGCTTTGCCTTGCACCCATCGGGAGAAATTTTCCCATGCGGACCGCGGCGCTATACATCGCATCCGCCATCGGCTTCATGAGCCCCACGCCGCCGATTTGCCCGCCGCAGGCCATGCCGAGGGGCAGGATATCGCCCCCGCTAGAAGAGAGGGTATTGTACAAGCTTCGTTCCGCCGGATGCCATTTCCAGTGGGTGCAGGAAATATTGGCAGCACCGCTCCTTCCGAGTTCGTCCTCAGCGGTGCGGAATAGACTTTGCAGCACAGCGATTTCTAAGCTCTTCCCCCATCTTTTGAATTGCTTTCCTAAAGGGGAATTGGGCAGGATGTGGAGCTGATAGAGGTCAAGCCCCGCCATACCGCATGCCTTGGCATCGCGAATGTCCGACCGCATCGTCTCTTCCGTCTCGCCGGGAAGGCCGTAAATCAAGTCAAGAATCATCAGGGCGTCTTTTTTTGCAAACGTCGAAAGTTTCTTTAACACCTCTTCTCGCGGGAGCGGCCGGCCGACAGCATTTCGAATCTTCGTATCAAAGGACTGCACGCCGAAACTGAAGCGGTTCACTCCGCAGGAAATCGCGGCATCCATTTTTTCTTCCGTCATGTCAGAAAGGCTCGACTCCATCGTGATTTCTGCGTCCTTTGTTAAAGGCAGCACCTCGTGAATGGCCTCCATGATAGAGGAAATATCCGCAGCAGATAAAATGCCCGGCGTGCCTCCGCCAAAGAAAATAGAGGAAATCTTTGACCTGGTAAGGTACGGGCGATTTTGCAGCGATTGTATTTCCTTGACAAGAAGATTCGCATACGCATGCTGCGCCGCTTCGTCCGCCTGCTTTTTGTAAAAAGCGCAATAGGTGCAGGACAGGCGGCAGAAGGGCACGTGGATGTAGACAGCCGAGGTCTTCGTCGGCTCGCCTTTTTCCCAGATGTCTTTCATGATGCCCGGCAGTTTGATGGGAGAAATCAGCGTTTCGTCCCGCGGAGAAAATGGCTCGTCCTGCCAGTCAATATCCCAAGGCGAACGGCACACGCCGCCGCCCTTGGCAAAGACCGGCTCTTGGTAGAGCCTTTCGATATTTTTTTCGTAATCACTCATAGTTACTCCACACTCTCAGAATGGTTGGCGGTTGGTGGTTGGCGGTACTTGATTCTTGGTTCTTGGTTCTCAAGCGGTATCGGCTAACCATAAGAACCTTAAGTCTCTTCAGAACCCCTGACAACCACCAACCAACACCAGTCCCCCTTAGAACCTCATCTCCGGATACACCTGACCGGCCATGCAGCGGATGGCTTTGGGGTACTCGATGCCGGGGCTTGAGAGGAAGAGGTTTTGCGGGAGAAAGTAGACGCGGCCTTCTTTGACGGCCCGCAGCTCCTGCCAGGCGGGTTGGTTTAGAAGGGATTCTTCAAAGACTTTTTTCTCTTGCCCTGGTGTGACCATGGTGGTCAAGAAGAGGATATCCGGGTTCTTCTTCATAAGGTCTTCCATGCTGAAGGGCATCATGTGCATCTCGGAGGCGCCTTCTTTGGCAAAGACATTTTGGAAATGGAGAATTTTTGCGGTCTCTGTCGCGATCGTTCCTTCTTTCGCAAGCATCACGGCGTGCGCCGCGCCAAAGATGACGGCGCAGGTCATGCCCTTGTCCGGCACCTTTTGAGACAGTGCGTCGATTTCCTTTTGGAACTCTTTCGAGGCCTTCGCACCTTCTTCTGTGTGTCCGGAGACATCCCCCATGATTTCTATCGCTTGCGCCACTTCGTCTTTCGTCGAAATCGATAGCAGCACAAGAGGAATGTGATTCGCTTCTAGTGACGATGCCAGCGGATTGTGCAAGCCTTTAAGGCCAATGACAAGATCCGGCTTTTCTCCAATGAGTTTCTCCATATTGATCTGATAGGAGTAGCCGAGATTCACTTTTCCCTTCGCGTAGTCCGGCGCGTCCAGCGATGGCGAGCTGCCATAGGCCACGAAATCTCCGCCCGCGGCGTGCATGATATTGAGAAACGCCGGGGAGAGCAGCACAATTTTTTCCGGCTTCTTCGTGAGGACGATTTCCTTTCCCGTCGAGTCCTGAAGCGAGTAAAACGCCGCAGGCGGGGGCGGCGTGGCTTCCTTGCCGCAGCCCGCTGAAAGGAGGCAAAGTCCTGCCAAAAGACCAATCAGAAATGGTTTCATTTCTTTGCCCTCTTAGAATTTGTGCTCCCAGCCGATGGACCAGAAGCGGCCGTCCAAGTCGCAGTCCTCATCTTTCTTATCAAAGATGTTTTGTACGCTGCCATAGACGCGGGTGTCTTTATTCACCTTGCGAGTCAGTGAGAAATTCGTCAAACTGTAGGATTTCTTGACGCTTTCGCCGTCCTCCCATGCCTTTCCGGTGACGAATTTATAGTCGAGCTGATTCCACAGCACCGCGCTCCATCCGGTGTCTTTGTGATCATCATAAATCAGCTGATAAATCTGTGACAGTCTTGCGCGCTGTGTCAGATCTTTCCCAGCGCTCGTGTCTTTTGCGTCGAGAAGTGTCGAGGTCACTTTGAATTCGAGGGTATCATTAAAGCGATACCCCAAGGTATTTTCCAAGCCCTTGATGCGTGCTTTATTGACATTTTCATAGCGATAGAGATTGTGTCCATTGCTATCTTTTCCTTTAGGGATACTTGCAATCAAATTGTCGACATCATTATCGAAATAGGTCAAAGAGCCGTAGCCTTTCCCAAATTCCGCTTCGACGCCCAAGTCCCAGCTCTTCGATTTCTCCGGCTTCAAGTTTGGATTTCCCGTAAGGTGGACATACGATGGTCCCATCCTCATATCCAAATCATAGAAAAGCTGCGACACGGACGGGGCCTTGAAGCCGTCGCCGTAGTTGGCTTTGATGCGGAAATGGTCCGTCGCATTGTACGTCACGCCAATTTTCGGAGAGGTGTGACTGCCATACGCACTATGATGGTCGTAGCGGATGGCCGGTACAATGAACCATTTCCCGTACTCGATTTCATCCTGCAGGTAGGCGGCGTAGGAGCTTAGCGTCTTTTCAGAAGAGGACTTGGTCTTGCCATTCTCTGTGATACTATGCACACCATCCCCATTGCTGCCAAGACCCGTGCCGGCGACTTTATCTTTCACATACTCTGCGCCAAAGGTCACGCGGTGATGATCATTGACCCGGAGGCTATCTCTCCCTTCGATGGCCCACATATTATGCTCATCATGATTGAAATCATACGCATTCTTTTGATTCTGCAACAAAAAATTAAACATCCCCTCCATCCCTGCCGGAGGAATAGAGCCTAAGACTTTCGTGTTTGATGTGGTACTCCAATTAAATTTACTCATGTAGGCTTGAATCTGCCAGTCATTTTTATCCGTTTTGCCATTCCAGCTGATACCGTAGTTTTTCTGTTTATACGCTTTGCTTCCTGTCCCCTCAAGCATGGCCTGCCCACTTAATGACATTCCCCTAGAAGTCGTTAGCGTAATCGGCTTCATTGTCGGCGTCCCCGTATCCGTCTTTAAGTGCTGACTATAGTAATCCATGTACGCATTGACATAGCTATGGTCATTCACATAGTAATTGAGGGATGCATTATAGGTCTGCGCCGTCCCGTAGGGGTCGGACTCCGTCGCCGTATCGAGCATGCTGCGGTTGATTTTATTAAAGCGGGCATCCAAAGTCATGGAGAAATTTCCGATGCGCCCGGTGTCGGCATGCCACCAGTGGCTCGTGTCTTCGGAGGTGTGTTCAAGACCGGTCAAAAGGGTCTGCTCTTTTGACGGTTTCGTGATGATATTCAAAACGCCGCCCATGGCTTCCGAGCCATACAGGGCAGACGAAGGACCGCGGACGATTTCAATTTTTTCCACATCGTTGATATTGATGCGATCGAGCGACATCGCATTGCCCAGTCCGTTGGCATCGGCTTCATTGGAAATACGACGCCCATTCACCATGACAAGGGAGTGCTTCGTTTCCATCCCGCGGATGATGATATCATGCCCGCCGCCGCGGACTTTGGATTTCTGGAAAATATTCGCATACATAGAGAGAGCATTCCGTACGCTCGTTGCTCCGCCCCGTTTTATATCCTCCTGTGTGATGACCTGCGTCGAGGCTGGGACTTTCTTTACATCGTTTTCCGTACGCGTCGCGGTAACGACGACTTCATCAAAGGAGTAGACGGGCAGCTCTTCGGCCTGTGCCGTTACCCCCCCATGACAAAAACTGTGATGGCTGCCAACAGCGCTTTTCTTTGTGCGGTTTTGGTGTTGTTCATAGGATTTCCTCATTTCCTGACAATAAAAAAAATAGACCGCCGCGGTCCTTTTCGTTTTCCCTTCCGCAAAGGACACTTGACATTGGTAGTGTATCATATTTTCTTGAAAATTCAAAGAACTATTAATTTGCTATTTTTCTATTTTAATACGTTGCACGCGGTTACTAATTTTTTTATTGGCTGGTGGTTGTGACCATCAACCAATAAAAAATCCCCTATCCTGTTGGAATTCAGAGGAACAGGATAGGGGGATGTCCCACTTCCTAGGGAAGTGAGGGGGGACAACGATATGGATACGGGAGATGCTTTCGCACTCCTTCGAGAAGAGATCCAGTGGCTAGGGATTAGGGATTAGGGATTAGGATGACTCCCATCCTGATTTCCTATTCTATCCCGCGGCGCTTCATGAATGGTGCGCCGCACCACCATTTCTCATTTCTAATTTCTAATTTCTCATTTCTAATTGGAAGACTAGATTTTCGCATGTTCACCAGCGATGACGCCGGCTTTCTTTTCTGCCTTTTCTTTTTCAAGGACAATCTGGAAGCGTTCTACTTCTTCCTTGATGACAGGCGAGAGGATGAGCAGGGAGATCAGGTTCGGGATCGCCATGAGAGCATTGGCGATATCGGAGAGGTTCCACACCAGATCAAGGGTCTGGGTAGCGCCTACATAAACGACCAGGGAGAAGACAATGCGGTAGATCATGTTGTATTTATGAGTACCAAAGAGGTATTCCCAAGCCTTTTCACCGTGATATTCCCAGCCGAGGATGGTGGAGAAGGCGAAGAGGATGATGCCGATAGCGACGATCAGAGCGCCGATCTCACCGATATTGGTGGAGAAGGCAGCCATGGTGAGTTCTACGCCTTTCAGAGGCTTTCCGTCAGCGCCAGTCATGCCGAGGACGCCGGAGGCTGCGATGGTGATGCCGGTGATGGAGCAGACTACGATGGTATCCCAGAAGGTACCGGTCATATTGATATAGCCCTGACGGACCGGATCATCGGTGGTAGCTGCTGCTGCGGTGATAGCGGCAGAGCCCATGCCGGCTTCATTGGAGAAGCAGCCGCGAGCGACACCGAAACGGACTGCATTCATGACAGAAGCGGTGATGCCGCCGAGGACGCCGCCGCCGACTGCCTGTGGATCGAAAGCCATCATGAAAATGAGATAGAGACCATGTGGAACGTTCTGGATATTGAGGATGATGCAGAGGAGACCGGCGATGACATAGAAAAAGGCCATAGCCGGAACAACAACAGAGGAGACCTTGGAAATGGTCTTGATACCACCGACGATGATGATGAGAGAAAGAATGGTCAGGATGACACCGCAGACTTCAGGAGACATGCCGAAGGTGGTATGTACAGCACCTGTGATGGAGTTTGCCTGGGTCATATTGCCGATGCCGAAGGAAGCGATGACAGCGAAGAGTGCGAAGAGGAAGCCCATGACGGAGCCAAGCGTTTTGTTCTTGAAGCCGTTCTTCATGGTGAACATCGGGCCGCCTTTCATTTCGCCCTTTGCATTGACTTCGCGATACTTGATCGCCAGCATACATTCAGAGAATTTCGATGTGAGGCCGAAGCAGGCGGATATCCACATCCAGACCAGAGCGCCAGGGCCGCCGGCGAACATCGCCGTCGCTACACCAACGATATTGCCGGTACCGATGGTCGCAGCGAGTGCGGTCATCAGTGCGGAGAATGGCGATACATCGCCCATGCCGCGTTTCTTGGTACGGGCTTCTTTGGAAAGGACGCTGCCGATCGCATACGGCAGATTCCGCCAGGTTCTAAATTTCAATAAGCAGGTGAGGTACACGCCGGTACCGACCAGCAGGGTAAGCATGATAGGGCCCCATACGAGGCTGTCAATTTCATTGACGACTGAATTGATTGCAGCCATGTCCATAATAAATATCCCCCTTTAATCGATTTGCCCGTTTCCTTTTAAAAACAAAACCGCCGAGCCCAGGTAAGAGATCTACGGGCTGGCGGTCGAAAAATGTATATATGCATCCACGCATAAGGGTGTTACCCCATTGCCAGCCCTGTCCTTTTGCCTGAGAGATTCGGGATCCACGGGTGAGATCCCTTTACACCTTCGGCGCCCGCATCCTGTTCGCGGGACTCTCCAGAGTTGTGTCCGTACACAGTTTCGTATTCTAATGAACGCCTGATAGTGTTACTCCTTCGGCAGGCTGGAAGTTTATCACTTCTTTCAGGTCCTGATCTCTTATAAGAAGAAATCTTCGCCCGGGGTCGCCTTTTTTCAGTGTACTTCATCCACGCACTATGAAATTTTCATGCACTTCTGGTTTTCTTTCGAGAAACAAGCTTCTGAATTCCCTCTACTGGAAAATCTGCCGGGCATGTCGGCCTATATTCAAAGGTCATGAGCCTTCGACTATACCATGTGAGTGACTGGTGACTGGTGACTAGGGACTAGGGATTAGGGTTCAGGGTTCAGGGTTCAGGGTTCAGGGTTGTGGTGGCGGCTTCGCCGCCAATTTATCATTCGGCGCTTTGCGCCGCACCTTCATTCCTCATTCCTAATTCCTCATTCCTAATTAAAAAACGCCCGCAGGAAATCAGATTTCCTTTGCGGGCTTCCTTGCTCAAGATATGCATTTCACCATTTATAAAGAGGTAGGGCCTCCGCGGCAGGGAAGACTTTCTGGGGATCTTCCCCGCCGCCCGGCAGACTCCTTGGATCAGTTTAGGAGGGCTTATCCGAAGGAGTGCCCTTTGCCGGATGGGGTGTCATATTATGCCGCCGGGAAGGAAAATGGGAAAACCTTCAGGGAGGAAATAATATGTTATATCAGGACCTGATGCTAGTCCTCGAGACTTTCTGCAGCCTTGGACATTTTGACCTTGCTGGGATCTAAATCTTCGTATTCTTCGTAGTCTTTACCAGTTTTGAGATGATCGAAATATTTAGCTGTCTCTCTTACGACGACGCCGGAGAGAGCCAGAAGGGCAATCAGGTTTGGAATAGCCATGAGACCATTGACGATATCCGCCAGGACCCAGATGGCTTCAAGTTTCAGGAATGCGCCGCTTGCGACGAGGATGATGAAGATGACGCGATAGGGAAGTACGCCCTTCGTGCCGCAGAGATAAATCATGCAGCGTTCCCCATAGTAGTTCCATCCAAGGATGGTGGTGAAAGCGAAGAGGACCAGCCCGATCATCAGCATGTAGCCGCCGAATACGGGGAATGCATCTTTGAAAGCTGCATTCGTGAGAGCTGCACCGTTCAGACCATTCATCCATTCGCCGGAAACGACGATGGAAAGACCGGTCAGTGTGCAGATGATGATGGTATCGATGAAGGTACCAGTCATAGAAATCAGACCCTGTTCTGCAGGCCATTTGGTTTTAGCAGCAGCAGCTACGATAGGAGCGGAGCCGAGGCCGGATTCATTGGAGAATACGCCTCTGGCGATACCATTTCTCATCGCGAGCATCACTGTCGCACCGAGGAAACCGCCGGCTGCGGCGCTTCCGGAGAAGGCGCTGTACACGATGGTCTGAATGGCTGCAGGCACTTTGTCTGCGAAATACACAAGTACACCGATCGTAGAAATAAAGTAAATCACTGCCATAGCCGGAACGATTTTCGCAGCGGCCGATGCGATAGACTGCAGCCCGCCCAAGGTGATCGCTGCGACCAGGATGGTCAGGATGAGAGCGGTCCACATAGGATCGAGGCCGATCGTCATTTTGGTAATATCGACGATGGAATTCACCTGAGCGAAAGTACCGATACCGAAGTAAGCGACCAGTACGCCAAAGATGGCGAAGAGCGAACCAAGCCATTTGAACTTGGGACCCATACCATTTTTGATGTAGAACATCGGGCCGCCGGCGATCTCGCCTTTGGAGTCCACCTCACGATATTTCACCGCCAGAAGACCTTCCGCATACTTGGTGGCCATTCCGAAGAAAGCAGCCATCCACATCCAGAAAATAGCGCCCGGACCGCCGGCAGCGATCGCTGTCGCGACACCTACGATATTCCCTGTGCCGACCGTAGCAGAAAGTGCTGTGCAGAGAGCTTTGAACGAGTCGATGTCCCCACTGCCCTTATTCTGTGCTTTGAAGATCAGCCCCAGTGCCTTCGGCAACTGGAAAACCTGCAAGAGCTTCAGACGAAGCGTCAGGAGGATGCCCGTCCCCACCAAGAGTACCAAGAGCGGCGGTCCCCATACAAAACTATCAATCGCATTCAGCAGATCAAGATTCAAATCCATTTCTTTGTCTCCCTCCAGGAAAGTAAGATAAATAAAAAAAGCCGGCTTTTCCAATAAAAAATAACTCTGGAAGCCGGCATTGTCTACCTTAACAATCACAAGAAGTGTGACGTTTTTTCTCTGTCCTTTTGCCTGAGAGATTGGGATCATCGGATCCTTACACCTTCGGCGCTCTTATTATGAGACTCTCCAGAGTGTGTCCACATACGGTACTACCTCTTTCGAGATACCTGAGAGTGTTACTCCTTCGGTAAGCCTTACGGCTTTCTCCCACATGTTTCATCCACCAATATGAATTTGATGTTTGCATTATAAGTCCCTTGCTTTCATTTTGCAAGGGGAAATTTTTATTCTTATCACTTTCTAATAATTGACTGAGGTTCAGGGTTCAGCGGGTTTTATAGGTTCAGCGGGTTCAACAGGGGTGGTGCGGCGCATAAAAATAAGGAAGCGCCGCGAAGTTTTGATAGCGCTTCGCGCGCATCGTCATTTCGAGCGTAGTCGAGAAATCTTTATTGCAGAACGCTCATCGCCTGATGTGAGGCAGCACTAGGACATCGTTTCCCTCGGCGTATACACGCTGATTCCCGCAGTGCAGTAGAGATCCCTCGGCTGCGCTCGGGATGACAATGCCGGAGAATCTCAGTCACTCCTAATCCCCAATCCCTAGCTACTCATCCCTGCTTTCAAACTTGAGGTGGCAGCTTCGCTGCAAAATATATACTCGCGGCGAAGCCGCCACCTTCATTTCGCATTTCTCATTTCTAATTTCTCATTCAAGCGAGGCTTTCATCCCCAATCTAGGGACGGCACGCCCCACTGGCTCTCCCCACTATCTCCCCTTATGATTTTTCTCCTTCTCCTCATACATGCGCCTGTCGGCCAGAATGCGGATATAGGCAGCATCTCCCGACTCCTTCGGATAGGCGGCAATCCCCATACTGCAGCCCACTCGCAGGGTATGTCCATCGATTTCAAAAGGCTTCTCCAGCATCGTTTTCAGCCGCTTCCTGATCTCTGATGCCATATGCTCATCGAAATCCATGCTGAAAAGGATGGTAAATTCATCGCCGCCGATGCGGAAGACATAGTCATTTTTACGAATGCACTGCAAGAGACGCTTCGCCGTTTCCTGCAAGAGCTTATCTCCCATCGTATGCCCATAGGTATCATTGATCGGCTTGAAATGATCCAGATCCAGATACACCAGAACGAATGGCAGCTTCTTTTTCTCTTTACTCTGCAGCATCGTCGTGAAATAGCGCTCATTGAAAAGTCCGGTCAGTCCATCGGTATTCGCCAATGTTTCCAGATCATGCTTTTCCCCGATATCCTGACTGATGCACATCACTTTTTCCAGCATGCCCTTTTTATCCCAGGAAATCGGCACCACCGTCATAAGCCCGAAGGCCTGTTTCTGGCGGCCGCAGCACTCAAAGCGCATGAGGTCGTCCTTCGATTTCAAAACGCTGACGAGGTACTCTTTGGAGAGCAGCTGGCTGATCTTCATATGCTCCGCATCCCCCGTCGCGACAAAGGTGCGAGAGAGTTCCTCCACGAGGAGCGAGAAAGAGCCAGTCTCTGGATACAGCGATTTCTTCAGCTGATTCTCCCCATAGTAATACCGGTCCGTCTTCAGATGAGCCACGACGAAGCGATCCGCCACGCGCCCCATCCCACCGAAAAGCTCCCGCATCATCTCTTTCTGGCTCGCGAGCACCTTCTTCTCCTGCTCCTTCTCATGAAGTCTCTGCCGGGCCTCCTTGATGGTCACCCCGATCATGAAAAAAGCCAGCAGTGAGAAAACAGCCGCCAGGGCGAAGACTGTCGCATTCCGCACACGCACAAGCCCTTCATCCACCACGCGGTCACGGACGAGCCCCACCAGTGACAGATGACTGATCCCGAGCGGACGATAGACCGTATAGTACTTTCTTCCCTGCAGAGAAATCAGAAGACTTCCCCCCTGCTCATCGCGAATGCCTCGCGCCATCCATTCAAGACTCCCCTTCTCTTCGGCTGCATCATGCACCTTGAGATAGGAAAGAATATTGTCCACATGCTCCGGGATCTCACTCTTCGGTGTCAGGGACAGCACCACATTGCCCGCCTCATCGACGACATAGCAGTCACTTTCCCCATCGTAAATATTGCCCGTGATGAGACGCTCCACCACTTGATTGTCATACGATGCAGCGATCCCCATATAATCGATCCCATCGATCGTCAAAGGTTCTTTGAAAGGCACGGCAAAGACGACACGCCGCGTGCCATCCGTCGCCACATAGCTCGAAAGGATCGGCTTCCCTTCCTTTTCTACCGCTTCAACGACCGCTTTGAAGCTGTCCGCCTGCCCCTTGCGACCGCCATCTGTCACAAAATGGCCGGACTTTTCAAAGAGATAGAAATCCCTATACATCCACTGGTCTCTCGCCCCGAGAAGCACCTTCCATCGATCATCCGTCCGATATTCCGCCGGCAGTAAATGAATATTCTTTTCATACACCGAGAGAATATTCCAGTTGCGCTGCGTGAACAGACGAAAAGAAGTCCCCACCTGGGTATAGGTCGCACGCAGACTGTCCGTACTTTCCTGATAAATCATGTCATAGGTATAGCGATAATAGGCGTGTATCCCGCCCCATCCCAGCAAAGTAGCGATCGCCAGAACAGCCGCCTTTTTGTACGCCTGATACATGAGATCTTCCCCCTTGCACATCATAAGCCGCAAATATCGATAAATTTTCTATAAAATTATACAAAATATAATCATTTTCGTAAAGAAGCACACCTGTGATTCCTGTGATTCCTATCATTTTATCACAAAAAAATACGGCTGCCCCTGTCATAAGTGACAGGGGCAGCCGTATTCCAGTGACTAGTCAGCCGTTACGAGTCACTCCTAACTAGAGAACGCAAGGCTCTCAAACGTAATCAAAGGACGGCATGCCCCACGGGCTAAGTTTGAAAGCAGGGATGAGTAGCTAGGGACTAGTGGCTAGTGACTGGTGACTGGTGACTGGTGACTGGTGACTAAATGCCACCTTCGGGCATCGTCATTATTTTATACTCCGCGGCGCATTTCGTCATCCTGAGCGGAGTGAAATGTCGGATGTTCGATCATGTAAAGGCGGAACAGTGAGAACTGAGTCGAAGGATCTGGCGCCGCACCACCATTTCGCATTTCTCATTTCTAATTTCTCATTCGAGCAAAGCTTTCATCCGCAATTCATGGGCGCCCCCGCCCCACGGGCTAACCCTGAATTCTTCTATCCCAATGCGACATCGAGCGCCATCATCAGCATGAAACCGACGGCAAAAGAGATGACCCCTACATCCGAGTGCTCGCCCGCTGACATTTCAGGGATCAGCTCCTCCACGACGACATACATCATCGCACCTGCCGCGAAAGAAAGGAGATACGGCATCAGCGGCACCACCATCGCGGTCAGCAGAATGGTGGCTACAGCGCCGATAGGTTCCACTATGCCCGAAAGCACACCGCCCGCGAAAGATTTCCAGCGCCCCATCCCTGCGGACTTGAGCGGCATGGAAATGATCGCGCCTTCCGGAAAATTCTGGATCGCGATCCCCAGTGAGAGCGCCATGGCCGACGCTGCCGTGATGCTCCCATGTCCGGATAAGAATCCCGCATACACCACGCCGACAGCCATCCCTTCCGGAATATTGTGCAGCGTCACCGCGAGCACCAGCATCGTCGTGCGTGCCAAATGGCTCTTCGGCCCTTCCGCCTCGCTGGCATTCATATGCAGATGCGGGATCACATGGTCAAGCAGCAATAGAAACGCCATCCCGATCCCAAAACCGATGACAGGCGGCAGAAACGCCCAGCACCCCATCGGTTCGCACTCATCCAGCGCAGGGATCAAAAGGCTCCAGATCGAAGCCGCCACCATGACGCCAGCGGCAAATCCAGTGAGTCCCCTCTGCACCCCGCGGTTCATCTCGCCCCGCATGAAAAAGACACACGCTGCGCCCAGCGATGTCCCAAGAAAAGGAATCAATAATCCCCAAAATGTATCTGTCATAGTTTCTCCTTATTGAAAATTGTTTTCAATATCTTTATAACGCGGAAGTAGTGCTTTGTCAAGGGATGGGGAGTGACTAGGGACTGGTGACTAGTAGCTAGTAGCTAGTGACTAGTGACTTGTGGCTAGTGACTTGTGGCTAGTGGCTGGTGACTTGAATACCACCTTCGGGCGTCGCCCCGTTTCGTCATCCTGAGCGGCGAGAAACGTCGTAAGTGAGATAACGAATGCCAGAACAGCTGCGACCTGAGCCGAAGGATCTCGGCGAAGCCGCTACTACCCCCCCGAACCCTGAACCTTGAACCCCGAACCCTTTCATGTGAATAGTTGAATAACTCCATTCACTTATCCACATAAAAAATAGCCCGATTTTATCGGGCTTTGTTCACATGTATTCACTTTTCTTTTCACAGCTGTTCACAGGTTGTTCACATTTTGTGAATAGCTAAAAAGTATCTGTTATCCAGTCATTAGTCACTAAACTTCCCCATCTCCCGATTGATCTCCCCCGCGATCATCTGCTTGGCATTCCAGTCGCCGTGGAGACCGTCCATGGCCAGCTCAGTCGGCATGACAGGAAAGTCCGCAAAGGGCGCCGCGGTATCGATGTGCGATTCGCTGCGGATGAACGCATTCACCATGTCTACGGCTTCGCGCCAGTTCTCGCTAGTGTGCTCGCCGTAGTACTTCTCGATGTTTTCCGGATTAATGGGAAGGATCGTCATGAGGATCGGCGTGATGCCATGGGCGCGGCATTTCTCCTGTATGCGCTTCAGGTGGCCGATGACTTTCTGCGGATCAGTTCCCATACGCAGATCGTTGATACCGCCCATGACAAGCAATTGTTTCACGTGAAACGGCAGCACGTCACGCTCGAAGCGTTTCTCCATCATCTCCGTCGTATCGCCGCTCTTTCCCAGATTCACGGCAGGAAAGTCCAGATACGACACATAGCTGTAAGCGAGATCGGACGGACTGTGATAGAGGTGTCCCCCGCCCTGTGTGATGCTGTCGCCGAAGATACCGATATCAAAATGCACCGCCGCCTGATTTCGTATCTTTTCCGGCAGGCTCCAGACACCGACCGGCTGCCCGTCGCTTCCTATCCCGCGGACACGCCAGTAGCATGTCCCCAGTCTGGGCTGGTCATCATAGACGTTGGAAAGTGTCGTCACCGCGCTCCAAACGCGGTATCTGGAGGGGCTCACGTCGTCGATATTCTCCGGATATTCTTTCGTCACTTCGACTTCGTAGGATGAGGCCCCCGGATTTCCTGTATACGAATAGACTGGATAGAGAAGGGAAGAGCCATTCCCTCGTCCTGCACTTTTCGGATAGGGGGCATTTCTGGAAATCACGCGCATCGTACTCCTGACTTCCATCGGAGAAGAGAAGGGGGCAAGGCCCTCCCAGTCGGCACCGATCGGACGCACGCGCCAGTAGAGCGGCGTGCCGTCCATGACAGGAGGGACGCGGACGAGGATGCGGTTCATGTAAATGCGTCGGTTGTGATAGACCGTCTCCTCGAGCGGTGTATTACGATCCAGATGCTCTGGCAGGCCTTTGAAAATCTCCACTTCGTAGCGGACAGATTCCGCATTTTCCGGCCAGGAAAGAAGCAGGAGCGCCTCTTCGGCCTTCTGTGCGCTGACATTTTCATAAGAGACGGCATTTTCCATCAGCATGGAGCCAAGGTCTGTTTCGGCCATGGCTGCCGTGGGGAGCGCTGCCAAAAGCAGCGCGGAGAGTAGGATATGTTTCATGGTTGTTTGCGTGTTTAAATGGTTCAGGGTTAGCCCGTGGGGCGTATCGCCCATTGACTACGGATGAAAGCTTTGCTCGAAGTTTGAAAGCAGGAATGAGTAGCTAGGGATTAGGGATTGGGGATTAGGAGTGACTAGTGACTGGGATTCACCGGCATCGTCATCCCGAGCGTAGCCGAGGGATCTTTACTGCACTGCGGGAATCAGTGTGTATGCGCCGAGGGAAAACGATGTCCTGGTGCTGCCTCACATCAGGCGATGAGCGTTCTGCAATAAAGATTTCTCGACTACGCTCGAAATGACGATGCGCGCAAAGCGCTATCAAAACTCCGCGGCGCTTCTGATTTTTATGCGCCGCACCACCATTCCTAATTCCTCATTCCTCATTCCTCATTCAAGCAGAGCTTTCAAACGTAATCATGGGACGGCACGCCCGAGAGGCTAACCCTCATCCCCCTATCAAAAAAGCAGGCTTGCGCCTGCTCGTGATCAATCATTTCCCGGGAGGAAGTATGTCGGATCGACCGCATCGCCATGGATGCGGACTTCGTAGTGGCAGTGCGGGCCGGTACTGTTTCCTGTACTCCCTACAAGAGCAAGGATGGTGCCCTGCTCGACCTGTTGGCCTTCCGTGACGAGGATCGCAGAATTATGTCCATAGCGGGTCGTGATGTCGCCGTCGTGCTTCACCTCGACGAGGTAGCCATAGCCGTCCACCCAGCCTGCGCGGGTGACTGTGCCGGAGGCCGTCGCTGAGACGGGCGCGCCGTAGTCTGCGGCAATATCGAGGCCTTCGTGGTAGGTGGAGCCGATGCCCCCGGGACTTACGCGGAAGCCGTAACTGCTGGAGACCTGTCCTTTGACCGGCCAGATGTCCGGCGTCGTAGACGAGGCGGAGAGCAGCGTGGTCTGCATGCCATAGGTCTGGTTCATCACCTGCTCACGCAGGACGATCATGGTCTTGATCTGCGCATCAAGGCGTGCATCGAGCTGACGCATTGATTTCAAAAGACTGCCCGGCGTCGCATAGGAGGTACCTGCCATTTGTTCTTTCGCGGATACCGTTTTCGCCTTATCCGGTACGGTGGAGGCACCGCCGATGCCGCCCGTCATATTCTGCGCGGCACCATTGTTATTGGCCTTCACCATCTCCTGCAGCTGGTCGGATAGCTTTTCTATCGTCTCTGTCTTGTCCTCCAGCGACTTCATCTTTTCTTCCGCCATTTTGAGCTGGTTCTGATAAAGCTGGTTTTGCCTGGAGAGGCTCTCCATAGACACGGCAGAGTACACCGCTGTCCCGAGGCTCGCTATCAGGATGATGCCTGCCGCGATACCTCCGATTTTCAGTTTTTTCCATTCATCACCGGTGAAATGAAAGCTCACTTCGCCAGTGTCTGTATTTTCATTTCGTTTCATAGATGTGCCTTATTTAATGTAGACAATGGATGGGGATAGGGTTTAAGGGTTCAGGGATTAGGAGTGACTGGTGACTAGTGACTGGTGACTGAAATGCAATCTTTGGGCATCGCCCAATTTATACTCCGCGGCGCTTCATTATTTTTTGCGCCGCACCACCATTCCTAACTCCTCATTCCTAATTCCTCATTCGAGCAGATCTTTCATTCACAATCAATGGAAGATACGCCCCAGTGGCTAACCCTGACCCCTTATTTTCTATCAATCCGATGATGGTCTGCCTGTGTCTGGGAGAGTGTGTCCACGGATTCTGCGGCGACTGCGGTCTGCGCCTGAGAAGCCATATCCGGCATCAGGGTATCCAAGGCCATATTGATGCTTTCCGCTTCTTCAGAAGAGAGAGCTTCCTTACACTGGCCATTCACGATCTGCTTCGCATAGATGCGGGAGGTGTCGTGACCCGCCAACGAGGACAGGACGAAGCCATTGTTCTTTCCGTCAAGTACGGTCAGCGAGAAGGAGAGCTTGTCGCCGGTGTCATCGAAGGCATCGTAGCGCACAAGTCCCACCTTCTGGAAGGAGGACAGCTGCATGGTCGCGAGAAGCTCCTGCTGATGCAGCATGCTTTCGGAGGAATTCACCATTTCCCGAAGCTCTCTCACTTCGGTCGATAGGCGCAGCTCGAGCGAGCCTCCGTCTTCGCCATTCATGAAATATTTGTACTTCTTGGCCAGACGGTTCAGCTTATTTCTCATGAGCAGCATATTCACGAGAAGGAAAAGGAAAAGCACGATGATGATCGCGCCGATGACATAAAAAATCATATTTGCACTCTGCATGGTTTGTATATATCTCCTGGGGATAGGGTTGTAGGTTAAAGGTTCAGGGTTCAGGGTTAGCCCCTTGGGCGGCTCCGTCCACTGATTATGAATGAAAGCTTTGCGCGAATGAGGAATTAGGAATGAGGAATTAGGAATGGTGGTGCGGCGCATAAAAAGCAGAAGCGCCGCGGAGTATAAATAGTGGCGATGCCCGAAGGTGGTATTTAAGTCACCAGTCACTTGCTACCAGTCACTTGCGGCTCCTAATCCCTAGCCACTAATCCCTAGCTACTCATCATCCCTGCTTTCAAACTTGTAGTAGCGGCTTCGCCGCAAATAGATATGGGGGCGATGCCCGAAGGCGGTATTCAAGTCACTAGTCACTAGTCACTAGTCACTAGTCACTAGTCACTACATCCTACCTTTTCCCATTTAAAAATTCCGTGATTCGCTCAAATTCTTCATCATTTTTGAAGGTGATGGAGATCGTGCCGCTATGGGCATTTTTCCCTCGGCCGAGTTTGATGGCGACGCGGCTGCCGACGGACATGCCTAGTTTTTCTTCGATGGAGCGAAGGAAGGCGTGTGTCTGCGGATCGGCGATTTCTTTTTTCTTTTTCTTCTTTTCACGGGTCAGGTCTTCGACGTGACGGGCCGAGAGACCTTCGTCTACGATCTGTTTCGCAAGCCGGACCTGCTCTTCGCCGGACGAAAGTCCGAGGAGCGGGCGCGCCTGGCCGGTCGTGAGCTTGCCTTCGACCATGAGCTTTTTCACTTCATCTGGGAAATCCGCAAGACGGAGCATATTGGCGATGTAGGGGCGGCTTTTGCCGACTCTGGCAGCCATCTGCTCCTGCGTCAGCCCGTAATCATTCATCAGCTGCTGATAGGCTTCGCATTCTTCGATCGGATTCAGGTCTTCGCGCTGCAGATTCTCGATCAGCGCCACCTCTGCCATGGATCTGTCATCATAGGCAGAAACGATCGCCGGCACTGTCTTGAGCCCTGCGAGGTCTGCCGCCCGCAGACGGCGCTCGCCGGTGACGAGCTCATACTCAAAGTCGCCGTCCTTGTCACGGTAGCGCACCGTGATCGGCTGGATCAGTCCTTTTTCCTTGATGGAAGCCGCCAGATTTTCCAGCGACTCGAAATCAAACTGGCGGCGCGGCTGCCAGGGATTGGGATGGATCTTGGAAATATCCAGCTCAATGACCTTGCCCGTCTCATCCAGTGCATTTTCCAGAAGAGAGCCGAGCCCCCGTCCCAATTTTCGCTTAACCACGTTTCAATACCTCCCGGCACAGCTTCTTATACGCCTCTGCCCCCTTGGACTTGGGCGCATAGGTCAGGATCGGCTCACCGAAGCTCGGAGCCTCTGATAATTTCACGGTCCTTGGAATCACCGTCTTGAAAACCTTGGAGCCGAAATACGTCTTGACTTCCTCTGCCACCTGCAGCGACAGATTCGTCCGTCCGTCGAACATGGTGAGGAGGATCCCCAGAATACGGAGCGACGGATTCAGCTTGCGGCTGACGATCTGCACCGTCTTCACCAGCTGCGAAAGCCCTTCCAGCGCATAGAATTCCGCCTGGATCGGGATCAGGATCGAATCAGACGCGACAAGCGCATTGAGCGTCATCAGCCCCAGCGATGGCGGGCAGTCGATCAGGATGAAATCATAGGCATCCTTCAGCGCTTCGATCTTTTTCTTCAGGATGTACTCCCGTCCGTCCATGGCCGACAGCTCGATATCCGCCCCCGCAAGATCGATAGAGGAAGGAAGAAGAGAGAGCTTCTTCACCGCCGTCTTGACGATGGCCTCTTCTGCGTCCGCATCATTAAGCAGCACATCATAAAGATTCTTTTTGAACTCCACATCCTTCGAGAGCCCGCTGGTGGAATTTCCCTGCGCGTCTTCGTCGATAAGAAGCGTCTTTTTTCCGCGATCTGCCAGGTATGCCGCAAGGTTCACCGCCGTGGTCGTCTTCCCCACGCCGCCCTTCTGATTGATAATGCTGATGATCACGCCCATAGCTTTCTTCCTTTCATCGATAGTCACTTTATTATACCATGATTGTATGGGGTTATGGGAGAAAAAATGAGGTTCTCCTGCTTCCGAATGCTCCCGAAGGAAGCGGATAGGCCGGTGAGCGCCTCGCACATTTTCAGGGCTTCCTGAAATTCGAATCTCCCATTTTTTGCATGCGAAGACCGTCCCTTACATGACAGAGAAAAAGATCGCCAGACCGCCGAGCTCTTCCGATCGCCGCTTCCAAACCTTTTCTTCATCAAAAAAGCGAAGCCTCTCGGCTTCGTTTTATTGATCTGCAAAGCAGCGTTTTTTCTTTTTGAAGATCATCCCCATGATGCTGTGCAGCTCATCTAACGCATCCGGATTCAGCGTATAAAAAATGTGCTTCCCATCACGACGGTCAAGGACCAGACCGGACTCGACCAGCACTTTCATATCATGCGAAAGCGTCGGCTGGGTGATGGCGAAGGCTTCCTGCAGCTTATTGGCACACTGTGCATGACAGGATAGCATGTCGACGATCTTCAACCGCTTCGGATCGGAGATCGCTTTCAAAATTTTCGCCGTATCAATGTAGATCTGTTCCATAAATGCTCCATCAGTCAGTCAAGATTCATATAATACATTTTCTTAAATGAATTGAAATATTTCTATAAATGGTAACAGAGCAGGCATGGAATGTCAAGAAAATCATGGAATGTCGTGACCGGCCTCTCGCGTTCTGCCAAAAGGGATAGGAAAAGACCGCTGCTCCGAACACCAGGGAAAAGCGCTGCCTTCGCTCCTTCATTTCCGGCCTGTCTGCGGCTCCTGAAATTTTTTCTCTTCTTTTTATTATGAAAAAGTGTTATATTATAGGAAGAAATAGCAATTTCCTTGCTATAAATTGGTCGTGAGGTGATAAACATGGCAGAAGTAACTGAAAAGAGCATCATCGTCAATGGCGTCGACAAATATCTCGTCGCTGATCTGAAACGTGTTTACGGCGGCGTAAGCTACCAGGGTGAGGAATACGTATTCCTGCAGTTCCCGGTCGTCGGCGATACCGTCAGAGACTACCGTCCGGACAGCTACACCACCGCTATTATGCTCGGTGATGAAGTATTCGATGGACAGACCTTCCATTACCACATCACTCTGACCTATGATGGTCATGTCAGAGAAGTGGCTTACCTGGGTCTTGATGACGCAGGCAGACCAGACACCGTAGATGTCGAATAAGCCAATCAAAAAGAGCTCCCGCGGGAGCTCTTTTTGATTGCTCAGTGCGCCTTCCATAGCAGGCTCGATCAGAGGAAGCCGGCTTTCGGCGGATGCTTCATAAAACTTCCCCGGTCGCGGCTCTTCGTTATTTCATTTCTTCTTTCTTCATACGGATCCCCGGCAGGAGCAAGAGCGCGCTCACGATCAGCCCGACAAAGAGCGGATCGATTGTGAGCTTTACCACCGTCGCCGTGAGGAGTGCGGCCGCTGTACTTCCGAGCATGGAAAGGACAGCCCATCCTCTCTTCACATGTCCCGGCCAGAAAACAGCGAGCGTCAGGGGTAGGAAGATCCCGCCGCCGCGAAGCGCCATGGAAATGTACGTCCAGAAGAGCACTTCGCTCCCACGATTCAGGATAGCGATGAAGCAGGCAAGAAGCATGACGAAAAGCACCGTCAGCTGATTCACCGTCAGCATCTTCCGGTCATCGGTCATATGGAAGAACGGCACGATCATGTCTCGCGTGATCATCGTACCGATACCGAGCGCGAGCCCGCCGATCCCGCCGATCAACGACAGGATGATGCCGCCCATGGCAAGTCCCCCGAGGAGCGGATGCACTTCATTGATAAGGTATGTCGGAAGCACCATGATCGGCTGGATATCCGGATACAAAGTCTGCATATAGAGACCGACTGCGACAGAAGGCAGACCGACAGGAATGACGATGGCTGCCGCCAAAAAGCAGCCCGCCGATGCCGTGGACGGCGTATCCGCCGAGAAAATGCACTGGATATACGTCTGCGTACAGAGTACCCCCACAAGGACGGAGAAAAGATTCGCCAGCGCAGGCTCTACGCCGCGCCCGAAGAGGGAAAATTGAGCAGCGGGAAACTGGCTCCACGCCGCAGTCTCATGGACCGCCCAGAAGGCTTCCCATCCTGCGATGAAGAGCGCCACCCAGATGATTCCCATTTTCAGCATGCCGCCGATCCCCGCTGATTTCATCCCGCCAAAGAATGTATAGGCAGCGACCAGAAAGATCAGAAGCGCAGAAGCGGTATACGCATCGACGTGAAAGACCTCCGCTACGATTTCTATCCCCGGCAGGCAACTCGCCACCGCAGAAAAAAGGATACCGATCGAGGAAATCACTGAAGAAAGCTCTTCTGCCTTCTTCCCGTAGTGCATCGCCAGAAACTGCGGGATCGTCTCAAGCCCAGTGCCGCGCATTTTCTTCGCATAAAAAAGCCCCATGATGATAAAAGCGATACCGCTCCCCAGTGTGAACCACCACGCGGAGAGGCCAAAATGATACGCCAGCTGCGCCGTACCCACCGTAGCGCCGCCGCCGACCACCGTCCCTGCGATGCTCCCGGCGACCAGCGGCGCCCCCGCCGACCGTCCGCCGACACTGTAGCCCGCTGCTGATTTCACCGATCTTGAACAGTAGATCCCGATCCCGATCACCAGCGCAAGCGTCGCGATGATGACCCCCATGTGCATCATAGTCAAATGCATATCGATTCCTTCTTTCCTTCCCATTCTCTATTTTGTAAAGCCCATTATAGCAGAATGGAAAAGGGGATGCTAGAATAGAGAAAAGCAGGTTCAGGGGGCTCAAAGAGGGGAGTGCGGCGCATAAAAATCAGAAGCGCCGCGGAGTAGAAATAATGACGAGACCCGAAGATGGCATTTAAGTCACCAGTCCCTAGTCCCTCGAGACTCCTAATCCCTAGCCACTCATCCCTGATTTCACACATGCGTCGTTTATCGGACTGCAAGAAAGATTTCTCACTGCGTTCGAAATGACGACACGAACGCGTCTGATATCTCCCAGTCTCTTAGTCTCTTAGTCTCTAGTCCCTAGTCCCCAGTCACCAGTCCCTAGTCACCAGTCACTAGTCACCAGTCACTAGTCCCTAATCCCTAATCCCTAGTTCCTAGTCCCTAATCCCTAGTCCCTAATCCCTAGTCCCTAGTCCCTAGTCCCTAGTCCCTAGTCACCAGTCCCTAGTCACCAGTCCCTACCACAAAAAAAGGAGCCCATCATGTACCAGGCAGTTCTCTTCGATATGGATGGCACGATCCTCGATACCATCACCGATCTTACGATCTGTACCAATTACGCACTTTCCCAGCTGGGAAAGCCCCATGAATTTCCCGCAGAGCTCGTGAAGCTCTGCTACGGCTGCGGCATCGAAGCCGACATGCAGAAAGCACTCGCCATGGCTGCCGGCTGCGCCGGTGAAGACTTGGAATACGTAGAAAATCCTACGCCGCTTTCCTCCTACGGTCTTACATCGCAGGACACCGCCCGCCTGCAGTCGATCTTCGTCCCCTACTACAGCGCACACTGCCACCTTCACACCACCCCCTACGACGGCATCCCCGCTCTCCTTTCCGCGCTTCGGAAAAAAGGGATCCGTACCGCCGTCGCCTCGAACAAGGACGAAGCGGATGTACGAAAACTTGCTGCCATGCATTTTCCCGGTCTTTTCGACGCCATCATGGGCAACTCCCCTGCCATCCACAGAAAGCCCGCGCCCGACATGCTGGATCGCATTCTCCATGACCTTTCCGTCACTAAAGACCAGGCCGTCTACATCGGCGACTCGGAAGTCGACATCGAGACAGCCAAAAACGCCGGCATTCCCTGCATCTCCGTCACATGGGGATTTAGAAATAAAAACTTTCTCGCCCGCCATGGCGCGACATGCATCGTAAAGAATGCAACGGAGCTGGCCATGGAATTGGGAATGAGGGAATCTTAAGTGACTGGTGGCTGGTGGCTGGTAGCTAGTGACTGGTGACTAGTAGCTAGTGGCTAGGGATTAGGTTTGCGATACGAGAAAACCGCTAGTTTCAAACCTCCGCGGCGTTTCCATATTTTTATGCGCCGCACCACCACCGCCCTCCCCTCCGAACCTGCTCCCCCGCTGAACCTCTTTCGCACGTAATCAAAGGGCGGCACACCCCATGGGCTCCCCCTGAACCCACACAAAAACGCTCGCCCTCAAAAGGGACGAGCGTTTTTTATATGTCTCACATTATTTATGCTCAAAAATATCGACGCGGCGAGCGGCAGCGTGATCCTTGCTATCACTGTCAGCGCCTTTCACCATTTCGACCAGCTTTGTCGCATCGACGCCCTGCGCGATAGCGTACTCCTTGACACTCTTCACGCGCTGGGCAGCGAGTTCTTTGTTATACTCTGCGCTGCCGGTCGGATCCGCGCGGCCGACGAGCTTGAAAACATGGCCGGTTTCCTTGGCCTGCTTCACGAAAGCATCCAGATTCACCTTCTGGGCATTCTGGATATCTGCCGAGTCACTTTCAAAAAGGACACTGTTCAGATAGTAATCATTTTCCTGTGCCTTTGCCGGTGTTTCTACCGGCACTGCTTCTGATGGAGCCTCCGTCTTTACGACACTCACATCAGCAGGCTCATCTTCTTCAAAATCATAATTCTTTGAAGGTTCTTCCTCGTAGGAAGCGACCGGATCATGTCCGCCGAAACGATAGGAGACGCCGGCCATGAATCCCTTATAAGAAACATTGCGGTCACTATTGCCGCGCGTATTCATATAGCGATAGCCGGCGGTCAGATCCACATTGCTGTCGACAGCCATATTCACGCCAGCCTCCCACATGGAAGTTTCTTCCGTGCCGAGAGCCCCTTTCGCATAGACATCGACAACGTCCGTCACAGGCTGACGGGCTACGACGCCCAGCTGGAAAATATTGTTGGTCGCTTTGCCGTTATCCAGCACGGCGAACGGATAGTCCTTCATGGCGATGCGGTTCCAGCCCGCAAAGGCAGCGACCTGCGGATGCAGGGAATACACCGCATTGAGTTCATTCATATTTCCATTCGTATGATCGGTGTGAAGGCCGGTGTACTGGTACTGCGCTGCCCATTTATCGGTGATCCCATAGCTTACGCCGCCCAGAAAATTCCATTCTCCATCCGACTTATAGCCGGCAGTGCGAGCCGCCGAGTCCCACATGCCTGCATGGATTTCAAATTCACCCGGACGGAACGTCGTCTGCGGGGATGCGAATGCGGTCGTAGAGATCGCAGCCAGAGCCAGCATCATGGCGATTGTCTTTTTCATGATCTTCACCTCGTAGAAAAAATCAGGGAAAGTGTCATAGGATATTGGTCATATATATCTTATTATACCATTCCATGTAAAGGCGGAGAGTTGGCGGGTTCAGGGTTAGCCCGCGGGGCGTGCCGCTCTTTGATCGCGAATGAAAGCCTCGCTTGAATAAGGAATTAGAAATTAGAAATGAGAAATGAGAAATGGTGGTGGCGGCTTCGCCGCAAATATATATAGCGATGCCCTAAAGTAGTATTCAAATCACTAATCTTTAATCTTCAGTCTTTAATCTTCAGTCTTTAGTCTCCTAGTCTCTAGTCACCAGTCACTAGTCCCTAGTCACCAGTCACCAGTCCCTAGTTCCCGCATTTCATCATATCCTGCATTTCTTCGATCATGCCGACATTGCCGCTTTCGATGAGACGGCGGAATTCATCGAGCTGGTTCTTGATTTCCTTCGACATTTCCGGAAATTCCGGAGCAATATCACGCAGCGCCTTGATGACGATCTGCGAGACGACGAAGCGGGTATACCACTTGTTATCCGCCGGAACGATGTACCACGGCGCATCCTTTGTGCTGGTCGCCGTGATCATCTCGCTGTAAAGCTCCTGATAACGATCCCAGTAGCGGCGTTCATTGATGTCCGCCATGGAAAATTTCCAATTTTTCTTCTTGTTCAGGATGCGCTCAGCCAGACGGTCGCGCTGCTCATCTTTCGATACGTGGAGGAAAATCTTGATGACATGGAAGCCATTCTCCCCCAGATAACGCTCCCAGTCCTTGATCTGCCGATAGCGGGTATCCCAGATATTTTTATTGACCAGATTCTGCGGCAGCTTGTCATCTTTGATGAGGTCATGCACGCGGGTCACGATGACATCCTCATAGTGCGAACGGTTGAAAATGCCGATATCCCCGCGGCGCGGCAGCGCGCGGTTGATACGCCACATGTAGTCATGATCCTTTTCTTCACTGTTCGGCTGTTTGAAGGAAACGACATGGACGCCATTCGGATCCAGATGCGAGAAGACATGCTTGATCGTCCCATCCTTGCCTGCCGCATCCATCGCCTGCAGGACAATGATGAGCCCATAGGTACTCTGTGCATAGAGCTTTGCCTGCAAAAGATTGATCTCTTCCAATGCTTCCGGAAAAGCCGCTGTCTTGACGGCTTCCTTATCGATGTCAATATCGCAGGCGGTAGCCATTTTTTTGAGGTTGATCTTGTCGCCTTCCTTGGCACGATAGCGGTCAATGTCGATCTTGATCTCAGGCATTTCTTTTTCCATGGTCGTTCTCTCCTTTGAAAATATGATTGTTATTATTGAAAGGCAAGGCATCATGTTTCACGTGAAACAAAATTAAGGTTGTCAAGTTCAGGGTTAGCCCAAGTGACGTGCCGCCCCTTGATGGCAAATGAAAGCTCTGCTCGCCAGTTAGAAGTGAGGAGTGAGGAGTGAGGAGTGAGGAGTGCTGGTGCGGCGCATAAAAATCAGAAGCGCCGCGGATGACAAAGATTTCTCGGCAACGCTTTCAATGACGATACGGAAGTCTAAAGTCTACTAGTCTCTTAGTCTCTAGTCACCAGTCCCTAGTCACCAGCCACTAGTCACCAGCCACTAGTCACCAGTCACTAATCACTCCCTCTTCATCGCCTGCTGGATTTCTTCGAGCGACTTCACATCCACTGATGAGATGAGTTTTTTGAATTTTTCGAGCTGCTCAGCGATTTCCGGCGCCAGCGGCGGGAACTCGGGATCGATCTTCTTCAGTGCCTGCAGTGTGATCTGTGAGACGACGTAGCGGGTATACCACTTGTTGTCCGCCGGAACGATGTACCATGGCGCATAGTCCTTCGATGTCTTGGAGATCATTTCTCCGTAAATTTCCTGATACTGGTCCCAGTACTGGCGCTCACGCATATCTGCCATGGAGAATTTCCAGTTTTTCTGCTGGTTGAAGATGCGGTCCATGAGGCGCTTCTGCTGCTCTTCTTTGGATACATGCAGAAAGATCTTGACCATGGGAAAGCCATTGGCTGCCAGATATTTTTCCCAATTTGTGATCTGCTCATAGCGCTCTTCCCAGATATCCTTATGAATGAGATTCCTCGGAAGCTGGCCCTGATGGATGAGGTCATGGATGCGCGTCACGATGACATCCTCATACTGCGAACGATTGAAAATACCGATATTTCCGCGCTCCGGCAGGGCTTTATTGATACGCCACATATAGTCATGGTCTTTTTCTTCACTCGTCGGCTGCTTGAAGGAGACGACCTTCACGCCGCCAGGATTGAGGCTCGCAAAGACATGGTTCACCGTGCCATCCTTGCCGGCCGCATCCATCGCCTGCAGGACGATGATGAGCCCATAGGTATTCTGGGCATAGAGCCTTTCCTGAAGCACCTTCAATTTTTCGATGGTTTCCGGGAAATATCGTTCTTTCACTTCTGCTTTCTCGATCTTCACATCACAGGCCGTCGGAAAATCCTTCAGTGAAATCTTTTCCCCTTCTTTGACACGATACTGATCGATATCGATTTTGCCATTCTTGCTCTCTATCATACAGATCCTTCCTTTCTCTCTGACGGGCTGCGTACCCTTGGAAAAATCATGCCGCTTTCTTTCGCATTTGCTTTTATTATAGTGCATTTTCCCCGTATCTATTTAATAAAAAAGCAATAGAGCCAGTTATAGAAAATTTATTCACAAAGCGGAACAGGCGTAGTCTATAGTATAATGAAAGTAATGAGTGACTGGTGACTAGTGACTAGTGACTGGTCACTAGGAATTATGGATTAGGCTTACGATTTTTTCCCCAGCGCAGTAGCCCCTGCTATGAAATGAGCCTGTCAGGTTCTGCGGGTTCATTTTTTTACACCGCGCTTCTCATTTTTATGCGCTGCACCAGCATTTTTCATTTCGCATTTCACATTTCAACGGAGGCCCTTATGGACGAAGATAAGAAACCCACCGGAAAACGGTTTCGCCGGATGGAGAATATTTCCAGCGTTTTTACCTCCTCCGACCTGAACCATCGGCTCTTCGGTCACGAAGGATTCCAGTTCTTCCTCTTCCAGAAGCGCTGGGAAAAACTGGTGGGTCAGGTAATGGCGAAGGAGTCCTATGTCTCAAGCTATAAGAAGGACGTGCTCTTCGTGACTGTCACGAATTCCGTTTTTCTCCAGCAGCTCTATGTCATCAAGAACGATATCCTTTCGCGCCTGTCTGAGGATGAATTTGGAAAGCAATTCACAGACATCCGCTTCATCGCCGGTCCGCGAAAGAAGAAATACCAGACCTTCACGACCTTAGATCCCATCAATCGCGCGATCGAAAAGGAGCAGCGCATGTATGACCAGCCGCTGACAGACAAGGAGACCGACTGGATCCGGCACTGGGTCAGTGCGCATATAGAAAAGGAAGCTCTGCAGGCTCCCTTCTCCGATATGATGAAGGCTGTCCTCCAGATCCGAAAAGGCGAGCTCGCCGCCGGATACCACCCCTGCCAGCGCTGCGGCGCGCTCACGCCGCCGGATACCTCGCTCTGCAGCAGCTGCGAACGCAAAAACCGTCAGGAAAAGCGCGCCCGCGTCATCGAGCTGCTTCGAAGGAATCCGCATTTCACCTTTCAGGAGGTCACGAGCCGCTTCCCCTGTACCTATCCGCTCTATGAGTCCTGCGTGAATCAGCTGATCCACGGGTATAAGGAGCGCATTTTTCATCAATTTGCCCGCCCGGATGAGAAGCGCCGCCTCCTCGCTCTCCTGACCCATCGCCCCATCGAGTCCATGACAGACAAAGAGGCGGAAGAGGCACTGAAAAAATTGCCGGAGAAGAAGTGGTAGTCTATGGAGTGGGTCGCCCCTTGGACTCCTCTGAAGTTTGAAAGCGGGAATGAATGGCTAGGGATTAGGAGTGACTAGTGACTCGTGACTGGTGACTAGGAATTAGTAGCTAGAGATTCGTAGCCAGGGATTAGGTTTGCGATACGAGAAGGTTGCTAATTTCAAACTTCCGCGGCGCTTCTGTTTTTTATGCGCCGCACCATCATTTCGCATTTCTCATTTCTAATTTCTCATTCAAGAGAGGCTTTCATCCCCAATCAAGGGGCGGCACGCCTTCGGGGCTAACCCTAAGTTTGAAAGCAGGGACGAGTAGCTAGGGATTAGGGATTGGGGATTAGGAGTGACTAGTGACTCGTGACTGGTGACTTAAATGCCACTTTCGAGCATTGCCCTATTTATACTCCGCGGCGCTTCTATGTTTTTATGCGCCGCGCCACCATTCCTAATTCCTCATTTCTAATTTCTCATTCGCGCAAAGCTTTCATCCATAATCAGTGGACGGAGCCGCCCAAAGGGCTAACCCCAAAACCGCGTGGACTCTTGCGAGTCCACGCGGTTTTACATGTCTATCACAGTCCCCTTCCCTGCCATCACGGAATCCGTCCCCGTCATGAGTGTCTGGATCTGCTGTTTTTCTAAATACGCCATCAAGGCTTCCCTTCGCGCAGCATCGAGCTCGCTTCCGATATCGTCTAAGAGCAGCACGGGATATGTCCCCGTTTCCTCTTTGATGAATTCCATTTCTGAGAGCTTCATCGCAAGGATCGCTGTCCGCTGCTGTCCCTGCGAGCCATAGGCGGCGATGTCGAGTCCGTTCAGCAGAAACCGGAGGTCATCCCGATGCGGGCCGACAGAGGTGTGAGCCAGACGGGCATCCATCTCGCGATGCAAAGAAAGCTTCGTCAGGTACCACTCCACCTCGGTGTGCGCCTCTTCTTCCCCCTGCTGTACATAGCGGATGGAAAGCGTCTCCTTCTCTCCCGTCAGATACCTTTCCAGCAAAGGGACCTCCCGATTCATCTTCGCGACCGTTTCCAGACGCTTCTTCACAAGGTAGGCCGCCCCCTTGGCGATCTGCATATCCCACAGATCCACTTCTGCTTTGCGTCCGGAGAGCTGCGCCTGACGGAAGGCTGCATTGCGCTGCTGCACGGCTCTGTTGTAGGAGAGGAGTGTCTCGTAGTAGCGAGGAGAGACCTGAGAGATTTCCATATCCAGAAAACGGCGGCGGATGAGCGGCGCGCCTTTGATGAGCTGCAGCTCATCCGGCGTGAAGAGAACTGTCTGGAAGAGCCCTAAGAGCTCTTTGCGGCGGATCGGCGTATCATTCAGATAGAATCTCTTTCCCTGCCCGCGCGCCATGCGGATCTTCAGCACATGCGAGGTCTGATGCACGCGGTAAGTCAAGAGGATCGAGCCCTCTTCTTCTCCGAGCTGGATCATATCGTTGTCATTCGACGTTCGGAAAGACTTCCCCACGGAGCTGTAATAGATGGCTTCGATGAGGTTCGTCTTGCCGCAACCATTGGGACCGGCGATGAATGTCAGTCCTTTTCCAGGCTCTATGGTTTTGTCATCCAGATTTCTGATATGGATCAGACGAAGCTTTTCGCAGTACATGGGAGATCCTTTCATAGTTAGGGAAACACTGATTAAATCGTTGTCAGATTATACTCTTGAATTTTTAGGCATAGCGAGGAATAACCTGACGCGAATAGCGAGCTATTTAAGGAAGGCTATGACGAAGCTATGTATAAAAATTCTTGTAGAATCTGACTCTGCGATTTAATCAGCGTTTCCCTAGCCCCTTGGGCGGCTCGTCCACTGATTGTGGATGAAAACTTTGTCGAATGAGAAATTAGAAATGAGAAATGCGAAATGGTGGTGCAGCGCCAGATCCTTCGACTCAGTTCTCACTGTTCCGCCTTTACATGATCGAACATCCGACATTTCACTCCGCTCAGGATGACGAAATGCGCCGCGGAGTATAGATAGTGGCGATGCCCGAAGGTGGTAGTTAGTCACCAGTCACTAGCCACTCATCCCTGCTTTCAAACTTCCTGACTCGTAATGGTTTCATTTCTTTATCCTATTATACCCCATTTCTCCACGAAAAAAGAGCCGCGGCTGCGGCTCTTTTCTTTTTCCCTATTCAGCTTTCATCTGATACTCCCTGCCATCGATGGCAAGGACATCTCCGGGACGGATCTTCTTACGTTTTTCACGGACAGGCTTGCCATTCAGCTGCACCTGATGCCGGGCAAGGTAAGCGGCGGTCTCTCCGCCGGAGCTGATCGCGTCGATCTTTTTCAAAAGCTGGTCAAGCTGGATGTAGTCTCCGTAGACGGCTATGCTCTCCATCAATGTCTCCCCCTCATCGGTGTCACGACATACTGGTAGGCCTTATCTTCTTCCTGCTCTACCAGAAGCGGGCCGTTTTTCTGCAGGTGCAGAATGACGGTTTCGCCCTCGGAATGCTTCAGGATATCTTCGATATAGTTGCAGTTGTAGGTGATCTTGATCGGCTCGCCTTCGAGCTTGATCGGGATCGATGTGCTGCTGCGGCCGATAGAGGGATCTTCTTCATAGATTTCCACCGAATCCTCATGGAAGATGAAATTGATGGTATGGTAATCCACGCCGCTGGAGATCGGGCTGACGAAGCGGACGGCTTCCTGAAAATCGTGGACATTGACGGTCGCGAGTGCATCGTGATGGGTCGGGATGACGCGGTGGTAGTCCGGATATTCGCCGGTGAGCAGACTGGTGATGAAGTACGTGCTGCCAAACGTGAAGGCGACATGGTTTTTAGACCATGAAATTTCGACGGTGCTGCCTTCCTCGTCCGGCAGCAGACGGACCACATCGGAAAGGATGCTGCCGGATACGACGAAGCGCCCTTCTGCGCTCGCTTCTTCCGGCAGGGTGATTTCTTTGGCAGCCAGGCGGTGCGTATTGGTCGCCGCCATGATGAAGCGGTACTGGCTGACTTCAAAGAGCACGCCGGTGAAGAGAGGCTTCTGCTTGTCCGAAGCCGTGGCGAAGGAGACCTGGCTGGTCATTTCTTTGAAATCATGGCAGGAGACTGTCGCATGACTGGTATGCTCCATTTCTTTGACTTCCGGAAATTCATTGATATCGCGGGTAGGGAAACGGGCAAAATAAGAACCGCAGGTAAAAGAAACCATATTTTCTTCTTTTTTCTTTTCCATGACGACATCCCCTGCCGGCATCATGCGGATCGTGCTTTGCAGCTGGCTGGCAGTAATCACGATAATGCCTTCTTCCTCGATCATGGCCGGGCAGCTTGTTTTGATCCCGATGGTGTAATCATTGGCCTGCAGCTCGACTTTTCCGTTTTCTGCAGCAATGAAGTATCCGTTATTGGTATTGGATGTAATTTTGGCCTGTGCAGCCCGCTGTACGCGGTCAATCGCATCAGACAATTCCGTTTTGTCGAAAATGACTCTCATGGCAGCACCTCTAAAAATAACGATGATTGATAAAAAGATAGTAGTCGCCGTAGTAGGGCGGTGTGAATAAGTGAATAACTCTGTGAAAAGTGAGATTTTCTCGGATTTCGCGGTTTGTTAAAAAGGATTGAATAACTTTTTTGGGAATTCACGGTTTTCACAGCTTTTTGGGAAACTGTCGTTTTTCACAGCTTTCCCGCAGGATATTGGATACGAGGACATGGGGTTGTTCACAGTGGGTTCAGGGTGAGCCCGAGGGGCGGGGCGTCTCCTTGATTATAGTTGAAAGCCTCGCTTGAATGAGAAATTAGAAATGAGAAATGCGAAATGGTGGTGCGGCGCATAAAAATATGGAAGCGCCGCGAAGTATAAATCATGGCGATGCCATGAGCTGGCATGCCAGTCACCAGTCACTTGAGACTCCTAATCCCTAGCCACTAAATTTTTGCACTCTCATTTTTCATTCGAGCAAAGCTTTCATCCGCAATCCATGGGCGGTACGCCCCAAGGGGCTCACCCTGAACCCTCTCCCCTCACCCCCGCTGTTTCAGCAGCTTCCGGATCGCTTCGATGGAAGCTCGGGTCTGCGGGTCGCGCTCGATGTCTTTTTCCACGCGTTCGCAGGCATAGAGGACGGTCGAGTGGTCTTTTCTGTGGAAATAGTCACGCAGCGTCGGGTAGGACTCGTTCAGCTCATTGCGGCACAGGTACATGGCGATCTGGCGCGGGATGACGATCTTCTGCGGACGGCCGCGGCCGAGGAGCTTATCCTTCTTGACGCCGTAGTACTGGCAGACGGTATCGATGATGAAGTCGACGGTAAGCTCCTGACGGTTGTCGAGGGGGATCTGGTCCTTCAGTGCATCCTTGGTGAAGGCGAGCGTGATCGTTTGTTTCTTGATCTGCGAGAAGGTGACGAGCTTATTGAAAGCCCCTTCCAGCTCACGGACATTGGTATTGATATGACTTGCGATATAGTCGACCACGTCTTTCGGGAGCGTGATGCCAAGCTTTTCTGCTCTCTGCTGAAGGATGATGCAGCAGATTTCATAGTCCGGCGGAGAAATCGGGGCAACGAGCCCGCTCGAGAAGCGCGTTTGCAGACGGTCTTCGAGCTTGTCGATATCCTGCGGCGTGCGGTCGCTCGTCATGATGATGTGCTTCTTCTTATCGAAGAGGTCATTGAATGTATTGAAGATCTCCATCTTCGTTGCATCCTTGGAGCCGAAGAACTGCACGTCGTCGATCAGGAGGAAGTCCAGATTTCTATACTTGGCACGGAATTTCGGCATGGTGTGATTCTGGATGGCATCGATCAGCTCATTGGTGAAGGTTTCGCTCGAGACGAAGAGGACGGAAAGCTCCGGCTTGTTTTCGTGGATGTAGTTGCAGATGGCGTGGAGCAGATGCGTCTTGCCAAGACCGGAGGGCCCGTAGATGAAAAGCGGATTCATTTTCTGGTCGGCCTGATCCGGATGATCAGCCGTCTTGGCGACCGCATAAGCGGCCTGAAAGGCGATCTCGTTGCAGTTGCCATGGACGAAGGTGGAGAAGGTATATTCTTCATTGACCGGATTCGGCAGGAAGGCATTTCTCTTTTTTGGCTCACTGCGCACGGGCGCATCGAAGAGGGAGGTTTCTCCGAGCTCCCGGATGTCGGGGAGCGGGACCTCATCGGCTGTCATCGGCTTGATTTTGGAAAAATCCGGCGGCATGGCTTCCTTCGGAAAGGGATCATCGATATCAGGCTCCGGGAGAGGCGCCGGCGTATTTTCATAGGGGGTATCGGCGGTCTCATGGATCATCGGGAAGGGAGCATCGCTCTCCGCTGCCTTTCTGGATGCACCGGCTTCCGGAAACGGCGTCGGCATCGGCGCGGGTTCCGCGGGCTGGTTCATGATATCGGAAATCTCGAGGGAAAGTTGCTTCCCTGTGATATCGAAAATAATTTTTTCCAGCTTTCCTTTATATACATTTTCGATCCATGGTTTCCGCCGTTTGTTTTTGGGCGAAATCGTCAGTGTGCTTTCTGTCATGGAGATAGGAAAGACTTCGTTGGAAAACATGTCATAGTACGGGTGGTCATACTGGTCGATATAGTCCAGTATCTGGTCCCATAATTGAAAGAAGTCCATAGGGTACCTCGCTTGCCACACATAGGGCAGCCGCCGTGGCTGTGAGTATGTGAATGACTTTGTGAATAATTGTGAATAAGGCGTTTTCTCCGATCGGACTCTTTGGAAAGAGGCTTGACGGCATCGGAGAAAGCGGCGGTTGAATATCTTTGTGGATAAGTGGATAAGTCTGTGAATTAGTGTATGCTTTCTGCACTTTTTCCACACGCTTTTCCGTAACTTTCAAACGGGCTTGTGAATAACTTCATTGTACCATTTCCCTCGTCTCTTGTATATGCACAAGATGTGGGTAGAAAAACGGGCAGGGGCGCAAGAGGAAAAATTAGGAATGCGGAATGAAGGTGGCGGCTTCGCCGCGAGTATAGATAATGGTGATGCCCGAAGGCAGTATTTAAGTCACCAGCTACCAGTCAACAGTCACTTGAGGATTTCTAATCCCTAGCTACTAATCCCTGCTTTCTAACTTCAAGGTTCTGAGTTAGCCCATGGGCGTGCCGTCCTTTGATCGTTTGCGAAAGAGGGGGAGCGGGTTCTATGGGTTCGAAAGGTAGAGCAAGGTTGGAGCAGCGCCAGATCCTTCGACTCAGTTCTCACTGTTCCGCCTTTACATTTTCGAACATCCGACATTTCACTCCGCTCAGGATGACGAAATGCGCCGCGGAGGTTTGAAACTAGCGAGCGGCTTTCCAGTCACTAGTCACCAGCTACTCATAGTCCCTAATCCCTAATCCCTAGCCACTAGTCACCAGTCACTAGCTACCAGTCCCTAGTCCCCTCTCCCAAACCTTGCCTTGCCAGCCTTCCCTTTGGTAAGATATAAGTAAAATTGATCAAAGTGAGGCAAAGCATGAGTGAGATAAAAAATGATCCCCGTTTGAAACAGGCGGCGGAGGAAGCGATAGCAAAAGCAGCGGACCGGCGCGTGATTTCCTTCACGCTGGATGGCGAGACGTACTGGATCAAGCGGAAGATGAGCAATGGACGGAAACAGCTTGTGAAATATTCCGTCGAGAAGGAATTTTATTTCGAAGTGGCGAAGATGACCATCGCCTTCCGCGCCGCGCCAGAGCTTAGCCCGGAGATTCTGGTGCTGACGCCGGACTATATGGTGACAAGGGACGGCGGGCGCACGCTGAAGAACTGGCTCGATTCCGACAGGCCGGAAGAAGACAAGGAACAGCTTCTCGAAGAGGCCGGCCGCGCGCTGTGCGCCCTTCATCAGGCGGGCATCGTCCATGGCCGTCCGGCACTGCGCGACATCACATGGAAAGATGGGAAATTCACCTTTCTGGACTGGGAAAACCGCATGTTCACCAGAGACATCGAAGAGCAGAAGGCCATCGACCTCATTCTCCTCCTCCATGGTCTTGCCCGTGAAGACTACAGAGAAGAAGGACATCGCATGGAAGCCTTGGACCGCGGCTATCTCGCGCAAGGCGGAGAGGAGACGCGCGAAAATGCGATCCGCCTTTTCAGGAAACATGGCGTCCTTTACCGCATCGTCAAGGCCCTCTCCCCTTTCCATATGGTCGATGTCGAAGCGGCAAGGAAGGTGTGCGAGTACTTGGTGACTAGTGACTCGTGACTAGTGACTGGGGACTGGGAGACATCGCCCTATTTCTACTCCGCGGCGCATTTCGTCATCCTGAGCGGAGTAAAATGTCGGATGTTCGAAAATGTAAAGGCGGAACAGTGAGAACTGAGTCGAAGGATCTGGCGCCGAACCCCAAGTTTGAAAGCAGGAATGAGTGGCTAGGGATTGGGGATTAGGAGTGACTAGTGACTGGTGACTAAATACAACCTTCGGGTATCATCATGATTTATACTCCGCGGCGCATTTCGTCATCCTGAGCGGAGTAAAATGTCGGATGTTTGAAAATGTAAAGGCGGAACAGTGAGAACTGAGTCGAAGGATCTGGCGCCGTACCAACCCCCTTTGAACCTATAGAACCCGCTGAACCTCTTTCGCACGCAATCAAAAGGCAGCACGTCCCATGGGCCGGCCCTAAGTCCATACCAAAAACTCATTTGACTTTCTGTTCAAATCATGGTAGAATGTGTCCAATTTCAAAGAAGACCAGGATCGGAATCAGGCTGGTGAATTTTCTCAGAGAGGCAGTGGACGGTGCAAACTGCTGAAAAGGACGCAGCCGCGTCACCCGAGAGTCCTTTTTTTGATACTCTTTGCAGTGTAGAGAAAAGCGGCGGCTCCGTTATCGCCCAATCGAGCAGGAAACAGCAGTCTGTTTCCATGGCAAGGTGGTACCTCACGCAATGTGCCCTGTCGGATGTTTTCCGGCAGGGATTTTTTGTTGGCAGAAATGAGGAAAAAGGCGCAGTGTATCATCAGTAAGCTCACGCTACCTCATAGGTTCAACGGGTTCTGAAGGTTCAAAAGGTTCAAAGGGTTTCCCATCTTTTGTGAGTAACTCATTTCCAAACATCAAATAAAAACTCTGCGGCGCCTTTATTTATTACGCGCCGCACCACCCCCGCTGAACCCTCAGAACCTATAGAACCTTCAGAACCTTTTCCGAAAGCCGTTTCACGGATTCAATCCTGAACCCCGAACCCTTACCCTCATTCACGAAAGGAGTTTACTATGAAGAAAAATTTCTTGATCCCGATCGGGCTGATGCTCTTTGCCCTCTTCTTTGGCGCAGGGAATCTGATTTTCCCTGTCTACATGGGCCAGAATGCAGGCGTGAATACCCTTCCTGCGACGTTGGGCTTTCTTTTGACAGGCGTAGGTTTTCCGATCCTCGCTGTTGCAGCGATCGGCTATGCGGGGAGCGACCTCGAGTCACTGGCCTCCCGTGTCCACAAGGGCTACGCCATTTTCTTCACCGTCTGCCTCTATCTCACCATCGGGCCGGCTTTTGCCATTCCCCGTACAGCGACGACCTCCTATGCGATCGGCATCGCGCCCTTCTTCGGCGAATCGATGCAGCAGACCGCGCTCTATGCCTTCGCCTTTATCTTTTTCGTGATCTCCTGGTGGCTCTCCATCAGCCCGTCGAAACTGGTCAGCCGCATCGGGAAAATCATCACTCCGGCACTCCTCCTCTTCCTCGCTATCCTTTTCATCACCGCGACACTCTTCCCGATGGGCAGCTGGCAGGAGGCACAGGCATCCTATCAGCCCTCCATCAAAGCACTGACGCAGGGCTTCCTCGATGGATATAACACCATGGACGCCCTGGCTGGTTTCGTCTTCGGCATCATCGTCGTCAATGCAGTCCGTCAGTACGGCGCGGCAAGCAATGAAGAAGTCGCTTCCCATACCCTGAAGAGCGGCCTCATCGCCGGTGCCTGCCTGGCTGTCATTTATATCTTCCTTTCCATCATCGGTGCCTGCTCTGTCAATGAGCTGGGACTCTTGAAAAATGGGGCAGACATCCTGGTCGGCACCGCGCACCACTACTTCGGCAGCTACGGCCGCATCCTGATGGGCGTGATCGTCCTCCTCGCCTGCCTCACCACCAGCGTCGGCCTCATCACCGCCTGCGGCGAATATTTTAAGAAACTCATTCCCGCTCTCTCCTACAGAGCATGGGTGACTGTCTTCTCCGTCATTTCCTTCGGCGTCGCCCTCTTCGGCCTCACCACCATCATCTCCGCGGCTATCCCGGTCCTCATGTTCCTCTATCCACTGACCATCTCCCTCATTTTCCTGACCTTCGGCGATCACCTCTTCGGCGGGAAACGCAGCGTCTACGTCTGCGCCACCCTCTTCACACTGATCCCCGCCCTCTACGACGGATGTCATACCGCAGGCCTTTCCCTCGGCGCGCTCGACGGCCTCATGCAGTCCCTCCCGCTGGCCAGCTATGGGATTTCATGGATTTTCTTCTTCCTCGCAGGCGGCCTCGTCGGGATGGTCTTTGGGAAAAAGTAGCTGGTGGCTAGTGACTGGTGAGTGGGGGTAATAGGGGTTCAGGGTTCAAGGTTCAGGGTTGTGGTGCGGCGCTTCGCGCCGATTTTATAAAGGCAGCGATGCCCGAAGGTCTGCGATGGCAGGTTTCCCTCGTATCGTCAGCCTTCCCCATTGGGGCAATGCTATTAAGTTAAGGAAATTGTTAACGCCGTAACGACTTGCTTCCCCCTTCGGGGGAAGTGCCGAAGGCAATAGGGGCATGCTAGCGGTATAGTGTGCTATGTTGAATAGTCCGATGCTATCGATATTCCAACACTTTCATGCAATACCGCTACGTAGCCCCCTCAGCCCTTCGGGCAGCTCCCCCGATGGGGAGCCAAGAACGTTCTGCTGCTTAACTTAATAGCATTACCCATTGGGGAAGGTGCCCGAAGGGCGGATAGGGCACAGGCGGCATGAAAGACAGATGAGGAAAGCGGAGAGGTGCGCCGCACAACCCCCGCCCTACCTATAGAACCTGCTGAACCTCTTTCACACGCAATCAAAGGACGGCGCGCCCCATGGGCTAACCCTGAACCCCGAACCCCGAACCCTGAACCCTGAACCCTTAAACCCTTAAACCCTTTATCTCACTTCCCATCTGTGCTATGCTATAGGAAACAGCGAACCGCTCACTGTCCACGATTTCCAAGAAACGAGGTCTTTCCTATGACATCTACCGATGAAAAAAGTCTCTCTCTGCGCAAATGGATCTTTGCCGGGCTGATGGTCGCCGCCGGCGTACTGCTTTCCCCCATGTTCTCCTTTCCGCTGGGCGTGACGAAAGCATTTCCCCTGCAGCACATGATCAATATCTTCCTCGCTGTCCTCTGCGGCACGCGCTATGGTACCGCGGCTGCCTTCGGCACCTCCCTCATTCGAAATCTCCTAGGCACCGGCAGCCTTCTTGCCTTCCCTGGCTCGATGGTGGGCGCTTTCCTCTCCGGCTACCTCTACAGCCACACGCACAAACTCTGGGCAGCCGTCATCGGAGAATTCGTCGGCACCTCGATCATTGGCGGTCTCCTCTCCTACCCGATCGCCGCCCTCTTCATGGGCTCTGCCAAAGGCGCCTTCTTCTACGTCTCCCTCTTCGCCGTCTCCTGCGGCGCAGGCTGCGTCATCGCCTTCGTCGTCCTGAAGGGCATGAAAGTGATTCAAACGGAATTTTCAAAAATGTAAGGAAATAAAAAATGCCCAGTCCCCACGTTGGCGGCTGGACTTTTTTATTGGGGGCAGGGTTCAAAAAATGAGAAATGAGGAATTAGAAATGAGAAATGAAGGTGGCGGCTTCGCCGCAAACTATAAAAGAGAGGAGATGGGTATTGCATGACAGTTGGGTAGCCCCTTGAAGAAGGGGCGCGCCGAAGGCGCAGGATAGAGTGCCTCAAAGAGGCACAACTCCCCGTAGCGTTCGGCATGCCGTCTGCGTTCATCCCTATTCCCGTATTGTCCTTTCGTGAATACCGCATATGTTAAACTCCGCAGCGCTTCTGATTGTTATGTACCGTACCCCACACTGAACCTATAAGTTTGAAAGCAGGGATGAGGGATTAGGGATTAGAAGTGACTAGTGACTTGTGACTGGTGACTAAATACCGCCTTCGGGCATCGCTACTATCTATACTCGCGGCGCATTTCGTCATCCTGAGCGGAGTGAAATGTCGGATGTTCGATAATGTAAAGGCAGAACAGTGAGAACTGAGTCGAAGGATCTGGCGCCGCACCACCACTCCTCACTCCTAACTCCTCACTCCTAACTGGCGAGTAGAGCTTTCATCCGTAATCAAGGGACGGTACGTCCTTGGGGCTAACCCCGAACCTGCCAACCATCCCCCTTTCTCTCTTGACACTCTCCCACATGCTACGCTATAATGTTTTAGTTTTGTGAATGAAAAATAATACATATAACATCCGTAAGTTTTACTATCACATTTTTACATGAGAAATCGAGAGCGCACCATGGGGAAAGCGGCTCCGATTTCAGAAGAGAGGGACCATGAAACACGCTTTTTTGAAAGCAGCCATTGCCGCCTGCTTTGCCTGCGCCGCAGTGACCGCCAGCGCAGCGAATCCATTCACCGATGTATCTTCTGACGACTGGGCCTATCAGGCAGTCGCTTCGCTCTCCGACGAGGGCGTCATCGACGGCTATCCGGACGGCACCTTCCGCGGAGACAAGCACGTCACCCGCTATGAGATCGCGCAGATCGTTGCCCGTCTGATGGCGAAGGAAGACACGCTGAATGCTTCCCAGAAGGAGACACTCGCCAAGCTCTCCTCTCAGTATGCGAATGAACTCAAAGACCTCGGCGTCCGCATCGCAGAGCTTGAAAAGAAGCGTGGTGCGACCGATCTCATCACCGAGCTCCGCGTCCAGAGCATTGATCGCTATGACAATGTATTCAAAGGAAATGTCCAGAAGCACAACGAAATTTCCACCCGCGTCCGCCTGAACACCATCACCCCCGTCAACGACCGCGTCCACCTCTACAGCCAGACCGAAACCATCCTAGACATGAATGGCAAAGAAAGCTACGATGTGAACCGCATCGATCCGAAGGACACGAGCCAGACCAAGCCCCGCAATGGTTACGGCGATGGCGATTTCCACCTGAACCGTCTGTGGACCACCTACCACTTCGGACCGAAACAGGATACCTCGAAGCTCCCCTTCGGCCCGTCCAAGAACCTCATCGGTATCGGCCAGTTCCCGGTCAAGATGGGCGTCACCGGCTACACCTATGACGGCGAAGTCAAAGGCGTCTTTGCCTCCTTCGGCGACTACCTGAAAGGCGGCCGCCTCACCCTCGCCTTCGGCCGCGCGACGAATATCAACTACGCATACACCGGCCCGATGATGCATGGCGTCAAGGTATCTGATATTGCGAAAGGCAAATTGCTGAATGAACTGAAAACAAATAAAGTTGTAGCTGACGCAGTAAAAGCCGACCCAACGCTTGGCCCGATATTAAATACAGCAACGGAAAAAATTACCGGTAGCCAGTCTACTCAGGATTTGATAGGTAACGTAAACGATATCGTTAACCAGATCAAAGGCGTGAATCCACCACTTGCTGGAATGATTGCTGCAAAAGTAGCTCCTACCAGTGCCGCATTGACAGCTCTGACTTCCGGTAAGTATGGATATTATAATAATGGAAATGATACCCTTTACCCAATGGGGAGAGATGTCGTCATGGGCTGGGGTGATGACGAAGATGTACCGGTCGCTTACGCCTCCTATATCTACAAGAAACCGGGCCAGTGGGAAGTTCACGCTTACGGCATGAAAGCCTGCGGCCCTGTCGGTCATATCGCGAAAGCCTACGGTTTCGCCGGCTCCTACAATGTCACCCCGATGCTCCGCGTTCAGGGCGAATTCGTCAAGAACCTCAGAAAACTTCCGCTGAACAATGAACGTCCGTACAGCTATAACTACGGCATTCACTACGGCGAAGCGAATGTCCTCAAAGCCAAGTCCTTCTCCATCGGCGTCGACTACGTCTACAGCCAGGCAGGCACCTACTTCGGCGGATCCAGCAATGATATCGTCGACCAGTATACCGGACACGTGTACAAAAATTGGAATGGCATGAAGATGCCGGCTTACTTCGCCGATAAGATGGATGCGCTGACTGATGCTGATCCGTCCAATAATAACAATAACTTTGGCGGTGCGAAATTCTACCTTGCCAAAGCCTCCTTCGTCCCCATGCGCGGCCTCCTCGTCGAAGCCAACTACGGCTTCAACGCCAAAGACATGGGCGGCAAGAAGATGGACAACATGTTCATGCTGAAAGCGACCGCGTACATCAAATAATGGCGTGAGATCGGCCGCCTCAGATGGCGGGAAACGGGTTTATGGGTTCAGGGTTCGGGGTTCAGGGTTAGCCCGTTGGACGGGGCGTTCCTTGATTGGGGATGAAAGCTCGACCTGAATGAGGAATTAGGAATGAGGAATTAGGAATGGTGGTGGCGGCTTCGCCGCGAATATATATGGGGCGATGCCCCAAAGTAGTATTCAAGTCACCAGCCACTTGAGGCTCCTAATCCCTAGCCACTAATCCCTAGCTACTAATCATTCCTGCTTTCAAACTTTGCCCACGGGGTGTGTTGCCCCTTGATTGTTTGCAAAAGAGGGAGAGCAGGTTCAGGGGTTGAAGGCTCAGCGGGGGCGAGGCGGCGAAGCCGCCACTACCCCCATCAAAACCGCAACCTCTGAATCCTCCAACTTTTTCAAAAATATTTTTCAAAAACCCCTTGCAATTTCCAGAAAGATTTGTTATTATATATAAGTCACATGGATGATGACTTCCATCAAACAGATAGGGGCATAGCGCAATTGATAGAGCAACGGTCTCCAAAACCGTAGGTTGGGGGTTTGAGTCCCTCTGCCCCTGCCACATGGCCCAATAGCTCAGCTGGATAGAGCACTTGACTACGAATCAAGGTGTCGGGAGTTCGAATCTCTCTTGGGTCACCAGCCTGAAAGCCAGTACCGATCACGGTGCTGGCTTTTTTCGTGTTTCTATGAAATATGGATGATGACGTCTGCCGTGTTCTCATGGCATCATCAGATGCAAGTGATAAGTATGTACCTCATCTGTAATGATTCGCCGCATGGGGAAGTGATTTCTCAAAAAAAGATCAAAATCCCTGCTTATTGGATAACGTGGAGACATTATAGAACGTGATGACTATGCCAATATAGAAAGAATATTTTATTTGTATATACTTTATGCTAAGATTGAATCGAACTAGATACTTCTATCGAATGTATGGCCTTATGGCTGAGATTATGGCGAGCGATGGGGGTATTACGGAATCACGAATCATTGGTATCGTAATTATGGGGTAAAATTTTAGAAAGAAGGGGTAATGTGAAAAAAATTTGGAAATGGCTGTGTTTTGCTGTAGCGAGCCTTTTCATGGTTTCGCTGGCAGCAGGTTGTGGTGGCGGTGCTTCACAGGATAAGGCGGCTGTTAAAGAAAATGGGAAAACGGTCGTTACATTCTGGCATGTGTATACCAAAAACTTTGGTGCACCGGTCATTAAACAGATGGTCGATGATTTCAACAAGTCGCAGGATAAGATCATCGTCAAGGAAGTGTATAATCCGGACATGTATCCTGGACTGATGAAGAATCTGCAGGCCGATGTGGCTTCCGGCAAATCGCCGTCTATTGCCATGATCGGGTACAATTATCTGAAGTATTTTGATCAGAACTTCAAGTATGTCACTCCGGCAGATCTGGAAAAAGCGTCTGAAAAAGATAAGGATTTTGTCGAAAAGAGCTTTTTGCCAAATGTCCTGGAACTGGCGAAGGTGGGCAATAAACAGGTAGGGCTCCCGTTCTCTATCAGTGCGCCGATTATTTATTACAACCCGGACCTGTTCACTGCGGCTGGTCTGGATCCGAAGAATCCGCCAAAGACATGGGAAGAGGTGCGCGCTGCCTCCAAGGCCATTCATGATAAGACCGGCGAGTATGGATTCTATATGCAGGAATATCAGGACAACTGGGCGACGCAGGGTCTGCTGACCTCGAATGGCGCGAAGATCCTCGATGATAAGAACAAAGCGGTTTTTGCATCCAAAGAATCTGCCGATGCCTATCAGCTGTATGCAGATATGGTTTTGAAAGACCAGTCTGCGCTTCATATCGCAGCCGATGAAGGGATTGCTTCCTTCTACAGCGGAAAGGTCGGCATTCTGATGGGAACCAGTGCGAAGATCGGCACGGTCACCCAGTCTTCCAAATTCAATGTCATGGCTTGCCCGTTCCCTGCTTTTGGCGATAAGAAAGTACAGATCCCTGCGGGCGGCAACTTCCTTGCTGTGACGGCACAGTCTAAAGAGGAACAGCAGGCAGCCTGGGAATTCATGAAATTCATCATGCAGCCGAAATATCTGGCGCAGTGGACCATCAATACCGGATACCTGCCGCCGCGTCAGGAAGTCGTAGAGGATCCGGCTATCAAAGAAGCGATGACCAAGACTCCGGCTCTCAAGGTTGCCTTTGATGAACTGCCGACACTTTCGCCGTGGGTAGCATTCCCTGGGGATGTGGGTGTCAAGGCTGAAAAAATGTTTGCAGATACCAGAGATAAGATCCTGTCTGGTGAAGAACCAATGGCAGCGTTGAAAAAAGCGCAGGATGATTTGAATGCTCTTTTGAAATGATTGATTGCAATTTGTGATTCCGAAGGAAACACTGATTAAATCGAACTCTGCGATTGAATCAGCGTTTTCCTGAATATAAGAGGGCCAGATGTTTCGGCCCTCTTATATTTGTTTTATGTATGATTGGAGAATCTATCAATGAAACTTTCACCTGAAAGTGGCACCTATCGGGACAAAGAAAAAAGATTGGCGGCGCTTTTTATATTGCCATCCTTGGCCGTTTTTATGGTTTTCATGTTCTATCCGTTGGCATATACCTTGTACCTGAGCTTTTTTAGATGGAATATGGTTGCGCCCAATATGAAATTTGTGGCTTTGCAGAACTATGTCAATTTGCTGACAGATCCGGTGACGCTCAAAGTGGTGCAGAATACGCTTTTGTATATCGTCATTCTGGTTCTGTTCAATTTCCTGCTGCCTTATGTATTATCCTTTATCAATACGTTCCTGATGAAGAAAGGAAAGCATGTCTATAAGGCGCTGCTGTTTTCCTCATCGCTGATCGCGCTTGTCGTGGGTGCCATACTGTTTCAGTGGATCTTTAACCCGGTGTCAGGTCCGGTGGCCGCTGTGGCAGAGAACTTTGGGATCAACCTTCCGGCGTGGTCCAAAACCCCCGGCTTGGTTATCGTGGTCATCAGTTTAGTCGCTGTATACAAAGCGTTTGGTTATAATTTTCTGATTCTTCTTTCCGGGATGAACAGCGTCCCTGAAGAATTGATAGAGGCAGCCAAACTGGAAAAAGCTTCGAACCGCAGTATTTTTACGAATATTGTCATGCCCCTCACTTCTTCTACGGCGGTTTACATCCTGATCATGACCATTGTGCAGGGGCTGCAGTACGTTTTTACGCCGATCAAGGTACTGACGCAAGGCGGGCCCAACGATGCCAGCTCGAATATTATTTATCAGGGATATGACTATGCGTTTACCTATTACGAGACGGGCATGTCTGCGGCGCTTGCTATTGTGACCATGCTTATTTTCTTCGTCCTTTTGTATCTGGAATTCCGTTATGTAGAAAAAGGGGTCTATTATGAAAATTGATACCTCAGAAATCAAGTGGCATGTGATTTTCATCATACTGGTTTTGATGCTGGTGTATCCGCTTCTGTTTTCGCTGTCCACATCGTTTAAAACCATGAGTGAGGCATTCACGTCTTCCTCACTGATTCCTCAGGCACCTACACTCTCTGCCTATGAACGAGTATTTACAACCATTCGCTTTGCACAGATCTTATCCAATACGTTTATCATTGCCAGTCTGGTGACGCTCTTCAAGCTGGCGACAGGCGTCTTTGCTGCGTATGCATTTGTCTTTTTCCATTTCAAGGGGAAAACGGTCTTGTATTTTCTCCTGATCAGCACGATCTTCATTCCATTTACCGTCACCATGGTTCCCAACTACATCACCTTATCGGATATGGGCCTCGTAGACAGCATTTATGGCGTCGCGCTTCCGCAGCTGGCAGATGCGACGGGGATCTTCCTATTGAGACAGTACATGAAGGGCATTCCGATGTCGCTGATGGAAGTGGCATCGCTCGAGCATGCCTCTCATTTGCATAGACTGCGGACGATTGTAGTTCCGATTATCAAACCGGCTATCCTGTCCATTGGCATTATCTTCTTTATCAATTCATGGAATGAATATGTATGGCCGGCCATTATGATCAAGAGCGAGGCCAATTATACGCTGTCCCTGGCACTCCAGATGTTTGTCAGCTCGGAAGGCGGCACGGACGTACCGGTCACCATGGCCGTAGCTACATTGACGATGCTGCTGCCGTTAGGCCTGTACTCTGTCTGCCAGAAGTTTATTATCGGCACATTTGCTCACTCTGGAATTAAATGATGAGGTAACCGTTATGTATAGTATTGAAATGAAAAATGTAGTCAAGCGTTTTGGTAAAACGGAGGTCATCAAAGGACTGAATCTTTCCATCAAAGATGGGGAAAGACTGATTCTTTTGGGATCCTCCGGCTGTGGTAAATCTACGATCCTTCGAATGATCAGCGGCTTGGAAACCATCACCTCCGGCGAACTGCTTCTGAAGGGGAAGCTCGCGAACAATATGGATCCCGGGGATAGAAATATCGGCATGGTTTTCCAGAACTATGCGTTATTCCCGCATATGACCGTAGAAAAGAATATTTCTTATGGCCTTCGTGTGAACAGGATCCCGGAAGCGGAAATCAAAAAACGTGTGGCGGATGCGGTGGATATTCTGAATCTGGGCGGTCTGGAAAAACGTCTCCCCAGAGAATTGTCCGGCGGACAGAGACAGCGCGTCGCTTTGGCGAGAGCCATTGTGAAGCAGTCTGATTTCTTCCTGCTCGATGAACCTTTGTCCAACCTGGACGCGCAGCTCAGAGGACATGCCAGAAAAGAACTGGTCAAACTCCATGAAATGTATGGTCAGACTATGATTTATGTGACGCATGACCAGATCGAAGCCATGACAGTCGGACAGCGCATCGCCGTGATCAATAACGGTAAAATCCAGATGCTCGATACGCCGCACATGGTATATCATCGCCCTGCGAATATTTTCGTCGCCAAGTTTATCGGGTCACCATCGATGAATATATTTGATGCGCCCATTGCAGGAAATCAGATGAAAATGAACGGCGTAGATCTGGCATTATCGGATCGATGGATGAAGAGAATCGCTGCCCATCAGGCGGAGGTCAAGACGGGGGTTCGTCCGGAGGATGTGACGCTGCAGGCAGAGCCGGGAGAGGGCTGCATCCCTGTGACCATTCAGTATCATGAAGACTATGGAAGCCGTGTGGGATATTATTTTACTGTCAATGGAACGGATGTCATCTCCATTATGCGAGAAGATATTCTCCAGGGAAGATCGCAAGCCTACTGGAAAGTCGATCAGCATGCATTACACTTCTTTGACAAGGCGACGGAAGCCAATATCGGGTATCCGGAGGAGTAGTCATGAAATATTTCATCAGTGATCTCATCGTAGGAATGAAGCATTTCGCAGAATTTGCTGACTGGATCGAGAGCAACAAAGATCCTGACTTCGGCATTGAATTTACCGCATTCACACATGATGAAGCCTATTGGCAGGCTTTGGCGGCAAAAGTCCCGCAGATGACATGCCCCTTGACCTTTCATGGGCCGTATGTGAACATCGAGGCGACCTCAGACATCGGATCCGAAGAGAATGTATGGCTCATGGAAAGCTATAAAAAGGTATTTGCACTGGCGATGCAGAATCAGGTGCGCCATGTGGTATTCCATTATTCGCAGCTGCAATTTAAGCCGGAAGAAATTCCGCAAAAGCAGAAGAATGCCTATTGGGTCATGGAAAAACTGACGGATATGGCAGCGCAGATGAAGGTAAATTTCGTGATCGAAAATCTGTGCCGGCAGGAGCATGGCGTCCATCTGTTCAGTAATGAGGAATATTTCCAGATTTTCCAAAATATCCCTCATGCGCTGTCCTTGATCGATATCGGGCACGCGAATGTAAACGGACTGGATATAGAACGCTTTTTGGCGACTTACGGCAAACGCGTCAAAGGATTCCATGTGCATAATAATGACGGCAAAGCAGACCAGCATCTGGACTATCATCATGGAACGGCAGATATTCGGCAGATCATGCATTGGGCAGGGACATATACCGAGGATGCGGACATCGTTATCGAATATGAACCGCATGAAAAACTGACCCATGCGGAACTGCTGGAGGAAATGCATGAATTGAGAAGCTGGGTCGAAGAAGGGAAAGTACTTTCCTGAAATCTTACCAATGAAAACGCCCGAAGGCTATAGTCTTCGGGCGTTTTTACTTGTAAGATTTTGCTATTATTCTGCACAATAGCAGCAGATGTGATGGAGATAATAAAGTGTCGTGTATCTTGACTGGATGGAAGGGGATAGCCTTTTGTAAAGCGCATGTGTGATCAGACAGGAGGGCGAATGGCTAGCGGCCATTTCTTGGGTAAGAGTGGAGACTCTGTCAGCATGAAGACCTGTCCATTGAATGATGGGTGGGATCGTGTCTGAGATGAAAAGGCGTATAGGGCGGGAAAGACCGGCATCCATTGCGACACAGGCTGACAGGCTGTGAAACCATTGCTGGCTTTTAGCGCAGGCATTGCATGTATCCAGAGTGGTAGAAATCAAGCGTGGCAGTGTGAGAGCAAATGTATAACTTTCTGCTTGATGGCCGTCCAGAGTCAAGAGTATCTCATCCAAGTGCTGCTGAATATCCAAAAGGTCTGTTCGGGCGGCGAAGTGTGAAGCCAGCTTCTTTAGAAATAGGTGGCGTGCCTCCGGTTCAAGAATGAATGGATAATAATCGGCCTGGAGATTTTTACTGGATAGGCGGATAGAAATCATGATGACTTCACGTGTGTCAGTATTCTTCATAGCTTTGTTTTTCTTTCATGGCATAGATCATGGTGCAGTAATCTTCTGACTTTGAGGTGACGAGACAGTTGACGATGTCCATGATAAAAATGGGGCCTTTAATAGATTGGTTTTCTTTTTTGAGCGCATCCAGATAAAAGTGGACACATTCTGCCATGTTTCGTCCACATACGTAGAAAAGCATGCAGATCCATTCGCCGTTGGGAATGAATTGAATTTCTTCTTTCTTATGTTTTTCTGGATGATCAATTTTTAAAAAATAGGTTGCTTGCGTGAAGTCTTTCTTGGCAACATCATCAGAGGTAAAAAGTGCCTGCAATAGATAATGCGGCCATTTTTCATCAGAGAACCCATCTAAAAAAAGCTGATTGGCGATATTAGATTCGGAGGATTCCAATTGGTGATCTGTTTTTGCTTTGTCGGAGGTGATAATAAACCACTCCGGTAAATATAATTCGAAAAAAGTCTTTGGCGTGTGACGTTTCGAGATTTGATAGTAATAGCGAAGATTGCTGATGGTATTCAGGATGGCAGTGGTTTCTCTGGTGTTGCTTTTCAGTGTTTGAGAAATCTCATTGTATTTGGCTAGCGTTGCCTCATGATCCTCTGCTGAAATAAAGTCTCGAATTTCTTTAAGGGGGATGCATGCATTTTTGCCGAAGAGAATACGCGTGAGCACCAGCGATTGTTCCGGTAGATAATATCGGTAATGGTTTTCTCCGATATAGGCCGGCTTCAGCAGACCTAGTGCGTCGTAGTGCTTTAATGTATCAGTGGTTGTGTGTGTTAATTCACTGAATTTACGAATGGTTAGATATTTCTTGGTAGTATCCATGTGTGTGTTGACTTTCTGTTGACTTGTGGGTTACCCATGGCTTTATAATACCATAATATATAAATAATGGAAGACTATGAGATGTATAATTACTCTACGAGGAAATACAAATGAATTGGAAACGATATGTACGAATCGCTTTTGCGGGAGCGGCATTGCTGCTTGGTGGATGCGGTATGGAAAATCAGGAGCAGGCTGCCGTATCCGCTGCAGTTGCTGCACAGGGGCAGTCATTTCCTGTGACCATAGAGAACTATGACAGCCAGGGGCATGCGGTATCGACGGTGTATGAAAAGCCGCCGCAGAAGATCATCGCCCTTTGGCAGAATTCACTCGAGACATTGTTGGAACTGGGAGCCAAAGATCAGATTGTGGCTGTGTCAGGGATTGATGATGCTCGTCATTTGACTGAAGAAAATCAAAAGATCTATCCGACATTGCCACTGATGACGAAGTACACGCTGAATCAGGAAACGGCAGTGACGCTGCATCCGGATTTTATTTTGGGCTGGCTTTTCGATTTCACTGGAAGAGCCAATTCTATCGGGACGTGGAATTTCTGGCATGAGCGGCATGTGCCTGTGTATATGACTATGATGAATAATGCGGAATTTCTGCAGAAGCATGTCGTAGAAGATGAATTGAAGTACATTGAAGATATCGGAAACATTGTCGGGAACAGCACAAAGGCAACAGAGATCTGTGGAGATATTCAAAACAGGCTAAAGACCTATGCGGATTACGGTGCCAGACAGAATACGCATCCTAAGGTACTGCTAATAGGCAGTCTTGCGAAGGATCTGCATGTGTATACGCCGCGCACACTGCCAGGAGATATTGTGACTCGCCTGGGCGGTCATGTCTTGGGGAAAGAGGTCGAGAGCGTTGGAAATACAGAAATCATGAGTCTGGAAACGGCCGTCGCGGAGAATCCGGATATCATCTTTATTCAGTCGAAACCGGAAATCGATGAGGAAACACTGGCGTCTGTGTATACTCATCCTGCTTTGCAGGAGATCAGCGCTGTCAAAAATAGAAGGGTATATGCGATACCCTTCTATACGATCCGCTGTCCGGCGGTTCGCGTGAAGGATGCTATAGATATCTTTGCGCGGGGGTTGTATCCGAGCTATTTTGAGTAAATGTTAAAAATGTATTGACCTGAGGGTAACCCACTACTTTATAATAGGCTTATCATATATTAGGGATGCATGAGTCATTTTGTTCAGATTGTGAGAATCAAGAGAAGCCCAAAACAATAATCACGAGGGATCAAATGAGAGTGCAGACGTTTCTTATCAGAGTTCATATAAGGAGAGAGATTATGAACAAAAAACGAGCAGCATGGCTGGTAGCCGCATTATTGGTAGCAAACGGAATTTCGGGGGGGGTACTGGCAGCGGGCACTCAGCTCGATGAAGTGATCGTCACAGCTGATCGCTATGATGCAGATACCGCGCAGCTGGCACCGGTCGCATCTGGTATGGTCGGGACCAAACAGAATGTGGGAACGCTGGGAAGCAAAGATGTACTGGATACACCGTTTGAACAGATGACTTTTACCAAGAAGGCGATGGAAACCTTTTCCCAGCCGCAGAGAAGTGTGATGGATGTGCTGTCTCTGTCTCCATCTGTCCGTGTTACACATGGGTCTACGGATACGAACCTGTATATCCGCGGTTTCTCGGCAGGCAGCGGCAGTTGGAGTATGAATGGCATCCCCAGCATGAGTCATCAGATGACCATGCCGACCAACTATATGGATCGCGTCGAAGTACTGGCAGGGCCAAACATTGGTGTCAATGGGATTGGCATTTTCATGGCAGGCTCTGTCGGCGGGACGGTCGGCGTCACAACGAAAAAAGCACAGGAAAAGCCAATGCTGAATGCGGGTCTTTCTTGGTCTAGTGATTCCTACTATACGCAGACGGTCGATGTGGGTAAACGTTTTGGCAAAGATGGTGCCTGGGGCGTGCGCATCAATGCGTTGAATGCGACGGGGAGTCTCGCTGTAGATGGTACCAGAGATTACAAGAGAGATATTGCAGTGAATATCGACCATCGCGCTGAACGCAGCAAGACCAATATTTTCTTCAGCTACGACTATGACAACCAGTATGGTCGGTCCAATACCATTGGCCTAGGCAGCTTGAGCGGTCTTCCAAAGGTACCGAATAATAAAAAGAATCTTTCTCCGCACTGGTCCAATGATAAATATGAAAACACCACTTTTATTTTGAATCATGAGCAGTATTTGTCAGATGATCTGACCTGGTTTGGCAATTTTGGCTGGCGCTGGGAGGATTATTCCAGCTGGCTGCAGCAGTGGTCTGGTCGTCAATTGATTGATTTTGATGGGAATTACAAAGGTACCTATACACAGATGCCGGTTTTCCATCACTACACGTATGCCAATACCGGATTCAAAGGAAAATTTAATGTAGGGCAGTGGAAAAATGAATGGGCAGCCATGTTTGACTGGACGAAATTCACAAGAGAAAAAGATACCAATGTAAGTGCGGCTAATAGGTATAATATTACCGGAAACATTTACAGCGGAACATCTTCTGCTCGTCCGAATGTAGTATGGGATGCCATCAATCCCAGCCAGTCGGATATCATGAGTGGCTGGACTTTGGTGAATACACTGAGTTCTCCAGATGACAGACTGCACTTTACTTTTGGTTATCATGGACATGAAGTCAAGGAAGATGACCAGAAGGGACATGTCGTGAAGTCCAGCGCGACCGCTCCGATCTTGGGCTTGAATTATAAAATCACGCCCAATGTGGCTGTATATGCCAGCCATACCGAAAACTTTGTACAGGGCAATACAGTGGGACAGAGTTATAGCAATAGAAATGAAATCCTTCCACCGTCTAAAACAAAACAGAACGAATTTGGCTTCAAGTATAAGAATGGAGATACGTTAAGCACTTTAAGTTTCTTCGAAATCAAAAAAGCCAATGGGATCGCTGTGCCGAATGGGGATGGCACAGAAGCGTATAAACTGGATGGAGAACAGAGAAATCGCGGGATCGAATACTCTCTGTCTGGCGATGCCGGAAAGAAACTGAGCTACATCGTCGGCGTATCTTATCTGGACTCCAAACAGACAAAGACACAGAAAGGGCTGAATGACGGCAGACGCGTAGATGCGATGCCGAAGTGGTCGGCAGATCTGGCGCTGATGTACAAGCCGACAGATGCGCTTCAGGTGACAGGACGTCTGACCTATACCGGTTCTGCTTTGATTCGAAATACAGCCAGCTATGATGCACCGATTAAAATCGGCGGGCAGACGCTGGTGGATCTGGGCGTTTCCTGGGATACGCATTTCGGAAAACAGCCAGTGACACTTTCTGCGTGGTGCTACAATCTCTTTGATAAAGACTATTGGTATGCAGCCGGCAACAATAACATCGGTCTCGGCGCGCCAAGAACGTATGCGATCTCTGCCCAGTTCAAGTTCTAAGGGGATACTGACTGCACCTGATTCCATGGTTTCACCAATGTTTCCATAAAGAATGGTAGAAATATGTTAAAATACTCTCAATAGATAGCCAATCTAAGTCTATCTATTGAGAGTTTTTTTAGGAAAGGGGTTACCGACATGGAGTCCATCTCAGTAGGAATTGATATCGGGTCCACCGCTGTCAAAGTGGTCGCGCTTTCTGCGGAGGGGCGTCTGATGTACTCTGCGTATGTGCCGCATCATTATCGCGTGCGGGAAACGCTCCGAATACTGTGGCGGCAGCTGATGGCGAAAGTGCGCGAGGGGGCATTGCATCTGGCTTTTACGGGGAAGGGGGCGGCTGAGTTCTCTTCGGCGCTGCAGGTTCCTTTCGTGGATGAAGTGCAGGCAGAGACAGAGGCCTTGCGGAGGTTTCACCCCGAGGTCGATGTGGCTGTTTCTCTGGGTGGGGAAGATGCGCGGATGATGTATTTCGAGAGAAATGGCGAGATGGATCTCAGAACAAATCGGAAATGTGCGGGTGGGACAGGCACATTCCTGGCACATATGGCGGCGTTCTTCGGCGTGGATATCCAGACGTTGAATGCGCTGGCAGAAAATGGGGCGCCTCTCTATCCCATTGCGTCTCGTTGCGGGGTCTATGCGAAAACAGATATTCAGGCGCTGATGAACCAGGGGGCGGGTAAAGCGGATTTGGCAGCATCTATTTTCCAGGCGGTGGTGAATCAGGCGCTTTCTGATCTGGCCAAAGGGCGGCCGATACAGGGAAAGCTGGCGCTTTTAGGCGGCCCGCTCGCTTTCATGCCGGCGCTTCGACGCGGCTTCCTGCAGACGATCGGAATCTCTTCGGCAGATGTCCTTCCGGTCACGCACGGAGAGCTTTATTGCGCCTGGGGAGCGGCTTTGCTGGGGCGGGAAGCCGCTCCGGCTGCATGGAACGATGTGAAGAGACTTTGGGAGCGGGGGTATTCCAAAGAAACGACTGTCGAACGACTGGAGCCGCTTTTTCAAGATACGGCAGCGTATAGCAGCTTTCGACGCTGTTATGAACGTTTTAAGCTGCCCCGAAGTCCGATGCCTCAGCCGCCCGCCAGATTGTGGCTGGGGATGGATGCGGGCTCTACGACGATCAAGCTGGTTCTTGTGGATGAAGAGGGACGGATTTGTTATGAGGATTACAGGAAGAATGAGGCTGATGCGCTTGAGACGGCCAGGACGATGCTTCTTGCCATGTATGCAGCGCTGCCTGCGGGCATTTCCATTGCTGCATCCGGCATCACCGGATATGGAGAGGCATTTTTAAAACAGGCTTTTCAGATCGATACCGGAGAAGTGGAAACGGTCGCACACTTGGAGGGGGCTCGTTTCTTCTGCCCGGAGATTACAGACTTGTTGGATATCGGCGGGCAGGATATGAAGTATATCCGTGTCAGTGAGGGGAAAATTCAGAAAATCGTTTTGAATGGTTCCTGTGCTTCCGGCTGCGGCTTGTTTTTGGAAACCTTTGCTGAGTCCATGGGACTCTCAATGGATGAATTTGTAGAGAAGGCGGTGCACGCCCCATATTGTCTGGATCTGGGGCATCATTGTACCGTATTGATGAACAGCAAGGTGCATCAGGTGCAAAACGAAAATGTGGATACAGGCGGGCTGATATCCGGACTTTGTCTTTCTGTCGTGAAAAATGCACTGTTCCGGGTGATGCACCTGGACTCGGCAGAGGAGCTGGGATCGCATATCGTGGTAGAGGGGGGAACCTTTCAGAATGATGCTGTTCTGCGTGCCTTTGAGACACTGGTCGGGCATCCCGTCATTCGTCCGAATGGTTCCGGCATCATGGGTGCTTATGGGATGGCGCTCTTGACGAAGAAAAGGATGCCGCGGGCGGCACGGTCGAAGATGCTTTCTGCGGATGAAATACGAAAACTGACTGTCAGGGAAGAGTCAAGCCGCTGCCCGGGGTGCGGGAATCACTGCCTTTTGCAGAAAAAAACCTTTTCCAATGGACATGGCTTTATTGTAGGAAATCGATGCTCTTACGGCGAACGGCTGCTGGCGAAAGAGCGTTTTGTTTCTCGAAAGGTGCCAAATCTCTATGAGTGGGAAAAGAACCAGCTGCTGCAGTCATCGAAGGTAAATCCGTCGGCCGAAAAAACAATGGGTATTCCGGCGGTGCTGGGGCGATGGGAAGACATGATTTACTGGAAGGTCTTCTGGCAGACACTTGGGTATCGCGTCATTCTCTCTGCTTTTGATGCAGCATCACTCGGAAAGAGTACCGTGACCATGCCGCATGGGATTTACTGTTATCCCTGCAGGCTGGCCCACGGACATCTGATGTACTTTTTGGAACCATGTAAGCCTGACTGTATCTGGATGCCTGTGATAAGCGGGGGAAAAGAGGAGCCGGACATTGATGAAGCGACACATGCATCCTATGGGGATGTATTGGCAGAGCAGATGAAGGAGCAGATTTCTGCAGCCGGTATTCCATTCTATCACCCGCAGATTTCTTTTCATGATCATCAGTCGTTGATTTCTTTCATGAGGGAGAACCTTCCAGAGGTGACATCAGATGCTTTGAGGCGCGCCACGGCGGCAGCAGAGAAGGCACAGCATGACTATAAGGTGCGGCTGAGAAAGAAAACACAGGATGCCCTGGCATGGATCGAACGAGAAAAGAAAAACGCACTGGTACTGGTCGGACGAAGCTATCATCTGGATCCGGAAATCAATAAGGGGATCCCCGCTGTGATGGCAGGGCTGGGTATTCCTGTACTGTCGGCAGAAGGATTGTACTTGCTGCAGCATGAGGGAGACGATACGCCCACATTCCGGGAGAAGGCTTTATTGACTGCGGAAATGGTATGTACGAATCCTTATCTGCATTTCGTGCAGCTGCAGTCGACCAGCTGCGGCTGGGATATGACGACGATAGATGCGCTGCAGGAAAGGCTGGAACGGGCAGGGAAGCGCTACACTATGATCTCGCTGGATCAGGGAGTCAGTACGGGAGCCTTACAGATACGCATCCGATCATTGATGGCAGAAATTCAGGAAAAGCAGAGCCGCCTTTATCAATAAAACCGAAAAAGGGATGGCACTGATTTTTCTTCTAATGAAAATGCTTTTTGTGTATAATAAAATTGTGCATTTTTTATAATGATCAAGAAGAGGGATAAGATGCAGAAATTGTTTAGAGAAATCGGATTTGCCTGTCTTTTGATCCTGCTTGCTTTGCTGCTCGTACTCTCCCTGTTCTGGGCGCTCAGCATCGGGACGGTGAAGCTGCCGGTTCGTGAAATTTACGAGACGGTGCTTGCGCAGTTTACCAGCGGAGAGCCCATCACGGCACCCGGGCAGGGGCCGGTCCATGATATCGTCTGGCTGCTTCGTCTGCCGCGCGTGATCCTGGCGTCCCTTGTTGGCTGCGGGCTGGCGGTGTGCGGTGTCATCATGCAGGCGATCGTGAAGAATCCGCTCGCGGATCCCTATATATTAGGGATTTCTTCCGGTGCATCACTGGGGGCGACGTCGGCGATTCTTCTAGGTGTAGGAGCCGCACTGGGGCCGAATTTCGTGGGAATCGCGGCATTTATCGGTGCCTTTGCGATTTCACTGGCGGTGCTTTTCATATCGAATCTGGGTGGGCGCTCGAACTCGATGAAGCTGCTTCTCGCCGGCATGGCGCTTTCGGCGGTGTGCGGGGCGTTTTCCAGCTTTATCGTGTACTTTGCGAATAATAAAGAAGGCATGCAGACCATCGCATACTGGATGATGGGAAGTCTCGCGGGAGCCAAGTGGGGAGAGCTTGCGATCATTGCGCCGATCATCATGGCTTCGGTTATTTTCTTCTGGACACAAAGCCGCGTGCTGAATCTGATGCTTCTAGGGGATGAATCGGCCATTACCATGGGGACAGACCTTCATGCCTATCGGCAGTGGTATCTTTTGATTTCCTCACTCATTGTCGGCTTTGCGGTCTACTCAGCGGGTATGATCGGCTTCGTGGGACTCATTATCCCTCATGTCATCCGCATGTTCACGGGACCGGATCATAAGCGGCTGATCCCCGTATCGGCGCTGACGGGGGCGATTTTCCTTGTCATCTGCGATGGCTTGTGCCGCATCATCATTCCGCACACCGAGCTGCCTATCGGCATCCTGATTTCTATGATCGGCGCGCCGAGCTTTATCTATCTGATGATCAAGAAGACGTATGGCTTTGGAGGGAATGACTGATGGAGATACTGGCAGAGGCGGTGAAATATTTCATCGGGAAGAAGGAAATCTTGAAGGGGATCGATCTGCACCTTTCGCCGAAAGAGTTCTTAGGGATCATTGGCCCCAATGGCAGTGGGAAAAGTACTTTTCTGAAATGTGTCTATCGCGTGCAGAAACCGAGCGAGGGGAGGATTCTCTTTGACGGGAAAGTGCTGGATGAGCTGTCGTATCGGCAGTCGGCGCTGATGCTCGCAGTCGTGGCGCAGCACAATTACTACAATTTCGATTTCTCCGTGCTCGATGTCGTTCTCATGGGGCGTTCGCCGCATAAGAAGATGATGGAGCGGGATAACGAAGAGGACTACCGATTGGCGCATGAGGCGCTGGATATCGTGGGGCTCCATGGCTTCGAAGACAGAAATTTCTCGACGCTCTCCGGCGGCGAGCAGCAGCGCGTCATCCTGGCGCGTGCGCTGACGCAGGGCTCAGAGTGCCTCGTGCTGGATGAACCGACGAATCATCTCGATATCAAGTACCAGCTCCAGATCATGGATATCGTGAAGAGTCTCGGGCATACCGTGGTCGCGGCTGTGCATGACCTGAATATCGCGGCGATGTATTGTGATAGGCTGATCGCGATACAGGGCGGGAAAGTGGTCGGCGCAGGGACGCCGAAGGAGCTTCTGACACCGGATTTCATCAAGAAGCTCTATGGTGTGGACTGTGAGATCCACTATGGGGCAGATGAAAGGATGAATATCGTCTATATCCCGCAGCATTGGAAGAAGTAAAGGCTGCATGCGATGGGGATTCGTATGTGACAAGAAAAAAGCAGGACGTCAGCGACGGACCTGCTTTTCTTTATGATATGATGACAGTGTAAAGCGGCTTTACTTTCAAGAGTCAATCCGAATCATGGTGGTCATGATCCATCGGCTTTGCCCCGTCATCCAATACTGACTCAGGGGAAATACCATGAAGTGATCATCGGCTTTCATATGATTCTTTCCGATAAAGTCCAAAAGGGCGCGTTTCGTTTCTGCATCAATGACGCCATAATGACCATATCCGTGGATTTTGAGATAGACGCCCGGCTTCATGGTATGTACGGTTTTCTCTTTTATGCCAGGCATGTGCGGGATGTAGTGCGTCAGGAAGGAGTAGCTGGTAGCAGGCTGCTCCTGGTGCAGGGAGGCTGACGGTAAAATAAAGCCGAGAATGCTGTCTCGAAAGCAGTTCTCGTCTTGCAGATAGGGACGGAGAGCCGCAGCCATTTGCGAGACGCGCTCTTTGACTGGGGCAGACATGTCTATATCCCAGCGGTAATATCGGCGTTCTTTCTCCAGCTCGGTGATAAATATCCGGTTCAAAATGAGATGGGGCTGACGTTCCATGGACTGGATGCGTTTTTCGAGGATCTGGCTTTTCTTTTGCAGCTGCTTCATCTGCTCCTGGTACTCGGATAGCTTCCGCTTATAGATGTTAAGAAGAAACTCATCGCTTCCATGTTGCAAGTATTGATAGATTTCTTCCAAAGGGATGTCCATCTTGCGCAGGGTGATGAGTATCTTGAGCTGGAAATACTTGGAGAGCAGATAATACCGATAGCCGTTGCTCCCTGTCGAGGTGGCGGTGAAGAAGTTCTTTTTGTCATAGAAGATCAGAAGCTGCTTGGATAGACCGGTGAGCCGGGCCAATTCGCCTGTGGTAAAGTATAATTCTTTATTTTCCATAAATTTCCCCTTGACAATAAAGTCGTTGTACTTGCTAGATTAAGGAAAGATAAATCAAAAATGAATGGTAGAAAGTGAAAAGTGAATGCTTTTTACATTATATCATTCAATTTGTTGAGGAGGAAAGCAATGAAATTGAAAGGGAAAATCGTGATCGGGGCGATGGTTTTGGCAGCCCTCTCGGGGATGCAGAGTATGGCTGCGGAGGCAGAGGTGTACCAGTTGGGGGAAGTACTGGTCACGGCCAATAAATACAGTGTTCCTGATCTGGAAATTCCGGCGGCAACGGAAGTTATCACTGGACAGCAGATCGAAAACATGGGTGCCAAGAGTGTGATGGAAGTCATGAAGAACATTCCTGGCTTTGTTATTTCGGAGTCTCCATTTGGCAATGGCAATCCGGGGATTCGCGGGATTTCCGGACATATGAGCATCATGATCAATGGGATTCCTCTGAATCAGGACTACTATTTCCAGATGGGAACCTTGTCTGCGACCAGCATCGACAGGATCGAAGTGGTCAAGGGGGGGTCAGCTGTTTTATACGGCAGCAATGCGACGACGGGCGTTATCAATATCATCACGAAAAAGGATAACGAAAACAAAATCGTAGTGGGTGCTGGTGATCATACCCAGAGAAATATTTCAGGCTATGTCAATGCGAAAGGGCTGTCCGTGGCCTATGAGCACTATGGCATCAAAGATGCAGGAATTCTTTCGAAATCGACATCCACTCTGTATGATCAGACCAATATGTACCGCGATAGCGTCAACGTAAATTACACACCGAATGAACATTGGAATTTCATGTACCTCTATAGCGACAGACATTCTGATGTAGATACGCTGAACGCCAAGACACTGGCGAAGACGGGCTCCTATGACAGCAATACGCTGTACGATGTTTCGCAGATCACATATACCAATAAAGATCTGCGTGTGACGACGTACTATCAGGATAGAGCTTGGAAATATACGTATAATGGCAGTGGCGGTAAAGACACGGGCCGTTCTTATGGCGCGGACGTAGTCAATAAATGGGATCTTGGCTGGACGGATTTGACGGCGGGCGGTATGTTCGAAAACGAACGCTTTAGAAATTTATCTAGAAATAAGTGGATTGAGCGAGACAGAAACTATGGGGCTGTTTATTTCTTGACGGACACAGATTTGAACGAAAAAACAAAGTTCCTGTTTGGTGCGCGTGAAGTATTTACCGGCGATTCAGGGAACATGTTCTGCCCATCGTTCCAGTTGTTGCATAAGATGAACAATACGACTTCTACTTATATCAATATCAATAAGTCCTTGAGAAAGCCGGATCTGTCAAAACGTTATGGAACCAGTGCGACAACGCTGCCGAATCCGGACTTGAAGTCTGAAAAAGCTTGGACGTATGAAGCCGGGCTGAAGAAGCAGGTGGGCGAACATGGCATGTGGAAGTTCGATGTATATCACATGGAGATTTCGGATCGCATCTATTCGGATTATGCACCGGGAAGTACCAGCCTTAAAATGAATTACAATGCGGATAAGTATAAAAATACGGGTGTAGAATTGAGCTATGGATGGACGGTGCCGCAGGGGTTCTCCTATAATATTGGAATTTCCAGCAGCAATCCGAAGCAGCTGAATAAAACGAAGAATCCGCTTTGGCAGCGTGCAGAAAACCGACTGAGCATTCATTCAGACATTGCGTATAACATGAAAAATACCTCGGTCAATCTGTTCTTCAACTATGCAGGACAAAGAGTGGACAACACCGATCCGATGTTTTCTCTGGATATGAACGTTCGTCAGAAACTCACGGAAAACGATGCTGTTTCGCTGAAAATCAGCAACGTCTTGGATAGAGATGATTTCAGAGGATCTACGGCAGGAGCCTGCATGCAGGAAAGAAGCTGGCTGCTGAGCTATGAGCATAAATTCTAAGGAAACACTGATTAAATCGTTGTCAGATTTTACTCTTGAATTTTTATGCATAGCGAAGAATAGCCTGACGCGAATAGCGAGCTATTTAAGGAAGGTTATGAAGAAGCTATGTATAAAAATTCTTGTAGAAGCTGACTCTGCGATTTAATCAGCATTTCCTTAATGGTTTATAAGAGGATGGAAAAAGGGGATTTCAATCAATTGAAATTCCCTTTTCTTTCTATAAAGGAGAGAGGTATGCTGAAGAAACTGCTGAGCTTCCTTCTGGCGGCGATCTGCGCGATCGCGCTGGGCGGATGTATGAGTGATGCGCCGCAGTCGGCGGGCGGGTACACGGTGACGGATGCCCGCGGAAAGACGCTCACTATGAAAGAGAAACCGAAACGTATCATTTGCACGTATGTCTTTGCGGATGAGATACTGCTCGATCTGGTGTCGCATGACCGCATCGTGGCCATGGACAAATGGATCCATGATCCGGGCTTATCTATGGCGGTCGAGAGCGCCAAGGATATCACGACGGAGGTGGATAACAGTCCGGAGCATATGATATCGCTTCGCCCGGATCTAGTGGTGGTGGGCGAGAGCCAGATCAAGATGGTGCAGTCTTTAGAAAGTGCGGGGCTTCCCGTCTTTGTTTACAAGGATGCCAAGCTAATCAAGGATATACCGGCTGAAATTCGCTCGCTGGGGAGAGCGGTCGGAGAGAATGACCGGGCAGAGACGCTGATCGCAGAGATGGAAAGCCGCTTGCAGGCCATCGAGAAGAAGGTGGCGGCCATTCCGGAAAATCAGAAGAAGCGGGTGATGCTGGTGCTTCGTTTCGGTCCTATCGGCGGGGAAGGAAATATTTTCCACGATGTGCTGACACGCGCCGGCACGATAGATGCTTATAATGATGTGCGTCCGCCGAAATTGGCAGGCGATGGGACGTCCATGATTTTGAGCAAGGAGGAATTCGTACAGTCGGATCCGGATATGCTCATCATGGGGAACTGGTCACAAGGTGGTGCTTTTAAAGACAGTGAGCAGCAGCTGCAGGAGATGCTTGAGAATCCCGCCTATTCCTCTATGCGGGCGATACGGGATAGGCAGTTCGTCATCCTGTCGCAGCGGAATGTGAATTGTCTCTCGCATCATGTGACGGAAGGGATCGAGACGGTGTATCAGGCGGTCTATGAAGGAAAGGGGAGCGCGTCATGATTTTCACGCCGGGAAAGCCTAGAAAAATCATTCATTGCAATCTCATGCAGGCGGCTTTGGGCGCGGTGCAGAATCCAAGATGCGCGGTGGTCATCCACAATGTCAGATCCTGCTCCAAGGTGGTGTGGGATGCTTTCCAGTCATTGGGTGAAAAAGCCAGAACTATCACTGGAAATCATCATCCGGACGGCTTTCTTTTCTGCACGGGCCTGACCGATCAGGATGCGGTATTTGGCGGCAATGAAAAGCTCAGACGTTGTCTGGAAGATATCTGTGATGAAGTCCATCCCGAAGTGATTTTAGTCGTTTGCGGATGTGTGCCGGGCGTCATTGGGGATGATACCGAGGCGCTGTGTCAGGAGGTAGAAGCGGAAACCGGCACGACCATCATCCTGCTGCCGGGGCACGGCTTTATGGTGCCGGGTCTGGTGGATACGGTGACTTCCATGGCGCGGCAGCTGTTTGATGCGTGGACACTTCCGCATGTGCAGGCAGAAAAAGAGAAGGGGTTCTGTCTGGTATCCGGCTTGTCACCGGCTTACAGTTCAACGGAAGAATATCGTGAGCTCATGGAAGTGCTGCGCCTTCTGGGATTCACACGCGTCCTGTGCCCGCCGGTGGGGGCCAGCCGGGAAGATTATAGTGCTATGGGGCGCGCGTCACAGGTCATATCTTTCACCAGAGGCGCTTTTGAGGAGCAGGCATCGCTGGAGAATGCGCTGTATATGGCACATAGGCTCGATGTGCCTGTGAGGAATTGGACCCATGTCCGCACGCCTGCAGAAAGCCGACGCGCCTTCCTGGAGATGGCTTCTTTGAAAAAGAAAGAAGCGCTCATGGAAATGTATTGTGAGAAGCAGGAAAGCCGTTTGGCGGAATGGCTCGAAAAGGGGAAATGCGCCGCTTGCGGGAAACGCTGTCGGATTCGGCTGGGCATGACCCGGCAGGCAGCGGGGCTACGGCAGCCGGTGGCATTTCTTCGGGCGATGGGGGTCGAAGACATCACCATCGTCCTGGCACCGATGATTCCGCAGACCGATGAAGCGTCGATTCGTTCTATGGTGGAAACAGAGTGCGGGGCATTGCAATGGAGCCGGCAGGAGGTATCGGCAGAGGTACGGCTGTCTACCATTTCTTTTGACTTGCGGCAAAGTCATGAGATCATGATCCCGTCATGTCTGGGGTATGCGGGATGGATTTCCTTTATCACGCAGATCGTAAAAACCTATGGAGGCTGTGATGAGTAAGCTGGATCGATGGCGGGTGTGCAAAGAAGAAACGGCCATGGCGGGAGCGGCTGCGGCCCTGCTCAGTATTTCCGATCTGGGGTTGATTCTGGATTCGCCCATGTGGTGCTCGGCTTTGACCGCTCGGAGGATCGCAGAGAGCGAGCCTCTTTGGGCGAGGCGGATGTACAGCACGCTGATCGAGGAGAATGACCTGGTCTTTGGAGCAAAGAAGAAACTGCTGCAAGTGGTACAGGATATGCGGCAGGAGGCAGACTATGCTGTTATGGGGGTAGCTGTAAATTGCGGACCGGCGTTGATGGGGGATGATATCGAGGGGATCTGCCAGTCTGTGACGGGCGTCCCCGTGTGCGTATCCGACGCCAGCGGGTTTGCTGGTGATGCCGATCGGGGTTGGTCAGATGCTATGATTTCTCTGCTAAGCAAAGTACCTCGCTTTTCAGAAAAGAAGCAGGCAGGAAAAGTCAATGTGATCGGTCAGTGCATCCTGGATCCTGCGTCCGATGAAAGAGGGAATAAAGTGTTGTTTGTTCCCGGCTGCCAGTCCATGAAGTACGAAGAGCTAGCCTGGCTGTCGGAAGCAGAAATGAATCTGGTCGTGCATCCCAGAGGCCTTGCTGTGGCGCGCTGGCTGCAAGAACACGCGCACGTGCCGTACAGCATTCAGTACGAGTCAAGCCTGTGCCCAATGCTCGGGAAACGCTGATGTAACCACAGAGTCAGTATTTCCCTATATATAATGACGCCCTTTAGCTATAGCCTGCAGCGTGGATAAAAGGCATGCAATCATTCGAGAAAGACTGGGGAATCGTATAGACTTTTAAGCGGCGCGGAAGTTCGTACTTATTCTTGGGGTTTCATTAGGGGAAGCCAGTTAACGTTGCAGATATTGCGATTTTCAAAAAAACTGCAACGTTAACTGGCCTTTTTCGCGTGGGCAGGTATAATAAAGAAAGGAGGTTTTCTACTATGGAACTGTTCAAACGAGAGAAATATTTATCCAAAATTCGTGGATTTTACGATGCGGATGATATGATCAAAGTCATCACCGGGGTCAGACGCTGCGGCAAATCCTGCCTGATGCAGACCATCATGGGTGAACTTTCCGCTAACGGGGTCCCTGCGGATCACCTCATCTATCTGAATCTAGACAGCCGGAGCTATCGCCATGTACAGACCGCTGAAGTATTGGATCAGCTTATCGCTTCTTATGCATCGCTCCCCGGGCGCAAGTATCTGTTCATTGATGAAATCCAAAATGTCAGCCAGTTCGAGCGAGTCATTAACAGTTTTCGTGAAGACGGCGATTTTTCCATTTTCATTACGGGATCGAATTCCTATCTTTTGAGCGGTGAGCTTGTCACCAAGCTGACCGGCCGATACATTGCGTTCGAGCTTTATCCCCTGAGCTTCGACGAGTATGAAGAGATGAAGCAGTTTTATCACAAGGCGATTGATCCAGACCGCCTGCAGGAACTCTCCCAGTATATTTTGGAGGGCGGTTTTCCTCGGGCTATCGGATTCGATGAACTTGCTGACAAGAGAACCTATGTCCAAGGGATCATACAGGAAATCTTTGAGAAGGACATTCGCCGACGGGTCAAGATCCGCGATCGCCAGTCTTTTGAGAAGGTGAGAAATTTCATCATCAACAACTTCGGGGCGACGACAAGCATCAGCAGTCTGCACGATTCGCTTCGCAAGAACGGGCTGGAGATCAGCCGCCAGACCATCGCGAGGTACATTCAGATTTTGGAAGACGCCAAAATTCTTTACTGTTGTGATCGATTTGACATGAAATCCAAACGTGCTTTGAGCGGAGAGAAGAAATATTATCTGGCAGATTTGAGCTTCTACTTCGCGCTAAACACTGACAATCGGATCAACTATGGGCCTGCACTGGAAAATATCGTGTTCATTTATGCAAGAAGTATGGGCTATGCGGTCAGCATTGGGCGCATCGGGGCGCTGGAATGTGATTTCATCCTGCGAGGCGGCGATATGCAGTATGCTTATGTGCAAGTCGCGCTCACTATCCTCAGCAGCCGGAAAACGGAAGATAGAGAGTATCGTCCGCTGGAGATGATTAGGGACAATTATCCAAAGTATGTCGCCACGTCAGACGCATTTCTCCAGCAAAGAAATGGAATCCAGCATATTAATATAATTGATTTTATGAAAAATCAGAGACGTTTTTAATCAACGTTTCCTTAACGTGAGAAGGGAAGGCGAGGCGCGTAAACATTATATGATTGTCATAGCCGTATCTCGTCAGAGAAGGAGGAAGATCGGTTGTTCCTGTACTTGCTGCGTACAGGAAGCCATAGTGATTTGTTTTAAGGAAACGCGGATTCAATCGGACAATGATTTAATCCGTGTTTCCTTAATCCGTGTTTTCTGATTTTTGACTTGAAACATTCCTGTGCAGGACCAAAACATGATATAATAATTGTCGATAAATGGCAGGCGGCTGCGGGCTGCCTGATGGAACAGGGGTGTATGCATGCATTTTCAGGATGAATTAACCATCGATATGACACATTTTTCCGGCGAGGGCTGGGGAATCACGGAAGAGGAGATCGATGCCTGCAAGGAGCGCATCTGCGAGGCGGCGCTTTCTGTGGAGCGGCTTCGGAAGAGCGGGAAGGGGCCGGACGGCAGCCCTGTGCTTTTCCCGCATCTGCCGTATCTTCTGGAGGAAGAGATTTTAATTTCCCAAGAGGAGAAGGAGCGGCTGCTCGCGCTCTCGGAGCTGGCGAAGCAGCAGGATATCGTGGTGTCGATCGGTATCGGGGGTTCGTACCTTGGAAATCAGGTGCTCTTTGACCTTTTCTGCGGACAGTACTGGAATCTGATGACAAAGGAGGAGCGCCGCGGGTATCCGCAGCTGTATTTTGCGGGGCAGAATCTGGATCCGGTGAGTCTTCTCTCTCTGGTAGACCGCATCCGGCGGAGCTCGCAGACGGCATGGTGGAAGCACAAGGTGCTGCTGGTCGTGAATTCGAAGTCTGGGACGACTTTGGAGCCGGTCATGGCGGAGAGGGCGCTGCGGGATATGCTGGGGAAGTTCTGCGAGGTGAGTGTCATCGCGGTGACGGACAAGGAGAAGGGAGCGCTGCGTCCTCTGGCGGAGAAGAATGGCTGGCCGTGCTTCACGGTGCCGGATGGCATCGGCGGACGTTTCAGCATTTTCTCTCAGGTGGGGCTGGTCTTTGCGATGCTTTCGGGGATCGATATCCGGGATTTCCTTCGCGGGGCCAAGATGACGGAAGAGGCGTGCCGCAGTCTTTCGCTTTCGGAGAATCCGGCGCTGCAGCTGGCGGTCCGCAAGTATCTGGCGCGGAAGAATCACGGCGTCGATGCGGAAATCATCATGCCGTATGGGGACAGTCTCCGCTCGCTCGGCTGGTGGTATGCACAGCTTCTGGGCGAGTCTTTGGGCAAGGCGCTCACGGTCTCCGGGGAAGAGATCCACTATGGCCGTATCCCGGTCGCGGCGGTGGGGACGACGGATATGCATTCCCTGACGCAGGAGCATCAGGAGGGGAAACGGAACAAGCTCGTGCAGTTCATCTCGGTCAGGGAAGCCCGCGAAGACGCGGACATCCTCTGCGATGAGGGGGAAGAGAGCGGTCCGGTCCCGCTTTCCTACATGCTGCGTGCGGCGCAGCGATCGGATGAGGAGGCGCTCGCGCATGATGGCCGCATGAGCTGTGATCTTATCATGAGAAGGTGTACGCCTTTCCATGTGGGGGCGCTCATGTATTTCCTCTTCCTCACGATTGCCTACGAGGGGGCGCTTGCGGATGTCAATGCCTATGACCAGCCGGGGGTCGAGAGTTATAAGAAGATCCTCCATGCGGATCTGAAAGAGTATATCGTGAAGCATAAGAAGTGACTGGTGGCTAGTGACTGGTGACTGGTGGCTAGTGACTGGTGGCTAGTGACTGGTGGCTAGTGACTGGTGGCTAGTGACTGGTGACTAGTGGCTAGGGATTAGTGACTAGGGACTAGGGATAAAAAACCCGCAGCGACGTTGTCGCTGCGGGTTTCAAATTGACATTCTTATATTGGCTGGGTATACTACAATTGAAATGATAGAAGGCACAGCAAGGAGGTGTGACTGATGGAAAGAGTATTGGATGTAGCACAGTACATTATGGATGAATATAAGAAGATGACAGGCGAAACGATCGATGAGATGAAGTTGCACAAATTGCTTTATTTCTCGCAGCGAGAATGCTTGGCATTGACGAATAAACCGCTGTTTGAGGAACAGTTGGAAGGCTGGAAGTACGGCCCGGTGTGTCGGGATGTGCGAAGTGCATATACGGCAGATGGGATGAATGATGTGACGCAGCCGATTTCTGATGAGGCGGCGTACATCGTAAAGAATGTTATCTTTACTTACGGGGAGTATGCGTCGTGGAAACTAAGCCAGCTCTCGCATCAGGAGATTTCTTGGAAAAATGCACGTGTCGGCTTGCAGGCAGAACAGAATGGGAGTCGGATTCTCAGCCTGGATGACATGAGAAAGGATGCAGAAAAGGTGCGCCCTTACGATCATGTCTGGGACATGTATTATGATGAGTTCGAGGATGAAAAATGATCGGCAAGCTATATACATGCACGGTGGAATACTATAATGCAAAAGAGCGCCGGCTGGCATGGAAGGGGCGTCCCATCCTGATTATTGGTGAGCCTAGAAACAATGACTATACAGTGCTGCCGGTCTCGACGATTTCAAAGAAGGAAAATCTGGATGTAGAGTTTGATATAGAAATCAATCCGGCAGTGTATAGTGCATTGGGGCTAAACAAGGTGTCGTATGTTCGCACGCATAAGCAAATGACGGTGCATTATGCGAAGCTAGGACATTTTATTGGTGATTTGCGTAGCCATTATCCGGAGCTGTTTGAGGAAATCATGCAGAAATTGGCGGTATGGAATCAGCTCATTCAGGAGCAGGCTAGAAAAAGTTGAAATCAAAAAGAGCCGGAGAGCATTGCTCTCTAGCTCTTTTTTGCTTTTCGGGGGGACGATTTTCGTACATATGGCGTCTTGTGCTGCTGGGATTGCTGTCTGATTTTTGAAGTCTGACATCTGATTTCTCAGCGTAAGGCTCTAAGTCTTAATTTCTAAGTTTGAAAGCAGGTATGAGTGGCTAGGGATTAGTGGCTAGGGATTAGGAGTCTCAAGTGACTAGTGACTGGCATGCCAGCTCATCGCATTGCCTCATATATACTTCGCGGCGCTTCCATATTTTTATGCGCCGCACCACCATTTCGCATTTCGCATTTCTCATTCAAACGAGGCTTTCAACCGTAATCAAGGGGCAGCACACCCCAAGGGCTAACCCTAATCCCTAATCCCTAGCCACCAGTCACCAGTCACCAGTCACTAGTCACTAGTCACCAGCTACTTCTTCAAGTACGGCACGACGGCGCTGCCGTGGGGGATGATATTGATGGCGTAGTCGGTCTTGCCTTCGCCTACGAGTTGCTTCTGGGCGAGCTGCCAGGCTTCTTCGACGGTGGCGACGGGGATCTGGTGGGTCTTTTCGCGAAGGATGTCGAAGTTTTCCGGACGGGTGACGATGTAGACGGTGTGGGTGAGGGCGGTGTTCAGATTTTCAAAGGCGACGAAGAAGGGGATGGTGAAGCAGTCGCGCAGGCCCTTTTCCATATCGACCAGGTTTTTGTACTTGAAGCTGCCGAGGTAGGCGGCGGGTTCCATGATGTCTTCGGCTTCGATCATGGTGATGATGATGCCGCCTTTCTTGGTGGCGATCTCGGCAGTGGAGTAGCACTTGGTCCCCTGATACAGGTTCGTGTCCTTCGGATAGCCGCCGGCGGAGACGATGGTGACGTCGGCCTGCTGCTTCATCGGGACTTTCTGGAGGCGGTAGGTTTCCTTCGTGCCTTCGAGCCAAGCTTCGTAGGGGTCGCCGCCGACCATGGAGGAGATGCGGCCTTCTTCATTGATGATGGAGTGGACGAGGAAGCAGGGGCGTACCATGTCGCAGGCTTCCTGCATGTCGCTGGAAACCGGATTTCCTTCGATCTTTAAGAGCTTGGCGTCAGGGTTGAGGCCGCTGCCAAGGGTGGCTCCCAAAGCGTGGCAGTGGTTCTGCTGGACGGTGTCGAAGCCGGCAACGCCCGGGAGGATGAGCTTGCGGCCGCCGCCGAAGCCGGCCATGTCGTGGGTGGAGACGGCATTGATGAGGATGACTTTGTCAGCGCTTGCGACGCGCTTGTCGATCCAGACTTCGGTGCCGAGGGTGGTCTTTCCGAGATAGGTCTGCTGGGATTTGTCGGTGGAGACGTGCTGGTACATGGTGATGCGGCGGGCGACTTCTTCGCCGACGCAGGTGATGTTCTCTTCGTCGGTGTGGGGGCGGTGGGTGCCTTGCGCGAAGACGATGTAGATGTCTTTGTCGGGGACGCCGGCGAGGTTCAGCTCGTTTACGACGTAGATCAGAAATTCAGAGGCGCGGTTCCAGGCGCGGGTGATGTCGGCGACGACGAGGCAGACTTTGTCGCCGCTCTTTACGACTTCCTGCAATGGGGCGCTGCCGATCGGGCTCCGCATAGCGGCAAGGGTCGCTTCTTTGACGTCGCAGGCGGGTGTCGGGACGCCTTCTAAGACGTCGGAAATATGGTCTTCCGGCAGCATGACGGACTGCACGCCGCGGCCGAATGCGAGTTTGAATTCTTTCATGGATGAGATCCTCCTTGGTGGTATGGAAATGGGTACTTCGTCTCATTATAGCATGAATGGGGAGAGGTCGGGAGGAGGCTGCTGGGTGTGCTCGCTCTTGATAGCAGAGAAAAGCTCTGCTCGAATGAGGAATTAGGAATGAGGAATTAGGAATGAAGGTGGCGGCTTCGCCGCAAATATATATAGGGCGATGCCCGCTTGAGACGTCAGACGCTAGACGTTAAACGTTAGATGTCAGATGTCTCCCAGTCTCCCAGTCTCCCAGTCTCCTAGTCTCCCAGTCTCCCAGTCCCCAGTCCCTAGTCCCCTAGCCCCTAGTCACTAGTCACTAGTCCCCAGTCACTCCTAATCCCTAACCCCTAATCCCTAGCCACTAATCCCTAGCTACCAGTCTCCAGTCACTTATTATTTCTAAATTTCCGCTTTTCAAACGGTTTTCTTCCATGCTATAATACGAGTTACACACTTCATAGGAAGGTCCGAAGTCGGGCGAGGCAGCTAGCGCTGTTTTCGCTCGGCTTTTTTTGTAGGAGAGAAGGAATGGATATGAAAAAATGGAGAGACCTGCCAGAGGCGCAGGGGTTGTATGACCCCAGAAATGAACATGATGCTTGCGGGATCGGTTTCGTGGCGAATATCCGTGGCGAGCGCTCGTATGATATTGTCGACGATGCTTTGAAGATCCTGGAGAATCTGAAGCACAGGGGCGGCGAGGGCGCTGATCAGAAGAGCGGGGATGGCGCAGGGATCCTGACGCAGATCCCGCATGATTTCTTTCATCGCGAGTGCGAGGTACTGGGATTTTCGCTTCCGCCGGAGGGGGAGTACGGCGTCGGCATGATTTTTGCACATCGCTATGAGGATTTCCGCAAGGAGCAGATGAGGGTCTTCGAGGAGATCGTGAAGGAGGAGGGGCAGACGGTCCTTGGCTGGCGCGAGGTGCCGATCGATGAGAGCATCATCGGCGATGTGGCGCGTTCGATCCGTCCGCGTTTTCTGCAGGTCTTCATCGGGAGGAATCCGTCGCTCAGGGATCAGATGGATTTCGAGCGCAAGCTCTATATCATCCGGCGGCTTGCGGAGAAGAAGATCATCCCGCTCTCGGAAGGCATGGGGACGGATTTCTATATCGCGAGCCTGTCTTCGCGCACGATCGTGTACAAGGGGATGCTGACGAGTGAGCAGCTGCGCCATTTCTATCTGGATCTGTCGGATCTGGACTATAAGACGGCGATGGCGATGGTGCATTCGCGTTTTTCGACGAATACATTCCCGAGCTGGGCGCGCGCTCATCCGAACCGCTACATCGTCCACAATGGGGAAATCAATACGATCAAGGGAAATATCAACTGGCTGAATGCGCGTGAGAGCAAGTCGCGTCCGTCGAATGATCCGGAGCTGGTGAAGGCTTTCCCTGTCGTCGATGACACGGGGAGTGACTCGGCGATGTTTGATAACTGCCTCGAGTACATCCACATGGCGGGGCATTCGCTCGCGCATGCGATGATGGTCATGATGCCGGAGCCGTGGGAGAAGGATCCGGCGATGGATGAGGAGAAGCGGGCATTCTACCGTTACCACAATTTCATGATGGAGCCATGGGACGGTCCGGCGGCGATGTGTTTCTGTGACGGCGTGTCCATCGGCGGGATGCTCGATAGAAATGGTCTGCGACCGGCGCGCTACTATGTCATGAAGGATGATCGTGTCATCCTGTCTTCGGAAGTGGGGGCGGTGCCGGTCGCTCAGGAGGATGTGCTTTACAAAGGGCGCCTCGAGCCGGGCAAGCTCTTCCTCATCGATACGGCGCAGCAGCGCATCATCAGTGACGAGGAAATCAAGCACACGATGGCGAAGGCGCATCCCTATGCGAAGTGGTGCGAGGAGCATCTGCTCGATATGAAGGACTTGGCGAAGGAGGAGAAGGAGCCGGTGGTGCCGGAGGATCTTCTCCTCGAGCAGAAGAATTTCGGCTATACGGTCGAGGATCTGCGCGATATCCTGACGCCGATGGCGGAGAATGGCAAGGAGCCGATCGGTGCGATGGGGATGGATTCGCCGCTCGCTGTCCTGTCGGAAGCGCCGCAGCTGCTCTATGACTATTTCCAGCAGAATTTCGCACAGGTCACGAATCCGCCGATCGACGGTGTCCGTGAAAAGATCGTGACCTCGTCCTCGGTCGTGATCGGCAATATGGCCAATATCATGGATCCGGATGAGAAGGGGACGGCGGCGCTCTTCATCGACCGTCCGCTCATCACGAATGAGGAAATGGAGGTCATCAAGCATCTGGAAAGCAGCCAGCTGAAGCCGGTCGTGCTTTCGCTGCTCTATCCGGCAGCCGGCGGCGGCCGCGCGATGGAGAAGGCGCTCCATGACCTTTTCGAAGCGGCGCTCGCTGCGGTGAGGGATGGGAAGAATATCCTGATCCTCTCTGACCGCGGCGTGGATAAGGAGCACATGGCGATCCCTGCGCTCCTTGCTTCGGCGGGGCTGCATAACTACCTCATCCGCGAGAAGGTACGTCCGGATGTCGGCATCATTCTGGAGTCGGGCGAACCGCGTGAGATCCATCATTTCGCCGCGCTGATCGGTTTCGGCGTGACGGCGATCAATCCGTATCTGGCACTGGAGACGGTGAAGGATCTCGCGGACAAGAACCGCCTGCACGGCAAGAGCGCGAAGGAAGCGCTCGCAAACTACCTCACGGCAGCGGTGAACGGCATCCTGGGCGTCATGAGCAAGATGGGGATCTCTACGGTCAAGAGCTACCACGGCGCGCAGATCTTCGAAGCTGTCGGCATCGGCAAGGAAGTGGCGGAGAAATATTTCGGCGGCATCGCCTCCCCCATCGGCGGCATCGGCTTGAAGGAGATCGCCAAGGAAGCCGAGATGCGCCACGAGGCGGCGTATGAGGGGACCAAGGGGCTCTCTTCCGGCGATGTCTACATGTATCATAGAAATGGCGACGAGCCGCACATCCTGACGCCGGAGGCCATCCGCCTTCTGCAGCGGGCATGCCGCACGGGAAGCTATGCGGTCTACAAGGAATTTGCAAAGGCGGTCAATGAGCCGCTCATCCGTCTTCGTGACCTTCTGGAATTCAATTATCCCGCCGGATGCAGCATCCCGATCGAAGAGGTCGAGAGCGTGGACTCCATCGTGCATCATTTCCGCACCGGCGCGATGAGCTATGGCGCACTCAGCAAGGAAGCCCATGAGTGCATCGCGAGAGCCATGAACGCTCTCGGCAGCCGCAGCAACACCGGTGAAGGCGGCGAGGACACCGAGCGTTTCGCGCCGCTCCCTGACGGTTCTTCGGTCAATGATGAGATCAAGCAGGTATCGACAGCACGCTTCGGCGTCACGGGGAATTACCTCGTCCATGGGAAGGAAATCCAGATCAAGTGCGCGCAGGGCGCCAAGCCTGGCGAAGGCGGACACCTTCCGGGCAGCAAGGTCGATCCGGCCATCGGCAAGACACGCCACTCCACCCCAGGCGTCGCCCTGATTTCGCCGCCGCCGCACCATGATGTCTACTCCATCGAAGACCTGGCAGAGCTGGTCTTTGACCTGAAGAATGCCAACTATAAGGCGGAGATCAATGTCAAACTCACCGCCGGTGCGGGTGTCGGCACCATTGCGGCCGGCGTCGTCAAGGCGAAAGCCGACGGCGTCACCATCAGCGGCTGCGATGGCGGCACGGGGGCATCGCCCCGGACCAGCATGCGCCATGCAGGACTTCCGTGGGAGCTGGGACTTTCCGAAGCGCAGCAGGTCCTCCTCCTGAATCAGCTCCGCGACCGCGTGAAGCTCGAAACAGACGGCAAGCTCCTGACCGGCCGGGATGCGGCCATCGCCTGCCTCTTGGGCGCAGAGCTCTTTAGTTTCTGCACCGGCCCGCTCATCGCGATCGGCTGCCAGATGTTCCGCGTCTGCAATAAGAATACCTGCCCCTTCGGCATCTGCACGCAGGATGAGAAGCTCAGAAAACGTTTCGCAGGCAAGCCCGAATATGTGATGAACTACATGCGCTTCGTCGCAGAAGACCTGCGTGAGATCATGGCGCACCTCGGCTTCCACAAGCTCGAAGACATGGTGGGCCGCAGCGACCGCCTGAAGCAGAAGAGCTTCACCGGAAACAAGAAGGCAGATACCCTCTCTCTCGATGCCCTGCTCTTCCGTCCGTATACAGATATCACCGTCGGGCACCATTTCATGAAAGCACAGGATCATGAGATCGAGAAGACCCTCGACATGGCCAAGCTCGTCCGCATGTGCAAACCGGCTCTCGATGACAAGAAACGCGTCATCGCGAAACTCTTCATCAAAAACACCGACCGCGTCACCGGCACCATCCTCGGCAGCGAGATCTCCCGCCGCTACGGCGATGAAGGACTGCCTGAAGACACCATCTCCCTCTCCTTCGTCGGCTCTGCGGGACAGAGCTTCGGCGCTTTCATCCCGAAGGGCCTGACGCTTACTCTGGAAGGTGATGCGAATGACTACGTCGGCAAGGGCCTTTCCGGCGGCAAGATCATCATTTATCCGCCGAGAGAAGCCACCTTCCGCGCGGAAGACAATGTCATCATCGGAAACGTCGCCTTCTTCGGCGCGACCAGCGGCGAAGCCTTCGTCTCCGGCAAAGCCGGGGAACGCTTCTGCGTCAGAAACAGCGGTGCGACCGTCGTCGTCGAAGGCATCGGCAACCACGGCTGCGAATACATGACCGGCGGCAAGGTCATCATCCTGGGCGAGACGGGCAAGAATTTCGCAGCCGGTATGTCCGGCGGCGTCGCTTACGTGCTCGATCTCGATGACCGCCTGTGCAACAAAGAGCTGATCCATTTGGAACCGCTCACGGACAAAGAGGAAATCGCAGGCGTCAAGAAACTGATCGACGCCCACTACCTCTCCACCCGGAGCCGCAAGGCGGAATCCATCCTCGCGCGCTGGGATGTCTACTACTCCCGCTTCACCAAAGTCATCCCGAAGGAATACGAGGCCATGGAAGAAGCCATCAAGACAGGCATGGCGGAAGGACTGACAAGAGAAGAAGCCGTGCGCAAAGCGTATGATAAGAAGTTTGGGAAATAGGGACTAGGGACTAGTGACTGGTGACTAGTAGCTAGGGATTAGTAGCTAGGGATTAGGCTAGGAGACTGAGAGACATCAGATATCAGACGCCAGACATCTGACTTCTATCCTCCGGCCTTCGGGCATCGCCCTTTATAAAAATCGACGCGAAGCGTCGCTCCGCCTAAGCCTTCCCTATCGGGGCAATGCTATTAAGTTAAGGAAGTTGTTAATGCCGTAACGACTTGCTTCCCCCTTCGGGGGAAGTGCCGAAGGCAATAGGGGCATGCTAGCGGTATAGCGTGCTATGTTGAATAGTCCGATGCTATCGATATTTCAACACTTTCATGCAATACCGCTACGTAGCCCCCTCTCCCCTTCGGGGAGCTCCCCCGATGGGGAGCCAAGAACGTTCTGCTGCTTAACTTAATAGTATTACCCATCGGGGAAGGGGGACCGCGTCAGCGGTGGATAGGGTACTCTCATAAACGACGTACTTGAAACACTTCTTCCCGCTCTCTTTCCTGCCGCGGGTGCCCTATCCGCCCCTTCGGGGCACCTTCCCCTCGAGGGGAAGGCTGACGATACGGAAATACCATTTTTCCGTTATCCCCATTGCACCTCGTTCTCTCATGATCAAAAAGGCGATGCCCATTAACGGGCATCGCCTTTTTGATTGCCAAGCATACCCCGGCTGTATTATACTTGAGGATGGATACATAGCGATGATGTACAATGAGAAACAGGAAATTCGACGAGCGTTGTGCATCATTTCATCTTCGCTCATCTGAGTTACGGAAGAAAGGAGGGATACCATGGGACTATCGATCAAAGACATCCTGCTCTTGGACTACTTCGACGGCAAGCCGGCGCACCACAAGGTGCCGCCCTATAAAGAAAGCATCTACGGACAGGATGCGAATGACCGCATCAGCGAGCTCTTTGATGACGGCTGGATCCGTATGAGCCGCCCGCAGGAGACGCTCACCATGCTGCCCGACAAAGCGCTCTCTGATTTCCTCAAACGATACCATCTTTCCGGCGAAGGCACGCACGCCGAGCTCGTGGGCCGCGTCATCGCCAAAGTGCCGGAGAAGGACTATGCTCATGGCGTCCCGAAGATTTACGTCCTCACCAAGGAAGGGCAGGCAGAAGTCGGACACCACATGGCCTACGTGCTGAACGTCCGTGAGAACTACGGTCTGACCGAGGGCGAGATCGGCGAGTCGCAGACCGCTCTTTCAGCCCGCGGTGAGTCCTACACCGCCCGCGGCATTCTCTACCGCGCCTTTCAGCAGAAGATTTCCCTCTACACCATGGCAGGGGAATGGTCGAAGCTTCGCAACATGTACTATACCGTGGCGAATTTCTACATCCGCATCAAGCACAATGACTACGCACTGCCCTACCTCTACCTCGTCTTCTTCATGGATATGTCAGGCATGGGCAATAAGAACAATCTCGTACCCTACGAGAACCTTTTCCCGACGCAGAAGGGCATGATCCTGCTCATGGATGAAATCAGGAAAGGCCTGCACATGACGATGGACGATGTGAAAGGCTCCTTCCTCTCCTCCATCGCCCGTATGGCGCCCTCGCTTCCCTTCTCCTATTTCTCCCCGCAGGTCATGGCCTCCATGCTGCTCGAACGTCTCCGCGGCATCGAGTTCAACGGCACGAAGTACATCTGCGACAGAAATGTCCCCGACCCCTCCTCGCGGGCGTACCACTACGTTCCCTACGGCCGGAGCGAAGCCCGCCCCGCCGCCCGCACTCGTCATATCGTGAAGCCGAAGATCATGGCACCTCCTGTCCTGCGTATGCCCACCTTCACCGCGCCCGCCCCCTTTTGCCCGAGCGAGGCCGGAAAGCCAAAGGAAGCTCCCGTGCGGGAAATCGAGAAGCCGGCTCCGTCCAAAGAAGAAAAAAAGGAGAACGGGATTCTCGCAAGGATCAAGAAGCTGTTTTGACTGGTGGCTGGTGACTAGTGACTGGGGACTGGGGACTAGGGACTAGGAGACGTTAGGCTCTCCCGTATCAACATTTCGAGCGAAGCCCTCGAATCTTTTTCGTTCGCGGTCAGGCGGACCATGTTTGTAAACGCCAAACGGGAAACCTGTTATCCACAAAACCTTCGGGCATCGCCCCATATATACTCGCGGCGCTTCATTTTTTATGCGCCGCACCACCATTCCTAATTCCTCATTCCTAATTCCTCATTTGAGTAGAGCTTTCAGCCGCAATCAAGGGGCGGCACGCCCCACGGGCTAACCCTGCCCACCCTTTTGATGCCATCAACCTGAAGTTTGAAAGCAGGGATTAGGGATTAGTAGCTCGGGATTAGGGTTCCCAAGAAGTTGGGTAGCCCCTTAGAGAAGGGGCGCGCCAAAGGCGCAGGATGGATGTGCCGCGCAGCGGCACCCTTCTACGTAGCGGAAAGCATGCCATCTGTTCCAGACGTTCTACCGTCTATTCCACATTTCCCGGTTCTCATTCTGCAGAATTCTGCCTCTTCGAGGCAGTCTATCCCCTGCCCTTCGGGCACCCCCTTCTTCAAGGGGGGACGCGCTTTACGCTTATTTTAATACTCTGCGGCGCTTAGATCCTTCGACTCAGTTCTCCTATTTCAGATAAGCCATTTTTTAACACACGACGTTTTTCTCCGCTCAGGATGACGAAATGCGCCGCACCACCCCCATTGAACCCTCTGAACCTGCTCCCCCGCTCCCCCTCTTTCGCACGCAATCGAAGGACGGCACGCCCAAGGGGCTAACCCTGCACCCAAATAAAAAAGCACTCCTTTCGGAGTGCTTTCTCTGGTGCGCTTGGGGGGATTCGAACCCCCGACACACGGTTTAGGAAACCGCCGCTCTATCCAGCTGAGCTACAAACGCATGAATCTTTCCTATTATAGCATGGGAGAGAAAAAGTGAGAAGGGAGAAGTTAGATGGGTGACTAGTGACTGGTGGCTGGTGACTAGGGATTAGTGGCTAGGGATTAGGGGTTAGGAGTGGCTGGTGACTAGTGACTGGTGACTTTATCTTCTCTCTCTTGCATACTGCCAGTGCCCTATCCGCCCCTTCGGGGCACCTTCCCCTCGAGGGGAAGGCTTAGGCAGAGCGACGCTTCGCGTCGATTTTTATAAAGGGCGATGCCCGAACGTGGCTTTTTAGTCACCAGTCACTCCGATGATACGAGTAGGCCCTTGGAGAAGGGCCGCGCCGAAGGCGCAGGATAGAGTGCCTCGGAGAGGCACAACTCTACGCAGCGGTATGAAAGAGGATGCGAGACATCCGTCTTTCTTGCGTGTCATGAGGGCCGAAGTGGAGGGATCCTTCTTGCAGACCGGTAAATCGTGAGTGAGAGAAAGGCGAAAAAGGAAGCACCAAGGTGTCGTTTGAGAGAGGGCGCATGCGTGCATATGGCGGCCGTGCAATAAAGATCCCTCGGCTTCGCTCGGGATGACGATACGGGAATACTATTACCAGAACCCTCAGCCCCATGAAATCTCTTTCTTGGGCCATCAAAGGGCACATTTGGATCCCTGTTTTTACAGAAAGCGTGAACTCTATGAATATCAGACATCTTACGATCGGCAGCGGACGGCCGAAGATCTGCGTTCCGCTGGTCTCTTCCACACTGGAGGATCTGGAAAAGGAATGTGCATCACTGGTTGGCTGTCCTTTGGATATGCTCGAGTGGCGTGTGGACTACCTCCTGAATCAAGAGGATTTCCATGCGACAAAAGATCTGGAAGCTGCCTATGCGGTTATCCGCACGCATTTCAAGGATGTGCCTCTTTTGACGACGGTGCGCACGAAGAGCCAGGGCGGGGCGCACAAGACCCCGGGCGGTGAGTATGTATCGCTGCTCTCGCTCATCATCCGCTCGCACTGGGCGGATGTGCTCGATGTGGAGTATGGGCATGAAGTGCTCGATACGAAGGTCTTGATCAAGCAGGCGCATGAGCAGGGGATCCCCGTCTTGATGAGCTATCACAAGTTCCAGCGGGCGATGAGCGAGACGGAGCTGATCGACACCTATGAAAATATGATGTCTTTCAAGGCGGATGTTTTGAAAATCGCGGTCATGCCCAAGACACCTCGCGATACCGCAGCGCTCCTCTCGGCGGCGGCACGCATCCGGGAGGATTTCCCGGAGACGCCGGTCATCGCGATCGGTATGGGGCAGGCGGGGCAGCTCACCCGCATCGCAGGCAGCGATCTGGGCGCTCCCATCACATTCGCGGCCGGCAAAGAAGCCAGCGCACCCGGCCAGCTGACCGCAGCGCAGGTGAAAGCGGTGCTGGATGTGATGTATCAATAGTGACTGGTGACTGGTGACTAGTGACTAGTAGCTAGGGATTAGGAGCCTCGAGTGACTAGTGACTTGTGACTTGAATACTACTTTCGGGCATCGCCCTATAAATATTCGCGGCGAAGCCGCCACCACCATTTCTAATTTCTAATTTCTCATTCGAGCAGAGCTTTCATCCGCAATCCATGGGCTATCCGCTTCACGGAATTATTTCCCCACAGCCACTTTGTGGCTGCTATTTCATTCCAAAGGACATTCTTTATGACACAAGGCGAAAAACTTTTCATCGATGGACAATTACAGGAAGCCTATGACGTACTGCTGAAAGAAGCGTCGGAGGGAAGTGGTCGCGCCATGTACCTTTTGGGCGAATACGCCAAGCATGGCTACATCGCTCCGGCGGATAAAAAGCTGGCGAAGCGCTATGCAGAGGACGGGAAGAAGGCGGGCGATCTGCTGGCGGCTCTGAATGTGGGCTATGCCACCCGGCAGGGAACCATCACGCAGAGGAGGATTTTCCGTCACTGCATGCCGCAGGTGGAAGCACTGGCGAAGACAGGCGATGTGCTGGCCATGTATGAGATGGCGGATGTGTACCGCGTCGGACTTGTCAGGAAGGCGAATGAGAAGAAGCGCTGGACGTGGAATAAAAAATGCATGAAAGCGGGGCTTTGGCAGAGCCGCATCCGCTGGGCTTCGCACCTGCTTTATGACAAGACGCTGGGAGGCGACGCGGACGCAGACGGTGAAGCCCTTTTGAAAGAGATCGCGGAGGAGCACAAGGCATCCGCCGGTGAGGCCGCGCGTATTCTCGCGGATTACTATCTGTTTCAGAGGGATTTCAAGAAGTCTCTCTACTATAGCGAGATCGCCGTGCGCTGGAAGAATGTCTGGGGCTGGTTCTATCTGGGGCTTCATTATGCGTATGGCTATGGCGTGAAAGTGAATCTCATCAAGGCGGAGAATGCGCTGGCGAAGGTCTATGACTGGAAGGGCGAGTGCGCGGGAGACGCGGCGGCGCTCTTGGGAGAGGTGCTCTTAGACACGGCACCGAAGCGGGGGATCGCATGGCTCCGTGCCAGCGTGAAGCTGGACAATGCGCAAGGCATGTTCTCTCTGGGCTGCTGCCTGCAGGACGGGCGCGGCTGCAAGCAGAATATCGAAATGGCAAAGGCACTTTTGGAGAAGGTCTTTGCGCTGCACGGCTACAAAGAGGAAGAGGCGGCGCAGCGGCTGGCGCTGATCGCGATGGATGCGGAGCGGTATGGCGATGCGCTGAAGTACACGGTGGTCGCCGCCAAGAGCGGGCGGCCGGAAATGCTGATCCAGCTCGCGCAGCTCTATCATGTGGAAGGAGATTTCCAAGAAGCCCTTTTCTGGTACAAGAAGGCCTTTGACATTTTGCCGGACGGCAGTCTGGCGGACCAGATCGCGCTCTGCTATTCGCTCATGGATGAAATGAAGGAGTCCGCCGTTTGGGTCAAAAAGGCGGCGGAGCTGGGCTCGCCGCTTGGCATGCTCCACTACGCGCAGTATCTTCTGGATGAGCTTCCGGATACGGCGGATGCGAGTGAGCCTTTCCACTGGTTCAAGAGCTGCTACGATGCGAAGGTAGATCCCCAGATGCCCGAGGACATGCAGCGGAGCATCCGCGGCGAGGCGGCGAATATGGCCGGGATGTGCGCGTTCTGGCTGGGAAATCGAGAAGAGGCCAAAGCATGGTACAAGAAGGCGTATGACCTGGGGGATGTGTACTGCCTCATCAATCTGGGAAATGGCGCGCTCCAGCAGAAGCCTTCAAAGCCGGAGGAAGCCATTCATTATCTGAAAGAAGCCTGGGAGAGGGGACAGGAGATTTTCGAAGACCAGGCCAAAGGCGATATCGCGAGCCAGATCAGCATCGGATACCGCATGAAGGAAGACTGGACGAATTGTTTCCACTGGGCCAGTCAGGCAGCGGCTTTGGACAATGAAACCGGCATGATCGACCTTGGCATGATGCACCTCTACGGGAATGGCACGCCCGTCAACCATGACGAAGGCCTTCGCTGTCTATACAAAGCGTATGAGAAAAAAGGGCCGCAGGCGAAAGATGTCGCGAACTATCTCGGGATCTTTTTTCAGGAAATCGGAGACATGGCCAAGTCGGAAGAGTGGTATCAAAGGTCAGCCGCCCTTGGCAGCGACTGGGGCATGATGAATCTCGGCCTTTTCTATCAGCACGGTCTCTATGGGGAGCCTGACCTCAAGCGCGCCAAAGAATGGTTTGAAAAAGCCATCGCCATCCACGGCGAAGCGGAAGCCGACGTGCGCGCCGAGCTCGAGAAGGGCTCCGCCTGCCCTGAGATCGAGGACGATCCGCCCAAGAAAGTGCCGCGAGAGGAAATAGATCTCAAATCGCTCTACATGCCATGGCTCGCTGATATGAAGTGGAAGAAGTAAGGGCGCGAGTGGTGGCTAGTGACTGGTGACTAGAAGACATCAGACTCGCGTATCGTCATTTCGAGCGGAGCGAGAAATCTTTGTCATTGGCGGTCTGGCGGGCAATGTTTGGAACTTCCAAAAGGGAAACCTGCTATCCACTTACTTTCGGGCATCGCCTCATATATATTCGCGGCGAAGTTGCCACCAAACCCTAATTCAAAAAAGGAGCTGTGAAGAAATGAGGATTCATTTCTTCACAGCTCCTTTTTACTTTGCTTTCATTTGGTTCAGGGTTCAGGGTTAGCCTATGGGGCGCGCCGTCCTTTGATTACATGCGAAAGAGGTTCAGCGGGGGAGCAGGTTTAGCAGGTTCAAAGGGGGTGGTGCGGCGCATAAAAAATAGAAGCGCCGCGGAGTATAGATGGTGGCGATGCCCGAAGGCGGTATTCAAGTCACCAGTCACCAGTCACCAGTCACTAGTCGCTCGAGGCTCCTAATCCCTAGCCACTAATCATCCCTGCTTACAAACTTAAGGTGGCGGCTTCGCCGCCTTTTTTTAGAAGATGGTATTCTCGTATCGCAGCCTTCCCCTCCAGGGGAAGGTGCCCCGCAGGGGCGGATAGGGTGACTATGGCATGAAAGACAGCTGGGATAAGATTTCCCGGTCACTCCTATGAGAGCTGCAAGTCCCCCGCGGCAGATTGAACGCGAAAATGAGATGATCGTTATTTCACATCGCCTTTTTATTTGCTCCAGTCATGATTGTAAATATCCCAGTTTTTCTGCTGCTTCAGATAGCGGATGCTGGCATCGATATCCTCGAGCAGTTTTTCCTTATCTTCGGGCAGTGTCGCCGCGAGGCGGATGTAGTTCGATACATGATTGCTGCGGAAGATCATGTGTTCCGTTTCCGGCAGCTCCAGATGCTCGATGATGACCTTCAGCTCTTCCATGAGGCCATAGGGAGGAAGCGGAGTGAATTCGCCGCGCTCAAACTGCGCCTTGAGCTCGCTGCCGCGGTACAGCATGAGAGAAAGCGCAGAGAGGTGCGTCGGCTTGATCTCATTGATGGCGTGCGCCGTCGCGAGCGCATGCCGCATGCTTCCCGGCGCGCCCGCGATGCCGAGGATGATCATGATGGAGAGATCCATCCCTGCGGCGCGTACACGTTTTCCGACTTCGATCGACTGCTCGCCATTGACGCCCTTGCGGATGTCTTTCAGCGTCTTCGAGTCTCCGCTTTCCATGCCATAGTAGAGCATGGTGAGGCCGGCGTCTTTGAGCTGCTTGAGCTCATCGAGCGATTTCCGGAGGATGTCGCCCGGCGCTGCATACGAAGAGACGCGCGTGAGATTCGGGAAATATTTGCGGAGCGTCTCCAGGATGCGGAGCAGTCGCTCGGTCGGAAGCACGAGCGCATCGCCGTCTGCAAGGAAGACGCGGCGCACGCCGTCTCGATCGACGGAGTATGCCATCGCGATCTGTCGCATGATCTCATCGTCAGAGAGCTTTTCAAATTTCACGCCGCGATACATGTTGCAGTACGTGCAGCTGTTGTGCGCGCACCCGCGGGTGACACGGAGAATGAAGCTGTCTGCTTCACTCGGCGGGCGGAAGACGGGGGTGTCCCAGTTGTCAAAAAATAAACCTGCCATAGAGTGAGTCCTTTCTTTTTGTTCATAAAGTATCATGAAGTCAACACATAGTATTTTTTCTATGTGAATATTGTACATGATGCTCCTTCAAAATGCAAGACGCATAGAAAAGTTTTTATATGTGATATAATGGGGCTAGTGCCTGTTGAATGGTAGCTAGGGATTAGTGGCTAGGGATTAGGAGCCTCGAGTGACTTGTGACTAGTGACTGAAATGCCACCTTTGGGCATCGCCAGTATTTATACTTCGCGCCGCTTAGATCCTTCGACTCAGTTCTCCTATTTCAGATAAGCCATTTTTTAACACACGACGTTTTTCTCCGCTCAGGATGACGAAATGCGCCGCACCACCACTCCTCACTTCTCACTCAAGGGAAAACTTTCATGTAATCATGGAGCGGCACGCCCCACGGGCTCACCCTGAAACTGGCAGCATACTTTCATAGCAAAGGACAACCTTATGATCATAGAAACGGCACATGCCAAAATCAATTTCACACTTTCTGTCGGGAGCAAGCGTGCTGACGGGTATCACTCCATCGACAGCCTCATGCACAGCATTTCCCTCTCTGACCGCATCACACTGACGAAGGCGGAGGCTATCACGCTCTCCGTCACGGAAGGCGAGGCGCCTCTGGGGCGGGAGAATCTCATGGTGCGCGCTGCGGAGCGTTTCTTCGAAGAGACAGGCCTTTCCGGCGGCGTCTCCATGACGCTGGCAAAGCGCATCCCCTCTGAGGCGGGGATGGGCGGCGGCTCGTCCGATGCGGCTGCGGTGCTGCGCGGGCTGGCACGGCTCTATGAGACGGATCTTTCTCTGGCGACGCTCGCCCGCTGGGGGGCTTCGCTTGGTGCGGACATCCCTTTCTGCGTGATGGCGGGGGCCGCGCGCTGTCAGGGCATCGGTGAGAAGCTGACACCGCTCGCAGCTTGGGCGCATCTTCCGCTCGTCATTCTGCGTCCGCCAGTCTCGGTCTCGACAGGGAAGGCGTACCAGCTTCTCGATCACATGGGGAAGCGTCCCATGGATACGACGCCTCTTGCTATCGAAGCGCTTCGGGATCGACAGGCGGGGACACTCGCCCGTGCGCTCTCGAATGATTTCGAGGCAGGGCTGTTTCCTGTGGAGCCGATCCTTTGGGAAACGTCTGCGTACCTCAAGACACTGGGCCGGCCTGCCCTCATGACCGGTTCGGGCTCTGCCTTCTTCGTGCTGGCGGAGGATACGAAGGAACAGGCAGCGCTGGCTGCCAAGATACGCGCCGAGCAGCCGTCATGGTTTGTGGAGATGGCGGAGACGGTCGGAAGGGACGGGGAGATCTGAGAAAACGCTGATTCAATCTGACAACGATTTAATCAGTGTTTCCCTAGTCCCTAGTCCCTAGCCACTAGCCACTAGTCACCAGTCCCCAGTCACGCTTAATCCCTGGCTACTCATCCCTGCTTTCAAATGTAAGCCAAACTTTTTTAGAAGGAGGATCCTGATGCACGAGATCATTGCCCAAAGGCGGAGCGTCCGCTTTTTCAAGAAAGACCCGATCGCAGAGAGCGATATGAAAGAAATCCTTCGCGCGGGGCAGTGGGCGCCCTCGCCGAAGAACCGACAGCCTTGGAAATTCATCGTCGTGAAGGGCATGAGCCGGGATATGATGATCCGACTGATGGAGAAGGGTATCGAGCGTTCCGAAGCCGGAGAGGGCGTCCTTCCGGGAGACAGAGGGCTCATCGCCAATGCACGCTTCACGATGGAGTGCATGAAAAAAGCACCGGTGACGGTGCTGGTGGTGAATCCGACAGGGCGCTCGGTGTATGAGGACTGGAGCGCTGCCGAGAAGATCCATGAGATGAGTGATGTGCAGGCCATCGGTGCCGCGGCGGAGAATATGGCTCTCGAAGCCGCGGCGCGCGGCATCGGAAGTCTCTGGGTGGGTAATGTATTTTTCGCCTATGATGAGCTGACGGAATGGATCGGCAAGGGCGAGATGGTCCTCGCCATGTCCTTCGGCTATGCGGAAAAGGAAGGCTATCCGCTGCCGAGGAAAAAGGATGCGGATGTGATTGAAATAAGGGATTGAAGGGTGCAGGGTGAGCCCGTGGGGCGGTTCCGTCCACTGATTGCGCGCGAAAGCTCTGCTCGAATGAGGGATTAGGAATTAGGAATGAAGGTGGCGGTTTCGCCGTGAATATACATGGGGCGATGCTCGAAGGTGGCATGTAAGTCACTAGTCACGAGTCACAAGTCACTCGAGGCTCCTAGTCCCTAATCCCTAGCTACTAATCCCTAGCTACTATTTATGGGGTGATGCCCGCTTGAGACTTCAGAAGTCAGAAGTCTGATATCTGATGTCTGATGTCTGGTGTCTCCTGGTCTCCTAGTCACTAGTCACCAGTCACCAGCCACTAGCCACCAGTCACTCCTACTCCCTTTTCAAGTACACATTCTTCATCACAAACATATACCCGCCGTTGGCGAAGGTGACTTTTTCCACCTGGATCTCGCTGGTTTTTCCATCGGTGAAATGAATCTTCGACAGTTCACCTGCGAGGTCGAGGTAGGTCCAGTAAGCGCCGCCGTTTTCGATCTCAAACAGGACGAAGAGGTAAGGGGTGAGGCTTGCAAGCTGGCTCTTTCCTGTAGAAATCGCTTTCACAATCTCATCATGATTGAGTGACGCACCGCCCGAAAGGGCGGTGTTTTCGATTTGGCCCATCTGATGCGTAAATTCCTTCGGTACGGTGACGATGCTGAAGTAGCGGATGGGGTAGGTGGTAGTGGGGGACATGGCAGCTCCTTTTGAAAATGAGAAATTAGAAATGAGAAATGAGAAATGGTGGAGCGGCGCATCAAATATAGAAGCGCCGCGGCGTTTTTAGGGAAACACTGATTAAATCGTTGTCTGATTTCATTCTTGGATTTTTATGCAGAGCAAGGAATCATCTGACGCGAATAGCGAGCTATTTAAGGAGGATGATGACGAAGCTATGTATAAAAATCCATATGAAATCCGACTCTGCGATTTAATCAGCGTTCCCTTAGATGGCGCGTATCGCTCCCTCCCTCCTCCCTTTGGAAGGAGGTGCCCGTAGGGCGGAGGTTAGACGATGCGAAGCATCGCAAAATCGACTTTGCCGATTTGAATTGGAATGAGCGGTATCTGATTTCTAATCCCTAGCCACTAATCCCTAATCCCTATTTCTCACCACCCGCTTCGTTTCCAGAAGGATGGGATGAAGATGCACATCAGAGTGATGGACTCGAGGCGGCCGAAGAGCATGGAGAGGCAGACGACCATCTTGGAGAGGGTGGGGAGTGCGGCGTAGGTCTGTGTCGCGCCGAATTGGCCGAATGCAGGGCCGACGCTGCCCATGGTGCTGAAGGAGACGCCGAGGGCATCAAGGAAGGCAAGCCCGTCAAACATCATGATCGCGGCCCACAGGAAGGCGAGCATGATGTAGAGAAAGAAGAAGCAGAGCACGCGGTAAAGGACTTCGGCCGAGTAGCGGTTTTCTCCGGCTGAGACGGCCTGGACGGCACGGGGGTGGAGGTGGAGCTTCAGCAGGGAAAGGATGCTTTTCCCGAGAAGGATGAAGCGGATGACTTTCATACCGCCGGCGGTGGAGCCGCCGCAGCCGCCGACAAGGATCAGAAGGAGGATGATGAAGCGGCAGAAGTCGGGCCACCGGTCAAAGTCAGCGGCGACAAAGCCGGTGGTGGAGGAAATCGATGCGGCATGAAAGAAGGTCTCTCTCAGCGCTGGCAGGAGGGGAGCGCCGCCCTGCAGGACGAGGGAGAGTGTCATGAGGAGGGTGGCGATGGCGACGATGGCGAGGTAGGTGCGGAATTCCGTATCCTTCCAGATGACAGAGACGCCGCGTTTCCATGCTTCGACATAGATCCCGAAGTTCGCGGAGGAAATGATCATGAAGAAAGCAATGACCATTTCCAGCCGCGCGTCGTGGTAGTAGGCGATGCTTTCATTTCTTGTCGAAAAACCGCCGGTCGCAATGGTGGAAAAAGCATGATTCAGCGCGTCTAGGGGGGAAAGGCCGCAGAGAAGGTAGGAAAGGAAGCAGGCAGAGGTGAAGACGGCGTACACGGCAAAGAGGGCGCGCGCTGTCTCGCGGATGCGGGGAAGCGCCTTCGATGAGGTGGGGCCGGTGCTTTCTGTCTGCATCATACGCACGGTGCCGCGCCCGGCCTGTGGGAAGAGGGCGACAAAGAAGACGATGATGCCAAGGCCGCCCAGCCAGTGGGTGAGTGAACGGAAGAAGAGAAGGCTCGCAGGCACGCGGGTGAGGTCAGGGAATACGGTCGCGCCTGTCCCGGTGAGGCCCGAGATGCTCTCGACCAGACTGTCCAAGGGAGAGAGACTTCCGTCCACCCAGTAGGGGAGCGCATAGAGCAGAGATACGGCGATCCAGGAAAGAGCGGTGATGGCAGTCCCTTCACGCGGCGTCAGGCTGCTGCCGATCGCCGTGCCTTTTCTTTTCAGAAATAGCGAGAGCGCTGCGGAAAGAAGCATCGGCACGAGAAAGGAAAGGATCGGGCCCCGCTCGTAGAGCGAGAGCAGGAGCGGCAGCAGCAGTGCCGCTCCGCTGGCCGCAAGGACGCGGGCCAGCATAGAGTAGATGATTTGAATATTCATGATTTCAGGGTTCAGGGTTAGACTATGGGGCGCGCCGTCCTTTGATTGGGGATGAAAGCCTCTCTTGAATGAGAAATTAGAAATGAGAAATGCGAAATGATGGTGCGGCGCATAAAAAACAGAAGCGCCGCGGAGTAGAAATAATGGCGATGGCCGAAAGTGGCATTCAAGTCACCAGTCACTCCTATGATACGAGTAGGCCCTTGGAGAAGGGCCGCGCCAAAGGCGCAGGATAGAGTGCCTCGGAGAGGCACAACTCTACGCAGCGGTAAGAAAGAGGATGTGAGACGATTCGTTTTTCTTGCGTGTCATGAGGCCGAAGTAGAGGGATACTTCTTGCAGATCGGTAAATCGTGGGTGAGAGAAAGGCGAAAAAGGAAGCACCAAGGTGTCGTTTGAACGAGAGCGTATGCGTGCCTATGGCGGCAGTGCAATAAAGATCCCTCGGCTGCGCTCGGGATGACGATACGGGGGAGCGGATGGGCAGACATGGTATGAAAGAGAGAGGGAAGTATAGGAGAAAGAGAGGCGCAGTTTGTGGTGCATACGAAAGCGCCCTATCCACTGCTGACGCGGTCCCCCCTTCCCCATGCGGGTAATGCTGATATGGAGGCGGCTTTGCCGCCTTTTTTATTGGGCGATGCCCGAAAGTGGCTTTTAGTCCCCAGTCACCAGTCCCCAGTCCCCAGTCACTAGTCCCCAGTCCCCAGTCACTAGTCACCAGTCCCCAGTCACTAGTCACCAGCCCCTAGTCACCGTTTCTAAAGTACCGCAGCACTTGATCGGTGTGATCGGCCTGGATGATGAGGATCGCGCGGTCACCGGCGGAGAGGACGGTGCGTCCATCAGGGATGAGGATCTCTTCGCCGCGGACGAGTGCGCCGACGAGGCATTCCTTGGGGAGGCGCGCTTCCATGAGCGAGCGGCCGCAGGCGGGCGCGCCTGCCTGCAGGATGACCTCGGCGGCTTGGACGCGGGCGCCTTCGAGGTAGGAAATCGAGACGACGCTGCCCTTTCGGATGTAGCTCAGGACTTCGCCGGCAGCGAGGAAGTGGGTGGAGAGCGCGATGTCGATACCGACCTGCTGCATGAGGAGGGCATACTCGCTCCTGACGACGCGCACGATGGTCTGCCGCGCGCCGAGGTGCTTGGCGAGGAGCGCCATCATCATATTCAGCCTTTCGTCCTTGGTGAGACAGATGACGGTGTCTGCTTCGCCGATGCCCTCGGCAGTGAGGAGATCCATGTCTGTGCCGTCACCGGCGAGGACGAGGCCTTTCTTGAGCTTTTGCGCCATGATTTCACAGCGCGTCCTGTCCTTGTCGATGACTTTGATGGAGATCCCCTGCGCCTCCAGCATGGGAGCGAGCGCTTGCCCGATGCGGCCCGCGCCGATGATGACGGCTTTCTTCGCCTTTCGCTGCACGCGAAGGTTTGCACGGGATTCCATTTCTGAAATCGATGCCGGCGTTCCGAGGAAATATACATTGTCCATCGGGAGCAGGCAGTCGTCGCCGTGCGGGATCAGGATGTCGTGGTCCCGCTGCACCATGGCGATCAGGAGCGAAGGCGGGAGGGAGAGGGACTTCAGCGGGATATGGACCAGCGGCGAGGCGCTGGAGAGTTTCGTCTCGAGCAGGCGCACCCGGCCGCCGGCGAAGTCCTCAATGTTCAGCGCATGCGGTGTCCGGAGAAGCTGGAAAATTTCACGCGCCGTGATGAGCTCCGGCGAGAGGATGAGGTCGATGTCGAAATTTTCATGCAGGTAGGATGCAGGCTCAGATAAATACTTCATCTCGCGGATGCGCGCGATGGTGTGAGGGATGCCGTTCTGCTTCGCAAGGATGGAGGCGATGATATTGCTTTCGTCAGAGGCTGTCGCGGCGACCAGGAAATCACTCTTCCGGATGTCGGGGTCTCGCATGAGAGACGGGCTTGTGCCGTCGGCATGGATGGTCAGGATGTCGAGCTCATCTCGGATGGATTCGAGAATGGCTTCGTTCGCATCGACCAGAATCACATCATAAGATTCATTCGCGAGCAGCTTCGCGATGGTCAGCCCGAGGTGGCTGGCTCCGATGATGGTAATACGCATGGGAAATCCTTCTTACAATGAAAAATGGAAATGGTAGTGGCGGCTTCGCCGAGATCCTTCGGCTCAGGTCGCAGCTGTTCTGGCATTCGTTATCTCACATACGACGTTTCTCGCCGCTCAGGATGACGAAACGGGGCGATGCCGCTTGAGACTTCAGATGTCTCCCGGTCTCCCGGTCTCCCAGTCTCCCGGTCTTCCGGTCTCCTAATCCCTAATCCCTAGTCCCTAGTGACTAGTCACCAGTCACTAGTCACTAGTCACCAGTCCCTATTTCCAAAGTTTCACCACATCGATGACAGGTTCTTCGTAGGGATGGGCTTCACGGATCGCGGCGAGGACAGCAGAGAGGTGGGCATCATCGACGCGGCACTGGAGGATGTATTCATCCGTCTCTGTCGTTTCGCCGACGGCGCCGTCGTAAGGGTGCGCGCCGGGGAGGCTGGTCCAGGAGGAGTGCACCTGCCACCAGGACATGCAGCCTGCATAATTGCCGATCCGCCCGCCTCCGGCTTTCGTGATGACTTCGCGAATGGTATCGACGGATTCTAAGGGGATATAGACTTGGATTTTGTACATGGTAAGATCTTCTTTCATAAAAAGGTTCAGCAGGTTCTGAAGGTTTCGCAGGGGGCGGCGCATCATCATAAAGCGCCGTAGAGTTAGCCCCTTGGGCGGCTCCGTCCACTGATTATGAATGAAAGCTTTGCGCGAATGAGGAATTAGGAATGAGGAATTAGGAATTAGGAATGAGGAATGAGGAATGAGGAATGGTGGTGCGGCGCCAGATCCTTCGACTCAGTTCTCACTGTTCCGCCTTTACATGATCGAACATCCGACATTTCACTCCGCTCAGGATGACGAAATGCGCCGCGGAGTATAAATAGTGGCGATGCCCGAAGGCGGTAAGTCGCTAGCTACCAGTCACTTGGGGCTCCTAATCCCTAGCCACTAATCCCTGGCTACTAATCATTCCTGCTTTCAAACTTGAAGCTTCAGAACCTGTTAATGATTTCGTCCCCCATTGTACGCGGGGCGATGGGGAATGGCAAGAGCGGACTTCACAAAAATGTAGAAAAAAACGTATAATAAGGGTAAGTGCAGAGAAGGAGGCAAAACCATGCCCAAGAACACACCCATGCGAAGAAAAGACCGAAAGGTGACGGACGAAGATGCCATCCGTTTCATCCTGATGAATCAGGAAGTCCTGCACCTCGGACTTTCTGACAGCGATCGGATCTACGTGGTGCCGGTGAATTATGCCTTCACCTATAAGGACGGGCATTTAGGGAAACGCTGATTCAATCGCAGAATCAGATTTCATATGGATTTTTATACATAGCTTCGTCATCAACTTCCTTAAATAGCTCGCTATTCGCGTCAGATGATTCCTCGCTCTGTATAAAAATCCAAGAATGAAATCTGACAACGATTGAATCAGTGTTTCCCCAGCTCTCTATTTCCACGGTGCCAAAGCAGGACTGAAGTACGACATCCTGCAAGAAAAGCCGGATGTCGGCTTCTGCATCGACGGCGATCAGGTGGTGATCCCCGATGAAAAAGACGCGGGCCGCTTCACCACACACTACAAGTCCGTCATCGGAAGCGGGCGTGTATCCATGATCCAGGAAAGGGAAGAGGCGAAGAAGGCTCTCACTCTTTTTATGAAACACTACTCGCCGCATGACTGGGACATCAGCGATGCCATGGCTGAAAGGGCGGCGCTCTTCCGTCTGGACGCAGAAGAATTTCAAGTGAAGGTCAATCGATAAATGGTCAGCGTCATCGCCCAAAGGAGAAACTAAGCAAAACTGGAAAGAACGCTACGAAGCCAAACTCACCAAGCCCTGGATGAAAAAATATTTTTCCTATCGGGGACGGCTGAACCGGAAGCCGTACATCCTGCGCAGCTTGGTATTGTCCCTGATTTTCAATCTTTTTTTGCCTTTGGTCATCGAAATGTTAGTTCGTGCTTTGCCGAGTGGAGGAATCGTTTTCAATATCTTTTCCGCCGTCTTGGGACTTGTGTACCAAGTGGCATCCTTTTCTCTCATTGCCCGCCGCCTGCATGATATAGATAATGGTGCGGAGAGTTTCATTAAACTCAGCCTCGGCGTCGGGATTGGGATATTCGTCATCGGACTTGTCTGTCTGTTGCTGTCTCTCCTGCCGATCCCGTTCATTCGTGTAATCATGGGAGGCATTATCACCTTCGTGATTGGTGCCGGCTGGATCTTCGGCCTTTACATTCTCTTTGTCCTCATCTGCCTCCTTTTCCGAAAAGGCACAATCGGCTCGAATCGTTTCGGCGAAGACCCGCTTCAGCATGTGGGAGTCACGCCTAATCCCTAATCCCTAATCCCTGGTCACCAGTCCCTCACAAAAGGAGCCTATCATGAATCTATCAGAACAAATCACAAAGAACAATCTGTATAAGACCTTCGAGCCCTACATCGACCCCGCCGTCACGATGAAGGAGCGCCTCGCCGGCGATGTACGCCTCACCGGCGAGGCGAGTGAAGACGCAAAGCAGGCACTTGCCAAGTGGAAGGCCATCAAGCTGAAGGAACGGCTGTTTTAAGAAAAATTCATTACAAAGGAGAACCATCATGGACACCCATCTCGATCCGGAATCCATCGCCCTCTTGAATCTGCTCACGGAGAAGCAGAAAGACTATGCCCTGACCCTGTATGCGAACCGCGAGAAGAAAGTATCGACCGCTTACATCCTCTGGGTGGTCTTCGGCGTGTACTATTTTTACCTCGGACATCCGGTGAAGAATATCCTTCTCTGGATCCTCTGCGGCTGCTTCGTCGGCGTCATCTGGTGGATTATCGATCTCTTCCGCATCTCCGGCATGGTGAAGCGGAAGAATCAGGAAATCCTGAAGACCTGCATCGCGGAAGCCCAGCAGCTCTACCCGAGCCCCGTACCGCCCGTGCATTTTGAAAAGTAAATCGCATCGCAAAAGGCCGCCCCGTAAGCAGGGCGGCCTTTTTAGAAAGCACTGATTAAGGAAACGCTGATTCAATCGCAGAGTCAGATTCCACAAGAATTTTTATACATGACTTCGGTATAGCCCTCCTTAAATAGCTCGCTATTCGCGTCGGGCTATTCCTCGTCATGTATAAAAATTTAAGAGTAAAATCTGACAACGATTTAATCCGTGTTTCCTTACATAGAATGGGATCGGATACGCTGCGAGAGGAGATAGACGCAATACTGATTCAGGCTTGTGCCTTCCTCTTTCGCACGTTCTGTTAAATCTCGATGCAGGGATTTCGGGAGACGAAGTTTGAACTGGCCGGAAAAATTTTCTGCGGTGGCAGGCTCAGGGATGGGATAGCCATCTTCCAAAGCGGCAGACAGCCATGCTTTTTTCGCATCTTTCAGATTTGCCAATGCTTCATCCATGGTTTCACCGCAGGTCAGGCAGCCGGGGAGTTCAGGAAGAGCAGCGGTATAGCCGCCCTCTTCGGCATCTTCTACCAGTTCGATCTTGTAGGGACGTTTCATGAAATAGGACAGGCCTTTCATTTCGCATGCATCTCCTTTTCGATGATATCTTTTACCATACGGACATAGATTTTCTTGATGGGTATATGTGCAGGAATCGTGAGCGGAGCGCAGCCGGGTTTTCGAAATGTATGGTGGCTGCTTCCTCCACGCGGGCTATCATCCGTGTATCCATAGTGGGTAAGAATTTTCTTGAGTTCTTCGAAACGCATATCACTGGGGATGGTGTACAAGCGTTTGATCAGTTTATCCCATTGAGACATGGCATCACCTCGCCTATATTATAGAGTGGTGTCATATGTGGTGTCAATCGCTTTCTCACGCAAAAGGCCGCCCCGTAAGCAGGGCGGCCTTTTGCGGTCAATCACGATGTCAACTGTAGTATAGCACGTTCTTTGGCTGGGGGCTAGTGGCTAGTGGCTGGTGACTAGTGACTAGTGGACTAGAGACTAGGGACTAGGAGACTAGGAGGCATCAGACGTTCTCGTATCGTCATTTCGAGCGAAGCGAGAACTCTTTCTTGCAGTCCGATAAACGACGCATGTGTGAAAGCAGGGGTTAGGAGCCTCAAGTGACTGGTGACTTGAATACTACTTTCGGGCATCGCCACCATCTATACTCCGCGGCGCTTAGATCCTTCGACTCAGTTCTCCTATTTCAGATAAGCCATTTTTTAACACACGACGTTTTTCTCCGCTCAGGATGACGAAATGCGCCGCACCACCCCGCTGAACCCTCTGAACCTATAGAGCCTGCTGAAGCTCTTTCGCATGTAATCAAAGGGACAGCACGTCCCCAGGGCTAAGTTTGAAAGCAGGGATGAGTAGCTAGGGATTAGGGATTGGGGGATTAGGAGTGACTGGTGACTAGTGACTTGAATACCGCCTTCGGGCATCGCCCTATTTATACTCTGCGGCGAAGCCGCCACCTTCATTCCTAATTCCTAATTCCTAATTTATGCGAAGCTTTCATCCACCATCAAAGGGACAGCACGTCCCCGGGACTAACCCTGAACTCTCATTTCTCACTGTTCATTCGAGATATGCATCTTATCGAAGGCGAGGAAGGCGAGCGAAGTGATGATCGCTACGACAGTCGCCAGACCCATGCCCTTCAGCTGCACCGGGCCGAGGACGATGGTCGCGCCGGAGAGACCGGAGATCATCGTGACCGCGGTCAGGATCAGATTTCTGGACTTCGTATAGTCTACGCGCTTTTCGATCAGCATGCGGATACCGGAAGCGGCGATGAAGCCGAAGAGGAGGATGCAGACGCCGCCCATGACCGGAGTCGGGATACCGTGGATGAGCGCGGCGATTTTCCCGATGAAGGAGAAGAGGATGGCGAAGCATGCGGCGCCGCCGATGACCCAGGTGCTGTAGACGCCGGTCATCGCCATGACGCCCATGTTTTCACCATACGTGGTATTCGGCGTAGAGCCGACGAAGCCGGAAATCATATTCGACAGGCCGTCGGCAAAGAGCGAGCGGTGAAGTCCCGGGTCTTTGATGAGGTCGCGGCCGACGATGTCGCTCGTGACGAAGAGATGGCCGATATGTTCCGCGAGGACCACGAAGAGCGCCGGAAGGATCATCATGATGGCAGAAAGATTGAAATGCGGCGCATAGAAGGTCGGCAGGGCGAACCATGGCATTTCTTCCACATGCGTGAAGTCTACGACCCCCATGAAGACGGAGAGAATGTAGCCGGCGATGACACCGATGAGGATCGGGATGATGGAGATGAATCCGCGTCCGAGGACAGTCGCGAGGATGGTGACGATGAGGGTGAACATGGAAATCGTGATGGACGTCGCCGCGCTCATGCCCTGCGGCTCACCAATGAAGCCGGACATCGTCATGGCGAGTGGTGCCAGCTCGAGCCCGATGATCGCGACGATCGCGCCCATGGCGGCCGGCGGGAAGAGGACATCGATCCAGGAAACGCCGATCTTCTTTACGAGGAGCGCGATGATCATGAAGCAGAGACCGAAGGCGATGAAGCCGCCCTGGGCGTCCGCATACGTCATGCCCGCTGTCGCCGTCACCGCCAGCACCGGCGAGATGAAGGCGAAGGACGAGCCGAGGTAGGCCGGAAGCTTCCATTTGCAGATGGTGAGGTAGAGGAGCGTCCCGATGCCGTTCATGAAAAGGCAGGTCGCGGGGTCTACGTTCAAGAGGAAGGGCACCAGCACCGTGGAGCCAAACATGGCGAAGAGGTGCTGCAGCGAGAGGGGAATGGTGGGGAGGAGCGGGAGCCGCTCCTCGACTTCGATGATTCTTTTGCTCATAGGCGTTCTCCTTTTGGGGGAAAATAGTGACTGGTGACTGGGGATTAGGGAAATCAGACGGGGAAACTTCTTGCCTTCACGTATCCCCTTTCCCACTTCGGGAACATGCGGAAGCGGGATACGTGGGATGCGAGTCCTGGGGAAGCGCTGATGCAGTCTGACAACGATTGAATCAGCGCTTCCCTAGAAAAAAGGAGGCTTTCGAAAAACGAAAGAGCCTCCTTCCTTTGCCTGACTGTGAATTTTTACCTGTCATATTTTATTCTTTTTGCGAAGGAAAAGCAAGTGGGGAGTGGCGGGAGGGGAATTCGCGGACTGAAAAGTAGACGCAATATTGCGTCTACTTTTCAGTTGGATGAAATGGCTAAAAATGTGGATTTGTGTGGAGGGAAATGCTAAAATCACCGATGACCACGGTGCTTTCAATACTTTTGAGACGCAGCCATGAGTGTATCACTATGGTGATACCGACTGAAAACCAGACGTAATATTGCGTCTGATTTTCAGTCGGTGGTACGAAGTATGTGACCGATGACTGGGAGCCGTATAAAAAGCGATGAGATTTTCGTCTCATCGCTTTTATTGTGCATCATGCAGTGATGGCTAATGCTTGCTCCTTAGAACTGGAACTGGAGGCCGATCTCAAAATTGCGGCCGGGGGCGGAGAACCAATATTGGTGATTTGCTGGATCAGCATATGGCCCAAAGGATGTACCGATGTCTGTGTAGAACTGATCGAAGAGGTTATTCACCTTGGCGTATACGTTAGCCTGTGGGGCTATCTTGTAGTTTGCAGCAACGTCCCACACCCAGTAACTAGAGTAGTCTTTCATGGTATCCTTTGTCGTGTATCGATTCATGATACCGCGTCCCCATAAGGAGGCAGTCAACTTGCTATTCTGGTAATTGATGCCGATGTTAAGTTCATGCTTTGGAATGTTGGCATATACCGTGTTTTTGGTGGAAGAATCTGCGTTAATGTATGTGTAGCCTAAAGTGGCGCTGACATGTTTATTGAATTCTTTCTGCAGAGACAGATTGACGCCATTATTTTTGATTTTCCCAGAGTTTCCATAGTTAGAAGCGGCACTATCCCATCCGATGAGGTTGTCGGCACGCTGGGTGTAAATATTGAGTGTGCCGGTAAGGGTGGAATTGAACTTATGATTGACACCCATTTCTACGGTATAGCCCTTTTCTGGGTCCAAGTTGGGTGCATTTTTGCTCATATAGTACAATTCCATGAGAGAAGGAGCTCTGAAGAATTTTTTGTAATTCATGTAATAGTTGGTGTTTTCACTGGCCTTGTAGCCAATGGAAAGGCTTGGGGAAGTATTATTTCCGTATTGGCTGTTATGTGTGATACGAATGCCTGGGGTTACATTCCATTTATCCGTGATGTCCCATTTATCCTGAATGTAGAAGGCAGTGGTTGTCACACTGGATCCCTCTTCGGGAGAATCTATAGCAAGAGAACCGTGCCCCCAAGAATATTTGTAGTGCGGGATTTCATCTTTGTACCAATCAAAGCCTCCGATGATGGTCTGGCTGTTTCCTTTATAAGTGAGTTGGTCAGAAATGCCAGTAGTTTTCATATGGATATCAGTATACCCGCTTCCATCTGCGACGTTCGTGAGATTGTTATAGTTATCTTCGATGCGGTTCTGATTTCTATAGATAGAGAATTGATTAGATATACGCTCATTGATTTTTGCGCTATATTGCAGGCTGATACGGTCATTATCTTTTTTGCCTTGATCAGCTTGTGTGCTGGTAGTGCCGCCATCGGGGCGCGTATAGTCTAATTTATATTTTTCATAATTGAAAACGAGATTGGAGTCATTGCCAAAGTCATATCCAAATTTAGTGGAAATTGATTTCGCGTTCAAGTGATTGATGGTATGACGATCCCAGCCGTCCTTGTATGTGCCCTGTAATTCTTTGTGAGCATCTACTGTCCAGAAAAAGCCATTGCTACTACCTTCGTTATAGATACCATACTTTTCTCCATTATAGCTGGCACGGGAGAGATCGAGCTTTGTGTGTACCTGACCGTCTTCTGGCTTTTTTGTGATGATGTTGATGACACCACCTTGCGCATCACTGCCGTAGAGAGTAGACGCGGCTCCTTTCAATATCTCAATATGGTCGATGGAGTTCATGTTGGTCAAGGTACCTAAAGCGGTGGTTCTGTTCATAACACCATTGGTGTTGATTCTCATACCATCAACCATGATAACTACATTTTGGCTACCATTGATTGTTAGTGGATTGGTGAAAGAAATCTGGCTAGAGGCATTCTGCGAACCAAGGGCAACGCCAGGTATAGAGCGAATGGCTTCAGTTACATCGCTATAATGCTTCTGCGCGATCTCATCTGCCGTCACGACTGCGACATCCGCATTGGTGTCGATCTTCTTCTCCGGTGTACGGCTCGCAGTAACGACCACCTCATCTAGCGAATAAAAATTCGGGGGGGTGCTTTCCGCCTGCACACTAAAAGCGCCTGTGGTAAGCACAAGAGCTGCCAAAGACGCTGTCAAAATTTTCTGATTCATTTTTCTTCCTCCTCTATCCCGTATGGATGGAAACTTGAAAACAACCTGCGCCATCTGCTTCCGGTATACATCGCACCATCCGCAGCGGATCAGTTGTTTTCATCAAAGAGGGCAGTTCTTCTGGCTTGGCGTCCTCGCCCGTCCTCGTCTTCCCAGTTTCCCAGTGACATCGTGAGGAGGGCTCAGCCTTACAGCGGCGGGACCGTGACGGATTTGCACCGTCTTCTCTTTTCACTTTCAAAGATTTTTTGAAAGACCTTCTTTGATTCAATATAAAAATGCTGTATGTATTATACAGCATTCACGCAGAAAATGGAAATGAAATTTTAATGATTGGAGGGTTCAGGGTTCAGGGTTCAGGGTTCAACGGGTTCAACGGGTTCAACGGGTTCCGGTGGCGGCTTCGCCACAGTTTAGATGACGGTATTCCTGTATCGTCAGCCTTCCCCTCGAGGGGAAGGTGCCCCGCAGGGGCGGATAGGGCACCGGCGGTATGAAAGAGAACGAGAAGGAGCGTCTCAAGTCGACGATTTATGAAAGCACCCTATCCACCGCTGACGCGGTCCCCCTTCCCCAAGGGGGAAGGCTAAGAGGTGCGGCGCTTCGCGGCGATTTTTATAAAGGGCGGAGGATAGAAGTCAGATGTCTGTCGTCTGATATCTGATGTCTCCTAGTCTCTCAGTCTCCTAGCCTAATCCCTAATCCCTAGCTACTCACCCTACGGGTTCCGGTGGCGGCTTCGCCGCATTTTAGATGACGGTATTCCCGTATCGTCAGCCTTCCCCTCGAGGGGAAGGTGCCCCGCAGGGGCGGATAGGGCACTGGCGGTATGAAAGAGAGCGGGAAGGAGCGTCTCAAGTCGACGATTTATGAAAGCACCCGAGCGCCGCTCCCACTCAGAATGACGAAAAGGGCGATGCCCGAAAGTGGCATTTCAGTCACCAGTCACCAGTCACTAGTCACTAGTCACTAGTCACTAGTCCCTGGTCACTAGTCCCTGGTCACTAGTCACCAGCCCCGAAATTTCATCGCTTCGCCTTTCGCGAGGGTGTCGCACATTTCGTTGTACTTTGTCCCGACATGGCCTTTGACCCATTCGAAGGTGAGGCGGTGGGGCGTCATGACGCGGTCCAGCGCCTTCCAGAGGTCCTGGTTTGAGACGGGGGTTTTGGTAGCGGTGAGCCAGCCGTTTCGTTTCCAGTTGTAGAGCCAGCGGTTGGTGATGGCTTTCTGCAGGTACTTGCTGTCAGTGTGGAAGGTGATGGTGCGGCGGATGCCGTCATCCAAGAGTTTCAGTGCTTCGTAGGCGGCGCGGAGCTCCATGCGGTTGTTTGTGGAGGAGGGTTCGCCGCCGGAGAGGGTGAGGAGCTCGCGGCCTTCGGGGGTGAGGAAGACGGCGGCAAATCCGCCGGGGCCATCGGGGTTCACGAGGCAGGAGCCGTCGGTGTAGATGACGAGCGTCTCGGGAAGGACGATGCGCTCGGTCTTACCGTCGTAGGAGATGCAGCTGATGTCCAAGGGTTCCGCGTAGGCGGGGTATTTCTTCTCGAGCGTTTCGATCGTGGGCGCGGGCTTTTGGGGGATGGCCGCATGGGCGGCGGCTTTCGGCGCGGCGGCGATGGGCTTCCCGTACCATGCTTCGGCTTCTGCTTTGGTCGCGAAGCCTTTGTAGATGGCTCCGGGAAATCCGGTGACTTCTTTCTGGCAGTCGCTCCAGCTGTAGTAGACGCCCGCGTGGTGTCCGCGCTTGACGACGTAGTATTTCTTGGGCATGGGGTTCCTTTCTGGGGCTAAGTTTGAAAGCAGGTATGAGTGGCTAGTGACTAGTGACTGGTAGCTAGGGATTAGTGGCTAGGGATTAGGGAAACGCTGACTCTGCGATTGAATCAGCGCTCCCCCTCTTTCGCGCGTAATCAAAGGGCGGCACGCCCCACGGGCTAACCCTGAACTTTTGCTGATGGGTTTCTTTATTTGTGGGACATCATTATTCCAAAACAATGCTTCCGTCCTCGACCATTTTCCAGAAGCAGTAGAGGGTGGCTTTCGTGTCGGCGAGGCTGTCGTGCCAGCCTTCCTCAGCGTAGCCGTAGTATTTCGCGCAGGTGATGAGTTTCTGGTATTTATATTTTCCCGGATAGCGGGTGCTCGGCTCGCCATAGGTCTTGGCGAAAGGCTTCATGAGGTCCATGTAGCGGACTTTGCAATGGCTCGGGATGTAGATGCCGTTTTGAATGAGCATTTTCTGGTCGTAGGGGAGGTTGTAGCCGGAGATGATTTTGGCGGCGTGAAGAATGCTTTCGATGTCTGATTTCCTCTCGCTGATGAGGGGCTTGCCCGCGACCATGGCGGGGGAAATGTGATTCACTGCTTCGGCGCCGGGCCAGCAGGTGGCGCGCGCGGGGCGGAAATATTCATTCATTACGACTTCGCCCAGTCCGTTTACGATGGAGAGCTGCAGGATCTCGGCCAAAGGGCCGAAACCGGTGGTCTCGGTGTCGAGGACGAGGATGTCTTCTTTATTGATCATAGTAAGACGCTTTCCTTGATAGATAATAGTTGGTATGAGTGGTTAGGCATTGGAGGTTAGGAGTGACTAGTGACTGGTGACTGGAAGATCAGGAGGCTTTAGACCCTCTCGCACGGTCATTTCGAGTGGAGCGAGAAATCTTTGTCATTCGCGGTCAGACGTACTAACGTACTATGTTAGGAAACATCAAACGGGAAACCTGCTTTACGACGACCTTCGGGCATCGTCCTATTTATACTCCACGGCGCTTCTGATTTTTATGCGCCGCACCACCATTCCTCATTCCTCATTCCTCATTTTGAGGCAGTCGGCAGATGGTTCATGTGAGGTGGCGTCATACCGCTAGTCTACTCTTCCCACGAGGTTTCTTTTTTGTAAGCGCCGCCGTCAGCGATGTCTTGCTTTCTGCTGTGGCGGAGCTTGCGGTTCAGGGCGATGCGGATCTTTTTCTTGTCGCCTTTTTTTCCGGTGAGGCTTTCTGTCTCGTAGTCTTCGTCCCACTGCTTTTCGAATTTTTCTTTGCCGTACATTTTACGGGCGTACTGGTTCAGCCGGCTTTCCGGGGTCACTTTCTGCGGTCGTTTCATAGTGTTTCCTTCCCTTTAGAGATATGTCCCTATGGTATCATTATTGGGCGATGAATGCTAGGGGCAATGTGGTCAGGCCGTGGGGCGTCCCCTTGAAGTTTGAAGGCAGGGATGAATAGCTAGTGACTAGGGACTAGTGACTGGTGACTTGAATACCGCCTTCGGGCATCGCCCTATTTATACTCTGCGGCGAAGCCGCCACCTGAACCCGTAGGGTGAGTAGCTAGGGATTAGGGATTAGACTAGGAGACTAGGAGACATCAGACTTTCGTATCGTCATTTCGAGCGAAGCGAGAAATCTTCCTTGCAGACCGATGAATGATGGATGTTTGAAAGCAGGGATTAGGGAAACGCTGATTAAATCTGACAACGATTTAATCAGTGTTTCCCTTGCCCCTCTCTTGCATCTCTCGCCCTTCATGCTTATAATAGTTCACATAGAATTTTACCTATGGGTATAAAGGAAGGAAATCCTATGAAAAGTACATTTTTCCCTCATTTCACGATCGGCGTCGATGCGTACGATGCTGTCCCGGAGATCTGCTCAGACTACGGCAAGACGGCAGTTATTGTGGGCGGTGAGAAGTCGAGAGCGGCAGCAGAGCCGCTGATTCGCAAGGCCTGTGAAGGGCATATTGAGATCCTCGGCAGTTTCCAGTATGGTGATGATGCGACTTTTGAAAATGCAGAGGCGCTGACGAGGATTCCTGAGATCCGCGAGGCGGACATGGTCTTCGCAGTCGGCGGCGGCCGCGCGACGGATACGGCGAAGTGGGCGACGCATCTTCTGAAGAAGCCGCTCTTCACGTTCCCGACGCTGGCGTCGAATTGCGCGTCCGTCACGGCGGTCTGCATCATGTACCATCCGGATCACAGCTTCAAGGGCTCGATCTATCGCGACCGCAATGCGTATCACACGTTCATCAATACGGAGGTCATCGCACATTCGCCGCGTGAATATTTCTGGGCCGGTCTCGGCGATGCGCTCGCGAAGCAGTACGAGGTGCCGTTCTCCGCGCGCGGCATGGATCTCACATGGGTGCAGGAGACAGGCGTCAGAAACGCGCAGAATGTAGCGCCCGGCATCCTGAAGTACGGCAAGGCAGCGCTCGAGGCGGTGGACAAGGGCATCGTGACGGATGCGTTGGAACCGGCGATCCTTTCCATCATCGTGGCGCCGGGTATGGCGTCTGTATGCATCGAGGATGATCTGGACTCGAGCCTGGCGCATGCGATCTACAACAGCCATACCCGCACGCCGCACAAGGGAAATCATCTGCACGGCGCGGTCGTGAATTACGGCCTGCAGGTCATGCTGACGATGGATGGTCAGATCGAAGAGCGGGATAAGATTTACCGCTTTGCAAAGTCCATCGGTCTTCCGCATTGTCTTTCTGACATCGGCATCGATCCCGCGCATCCGGATGAGCTGGTAGAGAATTGCCTGCACACGAAGGATATGCGTGTGAAGCCGTATGACATCACCTTCGATATGGTGTACAAGGCTATGATGGAGCTTGAGAAATTGAAATAAGGAATCAGTGTTTCCTAAGGAAACGCCCTCCCCCGCCATTGGCGGGGGAGGGCGTTTTGGCTGTGGGGAGCTACAGGGGGATCCGGCTCATGAGAAAGTATCCGGCGAAAACGGCAAGAAGTCCGATGAGGAGCTGGGAGAGCAGGTAGGCGCATCCTTCAAGAAGTTGACCGGCAAGGAAAAGCTGCATGATTTCATTCATCATGGAAGAAAAGGTCGTGAGCCCTCCAAGGAATCCTGTCACCAGAAACGCGGAGGCAAGGGGGGGAGGGAAAGTGCTGGGTGAAGAAGCAGGCGAGGAGGCCGATCAGGAAAGAGCCGGCCCCATTGACGACGAGCGTGCCATAGGGGAAGCTGCTTCCCAGAAAGGAGGCGGCGACCAGTGTGACGGTGTATCGCGTGAGTGCGCCCAGTGCGCCGCCTAAAGCGACAAGGAGCGGTGTGAGATAGGAAGACATAGGGGATCCTTTCTGATGATAGAGGCAAAGGCGTATGAGATATCCCTCATTTGGGCAATGCTATTAAGTTAAGAAAATTGTTAACGTCGTAACGACTTGCTTCCCTCTTCGGGGGAAGTGCCGAAGGCAATATGTGCAAGCGAACTGGATTTTTAGGAGCGTAGCGACGCTAAAATCCAGTGAGACGCCATTTCGAGCGCAGCGAGATGGGGCATGCTAGCGGTATAGCGTGCTATGTTGAATAGTCCGATGCTATCGATATTCCAACACTTTCATGCAATACCGCTACGTAGCCCCCTCTCCCCTTCGGGGAGCTCCCCCGATGGGGAGCCAAGAATGATCTGCCGCTTAACTTAATAGCATTACTCATTTGGGGAATGTATGATGCGCGGATGCGCTGCCTTGAACATAAAATATATTTTCTATTATAATATGGAAAGCAAGAGAGGAGGGATGGCGATGCTTCTGGCAGGGATCATCAGTCACAGCGAAGAGACGGCCGGGCTCATCCGGCGTTTCTTGGGAGAAATGACGCGCTCGCGGGGGCTTTCCCTTTCCTGCGTGTCGTATGACAACAGCTACGCCTTTCTGGGCGACTGGCGGCGCGGGGAGGAGCGCTTCGATCTGCTCTTCTGGGATCTGTCCTTTCTGCCCGAGGGGGCGATGCAGACGGCCGCCGATGTGCGCGCGAAGTGGGCGGATACGGAAATGGTTTTCCTCGCAGAGGATGACAGCCGTGCACTCGAATCCTTCCGTCTGGGGGCGCGGCACTACCTGCTCCTTCCGGCGGCGGAAACGGAGGTGAGAGAGGCTGTCGATCGCTGCCTTTCCGCACTGGAAGGGAGCTGGCGGCGGAAGGTGCTCCTCAAAACGGCCACTGGCTGGCGCTCGGTCGCGCTGGCGGATATAGAAGCGGTGATTTCCGAAGACCATGTGCAGCGCATGTACCTTTCCGGCGGCGAGGAGCTCTGTCTTTCATCGACGCTCTCTTCCCTGACGGAAAAGCTCAGGGGCCGGAGTGCTTTTCATTTCCTCTCACCGGGCCGCGGCATACTCGTCAATGCGGAGCGGGTGAAGGAAATTGGGCAGGAGACACTGACGCTCGAAAGCGGCCGCGAGCTTCCTTTGGTGAAACGGAAGGCGGGTGCTTTCCGCAAGGAATGGGAGAAGGCGCTCTGCCGGTCGGGAGAGTGAGTGGCTGGGGTCTTGTGACTGGTGACTCGTGACTGGTAGCTAGGGATTAGGAGCCTCGAGTGACTAGTGACTAGTGACTAGTGACTGAAATGCTACCTTCGGGCATCGCCCTATTTATACTGCGGCGAAGCCGCCATCGGAACCTGTATCGATGTGTGACTGGTGACTAAATACCATCTTCGGGCATTGCCGTTATTTATACTTCGCGGCGCTTCTATATTCTTATGCGCCGCACCACCATTTCGCATTTCTCATTTCTAATTTCTCATTCAAGCGAGGCTTTCATCCGCAATCCATGGGCGCCCCGCCCCACGGGCTAACCCTGCCCCCCTAAACGAAAGGAGACACCATGGCATCCCGATTTCTGCATGATCCGAAGTACGCACTGGCGTATGGGCTTTTGGCGCTGCTGCTCCTTTTGGCCGGGGGCCTTCTTTTCCGGGAAGCGGGGCATCTGCGGGAGCGGGCGGAAGGGACGGCTGCGGAGAATCAGCTCCTTCTGTCGTATCAGCACGCGGAGAGGAATGCGGCGCGTCAGGATTTCCTCTCTTCGCTCTTTCAAAAGGCGCCGGCTTCGGTCTATGAGGAGCTGCTGGAGGAGGCAGGCGTCTCCGTGAAGGAGATTTCAGAGGAAAAGAATGGAAATTTTAATAAAATTCATGTAGTTGGCACTGGCAGTTTTTCACAAATTGTCCGCGGCTTTGATATAATAAAAAGCAAAGAAGTGTGGAATGTGGTGAAGCTCGTCCGATTGAAACGAGAAGGGACGACCTTGTCCTTTGCGCTCGAGATCACTGCATTTCAAAGCCGAGGTACCTATGAAGAAGAGAAATATCGTACTGATCGGTCCGATGGGGACCGGTAAAAGCAGAGCCGCGAAAATTCTGGCCGATGGGCTGGATTGGCAGCTCGCGGACACAGACCGCATGATGGAGCGGGATACGGGGATGAAGATCGCCGACTTCTATCGCGATGCGGGGGCAGAGGCCTTCGCGGAGAAGGAAATGCAGGTGATCAGCCGCGTCCGTTACTACCATGAAGCGGTGATCGCGATGGGGGGCAATTACCCCATGACGGAAGAGAAATTTCATCTCCTTGCGGAGCATGGCGTGATGGTGCTGCTCTATGCGAAGCCGTACCGCCTCGCAGAGCGGGTGCGCCGCCGCATCGGCAAGCGCCCGACCATGGATTATTCCGATGTGGATGGCTATGTGCGCCAGATGCTGCGGAAATGGGCGAAGTGGCGCGACCGTGTGGACGTGGTCATCAATACGACCAACTGCCACCCGGAGCAGACCGCGATCCTGATCGCCCGCTATCTGGATCAGCATCATGTGGAGTTCGCGGAACGGAGATTGTGAAACGGGCGCAGCAGGTTCTGCGGGTTCAAAAGGTTCAGCAGGTTCAACGGGTTGAGGAACCTTGCGTGAATGGTGATTGGTGACTAGTGACTTGAATACGACTTTCGGACTTCGCGCCCATAAATATTCGCGGCGAAGCCGCCACCACAACCCCGAACCCCGAACCCCGAACCCTGAACCCCGAACCCTGAACCTTGAACCTTGAACCTTCAACCCATTTTCCCAAGGAGGTGCTCTTATGAAACGATTGGCTGTACTGACCAGCGGCGGTGATGCACAGGGCATGAATGCCGCTGTCAGAAGCGTTGTCCGGACAGCACTCGCGCTGGGCGCTGAGGTATACGGCATTGAGCGTGGTTATGCAGGACTTCTGGATGAAGACATCGCGCCGATGACTTCGGCGTCTGTGGGCGGGATCGTGCTGCGCGGCGGGACGATGCTGCGCACGGCGCGCTGTCAGGCTTTCTTCGAACGGAAAAATCAGATCAAAGCGGCAGATATTTTAAAGAAGCACGGTATCGACGGCCTTGTCGTCATTGGCGGTGACGGCTCTGTGCAGGGGGCTGAAGTTTTGACGCACCTCGGCATTCCGACGGTGACGGTACCGGGTACGATCGATAACGACATGCATGGGACCGATGAGACCATCGGGCATGATACGGCGGTGAACGTGGTCGTTTCCGCCGTGAGCCGCATCCGAGACAGTGCGTCTGCCCACGAACGTGCCGCCATCGTGGAAGTCATGGGACGTTTCGCGGGGCACATCGCACTCGATGCGGGCCTTGCCTGCGGAGCGGAGTACATTCTGGTGCCGGAAGTACCCTTCGAACGGGAGAAGCTGGCAAGGAGCCTCGAGGCGCAGATGAAGCTGGGGCGGACGAACAGCATCATCATCTGTGCGGAAGGCGCTGGCGATGCCCGCTCGTTGGGCGACTGGCTGAAAGAGCATACAAAGATCGACGTCTGTACGACCACGCTCGGCTTTATCCAGCGCGGCGGCCAGCCGACGGCCAGAGACTGCCAGCTTGGCTCCATTTTAGGAGCGTGCGCGGTGACTGCGCTTCTTAAAGGGGAAACCGGCGCGCTCATCGGTATGCATAGAGGCCGCGTGCGCATTCTTCCCTACGAAGAAGCAAAAAAAGAAAAAGAGCCATTCCGCAGAGATCTCTACGACCTCGCCGTCATGCTCGGCGCGACTGGAATGGAATAAAGCAAAGCGGCGCACTGTTCGTATGGCGCCGCTTTTTTGTGACTAGTGACTAGTGACTGGTGACTGGTAGCTAGGGATGAGTGGCTAAGGATTAGGTTTGCGATACGAGAAAACCGCCAGTTTCAAACCTCCGCGGCGCTTAGATCCTTCGACTCAGTTCTCCTATTTCAGATAAGCCATTTTTTAACATACGACGTTTTTCTCCGTTCAGGATGACGAAATGCGCCGCACCACCATTTCTCATTTCTCATTTCTCATTCAGGCGAGGCTTTCGTACGCAATCAAAGGGCAGCATGCCCGAGGGGCTAACCCTGAACCCTGAACCTGTTTCCCAAAGGAGTCCTTATGAAGAAGATCATCGTCAGCGCCTGCCTTTTGGGGCGCAACTGCAAGTACAGCGGCGGAAACAATCGGAATGAAGCCGTGATTTCCTATGTAAAGGGCAAAGAGGTGATCCCTGTCTGTCCGGAGGTCGCGGCCGGTATGCCGGTCCCGCGGCCGCCGGTGGAGCTTCGCAAAGGACGCGTGATTTCCTGCGAGGGAAAGGATCTGGATGCCGTGTATCGCGCCGGTGTCGCACGGACACTGAAGGAAATCGAGGGGGAAGAGATCGCGTGTGCGATCCTCAAGGCGAAAAGTCCCACCTGCGGTGTCCATGAGATCTATGACGGCACATTCAGCGGCCAAAAGATCAAAGGCCGCGGCATCCTGGCCGAAGCCTTAGTCAAAGCGGGCATCCGCATCATCGACGAGAAGGATGTGGAATCAGGAGTGGCTGGGGACTAGTGGCTGGTGGCTAGTGACTAGTGGCTGGTGACTGAAATGTCGCCTTTTGGCATCACCCCCGTTGAACCTCCTGAAGTTTGAAAGCAGGGATTAGGGATTAGTGGCTAGGGATTGGGAGCCTCAAGTGACTGGTAGCTAGTGACTGGTGACTTACATACCACCTTCGGGCATCGCCTCATATATACTCGCGGCGCTTCCTTATTTTTGCGCCGCACCACCATTCCTAATTCCTCATTCCTAATTCCTCATTCGCGCAAAGCTTTCATTCATAATCAGTGGACGGAGCCGCCCCAGGGGCGAACCCTGAACCCGTTCCCTTCCATTTGACAAACTTTGTTTCTTTCCCTATAATGAAGAAAATGACCGTTAGTCAATTTTAAAGGAGGAAGACCTATGCATAAGAAATGGATCGCCATCGCAGCAGCCGGGATGCTGCTTTTCTCGTCTATGTCAGTTGAGGCCGAGGAGCTGCCGCGCAGGAGCCTCACTGTATCGGGGAGCGCAGAGGTCACGGCGAAGAGTGACACGGCTGCCGTTTACCTCTCTGTCGAGACGGAGTCGGCGCAGGTGAAGAATGCCGCTCGTGAGAATGCCCAGATCATGACCGATGTGCGGAATGCCGTCATTGCCGCCGGTGCAGATGTGTCAAAGATCGAGACGCAGAATTACAATGTGTATCCGCAGAATATCTATGATGATAAGGGCCGCGTGAAGTCGAAGAAATATAAATGCACGAATTCCATGAAGGTCGTGGTGAGCCGTCTGGATAAAACGGCCGCCGTCATGGATGCGGCAGTAGAAGCCGGAGCGAACCGCATCGACTCCGTGGATTTCTCCGTGAGCAAGACACAGGAGTATAAGGAGGAAGCCCTGCGGCAGGCGACTGCTGCTGCGCTTCGCAAGGCGCAGATCATGGCGGGTACGCTGGGCCGATCGGTCGTGAATGTGATTTCCGTCAATGAAGACAGCGCTGACGTCACCCCGTACCGTGTGATGAATGTGCGCATGATGGCTGGATCGGCAGCGGATGCCAAAGAAGCGACCCCGCTCTCTCCCGGGGACACGAAGCTCCAGAGCCGTGTCACCGTGGTGTTTGAAATTGGGTGACTAGTGGCTAGGGATCAAGGAATTCTCCCTTATGGAGTAGGCCCTTGGAGACGGTAGTCCCGCAGAGGGACTACCGAGTTTGGCTCCATCCAAAGAGGCGCCTGGCCTGCCCACCAGGGCGCCTTCCTATGAAGCCAAACGGCCCGCGCCAAAGGCGCAGGATAGAGTGCCCCATAGGGGCACAATTCACCGTAGCGGTCGGTATCCATTTGTGCTAATCATTATCCCGTATCGTCATTCCGACTGAAGTGGAGGAATCTTTGTGTTATCAGTAAGCGGGATAGATGGAAATGCCCCAAAACGATGTCTCGGTATTGCATGATGATTGAGTAGTTCCCCATTGAACCTCCGGAATCCGCTAAGTCTTAAGGAAACACTGATTAAATCGTTGTCAGATTTTACTCTTGAATTTTTATGCATAGCAAGGAATAACCTGACGCGAATAGCGAGCTATTTAAGGAAGGTTATGACGAAGCTATGTATAAAAATTCTTGTAAAATCTGACTCTGCGATTGAATCAGCGTTTCCCCAAGGACTGCAAACCAATTCGAGTATTACGTCAAAAGGCGATGTGAAATAACGATCATCTCATTTTCACATTCAAACTACCGCGGGGGACTTGCAGCTCTCATAGGAGTGACCGGGAAACCTTATCCCAGCTGTCTTTCATGCCATAGTCACCCTATCCGCCCCTGCGGGGCACCTTCCCCTAGAGGGGAAGGCTGCGATACGAGAATACCATCTTCTAAAAAAAGGCGGCGAAGCCGCCACGAGAGCCCTGAACCTTGAAGTTTGAAAGCAGGGATGAGTAGCTAGGGATTAGGGATTGGGGATTAGGAGTGACTAGTGACTAGTGACTGGTGACTAGTGACTTGAATACCGCCTTCGGGCATCGCCCTATTTATACTCTGCGGCGAAGCCGCCACCTTCATTCCTAATTCCTCATTCCTAATTTATGCGAAGCTTTCATCCCCAATCAAAGGGCGGCACGCCCCCGAGGCTAACCCTGAACCAAATGAAAGCAAAGTAAAAAGGGGCTGTGAAGAAATGGGGATTCATTTTTTCACAGCCCCTTTTTGCGTGCATCATTTCTTGATACAAATATCAGACAGCGCGCGCTTCGGCACGCAGTAGTCTTTTTTCTCATCGAGGAAGTACTTGGTCGAGCCATTTTCAGGCACGTCCACGATATGGCTCTCGCATCCCGGATAGCCGAGGGCGATGAGAAGGCGTGGATTCCAGTTTTCAGGAAGCGCAAGAAGCTCTTTTACCTTCGGGAATTCCACTGCGCCCAGCATGGCTGAGCCGATGCCGTGTGCATACGCATTCAGCGTGATCGTCCGTGCGGCGATGCCCACGTCGATGTCGTCCCACGGATTTCCGCGGCCCTCTTTGCAGATGAGGACAAAAGCCACGGGTTTTTCGCCCTCTTTCGGCGTACCAAGCTCCGGCGGGAGCGCTCCCGCCCAGTGGATCAAGGGCTGCATGGCGGTGGTGAGAGCGGTATCCTTGACCAGCACGTAGCGCAGCACCTGTGCATTCATCGCACTGTTTGCGATGCGGACATTTTCCATGAGTTCATCCAGAATGTTCGCGTCGATCTCTTTCGGCTGGAACCTGCGGTACGTCCGGCAGCCGATGCATAGTTCATTGAAATCCATTTGATGTGCTCCTTTGCGTAGTGACTGGTGACTAGGGATTAGGGATTAGGGATTAGGGATTAGAAGACTAAGAGACCGGGAGACTCTCGTATCGTCATTGAAAGCGTTGCCGAGAAATCTTTGTCATTCGCGGTCAGGCGGTCGATGTTTGGAATTCGGAAACGGGAAACCTTCGGGCATCGCCCCATGTATACCTGCGGCGAAGCCGCTGCCACAAGTTTGAAAAGCAGGGGTGAGTAGCTAGGGATTGGGGATTAGGAGTGACTAGTGACTGGTGACTAGTGACTTGAATACCGACTTCGGGCATCGCCCTATTTATACTCTGCGGCGAAGCCGCCACCTTCATTTCTAATTCCTCATTCCTAATTCCTAATTCCTAATTTATGCGAAGCTTTCATCCTCAATCAAAGGGCGGCACGCCCCCGGGGCTAACCCTGAACCCTGAACCCTGAACCCTCAATCGTGAATCAGCCGCAGGACCTGTGTGACAGTCTGACGGAGATTGGCCGTCGTGACATCCTTCCGCATGGCCTCTTCCGCATCCATCGCTTCATGCAGGATGGGGAAATAGGCATCAATGCCATGCTCATTGACAGAGGCGGCTTCTTCTGCCGCACAGCCGCAGAGAGCGATGGTGCGGCAGGAGGGCGCACA
>CAKPQG010000003.1 GCA_934178345.1 uncultured Dialister sp. | reverse complement strand
AACTGAGTCGAAGGATCTAAGCGCCGCAGAGTTTTGATAGCGCTTCGCGCCGTCGTCATCGAAAGCGTAGCCGAGGGTTCTCTATGGCACTACGGTCAGTATCACATAGGCACTGATACGGAAACGACGCCTTGGTGTTACGTATTTCTGCGTTCACACATACATCGTTTCCCAGTCTGCAAGAAAGATTTCTCGCCTCGCTCGAAATGACGATACGAGAGAGTATGATGTCTCCCAGTCACCAGTCACTCATCCCTGCTTTCAAACTTCAGGATTCAGGATTCAGGGTTCAGGGTTCAGGGTTCAGGGTTCAGGGTTGTGGTGGCGGCTTCGCCGCAATATAAATAGGGCGATGCCCGAAGGTTTCTTGCATAGCAGGTTTCCCGCTTCGGATTTCCAAACATCGACCGCTGGTCGCGAATGACAAAGATTTCTCGCTTCGCTCGAAATGACGATACGGGAGCCTGATGTTTCCTAGTCTCTTAGTTACAAGTCGCTTGAGATTTCTAATCCCCAATCCCTAATCCCTAGCTACCAGCCACCAGCCACTAGTCGCTAGCCACTAGTCACCAGGAGAAGGCACGGATCAGTTGCAAATGCTTCTCAAAACTCATGCCAAATTTGCCCGTATCTGCTATAATAGGTAGAAGTGTAATTTATAAAAATTTAGAGAAACGCTGAGGCAATGAGCAAGGGAAATACTGATTCAATCGCAGAATCAGCGTTTCCCTGGATGCGGATTCATCTCTGCATCCGCCAATTCCTCGCAAAAGGTGAATACTATGGATAATTTTATCGGAAAACATCTGCTGGTCGACTGCTATGGCTGTGTGCAGGAAGAGATCACTTCTTCCAAGGCGCTGATCTCTGTCATGAATCAGGCGGCCAAGAATCTGGGTATCGAAGTGGAAGATACCTTCTTCCATGAGGATGAGGAAGAGATCACACTGGCCGCCTACGGAAAGAAAGCCCATGTCTGCATCCACGCCTATCCGCAGCTCGGCTATGCTGCGGTAGACATCTACAGCTTTGACTGCGACATCCTCCCCGCCCGTGCGATGGCCGTCCTTCGCAATGCTTTGGAGCCGGAGAAGATCCGTGCCACCTCGGTCAAGAGAGGAAATATTGATCCCGACATGAAGCCGAATATCCGCTCCCGCTCGACAGCGATGCACAAATTCAAAAACACAGGACATCACGTGACCCAGGCCGGCAAGAAAGTCGCCAATTTCATGGTACATAGAAACGAGAAAAGAGACACGCTGGGACCGGAGTAAGATCTTGAGTGAAGCGTTTCCCTTGAGGAAAAGCGTTTTCCTCAGTGAGACGCCATTTCGAGCGAAACGAGATGAGGGATCTACATAGCGGTATGCTTGCCATGGTTCGATAACCGCCGACATGCCGCGCCCCACTCCCTAGTCACCAGTCACCAGTCACTAGTCACCAGTCACTAGTCCCCAGTCCCTTTCAAAAACAAAAAAGCTGAACCCATCGGGTTCAGCTTTTTGATTGCACTGCTTTCTATCAAGCGCGCAGGGTGATATCCGCTTCGCCAAGTTTCTTGACGATTTTTTCGATCCACTGATCGACTTCTTTATCGGTCAGTGTGCGGTCATCCGCACGGAAGTACAGGTTGTAGGCCATGCTCTTGTAGCCTTCCTGCACCTGCTCGCCCTGATAGAGATCGAAGAGGCGGAGCGTTTCGAGATGTCTGCCTGCTGCCTTCTCAATGATGGCTTCGACTTCCTTGTCCGTGTATTTCACAGGGACAAGCATGGAGAGATCTCGTTCAGAAGCCGGGAATTTCGGAATCTTCTTATAGTCGATGGTGGCATCGATATAAGGAAGGAGCTCCGGCACATGGATCAGGAAGCCATAGACATCCTTCTTGATGCCCCACTGGTCAAGAACCGCCGGATGCAGTTCGCCAAAGGAAGCAATGATTTTCCCATCCTTGACAAAGTCGGCAGAAATGCCCGGATGGAATACCGGATAGTCAGAGCGCTGTATATCATAGCCGCGGACACCGATCGCGGAGAGCAGATTTTCCATGATGGCTTTCACATCAAAGAAATCGTAAGTTCTCGTGCTGTTCGGGTAGCCGGCTTCTTCCGGGCAGCCGCAGAGCAGACCGGAAACGAGGTCGTACTCATCCGGGAGCTCGGTCAGCGGCAGGGCTTTCGGATGATACACATGTCCATATTCGAAGATGGCGACCTGATCGTTTTTCTGAGACAGGTTGTAAGAAAGCGTATGCATAAGGCCCGGGAAAAGGCTGGTACGCATATCCGGGTATTCTTCGGAAATCGGGTTCAGGATCGGGATGGCTTCGTAAACAACATCCCCTTCCGGGAAATTCAGCTTCTTGAGATCGTTCTTATCCATGAAGCTGTAGTTTTCGACCTGCGAAAGGCCATTGGCGATGAGAGCATCCGCCATACGGAAGAGGGCATCCTGCTCCTTGGACATAGCGCCTTTGGCAATGGCGCTCCACGGGGTGGTGATCGGAATATTCGAATAGCCGTACACGCGAGCCACTTCTTCGGCAAGGTCTGGCATACCGTCTAGATCCAGACGGAATTCCGGGACAGTGACTTTGAGCGCGCCATCCTGTTCTTCGACCTGGAAATACAGGTGGGTCAGGATATCAAGCATTTCCTCTTTGGGCATATCGATACCGATGTAGTCATTGATGGCTTTCACGGACGTCTCGATGACCTGCGGCTCTGCCTCGACCGGGTATTCATCAAGCATGCCCGGTGCAGCGGTGGCAGCCCCCTGCTCGACAAGGAGCTGGCAGATGCGGTTGATCGCCATTTCACTTCTTGCCGGATTGATGCCTTTTTCATAACGGCCGGACGCTTCGGAGCGGAGGCCCAGACGGCGGGACGTTCTTCTGATGGAAGCACTGTCGAATACAGCAGCTTCCAAAAGGACAGACTTGGTCTTCTCCGTGACTTCGGAGTCAAAACCGCCCATGACGCCTGCGATGCAGGCAGCTGTATTGCTGCCATCTGCGATGACAAGGTCAGCTACATTCAGCTGTCTCTCCTGCCCATCCAGTGTCTTGATGGTCTCGCCTTCTTTGGCAAAGCGGCAGGTCAGAGAGTGGCCGGCCACCTTGTCATAGTCATAGGTATGAAGCGGCTGACCGATTTCCAGCATGACATAGTTCGCAGCATCGACGACATTATTGATCGGACGGATCCCGTTGCTGCGCAGACGGTTTTCGATCCATTCCGGAGAACGGCCGATGGTTACATTTTCGAGAAGACGTCCGCAGAAGCGTTTGCAGAAGGCAGGCTCTGCGATATGGACTTCCGCGCGACCCTCGATGGCTTCCCCGGTTTCTTTGACGGAAATCTCCGGCAGATTCACCTTTCTCTTGAAAATCGCACCGACTTCCAGCGCCATACCGATCATGCTGAAGCAGTCGGCACGGTTCGCGGTGAGTTCCATTTCATAAATGACATCATCCAGATCGAATAGGGTGTGGAAATCGACACCGATCGGGGTATCCGCCGGAAGGATCAGGATGCCTTCTTTATTCAGCGCCGGGAAGAGATTGTCATCAAGGCCGAGCTCTCCTAGAGAACACATCATGCCATTCGATACGACACCGCGGAGTTTCCCCGCCTTGATCTTTGTATCGCCGCGAGCAAGTCCCCCCGGAGCCTTCGCATCGTGCTTGGCCGGTACATGCGCCCCATCAAGTGCGACCGGGACGATCTGCCCGACTTCGACATTGGAAGCGCCCGTCACGATCTGGATCGGTGCGCCCTTGCCGCAGTCCAGCTGGCAGACGACCAGATGATCAGCATCCGGATGTTTTTCAATGGAAAGAATCTTGCCAGTCACGACACCCTGGATGCCTTTTCCCGGATAAATCACATGCTCGACCGGAATGCCGTCGACGGTCAGCGTTTCCGCCATTTCTTCCGGATCAAGGCCCTTGATATCGACCAAAGTGCCCAGCCATTTTAAAGATACGTTCATCTATGTAATCCCCCTCTGATTAGAACTGTTTCAGGAATCTGACATCATTTTCATAGAAGTTTCGCAGATCGTCGATCCCGTAAAGAAGCATGGCGATACGTTCGATACCCATGCCGAACGCGAAACCACTGACCTTTTCCGGATCATATCCATTGAGCTTCAGCACCATCGGATGCACCATGCCGCAGCCGAGGATTTCCAGCCAATCCGGATCGCCGCCCTCATCGTGCGTGCGGGCTGCGAAGGAAATGTCGACTTCCGCAGACGGTTCCGTGAATGGGAAGTAGCTTGCGCGGAAACGGATCTTCGTATCAGAGCCGAAAAGATCCTTCAGGAAGATTTCCAGCGTACCTTTCAGATCAGCAAATTTGATACCCTGATCGACGACCAGCCCTTCGACCTGATGGAAGACAGGGGAATGGGTCGCATCATTATCCCAGCGGAAGACCTTGCCCGGTGCGATCATACGGATCGGGGAATTGGGTTCATGTTTGCGAAGCGTTCTTGCCTGGACAGGAGACGTGTGCGTGCGCAGCAGGATCTCCGGCGTGATATAGAAAGAGTCCTGCATATCACGGGCCGGATGATCCTTTGGCAGGTTCAGACATTCAAAGTTGTAGTAGTCCTGCTCGATCTCCGGTCCTTCTTCGACTGAGTAACCCATACGCATGAAAGACTTCATGATCTCACGAAGCGCCTTGTCCAGCGGATGGATGTGTCCTTCCTTCTGATGACGGGCCGGCAGCGTGATATCGACCGTCTCACTCCGGATGCGTTCCTCGAGGCGCTTTGCCTTGAGTTCAGCTGCTTTGGCTGCGATGACCGCTTCCACATCTTCGCGGACCGTATTTGCCAGAGCTCCGATGACCGGACGTTCTGCCGCAGAGAGATCTTTCATCGAGCGGAGAATCGCCGTGAGTTTGCCCTTCTTTCCCAAGAAGAAAACTTTGGCATCCTGCAGCGCTTTCTCATCGCCTGCCGCATGGACTTTCTCCTCCGCCTGAACTTTCAGCTCATTCAGGTCTTTTTCCATGTTGGCTTTCAATGCGTCCAACTTACTTTCCATTGACTTTACCTCCTCTATGATCTGCCGAATCTGTCCGGCTGCGAGTACGGGAAAATAAAATAAAAAAAGACCTCGCCCCGAAAGGGGCGAAGTCATATTCGCGGTACCACCCTAATTTGTACTCGAAAGCCATAACGCAGCTCCTGCGTCCGACCTACTCCGTTCAGCCGGAAGCTCAGAAGTGAAATAAGTCTCCCCCATCCGCCCGCTTCCCACCTGCCGCAGGCTCTCTACAGGATGTCCCAAAGACTCTGTCTTCCTCATCGCTCTAATGTATAGGATTATTGTAGCGATAAACGAAAGAAATGTCAAATCATTTGCCATGAAAACTTAAAGATCGAAAGCAGGGATGAGTGACTAGGGACTGGTGACTGGTGACTGGTAGCTAGGGATTAGGGATTAGTAGCTAGGGAAACACTGATTAAATCGTTGTCAGATTTTACTCTTGAATTTTTATGCATAGCGAGAAATAACCTGACGCGAATAGCGAGCTATTTAAGGAGGGTTATGACGAAGCTATGCATAAAAATTCTTGTAAAATCTGACTCTGCGATTTAATCAGCGTTTCCCTAGGGACTGAAATGCCTCTTTCGGGCATCGCCATTTACAAAGTCGGCGCAAAGCGCCGCCGCCTTCATTCCTCATTCGGGGAAAACTTTCAAACGTAATCATAGAGTGCTGCCCTTCCTTACATAGCATAAAAAATCCCGCCTGTAAAAAGCGGGATCTCAAAACTATCGGGCAAGAAAATCATCCAGTGCCGCGAGCGCACGCTCTGCGAGCTTCTGGTTCTTTTCCTTTTTCGGCACTCTCTTTTCAAGCGGCGGGATGAGGCCGAAATTCACATTCATCGGCTGGAAATTCCTTCCCTCGAAATGGGAAATATAGTGACAGAGCGCACCGAGCGCCGTTTCTCTCGGAAATGCCTTCGGCTCCCTTCCAAGGAAACGAGCCGCCGCGGCATGTGCTGCCACGATACCGGACGCTGCAGACTCGACATATCCTTCGACGCCCGTCATCTGACCGGCGAAGAAAAGGCCTCTCTGCTTCCGGCTCTCCATGGTCGCATCCAGAAGATCCGGCGAGTCGATGTACGTATTCCTATGCATCACACCATAACGGATGAATTCCGCATGCGAAAGCCCCGGGATCATGCCAAAGACACGCTTCTGCTCCCCCCACTTGAGATGCGTCTGGAAGCCGACGATGTTGTACATGCTGTCTTCCTCATTATCCTGGCGGAGCTGGACAACCGCATAGGGATCCTTCCCTGTGCGCGGATCTGGCAGTCCCACCGGCTTCATCGGGCCGAAGCGCATCGTGTCTTCCCCGCGCGATGCCATGACTTCGATCGGCATGCAGCCTTCGAAGACTTTTTTATTTTCAAAGCCATGTACCGGTGCCATCTCCGCTTCGCAGAGCGCTTCACGGAAAGCCTTGTACTCCTGCTCATTCATCGGGCAGTTCAGGTACGCCGCTTCGCCCTTGTTGTAGCGGGACATGCGATACACCACGTCCATATCAAGCGACTCCTTCGTCACGATGGGAGCCGCTGCATCATAGAAATGAAAGCCTTCCCCGCCGCAGAAGGCTTCGATGGACTCTGCCAGAGCGCCTTCTGTGAGCGGCCCCGTCGCGATGATGGTGATCCCGTCCTTCGGAAGCTCGGTCACCTCTTCTTCCACGACAGAAATCAGCGGGTGATCCTTCACCTTCTCCGTCACGGCTTTCGCATAGCCCATGCGGTCGACCGCAAGCGCTCCGCCCGCAGGGACGCTGTGTGTATCCGCGGCATCCATGATGAGGGAGTGGAGGCGTCTCATTTCTTCCTTCAGGAGGCCGACGGCATTCGTCATCGCCGCTGCCCGAAGGGAATTGCTGCAGACAAGCTCTGCAAAATAGGATGTGTGGTGCGCCGGTGTCTGCCTGGTGGGACGCATCTCGATGAGTGTCACCGGGATGCCCATCTCCGCGAGCTGCCAGGCCGCTTCGCTTCCGGCAAGGCCCGCACCGACGACGGTGATATGGTCTGTCATATATGTCTCCTTTATAGGTTCATGTTTGTGGGTTTAGGGTTCAGGATTCAGGGTTCAGGGTTCAGGGTTCAGGATTCAGGGTTCAGGGTTCAGGGTTCAGGGTTCAGGGTTCAGGGTTCAGGGTTCAGGGTTGCGGTGGCGGCTTCGCCGCAAATATATACGAGGCGATGCCCGAAGGTAGTATTTAGTCACTCGAGGCACCTAATCCCTAGCTACTAGTCACCAGCCACTCGCGGTCCCTAATTCCTGCTTTCAAACTTGTGATGGCGGCTTCGCCGCTTGATAGGAATAGCCTTCCCCTCGAGGGGAAGGTGCCCCGAAGGGGCGGATAGGGCACAGGCGGTATGAAAGAGAGTGGGAAAATGCGTTTCAAGCAGGCGATGTACGGCAGTACCCGAGCGCCGCTGGCGCGGTCCCCCTTCCCTATGCGTAGCAGGGTAAGCGGTGCGGCGCAAAAATAATAGAACACCACGGAGTATAAATTGAGCGATGTCCGAAAAAGGCATTCCAGTCACCAGTCACCAGTCACTAGCCACTAGTCACTCCTAATCCCTAGTCACTCATCCCCGCTTTCACACATGCATCGTTTATCGGTCTGCAAGAAAGATTTCTCGCTTCGCTCGAAATGACGAACGAGAGAGTCTGGTATCTCCCAGTCACAAGTCACTTGCGGCTCCTACTCCCTGGTCACTTCTCCTCTTTCTTTGCTCTCGTTTTCCGCTTCGGATGGGTCGGGCAGTCAGGATTTGAGCAGGAAATGACTTCTTTGCCCGTTTTATAGGTTTTCTTCGTCATGATGGCACCGCAAGTCTCGCAGAACTGGTTGATCGGCTCATTCCAGAGCGCCATGTCGCACTTCGGGTAGCGGCTGCACCCGTAGAAAATGCGGCCGCGATGGCTTCTGCGCTGCACCATATGACCTTCATGGCACTTCGGACAGACGATGCCCGTATCGATCACGATGGCTTTATTCGCACCGCAGGACGGACACTTCAGGTAGCGGCCATAGGGCCCCGTGCGGTAGACCATGAGTGTGCCGCAGGCATCGCATTTCACATCCGATACCTCTTCCGGCCCTTCGGCAAGGCTGTACGGTTTGATGTTCTTGCAGTTCGGATAATTCGGGCAGGCAAGATATTTCCCGTAGCGGCCCATTTTCACGATCATCTTTGCGCCGCATTTCTCACAGGTGACATCAGAGACTTCCTGATTCTCCTTTTTATCTTTTTCCGCTTCGACATTCGCTGACTCGAGCTCGGCCGCAAAGACTTTGTAGAAGTCTGTCATGACCTTTTTGTAGGTGGCTTTGCCTTCGGCAATCTTATCAAGCCAGTTTTCCAGGTTCGCCGTGAAGTCGACATTGATGATGCCTTCGAAATATTTCTTCAAAAGCTCCGTCACTTTGAATCCGACTTCTGTCGGAACGAATTGTTTATTTCCCTTCGTCACATAGCGTCTCTTCTGGATGGTATCCAGGATCGGCGCATAGGTGGACGGACGGCCGATGCCTTTTTCTTCGAGTGTCTTGATGAGGCTCGCTTCTGTATATCTGGGCGGCGGCGCGGTGAAATGCTGCTCGCCATTGACTTTGGTATTCTTGACGATGTCGCCTTTTTTGAGCGCCGGCAGGAAATCACTTTCCTCGCTGTCTTTCTTTTTCGACGGCTGCATGATGGTAAAGCCGTCGAAGAGGACATGCACGCCCGTCGCTTTCAGCGTGTAGATACCGCACTGGAGCGTCGCACTCGTACTCTGCTGGATCTGCGGTGCCATTTGAGAAGCGATGAAACGATTCCAGATCAGGGTATAGAGACGGAGCTGGTCACGGGAAAGAATGCCCGAGAGCGCAGACGGCGGGAAGGAAAGGCTGGTCGGACGGATGGCTTCATGGGCATCCTGTGCTTCTTTCGACTTGCTGAAAACATTCGGCTTCGCCGGCAGGTAGTCTTCCCCATACGTTTCGGAAATATACGGGCGCACCTGCTTGATCATTTCATCAGAAATACGGGTGGAGTCGGTACGCATGTATGTGATGAGCCCCACGTGGCCGTGCCCGGGGATTTCTACGCCTTCATACAGGTTCTGCGCAAGCATCATTGTTTTCTTCGAGCTGAAATTCAGCTTATTGACAGCATCCTGCTGCATGGTGGAGGTGGTGTAGGGCGGCTTTGTCTTGCGCTGCTTTCTAGACTTCGTGACAGCGGTGACTTCCGCCTCTTTTCCCTCGATCCCTTTGACTGCGGCATCCGTCTCCTCCCCGTTATGGAGTTCCGCATCCTTCCCGTCGATCTGGGTCAGCTTCGCTTTGAAGGGTTCATTTTTCTCCGTCTTGTACAGAGCTTCGATCGTCCAGTACTCGACAGGGACAAAAGCACGGATCTCCTCTTCTCTTTCGCAGATGAGGCGGGTCGCGACCGACTGCACACGGCCCGCGGAAAGGCCGCGATAGACCTGCCGCCAGAGCCATGGCGAGAGCTTGTAGCCCACCAGACGGTCGAGGACGCGGCGCGCCTGCTGGGCATCGACACGGTCAAGATCGATCGGCTCCGGATCCTGGATCGCTTCGCGGATCGCCGGCGGCGTGATCTCATGGAAAGCGATACGCACCTTGTCTTCCGGATTCACATCCAGAAGTTTCGACAGATGCCAGGAGATCGCTTCGCCTTCGCGATCAGGGTCCGTTGCCAGAAGGATGTCGCAGCACTGGTTCGCCGCTTTCTGGAGATCCTTGATGACATTGGCCCGATCCGTCGAATTGACATACTCCGGCGTGAAGCCATTCTCTATGTCGACACCCATGGTACGCTTGGGGAGATCACGCAGGTGTCCCATGGACGCCATGACTTTGTAGTCCGGACCTAAGATGCGCTCGATCGTCTTCGCCTTGGCCGGAGATTCCACCACGACCAAGTGCTTGCCCTTGGGATTCGGCTTTCTTTTAAATGCGACCTGCCGTGTGCGGCGGGTCTTCTTCTTTTCGATCGTTATCGTTCTGGTAATAGGCACTTCATTCCTCCTGAAATGGTTTGATGTATGGAATCAAAGACTTTGGAAAATGCGAATAAAATCAGCTCTGACATCATCCGCGTTTCCTAAGGGAAACGCGGATGATATCGTTGTCCGATTGAATCAATGTTTCCTTTAGTCTTTCCTCGTCACGATGTATCGCCCTGAGCCGACCTCTCTGATATACCCCTTCAGCTGGAGCTGGAGCAGCAGCATAGTCAGCTTGACTACAGACAGGCCGGACTGCTGCAGGATTTCCTCGGACGTCACTTCATTTTCTGTACAGCAGAAACGATACACCAATTCTTCCTCCAATGTCAACTGTTCAAGGAAACCTTTTTTAGATTTTTTATTCTCTTCTTCCTTCCATCCATACTCCGAGAGGATGTCATCTGCCGATGTACAGCAGATGGCACCGTTTCGGATGAGCTGATTCGTCCCCTTGCAGGAAGGCAGCCAGATGCTCCCCGGGACAGAAAATACATCGCGCCCTTCCTCCAAGGCAAAGTCAGACGTAATGAGCGAGCCGCTCCGTTCAGCCGCTTCTACGACAAGTGTCCCGCGGCTCATCCCCGCGATGATGCGGTTTCTCGCAGGAAACTGGCGGCCAAGCGGCGGCGTACCGGGCGGGTACTCGGAAATCATCGTCCCGCCTCTCTCTATCACCTGATGAAACAGATTCCGATTCTCCGGAGGATATACGCGGTCCAGACCGCACGCCAGCACAACCACCGTCGGCGCTCCGCCTTCCATCGCACCCGTATGCGATGCGCTGTCGATCCCTCGTGCTCCGCCGGAAACGACCGTGATGCCGTGAGCGGAGAGCCCTCTGGCAAGTTCATGTGCCGTCTCGATCCCATATGCCGTTGCTTTTCGCGATCCGACGATAGCGATCGTCCGTTCAAAGCAGGGCAGCGCCCCGCGATAAAACAGAACTGCCGGCGGATTCGCCGTCGCAGACAAAAGCGGCGGATAATCACTGTCCTCAAAGGTAGAGCAGCGGATATCAAGCCGGTAGAGCTTCTCTTCGATCTGCTCAAGGCTTGTCTCATTTCGGTAAGCCAGAAAGGCAGCCAGTGTCTTTCCCGTCAAAATATGTGACTTTTCGATAGACTCCGCCGATGCTTTCCATACATCTTCCGCCGTCTCAAAATAGTCCATCAAAGCCCGCATGTGCTTCGCGCCCAGCCGCGGACAGCCCGGAAGGGCAGCAGCATAGATATCCATGGGATGCTCCTTATATATAAGCAGATCAGAGATCCAAGGTCAGAGCTTACAAAAAGAGATATTGTAAGATCCCGTTTCGATCCCCGGTCACTTTCCATTGATCATATTCCTGAAACTGATCGCTTCGGCGACATGCTCGGGGCGGATCTGGTCGGAACCCGCGAGGTCAGCGATCGTCCGTGCAACTTTAATAATGCGGTCATAGCTTCTGGCCGAAAGGTGCAGCTTTTCGAAGACGACACGTAGCATTTCTGTCCCCTCCTGGTCGAGCTGGCAAGTCTCCTTCAGCTGGCGATGCCCCATCTGTGCGTTGTTCTGCATGTGCCAGCGTGAGAGACGCTCTGCCTGCACAGCCCGCGCCTCGGCGACACGCTTTGCGATATCACAGGAAGGCTCGCCCTGAATGGTCGCGGTGAGCTCACTGTATTTCGGGCGCATGACAGAGACATGCAGATCGATGCGGTCAAGAAGCGGCCCGGAGATTTTCTGCCCGTACCGGCGGATTTCTCCGTCCGTACAGGTACATTCTCGCTGCGGATCCCCCAGGTATCCGCAGGGGCAAGGGTTCATCGCTGCTATCAAGATAAAATCCGCCGGATAGGTGAAGGCTGCATTCACACGCGAAATATGTACTTCTCTGTCTTCTAGTGGCTGTCGCAGAACTTCCAGCACCGTTCTTGGAAATTCCGGCAATTCATCCAGAAAGAGCACGCCGCGGTGGGCCAGTGTCACTTCCCCCGGTCTTGGGATACTGCCGCCGCCGATGAGCCCTGCCATAGAGATCGTATGATGCGGACTTCTAAAAGGGCGCTCCCGCATGATGTCTTCTGCTTTATAGAGGCCGGCGACGCTGTAGATCTTCGTCACTTCGAGTGCTTCTTCCCGCGTCATCGGTGGAAGGATGGTCGTGATACGGCGGGCCAGCATCGTTTTCCCGGAGCCTGGCGGCCCGGTCATCAGTACATTGTGCGCGCCGGCGGCTGCGATTTCCATCGCCTTCTTGGCGAGGATCTGCCCCTGCACTTCTGCATAGTCTACATCGCTCATGACTTCGCGGCGCGTCTCGTGGCGCTCTGCCGGTGCCATCTCTTGGCGGCCGCAGAGAAATTCCACCAGATCCCTGAAAGTCTTCGGCCCATAGACCGTGATGTTCTCACAGAGAAGTGCTTCACCAGTCACTTCTTCGGCCATGACGAATTTGGAAATTCCCGCTTCGCGTCCCGCAAGGACCATGGAGAGAATGCCGGGTACCGGGCGGATTTCTCCTTTGAGCGAGAGCTCTCCGATGAACATGATCCCTTCGAGTGCTTCTTTCGCGACATCGCCGCTCGCAGCCAGAAGGCCGACCGCGATCGGAAGATCCAGTCCGGAGCCATCTTTCTTGAGGTCGGCCGGAGCCAGATTCACCGTCACTTTGTCGACCGGGAAGTGATAGCCGGAATTCCGGATGGCAGAGTGCACGCGTTCCTTCGACTCTTTGACCGCCGTTGTCGGAAGTCCCACGATGTCAAAGGAGGGAAAATTCTTATTGATGTCGACTTCGACGCCGATCACATGGCCGTTCAGACCGAACGTGGTCGAGCCCAATACTTGTGCATACATAGGGTATCCTCCTTTGAAAAGGGAAATGATGTAGGGTTCAGGGTTAGTCCCGGGGCGCGGGGCGCCCTTTGATTACGTGCGAAAGAGGTTCGGCGGGTTCAACAGGTTCAGAGGGTTCAACGGGGATGGTGCGGCGCATAAAAATATAGAAGCGCCGCGGAGGTTTGAAACTAGCGGTTTTCTCGTATCGCAAACCTAATCCCTAGCTACTAATCCCTAGTCACCAGTCACCAGTCACTCACCCCGCTATTAAAATGCATTCCTGATATGATGAAATTTCATGGTCCCATCCGCCATCTGCATGACTTCGACGACGTCGAAACGGATGCGCCGGCCTTCGATGTGGCGGCTATAGAGGAAGGCTTTCGCTGTATAACGGACGTGCTGCTGCTTGAAGGGCGTCACCGCTTCCTTCGGTTCTCCATAGCGGCGGTTTGTGCGGCTCTTGACCTCGATGAAGACCAGCGTCTCCCCATCTTCCATGATGAGGTCGATTTCCCCATGTGTACGCTTGAAATTGCGCGCGAGAAAGTGGTAGCCCTTCTCTTCCAGATATTTCTCTGCCGCCGTTTCTCCTGCGCGGCCAAAGCGGGTCATCTGCATAGTATGTCTCCTTTGCCACATGGCACTTTCCGCCGGACCGGCTCCGGTCAGCGAGACAGTTCTTCTTTCTATTCTCTATCCTCCCTGCTGTTTCGTCAATGAAAGAACGTCGGTATATGCAAACGGTATCAATAATGACTTTCTCATGAAAAAAAGTAATAGCAGAGACATGTTCTGCTATTACTTTCCTCCTCCCAAAGAAACTGCTTTCGCCATTGCAAGAAGCCGTTTCCGATCCGTCTTTCCTGTGGATGTTTTCGGGATCGATGCCACGCAAAGGATGTGATGCGGGATCTCCCATGGGCGGAGCTTTTCCGCAAGAAGGCGCAGAAGTGCAGCCTCCGATGCGGGCATATCACCGGAGAGAAAGGCGATCAGCCGGTCATCCCCATTCGCCTGCTTCTCCCCGATGACTTCCGCCTCCTCGACGCCGGGCAGCATCAGAAGATGGGCGAGTACCTTCTGGCGGCTCACATGATTTCCCTTGATGTGATACTGATCCTCTCTGCGCCCGAGGAAGTAGAGCATCCCCTCCTCATCGAGCCAGCCCATGTCGTGACAGGTGAGAGGATGGCTAGTCCCTTCGACGGCATACGGCGTATCCACGTAGATTTCTTCATCCCTGATAGAAATCGAAATTCCCGGGAACGGCCGCCCCACCGCATTCGGATGGAGCAGGATATCCTTCCCTTCGATATAGCTCACATAGCTTAGCTCGGACGCGCCATAGTAGAGGATGGTACGGCTCATCGGGAAATGCCGGGTAAGCGCATCCAGGAGCCGCTTCGTCATGAGCTGCGAGCCTGTCAGAATATGCGTGACAGACATGGCTTCCCCTCTGACGCGGCAAAGGGCGGAGAGCTTCGAGGGGATCATATAGACATGCGTCGCCTGCGCCCGCCCGATGTCTTTCATCCATGTCTTTGGCTGTACAGCCTCCGTCCCTGCGATCGTCCCTCCTGCATACAGGAAGGCCATCAGCATATTCAGATTCCCTGTGAAAGCCATCGAGCCGGACAGATAGAGTACCGCCTGCCTATTGATATGAAAAATATCATTCTGCACAGGGAAGAAATCCCGCCAGCTCGCCTCTTTCCGAAAGAGTACCTTGGCAAGGCCGCTCGTCCCCGAGGTCAGTACGCCAAAGTCGGCGCAGGCTCCCGCCTTATTGCCTTCAAGCTGCCAGAATTCTCCCGCCGGCTGCATCTTTAGCCCTTCAAAGCAGGTATCGGAAAGGAGTCCTCCGATCGGGCGCTCTTTCAGAAGAGCGGCGATGTCCTCTTCCTTCAGGTATTCGTGGAGCAGCACCGGCACGGCCCCTGCCATCATCGCGCCAAGGAAATAGAGCACCTGCGAGGGAGGATCGGAAAAGCGCAGTCCCAGCACCTGCCCCCGCCATGGAGATAGAGACGCCGCGATAGCACAGCCGCGCGAGTACGCCTCGCTATACGACAGTGCCTTCCCCCTCCACAAGAGAAAAATCTGCTCGGGGGACTTCTCAGCCCAGTGTCTTACATCATCATATAAATGCATAGCCTTTTCTTCCTGTTCATGACATGAAATCTGATACATTGGGATTTCTGAAATTTGAAAGCAAGTATGAGGGATGAGTAGCTAGGGATTAGGAGCCGCAAGTAACTGGTGACTAGTGACTAGTGACTAGTCACTAAATACCACCTTCGGGCATCGCCATTATTTATACTTCGCGGCGCTTCTATATTCTTATGCGCCGCACCACCATTTCTCATTTCTCATTTCTCATTTCTCATTCAATCGAGGCTTTCAAACGTAGTCAAAGGACGGCACAACCCCTGAAACCATTATGCATCTCTTCCTATCTTGTTTTCTATCAGTATCGCTTCTGCGACGCCGCCCGCAGCCGGTATCGCGCAGACCCCATACCGCCCGTTTTCCTGCTTGAGGATCGCCATTAGATGGATCATGATTTCTGCCCCGGACGCCCCATAGGGGTGTCCATAAGCCAGCGCACCGCCCCAGCGGTTCAGCCGACCCTTCACAGAGGGATGACGCTTGATGAAATCAGCACTGATGACCGCGAAGGCTTCATTGTACTCGAAAGCATCGACATCTTCATACGAAAGCCCTTCCCGCGATAAAAGCTGAGAGACCGCCTTGTCTGCCATGAGAGGCGGGCAAGCCGCATCGCCGCCGGATGCGCGCACCGCTTTGATCTCCGCCATCGGACGCGCGCCGTGCGCCTTCACCCAGTCTTCGGAAGCGAGTGCCACAAAAGCCGCCCCATCATTCATCGTGCAGGCATTCGCCGCCGTGAGTATCCCATCCGGCACATTCGTCACATGCGGCGCTCTTGCCAGCAGTCGTTCGCTCATCCGCGCACGGATGGCCTCATCCCTTGTACTGCCAAAGAGAGGCACGATATACGGTGCGAGGCAGCCTTCCTTCTCTACGCGGCTCGCCCGCTTGTGGCTAAGAAGGGCTGCCTCGTCTGCTTCTTCTTTGGAAATCCCTGCCTTCTTCGCCGCGCGCTCCGCCCCCAGAAGCATCGCATCGTCACTCCATTCCCCCGGACGGAACTGTGCCGCTGTGAATTCAGGATTTCTCATTCGGCTTCTTTCATCCCAGTCCTGATAGATACGGCGCGGTGCGAGCGAAGCACTCTCGGTGCCGCCTGCAAGGATGAAGTCCGCCATCCCGGCGGCGATCTTTGCTGCAGAGAGATCGATCGCTGCCAAAGCGGAAGCACACTGGAGATCCACCGTCATAGCCGGAACTTCTTCCGGAAGACCCGCCTCGAGAACCGTGAGGCGGCCGATATTTCCTCCCAGCCCCACCGCATTTCCGCAAAGCACCAGATCCGGAAGCGTTGCCTTCCCGTACTTTGACCACACCCTGTGAAGAATTTCTCCGCCCAGCACCTCAGGCCGCACCGTCTTAAAGATGCCATATCGTATACCGATATGGCTGCGTAGCCCGCCCAGAAGATACACCCGATCTCTCATTCCTTGTTTCCTTTCCGCTGCCATTCCCCGGCAAAGCACAATGTATCCGTATACCCGAGGAGCTGATCCCCCTCTTTCTTCAGATATACCATCTCCCCCGCCCTGACAGGATGATGGAAACGAAGCCGGATCGCTTTCCCCGGATACATGGCAACGAGCGATACGAGCAGCTGAAAACCGCTCACGATCGGCTGCAATCCCTGATGGATCGCATTATGATCCCCCAAGGCATCGCTGAAGTGATGTACCTCCTCAGCGGTAAACAGCCGCCACGGCTCTCCCTCCCGTTCCTTCCGCGGACATTTCCCCGCCCGGAAAGGAAGGAGTACCATAGAAAGCGTCCCGCCTTCCGTACCTGCAGAAAGACGGATGAGCCGTCCCTCTTTGACATGTACCCCGCAGGAAGCCTTCGGCTTGCCTTCCTCCCAAGAAATCTCCGCCATCACCATCCCCTGCCATGCGTCTTTCCATACGCCGCAGAGCATTCGCATTTGTTCTTCCATAGAGCCTCCGAAAAAAGCTGTGACAGCATGGACTGTCACAGCTTTGAAATGATTTTGGTCAGAGGTGACTAGTCACTAGTCACCAGCCACTAGTCCCTAGTCCGCTATCGACTTTCCACCAGTGACTTGCGATACTTCGCCACTAGGAAAGAAGCGAGGATGATCTTGGCCAGATCACCGGGCAGGAAGGGGAACATGCACATCACCATCGCCGGCCACAGGCCTGTACCGGTGAGGAACATGAACCAGCCGATCCCCATCACATAGCAGACTGCCGTACCTGCCAATGTCGCAACGAGCATCGACTTGAAGGAATGCCCGAGCTTTTCAGATACCAGCCCCACCACGAAAGCCATCGGCGCAAAGCCAAGGATGAATCCGCCCGAAGGCCCTGCAAGGACAGAGATTCCCGCACGCATCATCGAAAAGACCGGCACACCGGCTGCCCCCAGAATGAGGTAGATCAGAAGAGCGAGAAGCCCATAGCGTTTCCCGAGAAAGCCCCCAGCCATCAGCACGCCGAACGTCCCGAGCGTGATCGGCACGGGCTGGATCGGAATGGTCAGCTGCGAGCACACTGCGCACACCGCAGCGAAGAGCGCACACAGGACCTGCATACGGATCGAATGATTGGTATTCATGGATATGACCTCCTAGAAGTTGGCAAAGACAAGAAGCCGAAGGTGTAAGGTGCAAAGTTTTCCTACCAGCCACTAGTCACTCCCAATCCCTGCCAACTATATTTGATGTGCTTATTATAAAGTGCGAAAAACCGTTTGTCAACCCAGCCTATTTAACAGTTGACAAACGGTTAACAGTAGAACCATGCCGCACACGGGTTTCCTTACGCATGTCCATGCAGGATGAAGCGCTTGGTGAAATAATTCCAGACCATCACGATCGCGGAAGCTACGACCTTTGAAAACATATACCATATCCCAAGAAGGTCGATGCAGCACCACATGACAACCTGATTCAGCCCCAGCCCCATGAGAGACGTCACGATAAAGAGCACCATCTGCTTCGTACTCTGATTCTCTGCATGAAAGACCACATAGACGCAGAGAATGTAATTCGCAAGGAGGGAAATCGTAAAAGCGATCGGCGCAGAGACCAACGGCGGAAAACCGCCGTACTCCGTCAATGTGAAAAGCAGGACATACTCTAAAAGGAAGCACCCGCCCCCGACAGCGAGGAAACGAAACACTTCCCAGAAACGATCCATGGAAGGGAAAATCTTCAAAATAAGCGACTCTAAAAATGTAGGCATAATATGTTCCTTTGGGAATGGCAGCTAGGGAAAACACTGATTCAATCGCAGAATCAGTGTTTCCCTAGCTGCAACCTGAACCCCTTAACCTGAACCCGACAACCATCATATTTCTATTTCATTAACATCCGAATCATATTCATCTGGATTTCCAGATTTTTTCTCGCGTTTTTGACTTCGGTATCCAGCACGAGACCGATGCCTGTGGAAATCACGGCGGCCACCATGAAGAAACCGGAGGTCACGAGCGTCGGCATCTTGGGGACAAGGCCCGTTGCGAGATACTCATGAAAAACAGGAAGAAAGAGCGAGAGAGAAATGAGTGTGAGGACGAGCGCCGCCGCCAAGAAGAACCGCAATGGGCGATAATCCTTGTAGAGCATGAAAATCGTTTTCAGCACCCGCGCCCCATCTCGGAAGGTATGGAGCTTGCTGACACTTCCCGCCGGACGGTCGCGATAGGACACCGGCACCTGCATGAGAAGCAGATTTTTGTCCAGCGCGTGAATCGTCATTTCCGTCTCGATCTCAAACCCTTCTGACAGGATAGGAAACGTTTTCACAAACAGGGGCGAAAAAGCCCGATAGCCGGTCATGACATCACGGATTTCCTCTCGGCCCCTCCCCCAGAAGAGATTGATGAAACGGCGGACGAGCACATTGCCGGAATTATGAAAAGGCCGCTTGTTTTCTTCGAAGTACGTCGACGAGAGCCGGTCACCGATCACCATGTCGGCTCTCCCCGAGAGCACGAGCTCTGCCATCTCCCGCGACGCTTCGGCCGGGTAGGTGTCATCCCCGTCCGTCATCACGTAGCAGTCTGCCTCAATGTCGCGGAACATGGAGCGGATCACATTCCCCTTCCCCTGCCGGTACTCATGGACAACAATAGCCCCCGCACGCTTTGCGATTTCCGCCGTGCCATCGGTGGAGTTGTTGTCATAGACATAGATGTCTGCCTCGGGGAGTACGGCGCGGAAATCCGTCACCACCTTCTCGATGGTCAGGGCTTCATTCCAGCAGGGAATGAGAACAGCGATACGGGGCATAGAGACTCCTTCTTGATAAGAAATGTGAAATCAGAAATAGCGGTTGTCTGATACCCCGCCAGAGTCGGGGTTCGAGGTTCAGGGTTAGCCCGTGGGACGGGGCGCCCATGGATTGCAGATGAAATCTTTGCTCAAATGAGAAATGGTGGTACAGCGCATTTCGTCATCCTGAGCGGAGAAAAACGTCGTATGTTAGCAAATGGCTTATCTGAAACAGGAGAACTGAGTCGAAGGATCTAAGCGCCGCGGAGGTTTGAAACTAGCGGTTTTCTCGTATCGCAAACCTAATCCCTAGCTACTAATCCCTAGTCACTAGTCATTCGAGGCTACTCATCCCTGCTTTCAAACTTCAAAATTCAGCAAAGGTCGCACTGACACTCCGCCTGTCATTGGTCTTTCCATTGTACACCATGGAGACAGGCCGTGCCAGCCGATTCCCAATTTGTTTAAAATTTTGAAAAGCTGAGGATAGGGAAACACGGATCGAGATCCTTAGCCTTTGTACTCATGATTCAGGTAAACATGTCCCGATATACCACCTTTCGCTCCGCGCAGGATAATGAGCCCGCCGGGATGCGGGCTGATCCCCCCTGAGCCCTGCGCCCAAAAGTTATTTGCTTTCCTCCCCCGTTCCCTGTATGATAGGAGAAAAACGAAAGAGGGAAAACCATGAGCGAAGACGTGCAAGTATTACAGACCGCGGAGGAAATCCGCGCACACATTTTAGACATTTATTCTAAAAATCATTTCATGAGTGACTATTTCCACATAGAGATCACGGACATCCAGTGCGGCAGTGCGACGGTCAGTCTGAAGACTGACCCCATGAAGCACAATAACCACAGAGGACGCCTGCACGGGGGCGTACTGGTAGCGCTCGCCGACTCGGTCACAGGCGTCACCTCAGCCACCGTCGGTGCCTCTGTCGTGACCGTCGCAATGACGATGAATTTCATCCGCACCGCCAAGCCGGGTGAGACGATCCGCGTCACGAGCCGCATCACGCACAATGGCCGCACCACGATCGTCATCGAGGCGGATATGTTCGACGAAGAGGACCACCTGATGGCAAATATCCTCGCGACGATGATGGTCGTGGACCATTTCCCGGAAATCCCGAGGGAATGGAAGGATTAAGGGGTTCAGGGTTCAGGGTTCAGGGTTCGGGGTTATCCCGTGGGGCGTATCGCCCTTTGATTGCGGGTGAAAGTTCTACTCTCTAGTTAGGAGTGAGGAATGAGGAGTGAGGAGTGGTGGTGCGGCGCATAAAAATATGGAGGCGCCGCGAAGTATAAATAGGGCGATGCCCGCAGATGGTATTTAGTCACCAGTCACCAGTCACTAGCCACTCATCCCTGCTTTCAAACTTATTATGCGGCGCGAAAATCAAAAGCGCCGTCTTTTTTATGAAATCTTCCCATGCAAAAAAGACGTAGAATCATGCATTCTACGTCTTTTTTGATTTTAGTTGATTTAGGGAATCGCTGATTAAATCACAGAATCAGTGTTTCCTTAGATTTTCGCCAGTGCCTGTTCGAGATCTGCGAGGAGGTCATCGATATTTTCGATGCCTACGGAAATGCGGACAGTGCCCGGGGTGATGCCGGCTGCCAACTGGGCTTCCGGGGAAAGCTGCTGGTGGGTGGTGGAAGCCGGGTGAACGACGAGGGACTTGGAGTCGCCGACGTTTGCGAGGTCGGAGAAGATTTCGAGATGATCGATGAATTTTCTAGCTGCATCGAAGCCGTCTTTGAGTTCGATGGAGAAGATGGAGCCGGCGCCCTTCGGCAGGTATTTCAGCTGCAGCTTGTGGTACGGGGAAGATTCGAGGCCCGGGTAGTTGACTTTGGCGACCTTCGGGTGCTTTTCGAGGAATTCAGCGACCTTTGTCGCATTGTAGACGTGGCGTTCTACGCGGAGAGACAGAGTTTCGAGACCCTGGATGAAGAACCAGGAGGAAATCGGGGAAATGCATGCGCCGGTATCGCGGAGAACCTTCGCACGGATGCGGGTCACGAAGCCTGCGCCCGGTACGTCAGTCGCAAAGTTGATGCCGTGATAGGAAGCATCCGGAGAAGCGAAGTGCGGGTATCTTTCTGGCTGGTTCCAGTTGAACTTGCCATTTTCTACGATCGCGCCGCCTAAGGTCGTGCCGTGGCCGCCGATGAATTTCGTGGTGGAATGGACAACGATATCGAGGCCATGTTCCAGCGGACGGAAAAGATAAGGAGTTGCGAAGGTATTATCAATGATGACCGGCAGGCCGTGCGCATGAGCAATGTCACGGATGACATCGAAGTCCGGGATATTGATGGCCGGATTTCCCAGCGTTTCGATATAGACAGCCTTGGTCTTTTCTGTGATCGCCGCTTCGATTTCTTCCGGATGGTCCGGGTTGACGAAATGGGTGGTGATGCCGAGCTGCGGCAGGGTATCGGTGAAGAGTTCATAGGTGCCGCCGTAGAGGGTAGAGGCAGAAACGATCTCGTCCCCGGCGCCTGCAATGTTCAGGATCGCATAGGTGACAGCCGCTGCACCGGAAGCCACCGCGAGCGCCGCCGTGCCGCCCTCGAGAGCCGCCAGTCTCTTTTCGAGGACATCCTGGGTCGGGTTAGTCAGACGGCTGTAAATGTATCCGGCATCCTTCAGGGCAAAGCGGTCTTCCGCCTGCTGCGCGTCCTTGAATACATAGGAAGTAGTCTGGTAAATCGGAACCGCTCTGGCGCCGGTCACCGGATCCGGTACCTGGCCTGCGTGCTGCTGAAGAGTTTCGAAATGATAATGTTTTACGTCTGCCATGATGAATTCCTCCTGTAAAAAAAGGCTGTTGATAGCTGCGCCGGAAGGCGTCTCTCTGGACTATCAATCACTATTTCTTCCTTCATAGTATAAACGGGCAATGTTTTGGGACAGAGCAATGTTGGCAAATGGTAATCGTCGAAGCGTCTTGCTTCCCCCTTTGGGGGAAGTGCCGAAGGCAATAGGGGTTTGCTAGCGGTTATCGAACAATGTTGAATACACCGCTACGTAGCCCCCTCATCTTGCTTCGCTCGAAATGGCGTCTCACTGGATTTTCGCGTCGCTACGCTCCTAAAAATCCAGTTCGCTTGCGCAAGCCCTTCGGGCAGCTCCCCCGATGGGGAGCCTAGATTTTCTGCCACTTCACTACATTGCATAGAATGGGCAATAAAAAAATCTCGCCCCATTAAAGGGACGAGATTGTCATTCGTGTTACCACCCAATTTTATGTCTGGATCGCTCCAGAACACCTTATCAGGTACGCCGGCCATTGCCTTGATACCCTATCTCTATAACGGGAGCTCCCGGGCTGCTTCATCATTCAGCATGCCAGGCTCAGAGGCCATCTTCCATGGATTCGTCTGTACTCGTTTTCACCTGCCCGAGCTCTCTTTGCCAGCGTCCTTCATGTACTCTTCTCTTCACTGCCTTTATGAAGTTGAGACAACTATACACCCTCAGAAGGTTTGTGTCAAGAGTTTTTTGTTAAAGGTTCAGCGGGTTCTATAGGTTCAAAAGGTTCAACGGGGTTGGTGCGGCGCATCATAATTTGAAAGCGCCGCAAGATTTTTTTAATTTGCGGCGAAGCCGCCACCTTCATTCCTCATTCCTCATTCCTAATTCCTAATTTTTTCTTACAGCTTGAATAAACGCCTCTATCTTCTCCGGATCCTTCCCCTTCCTGTCCGTATACTCCACACCCGACGATACGTCGACGACGTCAGGATGGATGAGGGAAATCGCTCTTCCTACATTGCCTGCCGTGAGGCCGCCCGCAAGGAACCATGGTTTGGTTCGTTTCTTTTCTGCAAGCATTTTCCAGTCGAAGGCCTTCCCGCTGCCAGGTTCTGCCGCATCAAAAAGATACGCGCAAATGCGAGGGCTCTCTGCCTCTTCCCCTGCCCCGCCATTGTACGCACGAATGATAGGAATGGCCGTCTCTGCCAGCACGTCTTTCCGCAGCACGCCATGCACCTGCAGGAAATCAACCCCCGCCTTCTCGATATCCTTCGCCTGCTCGACGGTCGGAGATACCACGACCGCTACCTTTTGAATGCGCGGATCCACCGCGCGCATGATGGCCTTTGCCGTCTCAAGAGAAATATTCCGTTTGCTCTTCTCGAAGAAAAGCACCATCCCCATGTACGAAACATCCGGGTAGGAAATGAAGGCGGCTTCCTTCGGATCCGTGAAGCCGCAGATTTTGATCTGTGTCATAATCCCTCCCTTGTATCACGAGCCTTCCTCGCGTAAACAATGCGTACAGGAGCAATTCCCGAAAGTCTGCGGAGTCAATGGTTTCCCGTTTTTCATTCTCTCAGACATTCTATGTAGCCTCGAACAAATAAGTGAGACACCCATCGCTCCTAATCCCCAGTCATTAGTATTGCGTTTTCTAAATCACTGGCATGTAAGTCAACTTCCGAATCAAGTGAGGAGTGAGGAGTGAGGAGTGAGGAGTGAGGAGTGAAGGTACGGCGCATAAAATCAGGAAGCGCCGCGGAGTTTTATATAAATGATGAACAAACTGTTTTGAATAATAAAAAAAGGGGGGGATTGGGGCACTATATGAATTGTGTGCCCCTTCCAGCACTTCTCACTTCCAACTTCTAACTAAGTCCAGAAGTTAACAAATTGCTATACTAGTCACTAGTCACCAGTCACTAGCCACTTACCTCACGACGCCGGTCGTCACATTCACACGGATCGTCTCGAGCGACATGCCGGTCGTATGCTCGATCTCCCGCTGGATCCGGTCACGCATGGTATGGATCACCGATTTGATCTCCTGCGGCGTCCCAGAGCGGACAGTGACATCCAGTGCCAGGATGAGGCCATTCATCTGGCTCTCGCTCTTCTGGCTGCTGACGCCTGTGATGCGGACTTTCTTCATGCCCTTCACCGCATAACGGACGAGCGAGGCGATGACGCGGTCAGAGAAGGAGAGCTTACCATAGTAACTGAAAACAGGCCGCACCACAGAGCGTTCATTCTGCTCACTGAAACGCTTCGGCGCTCCCTTTTTCCGATTTCTGAAAAATTTCAGCGGATCTACAAGGTACCCTTTGAAGTACGGCTTCAGCTCCATCGTCGGAACGGGAATGACATGCTTCCCTTCCTTATGACGTGCTTCGCTCGCCTTCATCATTTCTTCAGGACGTGCCACATCCTCAATGCGGATATACTTGCAGGGCTCCGGCAGATCCAGTGCCTTCGTGATCGTCACGACCATACGATCTGACGTTCCCAGGATCAGAATGCGGTCCGGATGGATCTTCTGGAGCATCTTCTTCACATCTTCTCTCTGCTCTTCATCCCAGAAAATCGCACGGCGCACAGCCTTGAGGCGACTCTCTTCTCTCTTGGCGGACTTCCCTGCGACAATGCGGTTGTGATAGATCAGGATCCCGTCATCAATGATGCAGGAGCATTGATTCTCATAGGCGATCACCAGCGCACGGTCACTCTTTCCAGTGCCTGGCGGTCCATAAAAAGCTACAACTTCCATAGTACTCTCCTTTTCGTTTTTCTTTTAGTATAAATGCTCACGGGAAATTTGTCATGAGGAAAATGGGGCGGGGTCAGCCCGTGGAGCGTGCTGTTCCATGATTAGGGATGAAAGCTCTACTCAAATGAGGAATTAGGAATGAGGAATGAGGAATGAGGAATTAGGAATGGTGGTGGCGGCTTTGCCGCGAATATATATGAGGCGATGCCCGAAAGTGAGTGGGTAGCAGGCTTCCCGTTTTGGGGTTCCAAACATCGACCGCTGAGCCGCGAATGACAAAGATTTCTCGCTTGCACTCGAAATGACGATACGAGAGTCTGATGTCTCCTAGTCTCTTAATCACCAGCCACTCCTAATCCCCAATCCCTAATCCCTAGCTACTCCTCCCTAGTCCCTAGTCACTAGTCACTAGTCCCCAATCACTACCAACAAAAAAGAAGCCTTTCGGCTTCTTTTACTCTTCCCCTACGATCTGGACTTCGGTATGCAGGTCCACACCATAGGCTTCTTTGACCTTCTGCTGCACCTGATGGATAAGAGAGAGCATATCTTCGCAGGAGGCACGGCCATTATTGATGAGGAAACCGGCGTGTTTCTCGCTGACCTGTGCATCGCCCACAGAAAATCCTTTGAGCCCCAGTTCTTCGAGCATCTGTCCGACAAAATGGCCATCGGGACGCTTGAAGGTGGATCCGGCGCTTCGTTTTTCAAGAGGCTGCTTCGCGGCTCTTCTCTGGTTGAGATCCTTCATCAGTGCTTCGATGTCCTTTTGATTCCCCGGCTTTAATGAAAGGGTGATATCGAGGATGGCTTCCCTGTTCTGCATGAAAGGACTGTGGCGATACCCATAGCCCATATCCTTGATGGAGTGGACAATGATATCCCCCTTCGCATCACAAGTAGTGGCGGAAACGATGATCTTCGCCATTTCTCCGCCATACGCCCCTGCATTCATATAAGCAGCTCCGCCAATACTGCCGGGAATGCCGCTGGCAAATTCCATTCCGGAGAGACCATACTCCAGAGCTTTTCTGGCAGCAGCTGCCGTGGGTACTCCGCTCGCAACCGTCAGAAGATTTCCTTTCCTTTCCATGCGGTGCAGACGGCCTGTGAATACCACCGCCCCGCGGATACCTTTATCTCGGACGAGCAGATTCGCCCCGCCGCCCAGCACGAAAAGCGGCACCTCATGCTTGTGTGCGAGCTTTGTGATGAGGCACACTTCTTCTGTCGTTTCCGGCATCAGAAAACAATCTGCCGGCCCGCCAATGCCAAAGGTGGTATGACGCTTCATGGGTTCATTTGTCTTTATCTGATTCTCTCTTAAAATGCTAGAGAAAATGCTTGCATAGTCGTTATTCATATCCGATTCCTTACCTTATAAATTCATATCTTATTTATTATAAGGATGCACATGGAGCGCGTCAATGGGGAAATAGGAACCTTGAGTGACTGGAGACTGGTGACTAGTGTCTAGGGACTAGGGATTAGGGGCTAGGGATTAGGGGGCTCAAGTGACTAGTGACTAGTGACTCGTGACTTGAATCCTTCTTTCGGGCATCGCCCATATATTCGCGGCGAAGCCGCCACCATCATTCCTCATTCAAGTAGAGCTTTCAACCGCAATCAAGGGGCAGCACGCCCTATGGGCCTCCCCTCTCCCCCATCACAAAAAACCGCAGCCGAAGCTGCGGTTTTTGTTCAGGTTGTCAGATGAAATGAATTATTTCTTTTCGATCAGTTTCAGATCGACAGCGATATTCTTTTCGACGTTTTCGCCCTTAGCGAGCTTCAGAGCAGCATCGACGCCGATTTCACCCATCTTGTCTGGCTGCTGTGCGATGGTAGCTGCCATGGTGCCGTCTTTGACTGCTTTCACGCCGTCATCAGTGCCGTCGAAGCCAATGATGAAGATCTGCTTGTTGGCAGCTTTGGCAGCGGAGATAGCGCCGAGAGCCATTTCATCGTTCTGTGCGAAGATGGCTTTGACATCCGGGTTTGCCTGGAGAATATTTTCAGAAACGGTCAGGCCCTGGCTGCGGTCGAAGTTTGCACTCTGCTTTGCGAGGACTTTCAGTTTCTTGTCAGCGATGTTATGGAAACCCTGGCCGCGTTCACGGGAAGCGGATGCGCCCGGGATACCTTCGAGTTCAGCGACTGGAGTGCCTTCGCCGAGTTTGGAAACGATGTATTCTGCTGCCATTTCACCGCCCTTGATGTTGTTGGAAGCGATGTGTACAGCGACTTCGCCCTTGTCAGAAGCACGGTCGATGGTGATGACCGGGATCTTGGCTTTATTGGCTGCAAGGACAGAGTTGGATACTGCTGCGGAGTCTACCGGATTCACGATGAGGACGCTGATGTTGCCCTGGAGCAGGTCAGCGATATCATTGGACTGTTTTGCCGGATCATTCTGTGCATCGACGATCTTGACATTCACGCCAGCCTTTTCAGCAGCTGCTTTGACGCTGTTTGCCATGGTGACGAAGAATGGGTTGTTCTGCGTGGAGACAGAGAAGCCGATGGTGACTTTCTTCGCGCCGGAAGCAGCAGAAGAGTCGGCTTTCTTATCAGAGCCGCCACAACCAGCAGCAGAGATGAGTGCTGCGCCAATGAGAGCTGTTAATGCGATTTTCTTAAACAAAATGTTTTCCTCCTTAGTTCTTCTTGCGATCCATCAGGACGGCAAGCAAAATAACTACGCCTTTGACAACCTGCTGATAGAAGCTGGACACATTCAAAATGTTCAGACCATTATTCAAAGTACCGATGATGAGAGCACCGATGAGCGTGCCGGAAATACGGCCTTTGCCGCCTGCGAGCGAAGTACCGCCCAAGACGACAGCTGCGATAGCATCCAGTTCATAGCCCATGCCGGCCGTCGGCTGCGCACTGTTCAGGCGGGCAGTCAGGATAGCGCCGGCGATAGCACAAAGGCATCCAGTCAAAGCATACGCAAAAATCTTGATTCTGTCAATCTTAATCCCGGAAATATAGGAAACTTTTTCATTCCCGCCGACCGCATAGGTCTGACGGCCAAGCGGCGTCTTCTTCAGGATGAAGAAAAGAATCAGGAAGGCGATGAGCATCACGATGGCCGGGACCGGGACTTCCATGATGAAACCCTGACCAAAGCCTGTGAAGAAAGGATCATCCGAAAGGCCTGAGATCGGATTGCCATTCGTATAGACGAGCGTCGCGCCGCGATAGATGGTCATCGTGGCGAGCGTCGCGATGAAAGGAGCGACCTTTCCGTAGGAAATGATGACACCATTCACCGCGCCGAGCAGGATACCAATGAAAGCGGAGAAAAGGATCGCAAGCTCCGGATTCGTCCCTTTGGCGATCATGCTCGCCATGAGCGCAGAAGACAGTGCGAGGATCGAGCCGACGGAGAGGTCGATGCCTCCCGTCAGGATGACGAAGGTCATACCGAAGGCGATGAGCGCATTGATGGAGATCTGACGAGCCAGATTTTTCAGGTTCGACGGATCGATGAAGCTGTCATTCAAAGCCGCGATAACGATAAAGAGGACAATGAGACCAATGAGCGGCCCCATTTCTCTCACAAGATTTTTAACTTTTTCGGAATTCATGCTTACTCTCCTCCGGTAGCCAATGTCATAATACGTGTCTGTGTCGCATCTTTATGATCGATGATGCCAGCCAGATGTCCTTCGTGGATGACCATGATACGGTCGCTCATGCCGATGACTTCCGGCAGTTCAGAAGAAACCATGATGATCGATACGCCTTGGGCGGTCAGTTCATTCATCAGGTCATAGATATCCTTTTTCGCACCGATATCGATGCCGCGGGTCGGTTCATCCAGGATGAGCAGCTTCGGATGCATGCCCACCCACTTCGCGATGACGACCTTCTGCTGGTTGCCGCCGGAAAGCGCACTCGCCGGAAGCTCGATGGTCTGCGTCTTGACGCCGAGCTTGTGCGATAATGTATCTGCGAAGCCGAATTCTTTCTTGTCATTGATGACGCCGCTCTTGGCGAGGGCATTCACACTGGGGAGTGCGATATTTTTCTTGATCGAGAAATCCAGAATGAGCCCTTCTGTCTTGCGGTTCTCTGTGATGAAGCCGAAGCCGAGCTTGATGGCATCCAGCGGCTTTTTGATCTTGATCTCCTTGCCAGAGAGGTAAAGCCTGCCTTCCTTGTGCGGATCCACACCGAAGATCGCTCTCATGATTTCCGTGCGGCCAGCACCCATGAGGCCGGCCACGCCCAAGATCTCCCCTTTTCTGACAGAGAAGGAAATATGCTCGAAAACGCCAGGCTGCGAGAAATCTTCGACCTTGAATACTTCATCGCCGGGTACATTCGTGCGTGCCGGATAGTACTCGCTCATCACGCGGCCGACCATATCGCCGACGATCTGGTCCATATTCGTTTCTTCTGTCGGGCGGCTGCTGATGGTCTGCCCGTCACGCATGACCGTGATGGTATCGCAATTATTGAAAACCTCTTCCATACGATGAGAAATATAGATGATGGAGACGCCCTTCGCCTTCAGCTTTCTCATGACTTCGAAAAGACTGTCAGTCTCACGCTCCGTCAAAGCGGCCGTCGGTTCATCCATGATGACCGTCTTCGCATCGAGCATCAGGTTTCGTGTGATTTCTGTCATCTGCTGCTGTCCGACAGAGCATTCCCCTGCGATCTCATCGAGCGGCAGCGTGATGCCCATTTCCTGACACTTTTCTTCCGCCATCTGCCGCATCTTTTTGAAATCAATGAAGCCAAAAGCCGTTTTCGGCTGATTCATCAGGAAAAGATTCTCCAGAATAGACAGATTCGGCCAGATATTCAGCTCCTGATGAATGAAAGCGATCCCGTGCTCTTCCGCATCTTTATTATTGCGGAAAGTCACTTCCTTGCCATCCACCAGAATGGTGCCCGCATCCGCTTTATGGATGCCCGTCAAAATATTCATTAATGTGGATTTGCCTGCGCCATTCTCCCCCATCAGTGCGTGGACTTCGCCAGGACGGATGTGGAGATTCACCCCGCCTAAGACCTTATTTGTCCCGAAGGCTTTGCAAATCCCGATCATATTGATATCCATGTACTACCCCTCTTAGAAGATGACGCCGGACTCGAGAATGATATTCGAATACGGAGTGATTTCGCCCGTGCGGATGACGGCTTTGCAGTCTTTTTCCCACGCCTTCAGCTCTTCATGGCTGTCCAGCATGATCCATTCCACCGTGTCCTGTGGGAACACTTCGTGGAGCGCTTTCCACTGCTCCGGATTCTCCGTTTCCGTCTCCGGTGCGATATAGACCTTCTGGATCTCCATGTACTTCGCCATTTCCTTCACGACTTCGATGAATTTCGGTTCACCCAGACGAAGTGCGAGATCGATCTTCGGCGTACTGGATGGCACCGGAAGACCGCAGTCTCCGACACAGATCTTATCTGTGTGACCGAGGTCTGCTAAAACCTTGGCAATATTGCTGTTCAAAATCCCTATTTTCTGCATGAGAGCATCTCCTCCACTTCTTTGCGCCATGGCATACCACCCTGAGCACCGATTTTTCCGACAGACAGTGCCGCCGCCGCATTCGCAAAACGGATGGCTTCCTGGATGTCCATGCCTTCACAGCGCGCCGCCGCAAATGCCCCATTGAAGGTATCGCCTGCCCCCGTCGTATCGACGACCGGCACCGTGAAGCCGGCGACCTTGACGACCTTGCCCGCTTCACCATAGACCACACCGTCTTTGCCGACAGTCATGATGACCTTGCCGGCTTCGGAAATCAGGATCTTATCCCGATCCATCCCGTCAAACATCAGTGCCGCTTCATGTTCATTCGGCGTGAGATAGGTCACTTTCCTGACCCATTCCTTCGGGATATCTGTGTACGGTGCCGGATTCAGCATCACAGGAACGCCTGCCTCAAAACAGCGGTCAATGATATAGCCGATCGTGTCCATCGGGATCTCATGCTGCAGCATGACAAGCGCCGAGGAAGAAATCACGTCCCAGTCCTTATCGATCATCTCACGGCTGACCTTGTCATTCGCCCCTTTGATGACGATGATACTGTTATCCCCTTCCGCCAGCGTGATATGTGCCGTGCCTGTCGTGATGCCGGAGAGCGTCTCCACATAGTCTGTCTTCACGCCGCTTCCTTCCAGCGCCTCTTTCATGAGCGTCCCGTAGGCATCATCACCCACGCAGCCGATCATGTATACGGTAGCCCCGAGGCGCGATGCCGCGACAGCCTGATTCGCGCCCTTGCCGCCAGGAGAAACGATCAGGCGGCTGCCCATCACAGTCTCACCCGCCTGCGGCCTTCTGTCCGCCTCGACAGTGATATCCATATTACAGCTGCCTATTACAGAAATATGACCCATAAGCTTCCATCTTCCTTTACTCTTGCAACCACTCTATCGAAATCGGGTATCCAATGAAAAAGTATCTACATAACACTTTTTTCTTTTTACATAACCGTATTATTCTAGCATAAAGCATTCCAAGAAAAAAGAGAGGGAAAAAAATTTTACAATATGTAAGAGTTTGGTGACTGGTGACTGGTGACTGGTGACTAAAATGCCATCTTCGGGGGCATCGCCCTATTTATACTTCGCGGCGCTTCCATATTTTTATGCGCCGCACCACCACTCCTCACTCCTAACCAGGGAGCGCGAGACTTTCCTTCGTACTCAAAGAGCGCCCCACGACAAAACCCTCTGCCCAAAAGCTGAGCAGAGGGTTTCCTCTATCCATCCATTACACGATCGGTTCGCCGTGATACAGTTCTCCATCGATATCCGGTTTCACACCATAGCCGATGGCCCATTCACATTTATACTTGAGAGCCTGCGCGTGAATGTTCTTCACGCGGTCGATGGTCTTGACAACTTTCGCCGGGACGCCTACGACGAGGGAATTCGGCGGGATGACCTGATTTTCCAGTACCAGCGCACCGGCAGCGATGATGGAGCCGCGGCCGATCTTGGCACCAGTCAAAACAGTCGCATGCATGCCGATGAGGACATGATCCTCAATGGTGCAGGCGTGGATGCAGGCGCTGTGCCCGATGGTGACATAGTCGCCGATGATGCAGGGATCGTCATCTGCCACATGCAGGCAGACCAAGTCCTGTACATTCGTACATTCACCGATGGAGATGTAGTTCACATCGCCTCTGGCTACGACACCCGGCCAGACACTCGCATACTTTCCGATCCGGACATCACCGGAAAGGAATACCTGTGGTGCGACAAACGCATTCGGATCGATCTGCGGGATTTTTCCATTAAATTCTTCATTCGAAAGAGTATACATATGAAAGACCTCCCATCCTATACACATAGATTATTTCCTATCTGTATTATACTACGGAAGGCAAGCCTATGGGGATTAAATTTTTCTAAAAAGTAAAAACGAGTTCAGGGTTAGCCCCTTGGGCGGCTCCGTCCACTGATTATGAATGAAAGCTTTGCGCGAATGAGGAATTAGGAATGAGGAATTAGGAATGGTGGTGCGGCGCATAAAAACATAGAAGCGCCGCGGAATATTGAGACGAATTTAAACGCGTTCCCCCTTGGAGAAGGGGGCGGCCAAAGGCCGGGATAGACTGCCCCGAAGGGGCAGAACTCTGCAGAATGGTAAAGCGGACATATGGAATAACAGGAAAAAGGTCTGACACAGACGAGGTGAACCCCGCTACGATGGATTGTGCCTCTTCGAGGCACTCTATCCTGCGCCTTTGGCGCGGCCCTTCTCCAAGGGCCTGCTCAGCTGAGAAGAATCACGCGGTACGCAAACCCAATCCTCAATTCCTACCTACTCATTTCTGCTTTCAAACTTAGCCCTTGGGGCACCCTTTGATTGCATGCGAAAGAGGTTCAGCGGGTTCAACAGGTTCAGAGGGTTCAACGGGGGTGGTGCGGCGCATAATCATATGGAAGCGCCGCGGAGGTTTGAAACTAGCGGTTTTCTCGTATCGTAAACCTAATCCCTAGCCACTAATCCCTAGCCACCAGTCACTAGTCACTAGTCACCAGTCCCTGGTCACTTCTTCCCCAAAAACTTCGCGATGGTTTTCACGACGAGGTTAGGATCGAGCGGCTTGGAGAGATGCTCATTCATCCCCGCTTCCTGGGTGCGGATCTTATCTTCCGTGAAAGCATTCGCTGTCATCGCGATGATGGGGATCTCCTTCGCATCCTTTCGGGGAAGAGTTCGGATTTTTTGGGCGGCCTCACAGCCATCCATGACCGGCATCATGACGTCCATCAGGATCACATCAAAGCTGCCTTCGGGCGCACTGGCAAAGGTTTCGACAGCCTCTTTCCCGTTCCATGCTTTCGTGACGACGGCGCCCTTCTCAGTCACGATGAAGTCCGAGATTTCCATATTGAGCTCATTGTCTTCGACAAGAAGAATGCGGACATCCTTGATTGATCCCTCGGCTTCATTGGTAGTTTTCTCGGCTCTGCCGGCCTCCTTGTCGATCTGGAAGGGGAGCTTTACCGTGAACGTCGTCCCTTCGCCCTTTTGGCTGATGAAGGAAATGCTGCCGCCCATGGTTTCCGCCAGTTTCTTTGCGATCGGCATGCCAAGTCCTGTACCGGTGTAGGCTGTCTTGACGCTTTCATCTTCGCGGGTGAAGGGTTCAAAGATCCGTTTCTGGTACTCCCTGCTCATACCGATCCCGGTATCCTCACAGGTGAACGTATAGAAAGCACGGCCCTCTTCGCCCTCGTCTTCCCGGAGGCTGAGTATGATTTTCCCATGATCCTTATTGTACTTCACCGCATTCCCCATGATATTCATCAAGAGGCGCTTCAGGTGGCCAGGGCTGCCGATGACATCCCAGTGTGTCACCGCGAGATCGCCCCTGATGATTTCGATATCTCTTTCCTGCGCCAGCTTTTCGATGACGGTAAGGACTTCCTTAGAAACTTCCCACAGACTGAAAGGCTTCTCTTCGAGTACGACTTCACCGGACTCCAGTTTCCCCATATCGAGCACTTCATTGATGAGCTCTAAGAGCAGGTTGGACGCCTTGCTGATTTTCTCATGACATTCGTCCCGCTTTTTCAGATCATCGCGATAGCGCTTTGATACCGCCAGCATGCCAATGATGCCGTTGATCGGTGTACGGATATCATGACTCATACGCTGAAGAAATTCTGTCTTCGCGACATTGGCAGCATCTGCGCGGCGCGCCTCTTCCTGAAGGCTCTTGCGATATGCCTCTTCCTTTTCCTTCTCCTCTTTCTGGCGCAGCATCTGTGACCGGTAGTGATACATAAAGAAGCCTGTTAAAATAAGAAGATACAAAGCGAAAGCGATGCTCAGATTCTTCGGGAGTGCAGCAAAAACCTCTGTATCCGGCAGGTATACATAGATGTAGTGGTCTCGCTGTCGAAGCATGATGCCATAGGCTTCTTCTTCACTGATATTCACAAGTTGCCGGTTGCCCGCGCTTTTTTTCAAGGCCTGCACCACGGGGAGATTCTTCGTCTCTTCTCCGATCAGCGCTTGATCATTCGAAGCGATGACCTGTCCGTCATCCGCGACAAGGATGGTGCCATCCGTCAGGGGATTGTACCCGGCCAGCAGACTTTGGATCATGAGTGTGTAAGTTCTGGCATACTCGGCGGGTGTGTAGTGATACGCGACGATGATACCCGGCTTGTCCAGACGTCCTGAGGCGGCCATATCGACATAGGCCCCATCGGGGAGGCGAAGACGCTGCGAATAGATTTTCTCCGGATAACGGGCGCAGTCTTTCACAACATCTCTGGAGAGGATGCCTGCGAGCGCCTCTTCTGCAAACGGCGCCTTGGTGACAGACTCCTTTGTCTCTCCTTTTTCGTCAAGGAGCAGGATACCGGAAAGCCATAGCCCACGGATATTCTGCTGCAGCAGCGCCTCCTCCGTACTGCGTCCTGTCTCTTTCTCCGCCTTGAGACTTATCCCTACCTGACGCACGCTTTCGATGAGCCGCAAAAGCGACTGGGACTCCAATGCTTCATTGTAGTGTGTGACACTTGAGCTCTGTACCTTCACATATTCTGCTGTTTCATAGAGGCGCGCTTCCGCCTCCTTCTTCTCTTGATCGAGGAAATAGAGCGAAGCACCGAGCATGACCAGCAGCCCGCCAAAAATCCCGACCGACCAGAAACGGATGCCTTTTTGGATGGACGCTTTATCAGTAAGCAAGCTTCTCCACCTCCAGATACTGTTTCGGATTTTCTAAATACTTTCCGATGATCTTCTCCGACGTCCCATCCTGCCTCATCTCGCGAAGGGTCTTATCAAGCTCCTGGCAAAGGCCGCGGCGGTCCTCCTTGTCGAAAGCCACGCCGATCCCGACCGTCATGAGCGGCTCAGGAAGGATGCGATACTCCATATCATAGTCCTTCATATACTGAAGGATGGATGTCTCATGCGCTCCGATAGCATCCGCATAGCCTTTGCCGAGGAGGGTGTAAATCAGCGCGCGATCCCCCATGCTGAGAAGATTCTCCAGCTTAGGGATGCGCGGATCATTTCCTCGAAGGAAGATGCCTTCCGGCTTCGTGGTCGACTGCACCGCCAGCGTCTTCCCTGCAAGATCCTGCAGATGGTAAATATTGCTCTCGGGATTCACTGCGACCACCTGACGGCTCACCATGTACGAACCCGCCCACTGGTAGTCATCCAGACGTCCTTCCATGGAAAAGCATCCCATGACGCAGTCCAGCTCACCACTTTTCAAAAGGTCTTTCTTTTTCTCCCAGTCGATGTTATGCACTTCGACTTGATACCCCATGCGGCCGAAAGCCTCTGTCGCAAGATCCACATCGATCCCCGTCGGCACACCGTCTTCATCAAAATAATTGAAAGGCGGATAACGGTCGCTTCCCAGCTTGATCACCGGACGCTCGTCCTTCTGCGGCGCCCCATGGGGCATACCGCAACCTGTAAGCAAAAGACCCGTGATACAGATCCCAAGGACGATACCCATGATGCCCTTACAATGCATGCCAATCTCCTTTGCAGAATAATAAACACTTTTTATAAGTGTAGCAAATCGGCCCCAAAAAGCGCAATAGACAGGCAGAAGAAATGAAATTTCCAAGAGCGTCATCGCGGATACCGATGAAGCGATGCCCGAATCCACCCATAGAGACAAGAAGTGATGCACGCGCAAAAAACGGTTTGCTTTCGCGAACCGTTACCATGGTTTCCCTATTAGCTCATCGGGCGAGTTGCCCTTTGATTCCGTTTGAAAGCTTCGCTTGAATGAGAAATTAGAAATGAGAAATCAGAAATGGTGGTGCGGCGCATAAAAACATAGAAGCGCCGCGGAGTATAAATAGGGCGATGCTCGAAAGTGGTATTTAAATCACCAGTCACCAGTCACTAGTCACTCCTAATCCCCAATCCCTAATCCCTAGCCACTCATCCCTGCTTTCAAACTTCTATTTTCCCAGCTCTCCTTTCCGGACACGCCCGAGGTAGACCTTGACCCCCAGAGAGAGCTGGATCAGACCGGCGATGGCGTAGACTTCCCAGATGCCTGCCATCATAGAAATCGCAGAGGAGACGAGCGGCCCCACCATATTGCCAAACTGCTGCGCCGTATTGAAAAGACCAAAGACGCGGCCGCGGAAATCATCCGGCGTGTACATGACCATCGCTGCATTGAGCGAAGGATTTACACCGATCACAAAGCACCCGACGAGAAACTGACAAAGGCCGAAGCCCACGACTGTATCCGGTACAGACTGCGCCATCGTGAGGCAGCCCGCAGCAAGCAGCGTGAGGCAGATGGCAAAATAATACCCCTTGCTCTGACCGAATTTTCCCCACAGCGTCGTCGTGAGCGCCCCTGCGATACCGCCGCTGCTCATGATGAAGCCGGAAATGAGTTCCACATTTCCCATGCCATCCAAAAGCTCGGAAACGTAAAGCGCTGTCACCGGCTGGATCATGAGGATCGTCGTCTGCAGACCGAAAGCGATGAAGAGAATTTCCCGAAGGTGTCCGTTATGGAAGGCATACGAGAGGTCTTCGCCGATGGTGGTATCCTTCGATTCCACCTTTTTCACCGTTCCCATCTTCGGCTCTCTGACATAGAGGATGACGAGCACGGCGACAAACCAGAGGAACGCCGCAGAAATAAAGAAGGTATTCCGTATACCGATGAGATGTGCCAGCGTGCCTCCCACAAGAGGCCCTGCGATGCCGCCCACGATGAGTGCTGTCTGCCCCATTCCGAGCGTAGCTCCCAGATTCTTCGGGTCCGCACTGACGGAGATGATCGCCATCGACGCTGCGACGAAACCATTCGAGAATCCCATAAAGGCACGAGCCGCTGTCATCTGCCAGGCATTCTGGGACAGCCCGCAGAAGAGATAGGAAAAACCGAGAAGCACCCCCGCACGGATCGCCATCTGTTTCTTGCCCCGCGTATCCGCCATCTTCCCCCAGACAGGCCCCATGATGCCCGCCACCAGAAAGCAGCTCGAGAATACGATGCCCGTCCAAAGTGCGATACTCTCTTCCGGTACCCCGATCTCCAAAAGATAGAGAGGCAGGAAAGGAATGACCATCGTGTAGCCGATAGATACAAGGAACATGCTTGCGATAAGGATCAGGATATTCTGTCTGTACTTCGTGGATCGTCAGCTCCTTTCAGAAAATAGGGGTCGGGTTAGCCCCTCGGGCGTGCCGCCCTTTGATTGCGTGCGAAAGAGGGGGAGCGGGTTCAACAGGTTCAGAGGGTTCAATGGGGGTAGTGCGGCGCATAAAAATATGGAAGCGCCGCGGAGTATAGATGGTGGCGATGCCCAAAGGTAGCATTTCAGTCACTAGTCACAAGTCACTAGTCACTCGAGGCACCTAATCCCTAGCCACTAATCCCTAGCTACTCACCCCTGCTTTCAAACTTCAAACTTCAAGGTTCAAGGGAAGCGGCGCATAAACATATAGAAGCGCCGCGGAGTATGAACAGGGCGATGCCCGAAGGTCTGCAAAATAGGCTTCTCGTTTGAGCATTCCCTGACATCGTCCGTTTGACCGCAAATGACAAAGATTTCTCGCTTGCGCTCGAAATGACGATACGAGAGAGTGACCAGTCACCAGTCACTAGTCACCAGTCACCTAGCCCCAGTCACCAGTCACTTATCCCCCAGCCACTTTAGCGCATCATCGAGCATATTGGTCGTGACGAAGTGCCCGAGGCGTGGATAGGTGATGCGCGTCACATCGCCGCCAGCTGCCTGCAAAGATTCAAAGAAATGCGCCTGCGCGCGCGGGTCGACGGATATGTCATTTTCCCCATTCGTTAAAAAAATGGGAATCGATTTCATTTCTTTGATATGAGACATCGGCTGCTCATATTGCAGCGTTTCATAGAGAGGCCAGTTTCTGCCAGCGTCGATCCCGAAACGCGCCTGCATGAAGAGATGTGAGAGAAGCCAGTCGCCCGAACCATTGAAGGAAATCACCGATTTCACCAGATGCGGATAGCGGGCTGCAATCCCGAGAACGGACATGCCGCCCATGGAGTGCCCCGCAATGACGGGTGTACCATAGCCCTTGTCCCGCACAAAGGTATAGAGCTTCTCATATTCTCTCACATTCTGCCGGATCGTTTCCCAGAAAATGTTGTAATCCTCGACCTGATAATAGTCTGCCAGCACATCGCGCTCCCCATGATGAATGGCATCCGGGATAAAGACGGTATAGCCATGGAGCGCAAAGACAGCTGCTTTCGTGGTCTGGTATTCTCCGCGGCTGCTCCAGCCATGGTACAGGAGGAGCGCCTTTCCCTCGTCTCGGATCGGGTGCACGATGCGGACGGGAATATCCCCCACGTAACTTTTCTCGATATGGAGCTGCAGCATATTTGCCCTCCTTTGGTATGTAATAAGGTGCAACGGGTTCAATGGGTTCAATGGGTTCAACGGGTTCTACAGGTTCTATGGGTTCAACGGGTTCTACGGGTTCTACGGGGAAGGTGCGGCGCATAAAAATCAAAAGCGCCTCGGAGGTTTGAAACTAGCGGTTTTCTCGTATCGCAAACCTAATCCCTAGCCACTAATCCCTAGCTACCAGTCACTAGTCACCAGTCACTCCTAATCCCCAACCCCTAGCTACTCATCCCTGCTTTCAGACTTTAGCTCCGGGTGTAGACGATCCGTCCATTTCCAGCGATTGTGCAGCCAGAACCATTCCTCCGGATACTGGCGAATCCATGCTTCCAGGCGCTCATTGATCTTATCCGTGATATTCTGGATGGCTTCCTTCTTGGAGAGCCCTTCCTCCGGCGTGATCGGATCGCCGATGATGATTTCAAAGCGGAAAGGCCCCGTCTGGTGGATCAGCGCTGTCATGACCGGCAGCTTGCAGAGCATGGAAAAATGCGCCGGCCCTGTCGCAGTCAGTGTTTTCTCCCCGAAGAAATCAGACAGGATCCCCGTGTCCCCGGGGTCCTGATCGCACAGAAGTCCCACGAAGTATCCTTCCTTCAGCCGGCGGAGCATATCACGGACACCGGTCTTGTACTCGACGGTCTGTCCCGGCATCGAGCGATATTCGCAGAGGAAACGGTCGAATTCCTCATTGTTCTGCTTCATCGCGACAGAAAGCAGCGGATAACCGTAGAGCGCAAGCGCCGCCCCTTCGACTTCCCAGTTGCCGCAGTGCGTCGCCGCCAGGATGCAGCCTTTCCCTTCCGCCTTGATCGCATCCAGCTTTTCCTTCCCTCGAATGGTCACATATTCGGAAATATTCTCCTTCGTAAGCAGCGGGAAGCGGAACATCGAGACCCCCAGCGGCCCGAAACGGACAGCCGATGCCTTCGCGATGCGCTCCGCTTCCTTCTCGTCCTTGGCAAGACCGGTGCGGAGAAGATTCGCGACTGCAAGCCGCTTTCTTCTTGCCGGTACCAGCAGCCAGAAAAATTTTCCCAGCGCATCCCCCGCTTTCACGGCATTTTCTTCTGAAAGCCCGCAGCAGAAAGCGCCGAGCGTCTTGAGTAATCTATAGGTACCTTTCATAGGGATACCCCTTTCTGAAAAATAGAGAATAAGGTTGATGGGTTCAGGGTTCAGGGTTCAGGGTTAGCCCGTGGGGCGGCTTGCCCCTTGATTACGTTTGAAAGCCTCGATTGAATGAGAAATTAGAAATGAGAAATGGTGGTGCGGCGCATAAAAATAAGGAAGCGCCGCGAAATATAAATACTGGCGATGGCCTGAGCTGGCATTCCAGTCACTAGTCACTTGGCGCTCCTAATCCCTAGCCACTAATCCCTCATCTCCGCTTTCACACTTGTGGTACAGCGCAAAACAATCATAGTGCGCCAGAAATCATGAACCGCAGAGCTATCAATTCTTACTATTTTACCATAGATTTGAACAAAATGTTTTTATCGTTGAAAATCAAGAGAGAAACAACAATACAGCGGCGCTTTATATTTTTATGCAACGCTCCAGCACTTCTCACTTTTTCAAAAGCACAAAAAAAGACCGGCAAGCCGGTCTTTTTGTATTCGCGAAAAGAATCCAATTACTTGGAGTACAGTTCGACGATGTTGGTTTCGTTGACTTCGTCCTTGTATGGGAGTTCGTCTCTCTGCGGGAAACGAACCAGGGTAGCGGTCCAGTTGTCGAAAGATTTTTCGATGTATGGAAGATCGAAAGTCTTAGCTTCCTGGAAGGACTGTTTGAACATTTCGTTGGATCTGTAAGCTTCACGCAGGGAAACGACCTGGCCAGCGCGCAGCGGGTAGGACGGAATGTCTACTCTCTTGCCATCGACATTGATGAGGCCATGGGTAACCATCTGACGAGCCTGACGGATGGAACGTGCAAAGCCAGCACGATATACGACGTTATCGAGTCTGGTTTCCAGCAGGAACAGCAGGTTTTCGCCTACGACGCCGGACATTCTCTTTGCTTTATCATAATAGCGGTAGAACTGCTTTTCAAGCAGGTTGTACATTGCTTTTACTTTCTGTTTTTCTGCGAGCTGGATGCCGTATTCAGACATTTTCTTCTGACGAGCTTCCGCTGGCTGCCGTTTTAACGCTTTCGGATGGCCGTAAACATTTACGCCGAAACGTCTGCTGGTCTTAAAACGGAGATTTCTGTTTGTTGCCATTGTGTGAGTCACCTCTCTATAAAATACCGCTATCCGAATTGAATAGCTTATTTATTATAAAGGGTAATTCGGGTCGTGTCAAATAGAAAATGGTGAATAGTTTCAGGGTTCGGGGGTAGTCCATGGGGCGGCTTCGCCGCGAGTATATATGGGGCGATACGAGAATACCGCTTTCCCAGTATAGCCTTCCCCTCTAGGAGAAGGTGGCGAGCAGACCGAGCCGGATAGGGTGCTCGCGGTATGAAAACCCAAGAGAACGCTCATCTCACATTCGCTTTCATTCCTTCACGTAGAAGGCTGCCCCTTCGGGGCAGATCTATCCTCCGCCTTCGGCGCGCCCCTTCTTCAAGGGGCTACACAACGGTCATGTAAAAACGCTGACTCTTCTCAAGGTCTCCCCCCATATCGTCATCCCGAGCGCAGCCGAGGGATCTTTCTTGCACTGCGGTCAGTATCACATAAGCACTGATATGGAAACGACGCCTTGGTGCTACGTATTTCTGCGTTCACACATACATCGTTTCTCGGTCTGCAAGAAAGATTTCTCGCTTCGCTCGAAATGACGATACAGGAGTCTGATGTCTTCTAGTCTTCTAGTCTTCTAATCGCCTAGTCACCAGTCACTCCTTCTTCCCCACGATCTTATGCAGCAGGGAAACCACCGTCAGCACGGCAGTGAGCCCGATGATCGTCATCGACCAGGCGACGCCGACCTGCAGATAGCCTTTCAGGGTAAACTCCCATGGGAAGTACATGACAGTCAGAATCGCCGTCGCGATGCATCCGATCGCAAGGAGCGTACTGTGCGCGCGATAGGTGAAAAGATAGATGATACCCGCCATATAGCCCCAGAAGCCGCCACCGATCATCAGGTTGTGATAATAAAAAACGAGCGACAGTGCCGAGCACATGATCGCATATTTCATACCTTTCATGCATACACTCCTTGAAAAAATGACTTAAGAAAACACAAATAAAGGTTCAGGGTTAGCTCGTGGGGCGGGGCGCCCCTTGATTACGTTTGAAAGCCTCGATTGAATAAGAAATTAGAAATGAGAAATGCGAAATGGTGATGCGGCGCATAAAATGATGGAAGCGCCGCGGAGATTTGAAACTAGCGGTTTTCTCGTATCGCAAACCTAATCCCTAGCTACCAGTCACTAGCTACCAGTCACCAGTCACCAGCCACCAGTCACTTCTCCCCCACAATTTTCAAAAAATCCTTATCCCCTCTCAGCCACTCGAAATGGTCCTGCCGCATGGCCTCGGGGCGGACATGCTCGCGGTCAAGCGCCATCGCCTTCTCAAGGTAAGAGAGTGCATTCGCCTTATCCCTTTTATCCGCATAGTTCGTCGCGATCCCATAGAGAGACCATGTATTCTTCGGATCGGCTGCGAGCACTTTTTGGAAGTAGGAAATCGATTCGTCATAGTGCTTGGCAAGTTTCTGCGCCATCGCCATATCATAAAAAGCCTGCGTGTAATCAGGGTTAATTTTGAGCGCCTTCAAGATCTGTCCGATCCCCTGCTCCGGCGAGACATCGAGTGCCAGAATGAGCCCCTTCAGAGAAAGGGCTTTGTAATTCTCCCGATCGATTTCCAGAGCCTTATCACAAGTGAGAAGTGCCTCCCGATTCTGCCCTTTGGCGTAGAGAGTAGACGCCTCTTGGAAAACCTTTTCTGAGGCCGGCGCGATCTCATGGATCGCCTTCACGGACGCAGACTGCGAAGAAGCAGCGGGCGCCGAGGAAGCCGCTGGTTTCGTCTCTGCGCCGCAGCCAGAAAGGCCCACGGTCAGAAGCGAAGCGAGGAAGAGCGCGTAAATTTTCATGATGATTCCCCTTTCTGATGGGATTTCTGCTCGTGACATTGTATAATCATTATAGCAGAAGGGCATAGGGATGAGTAGCTTCGAGTGACCGATGACTGTTGACTGGTGACTTGAATGCTACCTTCGGGCATCGCCTCCTATGTATCCGCGGCGAAGCCGCCACCTTCATTTTTAGGGAAACGCTGATTCAATCGCAGAATCAGATTTCATATGGATTTTTATACATAGCGTCGTCGACATTCTCCTTAAATAGCTCGCTATTCGCGCCCTCTGTCTCCTCGCTCTGTATAAAAATCCAAGAATGAAATCCGATAACGACTTAATCAGTGTTTCCCTAGGGAAACACTGAACCCATTATTTTCAAGGAGGTTTTCTTATGAATCCATACGCATTTATCACCGGTGCCACGAGCGGCATCGGCCTTGCCACTGCCAAAGCACTGGCTGCCTCTCACTACGACTTGGTACTCGCTGCCAGAAATACAGAAAAACTCGCGAGCGTGAAAGCAGACATCGAGAAGGAAAGCGGCGTGAAGGTCACGACCTACGCGCTGGATGTACAGGACCGCGCTGCCATTCTGGACGTCACCTCTGAAGTACTGGATACCTTCGGTGCACCGGATGTACTCGTGAATGATGCAGGCCTTGCCAGAGGCCTTGAGCCCTATCAGGACACGGATCCGGAAGACACGATGGAAATGATCGATACGAATATCAAAGGTCTCTTCCTCGTCACGCGTGCCTTCCTCCCTGCGATGGTGAAACGGAATCATGGCCACGTCGTAAACCTCGGCTCCACGGCCGGCCTGTACGCCTATGCCGGTGCCGCCGTCTACTGCGCGACAAAGGCCGCTGTCAAAACCTTCAGCGACGGTCTTCGCATCGATGTCATGGCCAGCGATGTGAAAATCACCACCATCCAGCCGGGCCTTGTGGAGACACCATTCAGCGAAGTCCGCTTCCACGGCGATACGAAACGTGCTGCGTCCGTCTATGCAGGCATTGATGCGCTGCAGGCAGAGGATATCGCCGATGTCATCGCCTTCGTCGTCAGCCGTCCGAAACGCGTCCAAATCAGCGACGTCGTCATCATGGCTGCCCAGCAGGGGACAGGCTTCCTTGTCAGCAAGAAATAGCAGCTGGTGACTAGGGACTAGGGACACAAAAGAAGGGGCTGTGAGGAAATGAATCTTCATTTCTTCACAGCCCCTTCTTTTCATTTTTCTTATGCATTCGCGCGGAATTTCAGGAAAAAGAACTGGATTGCGAGCATCATGACAAGCGCCACCGCGCCGCCTGCCAGACCATTTCCGGTAAATCCATCTACAAGATACCCGACGACGCAGCTCGAAGCGACCACCATGACATAGGGGATCTGGGTCGAGACATGGTCGATATGATGACACTGCGCACCTGCCGAAGCAAGGATCGTCGTATCGGAGATCGGAGAAATATGATCCCCGCCGACAGAGCCGGCCAGCACCGCAGCGACCGTCATGACCATGAGGTTCTGGTCATTATTCACGACAGCCAGCACGATCGGGATCAGAATGCCGAAGGTCCCCCAGGAGGTACCGGTCGCAAAAGCAAGACCGATCGCCACCAGGAAGAAGAGTGCAGGGAGCATGATGGCCACCGACGCATTATCACTGACGACATTCCCTACATAGCCGCCGATATTCAGATATTCCTTGCCGACCACGCCGGAGAGCGTCCATGCGAGCGTCAGGATCATGATGGCCGATGTCATCTGCTTGAAGCCTTCGCCGAAGCAGGAGCAGAACGTGCCAAAGGAAAGCACCTTTCTTGGAATATACAGAGCAAAGGTGAAAACAAGCGCAATGAAAGAGCCGATGACAAGACCTCTTGCGGACTCACAGTTTGCGAAAGCGTCCGCGACGCCTTTGCCTTCCAGAATGCCGCCTGTATAGAGCATGCCGAAGATACAGCCGCAAATCAGAACGAAGAGCGGGAGCACAAGGTCGATGATGCGGCCATTGCCCACCGGGGCACTCGATTCGTCATCCGCGTATTCTTCCGGAATCACCAGCGTGCCGCCGCTTTTCTTTTCAAAAGCAGCCATGCGGGAGAAGTCTTTGCCCGCCCAGATGAGAACCAGCATGAAAATGACAGTCAGCCATGCATAGAGATTCAGCGGAATGGTCGAAAGGAAGAGCGCAAATCCATCGATGTCGCTGCCCTCCGGCAAAGAAGAAGTGACTGCCGCCGCCCAGGAAGAGACTGGAGCGATGATGCAGACCGGCGCCGCTGTCGCATCGATGATGTAGGCGAGCTTCGCACGGGTGATCTTGAAGCGGTCTGTAACAGGACGCATGACCGTACCGACCGTCAGGCAGTTGAAGTAGTCATCAATAAAAATCAAAATACCAAGCACCATGGTGACAAAGAGTGCGCTCTTCTTTCCCTTGATCGTGCGCGCTGCATAGTCTCCATATGCCTGCGAAGCCCCTGATTTCTGAATGGCCGCCACCATGATGCCGAGCAGTACCAGGAAAACCAGGATGTACACATTGCCCCCGACCTTATCCGACATGATCTTGAACATCGTATCGATAGCACCAAGTACGCTGAAGCCGGTGAACATAAAGGCACCCATGAAAATGCCAATGGCCAGCGACATGTAGACTTCCTTCGTCGCTAATGCCAGAATAATCGTCACGACTGGCGGCAGCAGTGACCAGATGGTTTCACTCATTCCCTCATCCCTCTTTCTAAAAAGCAGCATCCCCGCTGCGATGTAATATTTTGTTTATTATACACTAAAACAGTCTTTGAATAAAGCCATGTACTGAAGTTTCTGCCAAAGCTTGGTATGAAAATGCAAAAGAGTGCCTCTCATAAAGAGACACTCTTGGCAGCCAAAAAAGGACAGCCGTTTTGAAGAATTCTCGATGAAGGCATTCCCTGCAATCTGGCACCAGCGCATTTCACGGTTCATGTCGTACAAGTACGGCTAAACTTCGCTCTAGGGAAACACTGATTCAATCGTTGCCAGCTCGTGTCAGCTTCCTTACGGATCAAAGGTAAAACGCTGCTTTAGCAGACCCTGTCATACGTAGGTTCCACGAGCCGATTTCCCTTCACATCCATGAAGCCCCATTTTCCTTTTTCTTTGAAAGCTATATGTTCTTCATCCAATTTCCACATTTCCTGCAGCGTCTTGGTGAATGGAATCACTGCCTTGCCTTCCTTATCGATAAGGCCGACCTCGCCACCCTTGGAAACGCAAGCTGCACCATACGAGAAGCCATCCAGCACTTTATCATAGACAGCCGGGATAGCCATATGTCCCTCTTCATCAAGGAATCCCCATTTCCCATCGCTCGTCTGGACGGCAGCGAGACCAGGTACCATGGCTTTCTTCTGGAAATCAACCTCAGCAGAGAACCTGTTCGCTTTTTTGAATCCTTCGGCAATCATCCCTTTCCCGAGTTTGTAATAGCCATAGCCTTTATCATTTCTTACGATGACAATATCTTCTGCAGAGCCTGTCCAATGGGAGATTTCCTTATATTCCGCCGGAACGATCAGATTTCCTTCACGGTCTGCATATCCCCATTTTCCTTTGATCTGTACGATCACCTTGTCTTTATAATAGGGGCCATTGAAGTCATTGGTCGTCGGCAGGTAGACCTCCCCTTTGGTATTCACATAGCCGAATTTGTAGTCTTTATTGAAGAAATCACTGGAGCTGACGGTCGGGAGGTACATGCCATAGGAGCTCACCATCTTCACGATGCCCAAGAGCGCACCCCATCCGAGCCGGCTCTTCTCTTTTTCAAACAGTGCTGACCCATGGAGGAACGGCATCAGCTTGGTCGCATTCACCGTAGCAAGGATTTCTCCATTTGGCTTGATATAGCTGCATTTCCCATCATTCTTAATGCCGGCATATCCATTGTAAAATGGAAGCATCACCTTTTCACCGCTGGCCTTCCCTACAATGGTACCGCTCTTGTCAAAGATGGAAATCTGTCCATCCCGCGCAGCCAATCCGTAGCCTTCATGGAAGGGCGCGATATCGTCATATTTCGGGTCGACCAGCGTCTTCCCGTCGACCGTCACATATCCCCACTTGTCCGCGATCTTGACCGCAGCGATGTCCTCGTCGACCCGCTTCACATCTTCATAGGTACGCGTCGAAAGCGGTTTCCCATCCAAATCAAGGAAAGTGTAGACATTATCTTTGGAAAGTGCTGCATACACCTTGCCATCATTCATCGCGGAAATCTTCTGATAGGCTGGCGCGACGCAAACTTTGCCGGTCGCATCCGCAACACCGAACAGCCTTTTCTGCTTCACGACAAAAATCTGATCTTGCCCTGACAGGATGTCATCATACACTGCCGGAAGGATCTTTTTACCTTCCTTCGAATAAGCACCCCATTTTCCATTTTCACGGAAAGCCCAGATGGTGTTTCCATTTTCATTAGATACCAGCTTGATATCCTTCCGTTCCTTAGGTAAAGGCAGAAGCACTTTCCCATCGCTGGCCGTGATGCCTTTCATTCCGTTTTCTTGCAAGAGTTCGACCTGCGGAGAAACATCCATGAGATTCGTATTCACGACAGGAATGATGACCTTCCCATCCACCAGCGTCGCACCGTAGGCATCCCCTTTCTCGACCAATACAATCCGAGGCGTCTTTTCAGACGCCTCTGCATTTTTGGCACTTTCCGCGGGTGCTTTTGTCATCGCGCCATCGAGCTCACTGCTAAACTGAGACACATCCCCTATGAGCATCTGCGTTTCAATCGCCTGATACGTCAGATCATAATTGTCTGCCTGCGCGGATACCCCGCAAGTCAGCAAAGCTGCTGCGGCCGCAGCAGCCCATTTCATTTTAAATTTCATTGCGCTCCTCCATTCATTGGAATGACAGCTTTTGGGCAATACATTTTGCTGCTTCCTTCATTATAAACCTCTTCATCTATAGTGCAAGACTAATAATCAGACGATTCCCATTTCGCCTTTTCTTTAAGTGCGATTTCATATGGATTTTTATACATAGCTTCGTCATCATCTTCCTTAAATAGCTCGCTATTCGCGTCAGATGATTCCTTGCTCTGTATAAAAATCCAAGAATGAAATCTGACAACGATTGAATCAGTGTTTCCCTAGATCCACTGCCGGCATGATGATCGCGAGGATGACCATCAGGATCCCGACAAGCTGCAGACCGACGAAGCTCATGCCGAAGATAAGGCAGGAAAGGATGACGGAGGCCGCCGGTTCACTTGCCGCCGTGATGAGCGCCTGCTGCGGGGACAGGTACATGAGGCCTGCATTATATAAGAGGAAGGCCGTGACCGTACCGAAGAGGACGATCCATGCGACACCAAAAAAGATATGCGGATCGAAGAAGGCGAGCCAGTCGATCTGCGGGACAAAGGCCCAACAGGCCAGCGCTCCGATGATCATGCTGACAGCGAGGACGAAAGTTTTATCTACCTGAAGGAAAATGTGCTTCGGGTAGATCGAAGCGAAGGAATAAACCACCCCATTGAATAACGCAAGCGCTATACAGAGGAAGGAGACACTGAGTTTCGAAGGATCGCCGCCTGTCACAAGAAGATAGGTGCCTACGACAGCCAGAAGAACCGTGATGACCTCCTCTTTCGAGGGCAGCTTGCGATGGCGGATGGCATTGTAGCAGATGACCATGGCGGGGCAGCTGTAAAGTACGACGGTTGCCGTCGCGGCGTTGCCATATGCGATGGCTTCGAAGTAGGTGTAGTGCATCAGCATAAGACCTAGAGTGGCGTAGATCACAATGTCGATCCAGAGCCGCGGCTTCTTTCGAAGGCATATGAGACTTTCTTTCATCTTTCCCTGCCATACCGTCACCCCGATCAGGATGAATCCGGCCGCCATCATGCGAAAGGCCGTGAGCTCCATGGCGTTCATAGAGCACTTCTCGAAGAAATTCTGCGCCCCGATGCCGCTTCCGGCCCACATGATGCCGGCTAAGACGACCATGACGATCGCGAAATGATTCGAGGAATGGGACATGACAGATTCTCCTTAGAAAATAAAAAAGGACTCTCTATACTATTGCACAGAAGTGACACGCGCTTTTGATCCGGTGATCATTCTCCCGCCGCCTTTTCATTTTCAAAAATGCCCGGCGCTGCAATGGCCAGAAGGACAAGCAGGATGCCAAAGCCCTGCACGAAGTTGAAATGGGTATGAAAGATGAAATAAGAAGCGATGACAGAGATCGCCGGCTCGATGGTCGCAGTGACGGATGCCTGTGAGGCAGGAAGAAATCGAAGCCCCGCATTGTAGCAGGTAAAAGATAGCGCCGTACCAAGGACAACGATCCAGAAAATATCGAAGCGGACTTCCGGAGCAAAGAAACCGGAAAAGTCCCCCATCGGATTGATGATGTAAGCTGCCACGGCTCCGGTGAACATGCCTAGCGCGAGGACGAAGGAATTATCCAGTACACCGATGAAGCGCTTCGGAAATACACAGCAGATGGCGAAAAAGACCGCTGACGCCAGCCCCAGATACACGCAGTCCGCAGGTACAGAGAGACGGCTCACATCTCCGCCTGTCACCAGAAGGAGGACGCCGATGATCGCCAGCACGACGGCTGTAAGCTCTCCAGTGAGCGGCAGCCGCTTTTTTTGAAAGGAAATCCAAAGGATCACCATCGCCGGACAGGTATACTGGATGACCGTCGCCGCTGCCGCATTGCCGGCGGCGATCGAAGCAAAGTAGGTATAGTGCATCAGCATCAGGCCGACCACACCGTAGAAGATCAGCCCCCACCAGAGTGACGGCTGCCGCCCCAGTTTCTGCCAGCTGTCTTTCAGCTTCCCCTTGGCAATGGTCACAAGCAGCATGATGCCGCTCGCGCAAAACATGCGGAAGACCGTCAGATCCATCGAGTCGAGTGTACTTTTTTGAAAGAAATCCTGCGCCGCAAGCCCGCAGCCCGCCCACATGATGCCGGCCGTCATAACGAGAAGAATAGCGATAAGATGCATGGAGATCACCTGTTATTATAAAAAGGAATACAATACGCTTTCATGGGCAGTTCTTAGGGAAACGCTGATTAAATCATTATCGGATTTCATTCTTGGATTTTTATACAGAGCGAGGAGACAGAGGGCGCGAATAGCGAGCTATTTAAGGAGGATGTCGACGACGCTATGTATAAAAATCCATATGAAATCTGATTCTGTGATTTAATCAGCGTTTCCTTAGAATAAAAAGGAGATCTAAGGAAACTAAGAGACTCGAAAAACACGGAACAGGACATTCCGTAAGCCACTGCTTTCACCGTTGGCCTGATCCCAGGCATGAGTCAGCTTTATGACCGTCACTTCCAATTTCCGGCCACCTACCTTTATATAGCACAAAAACCCGCCATTTGGCGGGTTTTTCATGGTGGGACTATTTGGATTCGAACCAAAGACCTCTTCGATGTCAACGAAGCGCTCTAACCAGCTGAGCTATAACCCCATGTCATATGAATGTATTATACACGACATGAGCGAAATATGCAAGATGCTTTTTCCGATTTCTTGATTTTCGCCTGGCGGGGAGCGCGCAGCAAGAAATCACATATAAGAAAACCCGCCTGATGGCGGGTTTCTTTCTGGTGGGACTATCTGGGTTCGAACCGGAGACCTCTTCGATGTGAGCGAAGCGCTCTGACCAACTGAGCTATAGCCCCATGTGATACTACGTATTATAGCACCACATGAGAGATTTGTTAATAGTCGTTTTACACAGAAGCAAGAAAGATCTTTGGATCACGTTTCATCTGCTACATATGAATGAATCCCAGTACATTCGCCAGAGACGAGATGAAAATGACAGCGAGGCAGATCGGTGCGAGGAAGCGGACGAAAAGGCCATAGACGCATTCATAGCGGAATTTCGAAGACTGCTTCACTTCGTTCTCGATCCACTTGATCCCGACAGTCACCACGATGAGGACGCAGGTCGCAAAGGCCGAGACCGGCATCATGATGGAATTCGTCAGGAAATCAAAGAAGGTAAGAATGTCCATGCCAAAGATGGTGAAGGATGCAAGCGGGCCGAATCCGAGCGAAGAGAGAGAGCCCAGGACGATCATCAGGATGAAGACCGCAAAGGTCGAGAAATTACGGCTCCAGCCGCATTCATCCTGAAAGGTGGAGACGCTGGTTTCTGCCAGAGAAATCGCCGAGGTAAGAGCCGCAAAGAGGACAAGTGTGAAGAAGACGACACCCACGAGGGTACCAAGACCCATGCTGGCAAAGACCTTTGGGATGGTGATGAACATGAGAGACGGGCCTGCATTCAGCATCGACGGATCGCCGCCGGAGAAGGCAAAGACCGCCGGGATGATCATAAGGCTGGCGAGGACAGAAATCCCTGAGTCGAAAGCGATGACCTGAAAGGTCGCATGCTCCAGATCAAATTCCTTCTTCATGTAAGAGCCATACGTGTAGAGGATCCCCATCGCGACAGAAAGAGAGTAGAACATCTGCCCCATCGCAGAGACGACCGTCATCCATGAAAAATGGTCAATATTCGGCACCATGAAGTAAGTGACGCCTGCCCACGCACCGGGCAGCGTGACGGAGTAACCGGCCACCATGATGGCAAGCACGATGAGTACCGGCATCATGATCTTGGATACGCGCTCGACACCGTTCTTGACGCCGGCGAGAATGATGGCAAGGACGCCGGCCGTGAAGACGATGAACCAGAATTCAGCCGCCATGCCGTCAGAGACGAAAGCGCCGAAGAAGGTGTCCGTCGCAAGCATTTTCGTATCACCGGCGAGGTATTCAAAGAGGTAACGGGTGACCCAGCCGCCAATGACGCTGTAGTACGGCAGGATCAGCATCGGGATGACAGCATTGATCCAGCCGCCTGCGGTAAAGAAGCCGCTCTTCCCGAAATGATGGAAAGCTCCGACCGGACTCTTTCTCGTCCCGCGTCCAAGTGCGGTCTCAGAAACGATCATCGTATAGCCGAAGGTGACGGCCAGCAGGAGGTAGGTCAGGAGGAAGATGCCTCCGCCATACTCCGCGGCGAGGTACGGGAATCTCCAGATATTCCCGAGGCCGACAGCACTGCCTGCGACAGCCAGCACATACCCCATTTTCCCGGAAAAGGTACTACGGCTATTCCCATTTTGATTTGTCATATGATTGCCCTCCTGTTGGGTGCTGAGGAAACACTGATTCAATAATTTTTTTGACTGGTGACTCGTGACTTAAGGAAAGAAGAATGCATCCGATTTCCACTTATAAGGAATGGAAAACGGCCGGCCCTAAGGCTCTATGTCCTGAAAAACGCGGATATGGAATACCTTAAGGCTGACCGTCAATGTATACACTGGTTCAATAGATTCTATGGAACTACGGAACCTGTTGGCTCATTCATCCAAGCTGAGTCATCAAAGGATAATGGAAAACCCCATTATTCTCCGAGCGGTACCCACTTGCCGCCCTTGACTTCGAGGACTGCGAGGTCCATCTTCGGATCGCGGTTTTCATCGAATGCAAATTTGCCGGTAGCGCCTTCGAAGTCGCTGATCTTAGCCAGAGTATCGCGGAATTTCTTGCGATCGGTGGTGGTGCCGGACTGTTCTACAGCCTGATGGAGGACATACATCGCATCATAGGCCTGAGCAGCGAACTGATCCGGTTCATGACCGTATTTAGCCACATACGCTTTGCGGAAGTTCTGTGCCTTGTCGGTCTTTCTTTCCGGATTCCACGGAGTAGCTACGACGGTGCGATCAGCTGCTTCGCCAGCCTGTTTGATGTATTCCGGACTGTTGAAGCCGTTGCCTGCGAGGATGTACTGGTTCATGCCCATTTCACGCGCTTTCTTCACGATGAGAGCGCCTTCCTGATAAAGACCTGCGACAGCGATGACATCCGGGTTTGCTGCCTGGATCTTGGTCAGCTGAGCGGAGAAGTCGGTATCCTTGTCTGCGAAGGTTTCATCCGCAACGATTTCGAGGCCGAGCTTCTTGCAGGCTTCCAGATAGAACTGGTGTTCACCGACCATCTGGTCATTGTTATTGGAGTACATGATAGCGATCTTCTTGAAGCCCAGTTTCTTCTGTGCTTTTTCGACCACCTGCGGGATGTTCATTTTGCCCGGGATGGCGTTACGGAATACATAGTCGCCGATTTCAGTGACTTTCGGACCGGTGGTGCCGGTGCCGAAGACAGCGACTTTGGACTGCTGGGCGATCGGGTCAGCCGCCATCGCTTCGCCGGTGGTCATCGGGCCTTCGATGGCGAGGACTTTATCCTGTTCGATGCACTTCTTCATAGCGTTGATAGCTTCGTTCTTGACGAGCTTGGTATCGTAGACTTTGAGATCGATCTTGACCTTGGTGTTCGGGTTCTTATTGATTTCCTCGACAGCAAGTTCGGTGCCGTCCTTCATAGCGACGCCGTAAGCTGCGCCTGGGCCGGTGTAAGCGGTGATGAAGCCGAGTTTTACAGTCTTGCCTGCATCTGCGCTGCCAGAAGCTGCTTTCTTATCTCCGCCGCAGCCTGCGAATGCGCCTGCCAGTGCTGCTGCTGCCATAACTGCTGCCATTCCTTTGAGCCATTTTTTCTGCATGATTTTCTACCTCTTTCAAAAATTTGCTACTCCACCCCGAAAGATCGTATGAGGAAATAAAAAGCCTCCGCCAGCTTTTCTGCCAGCGGAGGCGCGTACGCGGTACCACTCCGATATTTCACTCTATGCCAAGTCAATACGGGTAATAAAAAAGCCCCTATCTTCTTTCGAAGATAGGGGCGAAGTCTCGCGGTACCACCCTACATTGTACTTAGCAGTCTTATTCGTAACGTGAATGAAACGCCTGTCATTACTCAATTCACGACAAGGGCTCTCGAGGGATATTATACAAGGCTCTTCACCGATTCTCACCATCCATCGGCTCTCTTTAGAAGGAATCAAGTACTTTTTGTCTCGTTCATAGCTTTCTTTGGGGGTATTGGGTTTTAGATTGTGATTATTTTACTTCCTAGTTCATGAGTTGTCAAGAGGAAATTTGAAAAAAAAGTGACTGGTGACTAGGAATTAGGGATTAGGAATTAGGGATTAGGGATTAGGGATTAGGGATTAGACTTCAGACTTCAGATTTCAGACCTCTGACTTCTGACCTCTTATGTCTGATATCTGACGTCTCTCAGTCTCTTAGTCGCTAGTCGCTAGTCACTAGTCACTAGCCACTAGCCACCAGTCACCAGTCACTGTCAATGCCCACAGCTGCCCTTGTATGACAGATGCTTTTCGAAATCCTCGGTCGTCTCTCTCGACTGGTCATAGCCTTCCTTCAGGTGATCCGAAAGGCGGCCCGTCTTGAATTTCTTCGGGTCATTGTCATCCCTCGCATCATTCACGGTAAGGATGTAGTCCAGCGCCTCAGCCGTGTACTCCGCTTTATCCGTCATATGCATGATGAGGATGGACCCTTTACGTACATTTCCTTCCTCATCATAGATCCCATGGGAAATCGCCCCGATCATCGCCTGCAGCGATGGTGTGGCATAGTCATCCGTACTCTCGTAACCTGAAACGATATAGCTGAATCCCGCATCCATGATAGATTTGATACCGCTTTTGCTGATGGCAAGCGTCGGCGGACGAAAATAATGTGTCAGCGCCGGTTTCCCATCGACCATGACATCCCCCACCGTTTTTTCCAGCTCTTGATAGGATATCCTCACATCCTCCGCATACTCTTCCTCCGTCATCGGCGTCATGTTGCCGCCGTAATTCGAGGTCTGCCACACCATAGGGCGGTGTCGATTCGTATGAGAAGCGATGTCATGCCCATCTTCTGCGATGGCGCGCAGCAGATTCGGATTGTTCTTTACATTCCATGTGATGATGAAAAAAGTTCCCTTCGCGTGATGCTTGCGAAGGACATAGAGCAGATGATTTATTGAAGCATCCGTCCCCCAGTCATCAAACGTGAGGAAAATAGTATTGTCCCTGACGTCTTTCACGATGCCTGTATGATCCATCTGCTCCATTTCTGCCTCTGAGAAACCGCGAATGCGATCCGTTTCCGTTACCGTCGGAGCGCCGATATACCGCGCAGAGAATTCATGACGGAAAAGGCGATCTGTCCCAGGTTTTCTTTTTTTCTCTCCCCTAAGAGAACGGAGCATCTTCTCCTCCGGCACAGGATACGTCCAGCGATGTGCCTCATCGCCAAGGACCTCCCGGACAGCCCCCATGCTATAGGCTGAGTCATTCTCTGCATTCGCCTCAGGACTGTCCAAGAGCGTAGCATATGTCGCGCTGTCCACCTTGTTTTTCTTGATCCATTCCAAAAGGTCTCCCGTAAGTGTGGGATTATCAAGAAAATCGAGGCGTCCGTAGATGATCTGCCCCCGCCCCATAGCGAGGATGAATTTCCCGAAAAGATGGTCTGAAATGTCCTCGACCTTCTTTGCTTCCTTGTCTTTTGTCTGTACCATGTTCACGGTCTGTCCCAGAAGCTCTATGCCCATCGCGCTCGCCGCTTCATTCACCGTTGGACTTTCTGTACCGAAGACCTGACGGGCGATCACCGGGCGCACGCCCAAGAGACGCTGCATGTTTTTCTGCAGACGCTCGATCTGCGCGCAAGTCTCATAGAAATCACCGTCCGTCCCCGTGCGAAGGCCCAGCCCCAGCTCATGGCCGCGCGCTGCGATTTCCCGCACCGTATCCGTGTACTTTCTAAGCTCAAGCTCCGTCACAAAGAATGTCGCCTTCACGCCCATCCTGTCCAGATGGTCCAGCATATCCTCCACTGACTCTTTTCTCGTGAGGCCGCCAAATGTCAAGACGACCTTCTGCGCCGTCGTGGTGAGGAATCGCTCCTTTGGCGCAAGACGCCCTTCATTTTTCTCTCGAAGCGCCTCATAGCGTGCCTTGTCTTCTACCGTGTACGTCACCTTGCGAGGGACTGCCATTGCCTCCTGCTTGGCAGGCACTAGCCCCCCTGCCGATTCCTCCGCGCATGCCGTCCCTCCCGCACCCGCCAAGAGAGCGGCCGCTATCGTCAGCATGATGAGTGATTTCCATTTCTTCTGTACCATAGATATGATCTTCCTTTTTTATGACAGTGGTCAGGGATGGAGAAAAGATCTTCGCTAAAGAATAACAGCTCCTTCGACTCCATCCTCGCATGGCTAATGCTATTAAGTTAAGGAAATCGTTAACTACGCAACGTCTTGCTTCCCCCTTCGGGGGAAGTGCCGAAGGCAATAGGGGCATGCCAGCGGCCATCGAACAATGTTGGATATACCGTAGTGCTGCCCCCTCATCTCACTTCGTTCGAAATGGCGTCTCACTGGATTTTCGCGTCGCTTCACTCCTAAAAATCCAGTTCGCTTGCACAAGCCCTACGGGCAGCTCCCCCGATGGGGAGCCAAGAACGTTCTACCGCTTAACTTAATAGCATTACTCGTATGGCGGATGCTCCACTTTCTCACATACGATGTTTTCCATCGTTCCGCATGTGAGGCGCAGCATCCCCATTTTTCATTTTCGATCTCTTATCGCTCATAAGTTACCCGCCCAGACGCCAGAGGGAAACGGACGGGATACCGCGATTGGCAGCGAGTGTCGTCCATGCGTCAAGCGTCTCCTCGTCCGCATACCAGACTTCATAGGTGTGTCCGTCTTCCTGATAAGAGAAATGCAGCGCAGCACTCGCCTCATCGCGTTCCGGTTTCACCTGATGCGCGTCACGAAGGCGCACGGCTTCCTCTGTCGTGATGAAGCGGGGCGTCCCTTTGACCAGCCCAAAGAGACCGGCATCTTTCCACAGGCAGCCGCCATTGGAAAAAGCCACCGCTTTTTTACTCGGAAGGGCTTCCATTTTCCGGATGGTCTTCTCAATGAATGTACCATCTGCCTTCGGCCCCGGCCCGCTATGCAGTCCGTAAAGGTTGTACAGCATCACGACATACTCGGGGCCGACGCTGTAGGGCGCATCCATAGGCATCGAAGGTTCCAGAATGATGCGGATCTTTTTATGCGCGGGAATGGACTCCAGATAAAGAAGCTGCGTGAAATGAGCGAACGCTTCTACGAGCTTCGGATCCTTACCGATGCGTTCATAGTCTATATCGATCCCATCCGCGCCGCACGCTTCCGCTATGGCAAGGATTTCTTTCGCATGTACGCGGCGGGCATGCTCATCCCTCAGCACATGCCGGAGTATGTCTGTATCCTTCTCGGTGCTGTGCCCATTTGATTTCGTGACATCATTCACAAAGGTCAGGTAAAAGGGAATGCCTTCTATTTTTGGCAAATCAGCCGGTACTTTCAGTACCCCCTTCTCATCGAAGGTCACAGCGAAGTAAGAAACACTCCCCCATCGCTCTTTTGTCTTGTCATACGCCTCCCAACCTTTTTCTTTGTCCCAAGAGACCACCCATGCGGACTTTGTCACCGGCAGATGGCTGCCGCTCTTCAGAGGAGCCGCCCCGCATCCGGAAAAAAGCAGGAGGGAAGAGGCGGCTGCCAAAGCAAATATGGCATGTTTTTTCATCAATGTCTCCTTTGGAAAAATGGTTGGTGTGTATTGGCGGGTTCAGGGTGAGTCCACGGGGCGTGGTGCCCTTTGATTACGTTTAAAAGCCTCGATTGAATGAGAAATTAGAAATGAGAAATGCGAAATGGTGGTGCGGCGCATAAAATGATGGAAGCGCCGCGAAGTATAAATAATGGCAATGCCATGAGCTGGCATGCCAGTCACTAGTCACTAGTCACTAGTCACTTAAGACTCCTAATCCCTAGCCACTCATCCCTAATCCCTGCTTTCAAACTTCAGGGTTCAGGGTTCAGGGTTCAGGGTTCAGGGTTCAGGGTTCAGGATTCAGGGTTCAGGGTTCAGGGTTCAGGGTTCAGGGTTGTGGTGGCGGCTCCGCCGCAATTATAAGAGGCGATGCCATAAAGTGGTATTTAAGTCACTAGTCACTAGTCACTAGTCACCAGTCACTTGAGACTCCTAATCCCTAGCTACTAATCCCTAGTCACCAGCCACCAGCCACTCATTCCTAGAAATGTTTCAAGAACCACCCGAGGACGGACTCCCATTTCTGGTTCGCATCGAAGCACCATTTATCGAGGCCGGACAGCTCGCTCGAGTAGATGAGGCTTTCTTTGCCCTCTTTGGCGGATGTGATGATGAGACGCTCGAAGACGCCGTCATAGACATCATCCGCGAGATTTCTCTGACTCCATGCCTGGCTGTTCCACCCCGCCCAAAGGCCGACTTCCCGTCCCTTCATCTCCGGTGCTTCGACCTGAGCTGCTTTTTTCCCGTCCAGGAGAACAGTCACTTGATTTCCTCTCATGCGGATCTCCAGCTCGCGGTCAAGGCGGGCGTGGAAGCTCTCCGGCGCTTCATATTCCTTCTCTCCATCTTTGACGGTCGAGGCCTCCTGATCCCTTGTTTCTTCCATGCGGGCAGCATAGAGCTTCGCCTTGTCTGTCGTATCCGCATAGCGGGTGAGTGCGGCAAGGACGCCCATCCGCACGCGTTTTTTATCCTCTTCGATGGAAATCGGGGTTTCCCCGTCAAGGACGGAAATCTTTTCTTCAAAGAGCTTCTTCTCTCCAGCGCCTTCTCTCACCGCGATCACCAGCTTCCCCTGCTCGATACCGGCAGAGAGGCAGGAGGTGAAGTCCTTGTTCCCACGGAAGAGTACCTTCTGCCCGCCGAAGGAATTGCCCTCGAGACGGACTTTGATGTCTACATCTCCATAGCTGTAGTGATTTTTGAGCCGCATCAGACCTTCCTTTTCAGGGAGAGAGGTCAGGATGATGCTTTCTTCCTTGTATTCCCCTGCGCCTTTCAGGATTTCCCAGTCCTCTATGCGGGTATCGCCCCGCTTGAAGGTGATATCCTGCTGCTTCGTGTCATACTTGATGCGCATCAGCAGATGATTCACCGGCCAGTATGGCTGCGGCTGCATGCGCGTGAGATCGTAGAGCGAGCTGTCTCTCCGGTTGAAGGAGTAGCCCTCGCGATTGAAATTCATCGTAAAGAGTTTACGGATCCATTTTTCATTTTCATAGGAAACACTTGCTGCATTGCCGAATTTTCCTGTATTCGCATGCATCAGGACATAGACCTGCGGCACATAGCCCAGATGATCCTGATAGAGCTCCGCGACACGGCTGTAGTCATAGCCGATGCGCCGCTTCATATGGTCCAGCGTTTCAACCGGGATGCGGTCTTTATCGCGGATGTAGTCCATGAGATAGTGATTGTAGTCACGTCCGAGGTACGGACGCATCATCGCATAAGTCAGGGGATCGATCTCTCCGATGAAATTGTGATAGCGATCGTACACGTTGATGTATTCCAGCCGGTAGCCATTCGTCCCCAGCTCCCAGAAAGTGGAGTCAGTCATATCTTTCAAGTCCGACGGGCGAAGGAATTTCGGATCCTCGTGGTCAAATTTCTCCGGATATGTCATCATGACACCCTTGAAATTCAGGTCTTCGATGATATTGTCTGCGAAAATCGCAGTATCGCGCCGCCCATCTTCGAACATCAGATACAGTGCCTTTTCAGGAAGAGGCTGACCTTTTTCATAGTACTTCTCGATGTCTTCCTGCGTGATGGTCACGTAGCCATTGTCCTTCAAGGCCTTCAGGTGCTCGCGGAGCTGCTTCTCCCCGATCAGTGTCGAGGTATCTCCGATGCGGTCGACACCGAAGTACGAAAGCGCGATGAAGCCCGTATCGGTTGTGGGGCTCATCTGACTCTCGGTATAGGGCTGGTACGTCTTTCCATGGAAAAAGAGAGTATAGAGCAGGTAAAGCACCGCGATGACGAATGCGATTTCCACCAAAGTCCGCGCCCGCTTCACACGGTTCTTATGTCGGGTGTAGGATTCCTCCCCCAGCGTCATGGCCTCTCACCTGCTTTCTTTTCTGCTTTGTGGTGCTTTTCCATTTCCTTCTTCTTTTTCTTCTCGGCCTCCCGCACATCTGCCGGCGTCATGCGCGTGCCCCAGGTATCCTTCCAGAAAGTGAACCATGCGACAGGCATCTGCCAGAGCAGGACCGCTTCATAGTAGAGGCAGAACCAGATCCCAAAGACCCACGTGGAGCTTTTCCGGAGGAAGAGCTGCGCCATACTCATCAGCATCGCCATGAGCGCCATGCCGACGAGGAATGTCGTCGGGAAGACACGGTGCATGAGCGGGATGTAGATCAGATTATAAATCACGACGATCGGCGCCGCGATCGGGACGATCAGCCCGAAGTAGAAGGAGAGCGCCATGAGCGGCTCCTTCTTCCACATATAGCGCGCAGCGATGAGGGACTCGCGCAGCCATGAACGCTTCCAGCGCATCTGCTGTTTCAGGAAAACCTTGTAACTTTTGGGGACGATGGTCTCACAGATCGCCGTATCCTGATAGGTCGTGCGGTTATGACGCAGGATGAAATTCGTCAGACTGCGATCATCGCCAAAGGTCGCCTTGCGCCCCAGAAACTTCTGATGAATCCACGCATCACAGTATTTTTCGACCAGATCCTTCCGATAGCAGGAAAGCGGCCCCGAGAGGCAGGTCGCCGCATCGAAGAAGCCTTCCGCCGCCTTCATGATGCGGAACGCGATATAGTAGCGCACTGCCTGCATCTTGGTAAGCGAATTCGTATAGGTATTCGCGACATCCGTCCGTCCGCAGACACCGCCCATCTCCTTATCCTTGAACGGCTGCACGACATTTCTGACCGCAAAGGGCGAGAGAAAGGAGTCCGAGTCGACGAAGACCAGAAGCTCATGCTTTGCCAGTGAGAGCCCGCGTGCGAGAGCCTCTCGCTTGCCGCCATTCTGCGGCTGCACGAAGCAGGTGAGCCGGTCACGAATGTGCGCCGAAGGGTCATCCTCATCCAACTTTCGGATGAGCTCTTCCACCCTCTCCACGGAGCGGTCTGTCGAGCAGTCATCCACCACAATGACCTGCAGCTTCTCCGGCGGATAGTCCTGATTCATACAGGAAAGCACTGTCCGCTGGATCCATGTCTCTTCATTGAAACACGGGACAATGATCGAGACCCCCGGCGTGAAATGGATATCCACAGGAACCGGTTTATAGAAGATGGCGAAGAAATAGCGCGTAAGCAGAAATCCCGCCGTAATAATGCTATATAAATAAAGAAACTTATTGAAGCGGAAATAAATGACCGACTCCGAGCGCATGAGAAGGATCACGAGCGAGATACAGAGCAAAAGAAATGCAGAGACCGCGATGAGGTACTTCCCCCGCTTCGACTGGTAGTACTGGACGAGTGACTTTTTGAAATGAAGTCCCAGCGCAAGATGCCCCTCTTTGTCAAAGGAACGCACGACTTCCGCAGAAAGACCTTTCACCTTCATCTCATAGCCTTCCGGCATATCTCCGGGACGGATCTCGAAAGACAGCTTGCCCTCTTTCGGCATATCTGTCACCGCGCTCTCTTCGTCAGCGATAAAGAGCATCCCCGTCGAGGAAATATCCATACATGTCCCGCGAAGCACCTTCTTTTTTCCTTCCGCTGTATAGGTAAGACGTACAGGGATCTTCACCTTGAAGCGACGGCCCGCCTCGGCACTCTCGATGTATTTCTCATAGTCCTGATCCCGCCGGATCTTATCTCTTTCACTCGCCTGACGGCGATCCGCATTCGTCCGCCGTCCTGTGACATCTGGCACATAGGGAAGAAGACGCCTGTCCTCCTTCAGTTCCTGCAGTCTGTCATCTGTACTCATGGGTGTTCTCCAATCTATGAAGAGGGATGAAAAATAGGTTCAAAAGGTTCTATGGGTTCATCGGGGAAGGTGCGGCGCATAAAAATATGGAAGCGCCGCGAAGGTTTGAAACTAGCGGCTTTCTCGTATCGCCAACCTAATCCCTAGCTACTAATCCCTAGCTACTATATTTCTAGTCACCAGCAACGCTTATACCTTCCAAGCCTTTCAGCTCATACCCTTCCTTTTTCAATGCATCGATGAGCCAAGAGACCTCCTCCGCCATATCATGAGGCGCCGGCCGATCTATGAAGTCGCTATCCTTGATGGTCGGTTTCTTATCGATGGCGGGCTTCTCATCATAGGCTCCCTGCTCTTTCACCTTGATATCGAGCGGACGATTCACTTCGAAGGCGATGATGCTGCCGGGCTTTAATTTCTTCACGATCTCCCTGGCATCGGATGCGCTCTTGAGCTGTCCTCTTCGGATGGTGATGCTGCTCTCCACCGCATACTTCACCCCGCACGCGCCGAGGACTTTCAGCAGATCATCGGTGTACTTCGTATTCGGTGCTTTGAAATAAAGAGGCGTACTGCCTTCCATGAGATGAATGGCTTTCTGCGTCTTGGCCACCGAAGCAATGGCCGCCTCCGGCTTCATCTTTTCAAATTTCGGCCGTCCCAGCCATGTATAATTCCCGATGAGAGCGCCTTTCTTATGCAGCACCTTCATCCCCTGCTCTTCATCAAGCACATTCTGCCCTTCTGCAAAGAAGGCCGCCTCACTTTTTTCTTTTTCCAGAAGGTCTGTCAGCTTCTCGGCCATCGGCCGATCCGGCAGTCCCGAGAAGAAGAGGTACATCCTCTTCTCCTCCCCGCCCGGCGGTTTCAGAATCTTCGCCTTCGGACAGCTATCCTTCTGATACAGCGTCAATGCGTCCCTGATCTCGCGATCGGCAGAAAAACCGCTGGATAAGTCCGTCACATACGCCTCGCTCTCAGCGGAAGAAGCCAGGAAGCGGTGCAGCCCGTAGCCGCCCCCGCCGATCACGGCAGCAGCAAGGACTAAGATGGCAATGGTTTTGATACGCATAATTTCCTCAATGGTAAAATGACAGGTGCAGGGTGAGCCTCTGGGGCGTGCTGCCCTTTGATTTCGACTGAAAGCCTCGCTTGCATGAGAAATTAGAAATACGAAATGAGAAAGATTTCTCGCTTCGCTCGAAATGACGATACGGGAGTCTAGTCAGCAGTCCCTAGTCCCTAGTCCCTAGTCACTAGTCACTAGTCACTAGCCACTAGTCACCAGTCACCAGTCACTTCTTACCCTTTATAAATTCCAATAGGCAAGCCCCTCGCCCCTGATTTCCTTCGGGTCATAGATGCTCTTCACATCAAAGAGGAGCGGCGTCTCTTCCTCCATGCAGGATACAAAGAGCGAGCGAACTTCAGCCGGTGAGAGCGCTTTGAATTCTTTATGTGCGACAAGGACAGCGATGACATCCGCATCCTTGACAGCAGAGAGCGGCATAAGCGGCACATGATACAGACGCTCAAAGTCCGCCTGGTCAGCCGCCGGATCGACAGCGATGGGGTCAAAGCCCATATCTTTGAGGTCATGGAAAATATCGACAGCCCTGGAATTTCTGACATCCGGACAATCCTCCTTGAAGGTCATGCCCAGAAGATAAATTTTCGCATGTCGCGTATCTACGTGGTTTCGGATCATTTCCTTTACCATCTGCTTCACCACATAGCCCGACATGCTGTCATTGATGCGGCGTCCCGCGCCGATGATCTTGGAGTGATAGCCCAGTTTTTCTGCCTGATAAATGAAATAATACGGATCGACACCGATGCAGTGGCCACCGACGAGCCCCGGACGGAAACCGAGCGCATTCCACTTCGTATTCATCGCCTCGAGCACTTCATTCGTATCGATATGCATCAAATGGAAGGCGATCGCGAGCTCATTCATGAAGGCGATATTGATATCACGCTGTGCATTCTCCACGAGCTTTGCCGCTTCTGCGACCAGGATCGAGGAAACGGGATAAACGCCCGCTTCGATGATGGTGCCGTAGACGGATTTCACCGTCTCCAGCGTCTCTTCATTCATCCCGGAAACGATTTTGACAATGCTCGTGAGGGTATGCACCTTATCTCCCGGATTGATACGCTCCGGCGAGTAGCCGATCTGGAAATCTGCTCCCAGCGTCATTCCCGACTCTTTTTCAAGGATCGGCGCGCAGATATTCTCTGTCACCCCCGGATAGACCGTCGACTCATAGACAATGACTGCGCCTTTTTTCATATGCGCTCCCACGATGCGGGAAGCCGACTCGACCGGCGAAAGATCCGGCGTCTTGTCCTGATTCACCGGTGTCGGCACAGCGACTACGATGAAGTCGCCCTCGGAAATCTTCTGAGGGTCATTCGTGAATACGACCGTGCTCTCTTTGACCGTTTCATGACCAAGCTCATTCGTCGGATCGATGCCTTTCTGGTAGAGCGCGATCTTCTCCTCGGACAGATCATAGCCGATGACGCGGAAATGCTTCGAAAAAGCATGCGCCAGCGGAAGGCCGACGTAGCCCAGGCCGACGACGACAATAGTATGAATGTGCTTCATAAGGAAGACCTCCTTGGGAAAGGGTTCAAGGTTCAAGGTTCAGGGTTAGCCCCTTGGGGCGGCTCCGTCCACTGATTATGAATGAAAGCTCGGCTCTCTAGTTAGGAGTTAGGAGTTAGGAGTTAGGAGTGGTGGTGCGGCGCATAAAATATAGAAGCGCCGCGAGTATATATGGGGCGATGCCCGAAGGTGTGGGGATAGCCTTACTCTCGTATCGTCATCCCGACCGAAGTGGAGGGATCTTTACCATTCGCGGTAAAACGGTAAGTGTTTGAGAAAGGAAAATGGGAAACACCGCAGTGCAGAAAAGTGAGATGCAGTGTTTCAGGTAAAATGGACGGTTGGCGCGAGCAATAAAATGGAATGCAACAAAGATTCCCCAACTGCACTCGGGATGACGATACCGATGAATCCCAGTCACCAGTCACTAGTCACTCCTAATCCCTAATCCCTAGCCACTCATCTCTGCTTTCAAACTTCAGGGTTAGCCCCTTGGTGCGTGCTGCCCCTTGATTGGGGATGTTTGCGGTATATGGGAATCCGTGAGCCGAGTGCAAATGGGAAACATCGTCATTTTCTACAGCGGTGTGCAAGAAGGATTTCTCGACTTCGCTCGAAATGACGAAACGAGAAGACCGAGGATTCCCACAAGCGGCGCTTCTATTTTTTATGCGCCGCGCTTTCACTCCGAACCCTGAACCCGCCAACCTGAACCTTTTTACGCATCATAATTCGAGAAATAGTACGAGAGCGCAAGCCAGAAGGTATGATTTCTGCCGCCCTCTTCAAGGTCCTTGAGATTATAGTATTCTGCCTGCAGGAGCCAGTTCGGCTTTACGGTATATTGGATACCAGCACCGATGCCTTCGAAGCCGTCCATGTAGTCCGCAAGCCCGTCCATGGTATGTGATACATAGGTGGTATATGGCTGGTGATAGTATTTCAGGAAATAGTACGTATTTCCTCTCACCCATGTTTTCTCTTTCCCGCGAGTGAGGGATACCACATAGCCTTTCTCGCTGCGGCTCTCATCTTCCCCAAGAAGTCCCATGAGCCCCAGATCGTAAAGACCGCCGAGCGGACGATGAACATTCAGCATGTAGATATTCCTCTGGCCCCTGTCCTTGAGATCGAATCGATAGAGCCCCGCTCCCAGCGTATAGATATCATGCGTGGTCGATGCCTCAGCAGCTGCCACAAAGCCTGCATGCTTGATCGTCCCCGCTTCTGCCATGTAGGAGAAAGGCTCCTTGCCAGAGACGCGCACACCGGTGAACTTGCTGTCGTAAACATTTCCTTCAGCCAGGAAGGAGCCGAAAGCGCCGGCATCCACACGCGAACGGCCGACCTTACCCGTCAGATACCAGCGGTCGATATCCATCCAGCTGTCCTTCCCCTTACCGGTGAGGAGCTTTTCATTTTCCAGCATGGAAATGAAATGCCAGTTGTCATCGATATTGTAATCCCCATAAATTCTGACACGCGCGCGGCTTCTGTCCCCGATGGACTTGTAGCCGCTATGGAAACCATAGTCCACACGCGCCTCCCCATCGATTTTAAATCGCTGCTCCGGAATTTTCGGCGGTTTGACCTCGGTGGATGCCTGCATGTGTGATGATTCTCTGTCAAAATAACCGATATCAGACAATTCATCTGCATACTCTACGCGGCGGCGTGCGAGACGCGCCCAGTCATCCGAAGTGACCCGATCCATCTCGTCCATGAGCTTCCTTCGAAGAGCTTCTCTTTCCTCGCTGCTCCGCGGCACAAGAAAGGGCGTGCTCGGTACCACGGTGCCGCCTGTGGGCATGCCACCCCCTGCCGCCTTGGCGGCAGAAGAACTGCCCGATGCTGCCGAAGGAGCCGCCTCCCTGATGCCGGTATCCCCTGCTTTCTGATTCGTAAGAAGGAATCCATTGCCGCTGTTCATGCAGCGGCTGATTTCCTTCGCATACAGCTTCTCGTAATTCTTCGTTGCCGCCTCATAAGATTTCCGCGCATTTTCGAAACGCTCCCCGAGGATTTCCACCTGCAGCTCATCATCGAGTGCCAAGAGGACCGTCTTCGTGTACTGCGTGGCCAGGGCTTCTGCCTCCGGCGTCGGATGCGACGGATCGCTGCTGCTTGCCAGCGAGAGTGCATACGCTTTCACCTCAGCGGTGAGCATGCCGAGCCATTTGTCTGCCTCCTTTTGGTAAGGCGCAAGCTGATCCGGATCATGCTCTCCCTGATAGTACAGGAGCACATTCCTTCGCGCCGCCGATGCCTTCTCATATGTCTTGGCAAAAGCCGCTTCCGGCTCTCTGGGGACGGGCATCCCGCCCAGCTGGGAAAGGGATCTGATCAGACGATCCTTTTCTTCATCCCACGCAGGAAGCATCCGCTGACGGATGAGGTAATGTGCCTTCATCGCTTCATAGTCCCCTGCTGATGTGGAAAGCGCCGTCCGTGCTTTATTGATCGGGATATTCGCGATGACACGCGCCTGTGCATCCTCGACCGCCAACTCTCCGATCTCCCGCTTCACCGTTTCGCCAAGGCCTTCGCCCGCGAGCAGCAGCTCTCGCCCGAGCGCCCGTGCGTCCTCTCGGCGCACCGCCTTTTCCTCTGCCGTATAGCGGTCCATCGTCTCTCTGACCTGCGCCCTTTCCTTCGCTTGATGCTGCGAGATCGGGTCAATATCTGCCGCCTGCATCATCCCGCAAGGCAGAAAAGCAGCCAGAGACAGACAAAGTGTCATGCCCATTTTATTCATATGGTTCTCCTGTGTTGCATGATAGACAGACATATCGACACCTCAAGCATCATGGTATCGATACCTTCTGCCGTTTCCCCTGAAGAAAATACTCATTCACGTTACATATATACATATATGTAATATTACAACATGTACCCCCCCCTGTAAAGTTGACAATGGAGCGTCTCCCTGTTTCAAAAAAATGATAGATTCATCTATTTTCATCATATTTTCTTTGCCTTTTTCCTTCTTTCCTTATATACTATAAAAAGCATGATTATGCACTGCCACGCTGAGGGTCACGCTTTCTCTTCATGAAACGAGGTTCAACCCATGAATATGACACACGAAGAACTCTTCGAAAAAATTCTTGATCAGATGCCCTTCGGCGTCTACTGCGTCGATACGGATCGCAAGATTTTCTACTGGAGCAAAGGCGCGGAACGCATCAGCGGATACACCTCCGAAGATATGCTCGGCAAGCACTGCTTCGAAAGTCATCTCGATCACATCGATGAGAATGGCACCCACCTGTGCCACGCCATGTGCCCGCTCGTCGCGACCATTTTCGACGGACTATCCCGTGAAAAAGCCGTCTGGCTGCGGAGCAAGGAGGGCGACCGAGTCTCCGTCCTTGTTCACACCGAGCCCCTCTTTCAGGATGGCAAGACGCTGGGCGCTATTGAGTACTTTTATAAGATATAAATAGAGTAACTCGTGACTAGTGACTTGTGACTGGTGACTAGAAGGCGCTAGACTCCCGTATCGTCATTTCGAGCGAAGCGAGAAATCTTCTTTGCAGACCGATAAACGATGGATGTGCGAAAAAAAGAAATACGTAGCACTAAGGTATCAATTCCTGCCAGTGCCTATGTGATACTGACCGCAGTGCAAGAAAGATCCCTCGGCTACGCTCGGGACGATACGGGAAAAGGGATGCCCCCAAAAAGTTTGAAAGCAGGGATACGCGGCTAGTGACTGGTTACTAGTGACTGGTGACTACATGCCATCTGCGGGCATCGCCCTTTTTATACTTCGCGGCGCTTCATAATTTTTTTGCGCCGCACCACCACTCCTCACTCCTCATTCCTCACTCCTAACTAGAGAGTAGAACTTTCACCCGCAATCAAGGGGCAGCACGCCCCACGGGCTACCCCTGAACCTTGAACCCTGAACCCTATGACTATCACTACGACAAAGGCGGTGACGAACAATGAATAAAGATGTTTCACTTGATGTAATCAATCATTCTATCCAAAGCGGCGTGCTGAATGCCATGCCAGGGGGCGTTTTTATTTATCGTGCGGACACCCATGACATCCTGTATGCCAATGACCGTTTCCTCACCATGCTGGGTTATGACAGCTTGGACGCACTGACTCAGGAACGTGGAAACACCTTCGATGACATCATCAATACCGCTGACAGAGAGCGTGTTTTCCGAGACATCGGACATCAGCTGCAGCAGAGTTCGATCGGATCCGTAGATTTCAAAGTCCCCACGAAGAATGGTCCTCCCCGATACATGGAGATTTTCTGCCGCACCCACACGCTCCCGGACTTTGGGCGCGTGACCGTGGTCTTCGCCGTCGATGCAGAAGCGAAATATCTCGCCTACTCCACCGACCGCCTGACAGAGCTCCCCGGGCAGCGTCGTTTCCTTGAATATGCAGCCAAATGGTTCAAACTGTCCAGCATGAATCCGGCATCACCGCCGATTGCGATCCTGTATTTCAATCTCTGCCACTTCAAGTCGTACAATATTCATTTCGGCCTTGATGCAGGTGATGCCCTCCTGCTCCATATGGCGGAGACGCTCCGGAAATGTTTCCCGGATGATTTCATTGCCCGCTTCTCTGATGATCATTTCGTCGTCCTCACCTATGACATAGATCTTCAAAACCGCGTCATCGATGCCCACAAGAAGCTGCTTTCCATGTACATGCGTTCCCCGCTCGAAGTGAAAATCGGGATCTATCAGGTAGAGGATCTCTCCATCACGCCAAGCAAAGCCTGCGACCTTGCGAAGCTCGCCTGCGACAGCATCAAGGACCGCCTTGATATCTTCCTCTGTGAATATACCGCCAAGGTGCAGCGCGCTGTCCTCATCCGTGACTATGTCATCGATCATCTGGACGAGGCCTTTGCCAAAGGCTATATCCAGGTCTACTACCAGCCTGTCATCCGCTCCATTTCAAAGACGCTCTGCGGCCTCGAAGCACTGGCTCGCTGGATTGATCCTGTGTACGGATTTCTGAAGCCGAGCGAATTCATCCCGGCTCTTGAAAATACACGCCAGCTCTACCAGCTCGACCTGTACATTCTGGAAGAGGTCTGCAAGCGCATCCGCGCCTGCCTCGATGAAGGCGTACCGGTCGTCCCGATTTCCATCAACCTCTCCCGCATGGACTTCCTCACCTGTGACATTTTCGCAGAGGTCAAGAAACGCACGGAAAAATACCAGATCCCCCACCATCTCCTCTGCATAGAAATCACAGAGAGCATGTTCGTCCAGAATGCACAAGAAATCCGCATCATCCTCGATCGCTTCCGCGAGGTCGGCTATCAGGTCTGGATGGATGACTTCGGAAGCGGCTACTCCTCACTGAATGCACTCAAAGACTATCACTTCGATGAGCTCAAGATCGACATGGACTTCCTGTCGAATTTCACGCAGCGCTCGAAAGATATCATCCAGTCCACCATTCACATGTCGAAAAAGATCGGCATCCGGACCTTGGCAGAGGGCGTGGAAACAGAAGAACAATTCCGTTTCCTCCGAGACATCGGCTGCGAAAAGATCCAGGGCTACTTCTTCGGCAAGCCGCTCCCCTTCGATGAGATGAAAGCCCATATCACTCTGCAGCATATGGCCATTGAGACGCCTGAGCTCACAGCCTACTATGAAAAAGCAGGGGATATGGACTTCACCACGGATGATTCGCTCGCGATCGTGGAAACTATGGAAGATGGCAAGCTCTATTTCCGCTTCGCCTCCCCTGCCTATCAAGACGTACTTGCTTCCGTCGGTGCGCCCACTACGCTTGACAGTGAGGCCCGCCTCAATATGCCGGAGAGCCCGATTCGTCAAAAAATCGCGCGTCTGCTCTCCCATGTCTACGATTCCGATGAGCCCTACGCCATGACCTATACCATTGATGATCAGTATCTCTGGCTGAAGGTGCAGAAGATCGCCCAACTCGGCAAGCGCTTCCTCATGCGCTGCAAGCTTCTCAATATCACGCGCAATGCCATCCAGATCGAGCAGATGAAAGTGAACGGTCTTGAAAAAGATCTCTACGACCTCTACCATGCCATCGTTATCAATGATCTTGACAGCGGCACCTGCCAGCCTGTCGTCTTCTGCCGGGACTACCACAAGTTTCATCCCGGTCACACCTACTGTTACCAAAAAACAATGCGTGCTTTCGGATATCTCTCCATTCAGAAAGAAGACCGCCCTCGCTATGAGCGCTTCATGGATGCGGACACCATCTCCGATCGCCTTTCTGCACATGGCGGCACGCTCTCTGAATATTTCCGCACCCTGACGCCCAATGGCTTCGTCTGGTGTCAGCATGTCTTCATCGCCATCCCTGATACCCATTACCGTATCTTCCTTCACACTGTCAAGCCAGCCGCGCCAAATAACCTCGCTATGGAAAATGGTCTTGTCAAGCTGTATAACGAGATCAAGAACGGCTGGGGTCCCGGAATCAGTGACTGGTGACTGGCGACTGGCAACTGGCGACTGGTGGCTGGCGACTGGTGGCTCAGTTCTCGGTTTCCTCATTTCGATCATCAAAAGGCTCTCCGCACGAGCATTTCGTGGGAGAGCCTTTTTTCGTGTGCCGATTTGCGCTATAATATAGAATACAAGTTTGAACGTAAAGCTGTGTGACCGGAGATCAGAGCAGACCATTTGGAGCATTTCCCTCAGAAAGAATCTTCCCGCCAATGGGTAATGCTATTAAGCTAAGCGGCAGAACGTTCTTGGCTCCCCATCGGGGGAGCTCCCCGAAGGGGAGAGGGGGCTACGTAGCGGTATTGCATGTAAGTGTTGGAATATCGATAGCATCGGACTATTCAACATAGCACGCTATACCGCTAGCATGCCCCTATTGCCTTCGGCACTTCCCCCGAAGGGGGAAGCAAGACGTTGTAGCTAACGATTTTCTTAACTTAATAGCATTACACCAATGGGGAAACGGGGCTGCCATTTCCTTATCCATGACTTCTCCGGATCACCCACACTTTTTTCAGGAGACACCCATGACAGAATCCACCCGATGCACCATCATCGTCAATCCGACCTCCGGACGCGAGCGAGCCCCGCGCTATATCCCGCTCCTCCATACGACACTGGCAAAGCGCTATGACAACATCACCATCAAGCTGACCGAAAAAGCCGGGGATGCTACAGAATTCGCCCGCATCGCTGCAGAAAAAGGACGCGACGTCATCTGCATGGGCGGCGATGGCACGATCAATGAAGTCATCAACGGCATGGTACCCGTAGACAGCGACTCCGCCTTCGGCTTTATCCCTTTCGGCACAGTCAATGATCTGGCCCGCGCTCTCCACATCCCGCGCTCCCCGCAGGGAGCCATCCGCATGCTTGAACACGCAGTCAAGACGAAAATCGATGTCGGCAAGATCAATGACCGCTACTTCATCAACGTTGTCGCCGCCGGCCTCATTTCTGAAGCAGTCAGCGAAGTCTCCATCAAAGAAAAGACCCTCTTCGGATCGCTCGCCTACTTCATGAAAGGCATGCAGGTTTTGAACAAGCAGAAATCCTACCACTTCAAGATCGAAGAGGAAAATGGCACTGTGATCCAAGTCTCCTCCCCTTTGATCGCTGCCATGCTGACCGACTCCGCCGGCAGTTTCCGCAACCTCATCCCGCCGGAGGACCGCAATAAAGGCATCATCAAGCTCTGCCTCTTCCACGACTTCGCATGGCTGAATGCCATCCGGCAGGCGCCGAAGCTCCTCGCCGGTTTCCAGATGGGCCCCGACTTCGTCACGGTCGTCGGTATCAAAAAAGCGCACATCTCCATCAATGAAGGCGATACCCTCTCGACCAATGTAGACGGCGATAAGGGACCGAATTTCCCGATCGACCTTGAAATCCTCCCCTCCCGCCTCCCCGTATTCGTCCCCGAGCACGTGGACGACAATGCGACGCATCTCCCCCACTTCTTCGAACGCGTCGCCCCCCACATGCATTTCCCATGGGCAGAAAATGGGGAAGAACCGATCAAGGGGACGACGATAGAAGAAGTCGTACGGGAAGTGCAGGAGAGAGAAAAAAGAAAGAAGTGAGAGACTTGGAGACTTCAGAACACGTAGCCTGACTTTTTTAAGGAGTGAACGCTATGGCGATGGAAACGCATGAATTCAATGATACATAAAGATAAGCCTGCGCGGTCGAAATCATGCGAGACGCGCTAGGACTTCTTGCAGAAAAAGAAAACGTGCTGTATGAAGAAGCACTGACCCGGTTTGCAGAGTCCAAGGTCTATGATGCCCTCTTTGACTATGAGACAGGCGTCTGGAGAGAAGACTCCGACTACCTGCTTTCCTTGTATGACTATTGCCGGAAAACAGCGGAATGATACCGCTGCGGCAAGCACGCCCCCCACTCCCCTTTCTGTCATAAAAAATACCACCATGACGTAGACATCATGGTGGTATTTTCTATTTCCTTATTTCATAACTTTTTCCGTATTCTCTGCAAGTCCCGGGAAATCCAGTGTCGCGAAGAGATCACGAAGCGTTTCATTTCTGCGGATCTGCTGGATGCTGCCATCTTCATGGACGAAGATCTCCTGATGACGGAGACGTCCATTGTAGTTATAGCCCATGCTGTGGCCATGAGCGCCAGTATCATGGATGACGATGAGATCGCCCATTTCGATTTCCGGAAGCGCTCTCTGGATAGCGAATTTATCGCAGTTTTCACAGAGCGATCCCGTCACGTCATAGACATGGTCCTTCGGTGCATCTGCTTTGCCGAGGACAGTAATGTGGTGGTAGGCACCATACATTCCCGGACGCATGAGGTCGGCCATGCAGGCATCGGTACCGATGTAGTCTCTGTAGATGTGCTTGTAGTGGATGGCTTTCGTCACAAGGAAACCGTAGGGGCCGGTCACCATGCGGCCGCATTCGAAGGAGATGCGGGTATCTTCAAAGCCTGCCATTTTTTCTTCGAAGAGCTTCTTCGCGCCTTCGCCGAGGCCTTCGAGGTCGACCGGATCCTGTTCCGGACGATAGGGGATACCGATACCGCCGCCGAAGTCGATGAAGGAGACGGTGACGCCTTTTTCTCTCTTGATCTCATTCGCAAGGTCAAACATCATGCTGATGGTGCCGAGAAGCCCCGGGAGCTGGAGCTCCGCGGAGATGACCATGGTATGGATACCAATGTAGGAGATCCCATGGTCCTTCGCCCAGTCGACACAGGTCATGAGCTGATCCTTGGTCATGCCGTACTTGGCTTCTTCCGGAGTACCGATGATGGCATTGCCGCGCGCAAGCTCCGGGCCTGGGTTATAGCGGAAGCAGATCTTTTCCGGAACCATGTGAAGGCGTTCCATATCGTCTAAATTCGATACATCATCCAGATTGATGATGGCACCGAGGTCATTCGCTTTCAGGAATTCTTCGTCCGGGGTATCGTTCGAAGAGAATACGATCTGATCCCCAGTGATGCCGACACTCTCAGCAAGCACCAGCTCTGCCATGGAGCTGCAGTCTGCACCGATGCCGAGCTCCTTGAGGCTCTTCATGATCCACGGGTTTGGCGTTGCCTTCACCGCAAAGTATTCATGAAAATTCTTATTCCAGGAAAAGGCTTTCTGCAGACGTTTCATATTGTCATGCATGCCTTTTTCATCATAGATGTGAAATGGGGTACCATACTGCTGTGCTACCTGTCGGATCAGCTCGTCGCTGAATGGGATTTTTTTATCGGTCATTACATATCCTTCTTTCCTAGTCTTTGGGTTTTATCGAAAAATTCGATGTTTAATTATAACACACGAGCATGGGATTGCCTATAGGAAAATAAGAAAGGGTTCAGGGTGAGCCCACGGAGCGTCAAGCCCCGGAGACTCCCCCTGAACCCTTGGGAAACACTGATGAAACGTTTCTCCTTACTTATTATCCGCATTCGCTACAGCTTTCTTGCTGTATTCTTCTGTCCATTTCTTGAAGTTGCCATTGTCCGTATTTTCTTTGATGACTTCGTTCACGACAGCCAGGACATCTTCATTGCCCTTCTGGATGGCAGCCGCAGAGTTCTTGACAGCATTCGGGAATTTGATATCCGAGAACATCAGGTCATCATTGAAAATGAGATACTGCTGGCCGACGATGCCTTCGACAACGAGGCCATCTACCTTACCATGCTTGAGTTCGAGCACGACTTCCGGAACATGAGCAAGGCCGACGATCTTGGCATCTTTGATCTTTTCCTTTGCCAGAGCTTCCTGTGTGGTGGACTTCTGAACACCGATGGTCTTGCCATAGAGATCTTCTACTTTCTTATATTTGTCTGCATCTGCCTTTTTGATGATGACGAGCTGTTCTGTCGGCAGGTAGTTGTTCGAAAAATCCATCGATTTCCTGCGTTCATCAGTTGGGTTGATACCGGCGATAGCGATATCGACCTTACCGCTGGTGAGCGAAGTCAGAAGCGCCTGGAAATTCATATCCTGCACTTCGAGCTTCACGCCGAGCTTGTCAGCGACTTTCTGTGCAAGTTCCATATCAATGCCGATGACTTTCTTTTCACCGACGGACGTATCGACGAATTCATATGGCGGGTAACCGGACGCGGTGCCTACGACGAGCTTGCCTTCTTTCTTGATCTTCTGCATCAGCGGGCTTTCTTTCTGCGTCTGCGGTTTGCTCGATGCTGCTTTGTCGCCGCTGCCGCCGCAGCCTGCCAGTGTGAATGCTGCCATAGCTGCCAGACCAAGGGCAGCTGCTTTCCATGCTTTGCTATGTTTCATCATCATGATACGCACCTCTCTAGTAAAATCGTCCCCATCGGACTTATGGAAACGCTGATTAAATCGCAGAGTCAGATTTCATAAGAATTTTTATACACTGCTTCGTCATTATTCTCCTTAAATAGCGCGCTATTCGCGTCGAATCATTCCTTGCATTTTATAAAAATTCAAGGATGAAATCTGGCAACGATTGAATCAGTGTTTCCTTTCGTTTTTGTATGCATAGATGATAGCATGATTATACATGTTTGTCAATAATTATTCATTCAATTTTCGTGATTTTTCGAGATCAGATTTCTTGTTTTTTCACTTCACAGAAAGTTCCACATGCGCGAAGAAGATAGGCTCTGCGATATCGCGTACTTTTTCAGCCTTACTTCTTCCTGCTGTGCAGAGCCGCAATAAAAAAGCGCAGCCTCCTCCATGGAGTCTGCGCTTTTATGCAAAATATTCACGAGCAAAGTCCGATAGCCTTACTTCGCTTTTTCTACTGCGATCTTGCTGTACTGATCGACCCATTTCTCGAACTGGCCGGATTCGGTATCCTTCTTGATGATCTCATTGATGATCTTCATGAGGTCGTCATTGCCCTTCTTCATGGCTACAGCAGAGACTTTCTTTGCCCCTTCGAACTGTACATCTGCAAGAGCGAGGTCATCATTGAAAATCAGGTACTGCTTGGCTACGACGCCTTCGAGGACGATGCCGTCGAGCTTTTCATTCTTCAGCTGCAAGATCGCGTCCGGTACGCTGGAGAGACCGAGAGCTTTCGCACCTTCGACTTTCTGTGCCGTCGCTTCCTGTGTGGTGGACTTTTCTGCGCCGATGGTCTTGCCCTTCAGGTCTGCGGCTGTCTTATATACGTGCTGATTCTTCTTCAGGACGAGCAGCTTCTGCTCCGTCGGAAGATACTTGTCAGAGAAGGCCATGGCTTTCTCGCGTTCCGGAGTCGGGGAGACACCGCCGACAGCGATGTCGACCTTGCCTGCCGTGACGGAGGAGAGCAGTGCAGAGAAGCCCATGTCCTGGACTTCCATCTTGACGCCGAGCTTGTCAGCGATCTGCTGGCACATTTCGATATCAAGGCCGATGACTTTCTTGTCAGCGGAGCCAGAGTCTACAAATACATATGGCGGGTAGCCGGAAGAGGTGCCGACGATGATTTTGCCTCTCTTCTTGATGGTTTCCATCAGCTGTCCCTGCTGCGCTTCCCCGGAGGCAGCGGATTTCGCTGCGCCTTTGTCATCCCCGCAGCCAGCCATCAGAAGCGCGCCGGCAGCAGCCAGACCAAGCAGCGCAAATTTTACAGTTTTTTTCATTTGAAAGACCTCGCTTTCCCAAAATACATAAGGATACAAAAATAGTAGCATGGTGTAAGAAATTCTGTCAATGGAAAAAGACGGATGAACCGTGAAGGGAGCATCCGTCTTTGGAAATCTGAAACTGTAAGGAAAATAGGTTTGGGAGTTGGGGTTACGATGCAGGATACCGCTTGACCTATAGAATCCTTCGACTCAGTGGAGTAGCTCGGGATTAGGGATTAGGAGCCTCGAGTGACTAGTGACTGGTGACTGAAATGCCATCTTCGGACATCGCCCATTTAAAATTGCGGCGTAGCCGCTCCACCATTTCTCATTCGAGAAGAGTTTCCCTTCAGAGTCAAGGAGCAGCACGCCCCCATGAGCTACCCCTTTTATTTCTTCGCGTTTTCTACGGCTTTCTTCGTCATTTCATCGACCCATTGATCGATGTTGCCATTATCATGGTTTTCTTTGATGACTTCATTGATGATCTTGATGAGGTCATCATTTCCCTTCGCCACAGCGACCGCAGAGCCCTTGCTGTCAATCTTAAAGAATACATTCGTCGGAGCCAGGTCAGGATTCGTGACAAGGTACTGCCCGCCGACAATGCTCTGTACCGGGACGGCATCGACTTTGCCCTGCTGGAGTTCCAAAAGCGCATCCGGAACTTTCGAAAGAGATACGACCTGTGCGTCTTTGATCTGCTCGCTGGTCAGCTTTTCCTGCAGGGAAGACTTCTGGACGGCGATCTTTTTGCCATTGAAATCAGCCAGTGTCTTGTACTTGCCTTCATCTTCCTTACGGACGAGGAGCGTCTGTTTGCCGACGAGGTAGCTGTCGGAGAAATCGACGGTCTTCTCACGTTCTGCCGTCGGAGTGATGGCGGAGATCGCGATATCGATCTTGCCTGTCGTGATGGAAGCCAGAAGCGACTGGAAGGTCATGTCCTGTACCTCGAGCTTGACGCCCAGTTTCTTCGCAACGGCCTCTGCGATTTTGATATCGATCCCCGTGATGGATTTTTTATCCTTGACCGAAGTATCCAGGAATTCGTATGGCGGGAAGCCCGGCGCTGTACCTACCACAAGTTTTCCATCTTTTTTGATTTTCTGAAGGAGAGCGCCCTGTCCTGCCGCACTCGATGCTGCAGAGGAAGAAGCGGCTTTGTCTCCGCCGCAGCCGGTAAGGGCAAATACGCCGCAGGCTGCCACACCCAGGATGGCCAGTTTCAACATTTTATTCATCATCTATACCCTCTTTGCTTTCTTTTCACATGCAGTTGGATTTGATGCAATAAATATACACCTATTTGCATGAAAATGCAATAGTCGCGTATAAAAAAACAATGGCGATGTGAAATAACGATCATCTCATTTTCGCGTTCAATCTGCCTCGGGGGACTTGCAGCTCTCATAGGAGTGACCGGAAAACCTTATCCCAGCTGTCTTTCATGCCATAGTCACCCTATCCGCCCCTGCGGGTAATGCTATTAAGTTAAGCGGAAGAACGTTCTTGGCTCCCCATCGGGGGAGCTGCCCGAAGGGCTTGTGCAAGCGAACTGGATTTTTAGGAGTGAAGCAACGCGAAAATCCAGTGAGACGCCATTTCGAACGAAGTGAGATGAGGGGGCTACGTATCGGTATTGAATGAAAGTGTTGGGATATCGATAGCATCGGACTATTCAACATAGTACGCTATACCACTAGCATGCCCCTATTGCCTTCGGCACTTCCCCCGAAGGGGGAAGCAAGACGTTACGTAGCTAACGATTTCCTTAACTTAATAGCATTACCCCTGCGGGGCACCTTCCCCTAGAGGGGAAGGCTGCGATACGAGAATACCATCTTCTAAAAAAGGCGGCGAAGCCGCCACCTGAACCTTGAAGTTTGAAAGCAGGGATGATTAGTAGCTAGGGATTAGTGGCTAGGGATTAGGAGCCGAAAGTGACTGGTAGCTAGTGACTAGTGACTTAAATACCGCCTTCGGGCATCGCCACTATTTATACTCCGCGGCGCTTCTGCTTTTTATGCGCCGCACCACCATTCCTAATTCCTCATTCCTAATTCCTCATTCGCGCAAAGCTTTCATTCATAATCAGTGGACGGAGCCGCCCAAGGGGCTAACCCTGAACCAAATGAAAGCAAAGTAAAAAGGAGCTGTGAAGAAATGAGGATTCATTTCTTCACAGCTCCTTTGTTTACATGAGAGATCGTATGCATCATATGTATGCATCAGCGTAGAGCTTTTGATCGATAAGAGCATATCCTCTCAAACGAATGCCCAACGGGCGCTGCTGTCCGCGCAAAAGCGATAAGCCGCATTATCTGTTGCTTTCCTCGACGAGCTTCATGATTTCTTCTTTCTTCTCTTCGAGGAGCGCCCGGTCGCCCATCGTCTCCATATTGAAACGGATGAGTGGCTCCGTATTCGATGGACGAAGATTGAAGCGCCAATTCTCAAACTCAAGCCCTACGCCATCCGTGGGATCGGTGGCTAAGGCTTTCGGTGCATAGGCTGCCTTGACGGCAGCGAGAGTTTTCTCCACATTCTTAGCGGGCAGATTGATCTCTCCGCTCACAGGGAATTCCTTCTCCATTTCCGCGACCATTTCCCCAAGGTGTCTGCCTGTCTCGCTCATGAGCTCTGTCACGATGAGCCATGGGATCATCCCGGAGTCACAGTAAGAGAAGTCGCGGAAGAAATGATGGGCACTGTTCTCCGCGCCATAAATGCCGTGGACACGACGCATGGTCTCCTTCATGAAAGCATGTCCGCCCTTCGACTCGACCGGCACGCCGCCATAGAGACGGCAGATCTTTTCCGTATTCCAGAAGACGCGCGGATCGTGAATGATGATTTCTCCGGGATGCCTCTTAAGGAAATAGGATGCAAGCAGTCCCACCATGTAACAGCCTTCTACGAATTTCCCATTCTCATCGATGAAGAAACAACGATCAAAGTCTCCATCCCACGCGATGCCGAGATCCGCTTTTTCTTCGAGTACCTTCTCCACGAGCGGCTTCTGGCACTCTTCGAGCATCGGATTCGGCACACCATGAGGGAAAGTGCCATCCGGCTCCATATATAATTCTGTAAAAATAAAGGGCAGGTGTTTTTTCAGTTCTGCGAAAGCGATATTGGCACAGCCATTTCCAGCATTCACCACGATGTGAAGCGGCTTCATCTTTGAGACATCCACAAAAGAGAGGATACAGTCGATGTAGTCCGAGAGGATCTGTTTCTCAAAGATCTTCCCTTTTTTCTCCGTCTCGGGAAAATCGCCAGAGAATGCAAGGGCTTCGATGTCTTTCAGCCCCGTATCAGCACTGACAGGGATCCCCCCTTCGCGCACAAGTTTTAAGCCATTGTAGTTCGATGGATTATGGCTCGCGGTAATCATGATGCCGCCAGAAAGTCCGTAATGAAACGTGCCGAAGTACATCATCTCCGTCCCGCATAGGCCGATGTCCATCACATCCGCGCCGCCATCCGTCAGACCGCGCATGACCGCCTCAGCGATAGCAGGAGAGCTCGGACGGATATCATAGCCGACACACATCGCCCGCGGATGGTAGAGCGCTGCATAGGCACGACCTACGCGATAGGCCAGGTCTTCATTCACTTCCGCCCCCACGACACCGCGAATATCATAGGCTTTGAAGCCTTCATGAGAAAGCTCTAATGGTTGCATGGTATTTTTTCCTTTTTGAAAAACTAAGGAGAATCCGATCCCGCGATCAGATCCCCATGTCCCTGAAATGATCAGTCAGTCATCTTCGAGACGTCTTTTCCCATCCGAGAGAGCACCTGCACGTATCCATCGGCTCCGAATTTCAGGCAGCGCTTGACACGGGAAATCGTGGCAGTGCTCGCGCCCGTCGCTTCTTCGATGCGGTCATACTTATCTCCCGCTTCGAGCATGCGTGCCACTTCCAGCCGCTGCGACATGTCGCGCAGTTCATTGATCGTACAAAGGTCTTCAAAAAATTCATAGCACTCCTCTCTCGTCTTCAAAGTCAGAATGCCATCGAAAAGCTGATCCGTCAGCGGATTCACCAGTCTGTGATTCACACTCATTGATATATCCTCCTGTCATTGGGTAGTCATAGTACAATACTTTAGTATATTATAGCATTAGAGATGAACTGGTGCAAAAGGAAAATGGGGTGGGAGTAGCTTGTGACTAGTGACTGGTGACTGGTGACTACATACCACCTTCGGGTCTCGCCATTATTTTATACTTCGCGGCGCTGCTATACTTTTATGCGCCGCACCACCATTTCGCATTTCTCATTTTTAATTTCTCATTCAAGCGATGCTTTCGCACGCAATCATGGGGCAGCACGCCCTACGGGCTCCCCCTCCCCCCTATTGACTTTCTTTCTCATAAAGAGTACAATTCATTCAATCGGCCTTGCCGATGAATTTCATACAACTTTCATCATGAGTGGCGGAGGGACTGGCCCTTTGAAGCCACGGCAACCATCTTTATGAAACGGTGCCAATTCCAGCGAGTATATGCTCGAAAGATGATGCGACTCAAAGCTTTCATCTTCCGATGAAAGTTTTTTTGTTTTTTACGAGGAGACTCCAATGATTGAACTCAAACATATAACGAAAGTATATGGCAATTTCAAAGCACTGGATGACGTCAGCCTCACCATCAAAGATGGTGAGATCTACGGTATCGTCGGACAGTCCGGTGCTGGGAAATCGACCCTGGTCCGCTGCATCAATATGCTTGAACCACCGACCACAGGCGAAGTCCTGATCAATGGCAAAGACATGATGAAGCTCTCCAAGGCAGAGCTGCGCAGCGAACGCAAAGGCATCGGCATGATTTTCCAGCATTTCAACCTGCTTTCCTCCCGCACGGTAGCAGGAAATATCGCATTCCCACTGGAGCTTGCCAACGTGCCGAAGGCGGAGCAGAAGAAACGCATCGATGACATTCTCGAAATGGTCGGTCTCACCGAGTACAAGGATAAGTACCCCGCCCAGCTCTCCGGCGGACAGAAGCAGCGTGTCGGCATTGCACGCGCCATCGTGTCCAATCCATCTGTACTTCTCTCTGATGAAGCGACCTCTGCGCTGGATCCTGAAACCGTCAAATCCATCCTGCAGCTACTGAAAGATATCAATAAGAAACTCGGCATCACCATCATCATGATCACGCATCAGATGGAAGTCATCAAGGAAATCGCGGAACGTGTCGCCGTCATCGAACATGGCCGCATCATCGAAGAGGGCTCCGTCGTCGACCTTTTCACCAATCCGCAGACCTCGACGCTAAAAAAATTCGTCGGCTCGGTCATGTCTTCGGAAGTACCGGAACAGCTCTCCCACATGGATATCCATGCCGATAAAGAGAATGCAGACGACCAGACCGTCCTCTCCCTCTCCTTCCGCGGCGACGTCGCGAATGAACCGATCATCGCCAATCTCATCAAAAAGTACAATCTGGACGTATCTATCCTGTACGGTTCCATTGACTACATCCAGAATGTGTCCTTCGGCCGTCTCATTATCACCATCATCGGCGATGACAGCGATATGAAAGAAGCGCTCAGTCATCTGAAATCGTTACCTATCACAAGCGAGGTGCTCGGATATGTCTCCAGTCATTAGTAATCTTCTTCTCAAAAGTACGGCAGAAACCTTCTACATGCTCGGCGTTTCCGCCCTGATCGCCGCCGTCGTCGGCATTCCGCTGGGGATCCTCCTCGTCGTCACAGAAAAGAACGGCATCCTTGCCTGCCGCCTGCTCAATAAGCCGCTCGCCTTCGTCATCAATATGATCCGCTCCATCCCATTCATCATCCTGATGGTCGCGATCATTCCTCTCACCCGTCTCATCGCCGGCACCTCCATCGGCACCACCGCAGCCATCGTTCCACTGACCATCGCTGCGATCCCTTATACCGCCCGTATGGTCGAGACCTCCATCCGTGAAGTCCCCTTCGGCCTCATCGAAGCGGCTGAATCCATGGGTGCTTCCCCGTTCCAGATCATCAAGAAAGTCCTCATTCCGGAAGCCCTGCCTTCCATCATCGAAAATATCACCGTCGTCGTCGTCACCCTCATCGGTTCTTCCGCTATGGCAGGCACCATCGGCGGCGGCGGCTTAGGCGACCTCGCCATCCGCTACGGCTACCAGCGTTTCCAGGCTGACGTCATGGTCGCTACCATCCTCGTCCTCATCGTCGTCGTCCAGCTCATCCAGTTCATCGGCAGCAACCTCGCGAAAAAGGCGAATAAGAAATAAGAAGGGTTCAGGGTTCGAAAACTGCTCCCCGCGTATCGTCATTTCGAGCGAAGTCGAGAAATCTCTATGGCAGAACGCTTATTGCCTGATGTGAAACCGCACCAAGACATCTTTTCCCCTCAGCGCATAACGCTGATTCCCGCAGTGCAAGAAAGATCCCTCGGCTGCGCTCGGGATGACGATACGCAAAGAGCGATTTTCGAACCCTGAAGTTTGAACGCAGGTATGAGTGGCTGGTGACTTGTGACTGGTAGCTAGGGATTAGTGGCTAGGGATTAGGTTTGCGATACGAGAAACCCGCTAGTTTCAAACCTTCGCGGCGCTTCTATATTCTTATGCGCCGCACCACCATTTCGCATTTCTCATTTCTAATTTCTCATTCGAGCAAAGCTTTCATCTGCAATCCATGGGCGACCCGCCTCACGGGCTAACCCCGCCCCAAAAACTGTTTTCCACCGGATCTATAGGAAATGCGGATTCTCCCACTTCCACACATAGACACCGGATTTTATAAAAGAAGGGAAGTATATCTATGTTAAAGAAACTCGTCATCGCTGGACTTTGCGCCCTCTCCGCAGCAGCCATCATCACCGGCTGTGGTTCCAACGCAAAGCCAGCCTCCTCGGCCGCTGCCTCTGTACAGGAAAAGAAAGAAATCACCGTCGGTGCTACCGCCGGCCCGCATGCAGAAGTCGTCGAAGCCGCTGCCAAAGAAGCAGAAAGCAAAGGGCTCAAAGTCAACGTGAAGGAATTCTCAGACTATGTCACCCCGGATCAGGCACTCGCTGACGGCGATCTCGACCTCGTCGTCTACCAGCATGAACCGTTCCTGAAGAACTTCAACAAGCAGCACAATACAAACCTCGTCTCCATCGGCAAAGCCATCCTGATGCGCATGGGCGTCTATTCCAACAAGTACAAGGACATCAAGGACCTGCCAGACGGCGCGACCATCTCTATCCCGAATGACCCGACCAATGAAGGCCGCGGTCTCCAGCTGCTTGAAAAAGCAGGCGTCATCAAACTGAAGGAAGGCGTCGGCATGAAAGCCACTCCGGCAGATGTCGTAGAAAATCCGAAACACCTGAAATTCCAGGAACTCGAAGCCGCTCAGCTTCCAAGAAGCCTGGATGATGTCGATGCATCCGTCATCACCATGAACTACGTCATGAGCTCCGGCCTTTCCCCGAAAGACCAGGGTATCTTCCTCGAAGACAAGGATACCCCGCTCGCCGTCATGATCATCGCTGCCCGCGAGAAAGACAAAGATCAGCCGGCTTATCAGAAATTCGTCAAGTACTATCAGTCTGAATCCGTCAAGAAATTCATCGCTGAAAAGTACAAAGGCACCATCGTTCCTGCTTGGGAATAATGAAATAGAACCAAAAAGGACCGCGTAAGCGGTCCTTTTTTTGGTTTGAAATAAAGGGTTCAGCAGGTTCTATGAGTACGGTAAAGAAAGCAACACGATGCATCAAAATAAAAGCACCACTGGGAAAGCAGGTCTCAAAGCATTAGATTATGTATGTATAATGGTGTGAATCAGTCATCCGACCAGCAATTGAATCGAAACCCAATATTCATTTTTATTTATACAACAATTGAAAACAAAAGAAATTAGTCTACACACTGATATGAACTTAACTATATATTTGTAACTTTAATAAACAAGAATCATAATCTATGAATCCCATGGGGAATGATTACAGAAGTGGTAAAAAAGCCTCCACAATTATCTTGTTGAGTACAGCCTTCACATTCCACTCGATATTCCTGCTTCCAATCGGATATACTCCTTTTACTATATTTCCATAATTCTTTTGGCAATAAACATAATGGTAAATTATAGATTGACACAGGGATATTTCTATGTGCTATATTTTTTACAGCTATAGTTAATTCCTGCATATAATTAGCAGGTTCCACCCAAACTTTTCCTTTATTATCGTCTGCTCGTCCATGTATTTCCATTCCCATAAAGGCAACATGAACAGCCATTGGTAAATTCCATCCTATAAAATCCGCTAAATCAACCAATCCTGTAATATTTTGCTTAGTTAATACGATTCTGATTTCCACAGGGATTCTAAATTTTGCTAAATTATGTAATCCCATGATGGTTTCTCTAAAAGCTCCTTTAGCACCGACAATAGAATCATGGATTTCGGGAACAGCCGAATACAAAGGAATTGCATATTGCGTATTGAAAGGCGCATTCGCAATAACATTTTTGGTAAACTCAAAATCACTAAATCGTCTTCCATTTGTTAATACCATAGGATCTACATTAGGAAACTTTGCCAATGTCTTCATAACATTAGTAAAATTGGCATTAACAGTTGGTTCTCCTCCACTTACACAAATTTCTCTTACACTTTCCCTTGGTAAAAGAGATAATATCTTCAAAACCTCCTGATCATGATCAATAGGTTTTTTCGGCTGCGGACACATGATACACCTTGAATTACATTTTTCTGTAATAAATAAAACATTTTGCTTCGATTGAATATTATACACACGCAATATTCTTCCGTCTGGCATAATTTGCAATATGTCGCCTTCGTTAAGTTCACCTAGTGCTGCCGTAGGAACGCGCGATACCATCGGATATTCATATCCATCAATTGCCTGATCAGACAAACTTACCGCCAAATGTTTCCCTGCTTTAGGATTTGTGTAAAGTCCTATTGTTTTTTCTGAAAATATCTCCCACCAATTTATTTTTTTCTTAGAGAAGCGTGCAATAATTGGTTTGGTTATATTTGTACCTATTCCTCGTATTTGCCACATTGCCAATCCTCCAAAGGCCGTCTCTGAACCCATGACCAAAGAATTGCGATTTTCTTAGGATCATTTTCTTTTATAATATCAAGAATAACTTTTATTGCGCCCTTATTTCTTCTACAAAATCCACTATCATATCGTTTCCCCATTAAATCGCCAGATTCTGTATAATACCGAATAGGATCTGCACCACAATATGGGCTATATGCACAAGTAGAACATCCGGGCATAGATTCAACACAACTATTTTGTACTAAATCTTTCATTACTTTCGATGAGAAAATTGTCTTAAAATCATCATAATATACATTTCCCATCCTAAAATGACAATCGCCCATAGCTGCCAACATACGCCCTTCATCAGATGGATATACATCACCATTATAATAATAGATAGCACCAGCAATTCCAGCTCCCGTAGGAGACTGCAAATCTACAAATCCGGTAGAAAAAGGAGTCATGATTCGCTCAAATATTAGAGCAGCATAAGACTCTGCAAAAAATGTCCCATTCTGGTTAATTGTAAAAATATATTCCAATGCATCTCTATATATTTGTACGAACTCTTCTAAAGAATAGCCCAATTGTGCTTCATTCTGTTTTGCATATCCATAAGGATTAAGCGCACGCAAAAAAACATTATGAAATCCAAGTTTCATATAATGATCAATAACTTCAGGTAAATGATGCAAATTATCTTTGGTTATGGTCAATAAAGCATTGACGCTATTATCCCCCTTAATTTTTCGAACCTTCTGTAATGTTTTAATAAAATGTTCATAAGCACTTGAACCATCTAATGCATGTCGATGTAAGTCATAAAAAAATTTAGGGCCATCACAAGAAGACGATATTTCTACATGATGATTTTTGCAAAATTCAATTTGTTCATCAGACAAATTAATTAAATTAGTACAAATCACAAAATAAATGCTTTTCTTTAATCCTTCTTTGACTTTTTTCTCTCCTTCTAAAACAAAAAATTCAAGAACAGTCCAATTCAAAGATGGCTCTCCGCCTTGAAATTCAATTTTAACTTCAGATGAAGGCGATTGCAAAATCACATCAAGTACATGCTTTGCGGTTTCCAAGGACATATCTGTTTCTTTAGAAACTAGATTTTTAGAGCTAGCATGACAATAATCACAATGGCAGTTACAGCGCAAAGTTAAAACGACCATATGCAAAGTTGTAAAATATCGTAAAAAATCTTTTCTACTTCTTAATTTCACTGCCAATAAATTTTCTACTAAGTCCTTATTATCCGCGGAACTAATAAAATGATGGCTATATAAACCGATTTTGGCTCTTTCCGTCAATTTATCATAATTTTCCGAAATTAAGCACTCGAAATCATCAGGGGATAAAAATATATGCTCTCCCACCATATTGATTAATAGAAATGAGTCATCAAACGTTTCAAATAAATATGGATATTGTATGGTTTTCATATCATTTTACCTTCAATGGTTCAAATGCCTTTTTATAAATAATATCTCGAATTTCTTTTGTTCTTCGCAAAATTTCTAACCTAAGTTGTTCATCCAGCAAGTCAGCAAGAATTTTCTCTATATCATCTCTACTTGGTTCTGATAAATTGCTATGCCTCCTTACACTAAAACTTACATATTCACTATCTATTGAATCAAGTGATATTACAAAACGACCACTGTATTTATATGCTAAAGAGATTATTGCTTCCCGTTCATAAAGTCTCTTTGATATAATAATTTCGTAACCATCCTGTATTTCCTTTATACACTCCATAAAAAATCTCCTATAAAAAAACAAGCCACAATAAAGCAGCTTGTTTAAAAGTGTTAATACTGAGAAGAATAATGAGAATAATGAGACCTGTGGGAGGTATGCGAATAATGAGAAGTGTGATAAACTCCCATAGCATTATCAAATGGCTCACTCGAAAAATTCAAATGTTTCTCAAATGAAATTTGCTGACTCATATTTTCTTGTAAAATAATGGGGGTAGTATCTGTAATATTAGAAAACTTTTCCATATCTGCTGATGTTGCTTGTACACTCGTACCCGCCGATACAAGTCCTAACGAAAACAATAATGTACTTAATTTTCCAATAATTTTCATTTAAATCACCTCTCTTGAGCTACATAATAAATAAGCCTATATAATCTTATATTGCCAAAGTTCATTTAGTCAATATCATTAAATTCTATATACACCCCCCCCGAAATTTATATTTAGGCAAAATACAGGCAATGCATAGTATACGCCAGTGTACTGTGCATTAAATGTCTTCCTAACCCCTATCCCAATAATGTTCGATTTCTCATATATTTCCATGAAAGGCAAAAGGAATCGCGAATTGCGAACTACTTTAGAAGCGTGTTTGAAAGCACATGTAAAGTCAAACTCTCCGATTGCATCCGTGTTTTCCTACAGCTCAGTCACGTAAAAAAACGGTTCCATGAAAGCCTTCGGCTTTCATGGAACCGTTCACGCATCCCTTATCAGTAAAGAGCCGCGTTTGCAATGACGAGGCGCTGGACCTGATTCGTTCCTTCATAGATCTGCATGATCTTGGCATCACGCATATATTTTTCATTCGGATTTTCACGGGAATAGCCATTGCCGCCCATGACCTGCACCGCTGTCGTGGTGACTTCCATCGCTGTGTCCGAAGCGAAGCATTTCGACATCGCGGAGAACATGGACGCTCTCTTATCTCCCTGCATCTGCATCCAGCAAGCCTTGTAGACAAGCGCACGAGCCGCTTCCGTCTTGGTAACCATATTCGCGATCATTTCCTGTACCATTTCAAAGGAAGCGATCTTCTGACCGAACTGCTTTCTCTGGTGTGCATAGTGGATGGCATTTTCCAGCGCAGCCTGTGCGATACCGACAGAAATCGCACCAACGACAGGACGGGATGTCTCAAGCGTCTGCATCGCGATACGGAAGCCCATGCCTTCACGACCGATGCGGGCGCTGGTCGGAACGAAGCAGTCATCAAAAATGATCTCCGATGTAGCGGAAGCACGGATCCCCATCTTGTCCTCTTCCTTGCCGATGGAGACGCCTGGCGTATTTCTATCGACCGTGAAAACGGTAAGGCCACGAATACCGCCCGATTCACGGGTATTGGCAAAGAGTGTGATTTTGTCACAGATCGGCGCATTGGTGATGAAGCACTTCGTACCATTCAGGACATAGCCGCCGTCGACCTTCTTTGCCTTACAGGATACCGCGCCCGCATCAGAACCTGCCCCCGGTTCCGTCAGTGCGAAGCAGGCAATCCCGCCGTTATTCAGGCAGTCGAAATATTCCTTCTTCTGTTCATCGTTGCCAGCGAAAAGGATCGGGAAAGAAGCGAGCGAATTGGCAGCACAAACAGTCGCAGTACCGGCGCAGCCTTTTGCGAGTTCTTCACTGATCATCGCACCCGTCAAAAGATCAAGTCCTGCTCCACCATATTCCTTCGGGACAGCCAGCTGAGTCATACCGGACTGTTTCAAAATCTTCAGCAGCTCCGGATCCATGACACCGCTCTTGTCGATGTCCAGAGCGCGCGGCGCGATCTCCTTCTGTGCGATTTCCTTCGCCAGATTTACCAGCTCCTGCTGCTTTGCATCTAATGTAAAGTCCATTCTTGTTCCTCCATGAAATCAAAGTGCTTCTTCTGCCAGGGCTTCCCCTTAAAATTTTGCTATATTGCTATTATTATAACAGATATGCAGGGCTTTCGGATGGAAAAATATAAAAAATACTTGCCGAATCCACTCCTCCATCTTCCCTGAGGCCGCTCTGTCCCCCATATCTTTTTCCGTCAGCTCCTGCGCCTTGGCTTTGCCGCCCCCCTGCTTCCCTAATGCTTCGTACACTTCTGCCCATGTCATAATAAGAACCTCCTGTGTTCTTCACTCTTTGGGCTTCTATCCCAATAAAAAAGGCCGTTCTTTGACGCCTGCGGCAGGGCTCCCGTCCCTTTGGAAAGGCGTGTTTGTTACAATTTTGAATTATGCTATTTGAATTATGCTATAATATAATATAGAAAAGGATGACTAGAACCTTCGCCCTTTATTGGTGGGGGGGCTGGTCATCTTTTTTTGATACCGTTATTTGAAAGGCAATAAAAAAGCGCTCGCAAGAGCGCTTTAGATTGTTAGATATCCCTCGGCAGGCGTCGCCTCTCCTGCATCTCTTTTGACCGTGAAGGTGCGTGGTTGCAACGAAATTTACCACCTCGAGGGATTTCCATAATCATTATACTTCATTTTTAGCCTCCGGCTATGCCTATTCGCCTAAAAAATTCATCTGCTAACGGGTCCCCTTTCTCAAAATTAGCTGGGGCCCAATCTTCTCCATATTTCTTAGCGATAGCTTCGTCTAACTCTTCATCAGTCATTTTTTCTAGGTCCGCGTTACTCATTTTTATCGCCTCCTACAATATTTTCGACCGCTTCCACAACGACACAGCGTTGGCAGTTGATTTGCCATTCCCTGCCCTCATGATAATGTGGATTTACGGAAGCATGCTTCTCGGCGGCAGTCTTCTTATCGCCAATGAAAACGAATTGTTTCAGTTCGTCTTGTTCATTCGCTGGTCTTCCTGCCTGCATTATACCATTAGTGATTCGACATTGCATCACTTCATCGGAATACCCCCTCGCATACTGCTTCCAGCTGGCTCCCTTCTGGACTTCCTTTGCCCATTCACTCCGGCAAGCGTCTTGTCTTTCGGGAAAATGCCCTCGCCCATCCCCCAAAGGTCTGCACGGGCGTACAGGTCACAAATGTCATCGCATGGATGGCTGCTCGAAAGTTTCCATTTGAAAGCCACGCAGTCGGGATCATGGGCATATGGGTACATTGCCCCGTCCATGTAGGCTCTCGCCTTCTCAGTACGAGCGATTCGTTTGGCAAAGTATCGCGCGCTCTCTTGGGTGGCCACGTCAATGGCTTTATCTGCCATCTCCTCATTGCCCTTTGAAATGGCGCTGATGATGCCATTATGGGCTGCCTTTTGCCCGGGGTGGTAATTTACCGATGTTCCTTTGCGCATCGCACAGGGCGCGTTTAAACGCGTTCCCTTGATAGTCTTTGGACAAGGCAGGCTGTAGAAGGCGGCGAGCGCGCTTTGGTTGTACCGGCAAACCTGGAATGACAGGCAAATACTTTTTTCTAACGAAGAAGATGATGAAGCCAGTCACACTGCATCAAAAAATGCCATCCCGTCATGCGCTGCGGAATGGCATTTTCTTGATTTGGTAAAAGTATTGGTAGAAGTTATGAATTTTATGCGAGTTAAGTAGAAAAAAGAAAACCCCGAAGTCATCTAAGACTTCGGGGAAAATGTCTGGTGGATCATCAGGGGTTCGAACCCCGGACACCCTGATTAAGAGTCAGGTGCTCTACCAACTGAGCTAATGATCCGTTTCAACGAGATTTATTATACTCGTTTTTCTTGCTTTTGTCAAGCTCTTTTTTCAAATCTTTCATTTGACTTGGTTTCAAGAGGTCTTGTCTCAAGCGATGTTAAGAGTATATCATGTAGCTTCATTTTTTGCAAGGGGGTAAAATGAAGTTTTTTGAAAAAGAGATGTTTCCTTTCAATAGTGGATCCCATACTTATGCTTCAGCTCATCGATATCCTTTCGCATGTCACGATCACATTCTTCCAGTGCCATTTTCAGATTGGGAAGCTTTTGTCTCACCATGAAAGCCTTCTTCGCGCTGGACATTTTATAAATGCGGGCCAGTTCTTTCTTGTAGGATGCCATGAATTCCGCCAACTCTTCAGGGGAAAGCTCCTGTTCTTCATTCAGATCGTCTTCTTTCTGATCCATTCCATGTTCTCCTTCCCTGGGAAACGCTGATTCAATCGTTATCAGATTGAATCAGCGCTCCCCTTGTTTTCTTTTATTGTACCATGAAACCAGTCTCTCTGCCTGTAAGAAATAGCGGGCATTTCTTTTTTTGAAAATAATTCTTAAAATACAGTGGAAATATAAAGTACCATTCAGTATAATAAAGAAAGGCAATCATATAGCTTTTATTTACAGATAGGCTTATATATTGTATACACTATATCAATGTTGCATTGAAAGGAAGGTATCATTATGCCGCTCGTAGGAACTACTGAAATGTTTAAAAAGGCATATCAGGGGCATTATGCCATTGGTGCATTCAATGTGAATAACATGGAAATCATCCAGGGGATCATGGAAGCTGCCAAGGAAGAGGAGTCTCCTGTCATTCTCCAGGCTTCGGAAGGCGCCCGCAATTATGCCGGTCAGGAATATATCGTCGGCCTGGTCAAGACGGCTCTTCAGGATTATCCAGAAATCCCGACCGCACTCCATCTGGACCATGGCTCTTCTTATGAAATCTGCAAGGCCTGCATTGACGGTGGTTTCACGTCCGTCATGTATGATGGCTCGAAGCACTCCTTCGAGGAAAATGTCAAAGTCACAAAGCAGATCGTCGAATATGCTCATGACAAAGGCGTCGTGGTAGAAGCCGAGCTCGGACGTCTCGCCGGTGTAGAAGATCTGGTCAGCGTCGATGCCAAGGATGCGATCTTTACGGATCCGGAAGAAGCTGCTGAATTCGTAGAGCTGACCGGCTGCGACTCTCTCGCCATTGCGATCGGCACCAGCCACGGCGCTTACAAATTCAAAGGTGACCCCTATCTGGACTACGAACGTCTGGAAAAGGTCGGTAAGCTCCTGCCGGACTACCCGATCGTCCTCCATGGTGCTTCCACCGTCATTCCGGAATTTGTAGAAAAGTGCAATGCCTATGGCGGCAAAGTCCTCGGCGCAAAAGGCGTCCCGGAAGACATGCTCCGCAAGGCTGCCACGATGGCTGTCTGCAAGATCAATATCGACACCGATATCCGTCTGGCTATGACAAGTGCTATCCGTGAAGCGCTCTCCAAAGATCCGTCGAATTTCGACCCGAGAAGCTATCTGAAGCCAGCCAGAGAAGCTGTGAAGCAGATGGTCATGCACAAGATCGAAGCTGTCGTCGGCTCCGCTCATACCATCTAATCGGCCAATCAAAAAGCAGCCCCCAAGGGCTGCTTTTTGATTGCTTCTGTTTCACTGGTTGATCAGATTTCTTGCTGTCTTCTTCAGTTTCGAAAGCGCTTTCCCTTCGATCTGACGGATGCGTTCGCGGGTCACATCGAAGTATTTCCCCACTTCTTCGAGCGTCCTTGTCTTGCCGTCTTTCAGCCCGAATCGCAGCTCAAGCACCTGTCGTTCTCTTTCTGTCAGGCCGGTCAGGAGCTCTTCGATCTGCTCGCGGAGAAGAATGCTGCCGGCGGCATCATCCGGCGCGGTAGCTTCGTTGTCTGGGATGAAATCACCCAGATGGGAATCTTCTTTTTCGCCGATCGGCGTTTCCAGAGAAATCGGATCCTGCGCGATCTTTTTGACCTCGCGTACTTTGGCAAGTGATACGCCCATGGCTTTGGCCAATTCTTCATTGGTTGCCTCGCGCCCATTTTCCTGCAGCAACTGGCGAGAAATCCGATTCAGCTTATTGATCGTCTCTACCATGTGTACCGGCACGCGGATGGTGCGCGCCTGGTCCGCAATGGCACGCGTGATCGCCTGCCGGATCCACCATGTCGCATAGGTCGAGAATTTATAGCCTTTGGTATAGTCGAATTTATCGACCGCTTTCAAAAGGCCCAGATTTCCTTCCTGAATGAGATCCAGAAACTGCAACCCGCGCCCCAGATATTTTTTTGCAATGGAGACCACGAGACGGAGATTCCGATCCGCAAGCTCTTTCTTCGCATCCCGCGCTGCTTCCTTTTCTTCAGGAGCTGCATCCGCGCGCATCCCCGCCTCGACCCTCTTAGCGAGTATGATTTCTTCTTCACTGGTCAAAAGGGGCAGCGCACCGATTTCCTTCAGATACATTTTCACGGGATCATCGATGGAGATGGTATTGTCCAGATCGGGCACAGGGGTGTCTTCTTCCGCTTCTTCCTCGGCTTCTTCCGCTTCTTTGACAAGCTCAGCCGACTCCTCTTCATCTATGAAGTCGAAGGAATCATCCACTTCTTCATTAAAGTCGACTTCCAGCTGGTGGATGTGAAGCGCTTCATAAAGTGCAGACAGATCTTCCTCCCCCAGATTGTGCGTGGAAATGAGCTCCATGATGTCCTTATTCGCCACCAGCCCGTCATGGGATTTTTTCTTCAGCTCCTGAATCCATTTTTCAAGTTGAGTCATTCGTTCAGCCATTTTTATATCCCCCGATACTGGTAATCCATTCCGGCGATCATGTACATCTATACGGCGGAAATGTGGTATACAAAAACAAAGAATATGCGTAAAGACTAGTGACTAGTGACTGGTGACTAGGGACTAGGGACTAGGGATTAGGGATTAGGGATTAGGGATTAGGGATTAGACATCAGGTATCTGACTTCTACCGTCTGATATCTGACCGCAGTCATCGGTCACCACTCATGCCCTTCCCAGTGCCATGATTTCTTTACTGAGGCGGATGCAGATCATCTGCTCTTTTCTGGCTTCTTCAGGATCTGAAGACATGAGCGTCTGGACTTTTTCTGTATGAAGACGATACTCCTTCTGAAGATACATCTTCATCAAAGGCCATATATACTCCTCCTGAGGGACGGAGCCAGGCGGATCCCCTTCCATCGTAAGTTCTGCCAGAAGCGGTATATCCTCGCGAAGGAGCTTCCCCTCCACCGCCTGTTCCGTGATTTCTCCCTCCATCGATTTCATCGCATCAAAAAGTCTCTGCCGGAAAGGCGAGGTGAATGGATAATTCTTGAGTGACTCCCAGCCCTCCGGAAGTGTATGGTAACGAAGGCAGTACTTGAGAAGCCCTTCTTCCAGAAGCTTCTGCTTCTTGGCCTGCGGCCCATTGTCTGTCGTCGGTGCTTCCAGCGGTGTTTTCTGGGAAATATAGAGGGTCGAATGATTTTTCTTCGCAAAAGAGAGCGCTTCGCTTCGGATCATCCCTTCATCCATATGAAGTGTCATCGCCATTTTGCGGATGAATGAATTGAACTGGAAGGTATCCTGCTGCGCGAGAAGTACAGCGAACATCTCATCAAGAATGTGATGCTGCCCGTCAAGCGTCGACGCATCATACTGCCGCTGCAGCGCGCCAAATAGATAGTCCAGTGCGGGCTGCGCTTGCGCTACTGCTTCTAAGTAGGCCTCTCCGCCATGAAGATTAACGAATTCATCCGGATCCTTGCCCTCACCCACGAGTGCTACGCGCAGCTTCAGACCCACCGCGCCAGCGATTTCCAGCGCCCGCCGCGTCGCATTCTGGCCGGCAGCATCCATATCATAAGAGAAAACGATCTCATCGGCATACTTTTTGAGAAGCCTTGCCTGCTCTACCGTGAAGGCTGTCCCGAGCGAGGCTACTACATTCGTGACGCCATGAGCATGGAGGGAAATCGCATCCATGTAGCCCTCGACCATGATCGCCTGCCGCTTTTTGCGGATTTCCGGCAATGCCTGATAGATCGCAAAAAGAAGACGGCGTTTATTGAAAATCGGGCTTTCTGGCGAATTCAGATACTTCGGCTTGCTGTCATCCATGACACGACCGCCGAATGCCACCACGCGCCCTTTGAGATCCAGAATGGGAAACATGCAGCGATTGCGGAACATATCAAAATAGTTTCCATTCTTGTACCCGCAAAGACCGCAGGCTGTCAGTATCTTCGGGTCAATCTGCTTTTTCGTCGTGAAATCATGGTATAGGCGATGCCAATCCGCCGGCGCAAAGCCCAGCTTGAATTTTTCTATGGTTTCCATCGAAAGGTGACGCTTCTCGAAGTACGCCATTCCCGCCTGTCCCATCTGCGTCCGTGTAAGGCAGTTATGGAAATAAGAGCCTGCAAGCTCCGTCACCTCCAGCATCTTCTTCATCATGGCCGCCTTCTGCCGTTCTTCCGGAGAGATCTCTTCCGTCGGCATATCAATATGGGCATAGTCAGCTACCCTCTCGACGGCCTCCATGAAGGTGATCCCTTCCATCTTCTGCAGGAAGTGGAAGACATCCCCGCTCTCGTGACAGCCAAAGCAGTAATAAAATCCTTTTTCCGGAGAAACCGAAAAAGAAGGAGTTTTCTCCGGTCCATGAAAAGGACAGGAGGCGAAATAGTATCTTCCTTTTTTCTTCAGATCGACATACGAGCCGATGATGTCATTGATATTGACACTATCCTTCAGCCGCTGCAGAAAATCATTGCTCAGTCTGACCATAACTCCTCCTTTCTGTAAATCATCGTTGAATTGGTCGACAACCGCATAAGGTGGCGGATCCGCCGCGAATATGGGGCGATACCCGAAAGCAGTATTCTAGTCACCAGTCACCAGTCACCAGTCACTAGTCACTCATATCTGCTTTCAAATACACTCAAGGGGCAGCGCGCCCACAGGCTGACCATGAAGCCGAACCAATCCTTTGCATGTAATAAAAGCACCGACTACTGCAGAAAACACAAAGGTACTACAAGCATCGGTGCCATAGGGATAAATGATGAGCGGCTGCGCCGGCTCACACTTTCACATCTTTAGTTAATTCCTGCCAGCGTGCCAGAAGGATCTGCATATAGAGCCTTGATTTCAAGCCAAAAGAAGCAAGCGCATAGCCATCAGATACCTCGACCAGAAGCGTCTTGCCTTCATCCGTGATACCAAAGTCCAGTGCATAGCCGGCCGGAGCGGAATGATAGGCAGCAACGGCTGCTTTAAGAACTCTGGGATCAGGGAAAATATCCCAGCGCCCTTTATAGGGGCACAGGCCTACGATTTCCCCCTGAAGTACCCAGAGACGCCATTCGGAGACGAAATTCACACGGCTGCTGCACCAGACATCGATATCTTCGAGTCCCCCGCCCAGCTTGATGAGGTCTTCCGACTTGTCAAGCACCGTGCCGTGGAATCGCTTCACATCCTCCACTGGTTTGACGAAGACATGCCAGTCTTCCGCATGGCTGGTGATGGTGAAAAGCGTCGATTTCCAGATCTTTCGCCCGACGAAAGGCATCAGCTCATCCGGATAATCCAGCGGCACCAGCTTCACGCCGAATCTTTCGAGTGCCACCTTCACATCAGAAAATGTCCCCACCACAAGATCCTTCGGATCATTATCGGTCAGGGAATACACCACTTTATAGGGCTTCACAGGGATATCCAGCTCGCTGGCGCCTGCATAGGCAGCATAGCAGCTGCGGTCATATAATTCTCCGGTATGTCTGATACGGATATAAGCCTTCATGCACTCCCCTCCTTCGCTTTCATTTCAGGCAGAAATAGAAACTATTCCTACTACTACAAATTCAATCATACCATGAATGATTTCTTTTTGCCAGTGGGGAAACATGTTTTTATACAAATCCCCTATTGTCAGACCTCTTGGGCAGGGCCATCACGAAAGCATCTTCTGCAAAGATTCTCGAGGTGCAGAAGGTCGTACAATCCCACGGGGAAGAGGCAGTCCATTTCATCCAAGAACCATTCCCAGATTTCCTTCCGCCACGCAAAAAGCCCCCGCCGAAGCGGGAGCTTTTTCACCAGAAGTAAATGAGTGCGACGAGTGCAACGATGAAGCGATAGATGGCAAAGCCAGTCAGCGTCGAAGTATTCAGGAATTTCAGGAACCAAAGAATGGATGCATACGCCACGAAGAAAGCGGTCACAAATCCGACGGCCAGAATGCCAAAGTCGCCAAACTCAAGGTACTTGATCGTTTTCAGAAGGTCATAGATGCAGGCAAGGAACATCAGCGGGACTGCCATGATGAAGGTAAAGTCTGCTGCTGCTTTTCTGGAGATTCCCAAAAGCAGGCTGCCGGCGATGGTGCTGCCGCTCCGCGAGAAGCCCGGCCAGAGAGACAGGCACTGGAAGAGGCCGATTTTCAGTGCCTGTTTCCATGTGATGTGGTCTACATCGGTCACAGAGAAATGCTTATGCATTTTTTCTGCTGCGATCATGAAGATACCACCCAGCACCAAACCGATGATGACCGTCATGGGGCCAAAAAGCGTATGTTTGATGAACCCATGGAAAACAAGCCCCAGAAGGCAGGCGGGGAACATGGCGATGGCCAGATTCAGAAGAGAGGGGCCCTTGGTACGAAACCAGTGATGGGTATTCAGGATAAAGGTAAATTTTTCTCTGTACACCACGAGAACGGAAAGGATCGCACCGAGCTGGATAAAGACATCGAAGAGATCGGCAAGCGTCCCTTCGAACCCCAGCATATGCCCGACGATGATCATATGACCCGTCGATGAAACTGGAATATACTCTGTCAGCCCTTCCACGATGCCGACAATCAATGCGCAAAAATAATCGTACACGATAACACCTCAGATTGCTTGACTACTATAGTGACCATAAATCAGGGATCAGTCACTTACCTCGTTGCGGATTCCCGGCACACACGATGCCATCCACTTTCTTATTCTTGAAATAGAGGATGAGTACCTCCTTCTGCCCTTTGGAGAAATACACATAGGCTGTGCGCGGGCTGCCCGTGGAGGTATCCAGTTCCAGCTTGTGCGGCGCGCCGTAGAGCATTTCTGCCGTCGACTGATCGTCTCCCAAGGCAAGGCCTCGAGGCGTCAGCATCCGGTCATCTGTCAGGAAGAATGCCATGATCCATTGCTCCTTCTTTGTCATGCGGACGCCATAGCCCTCATAGTACCAGATTTCCTCTCCGGGGTTCATCATCTTCCGTTCCCACTCCATGAAAGAGTAGTCTTTGAAGCGCCGCCCCAGAGAAAGGCCCGCCAGAGAAAAATCTTCTTTGGGCAAAAAGTCATGCCCCTCTTGCGCTTTTGCCACGCCCAATTTCTTTTCAGGCCGGTAAGACACATGCAATGATTTTACCACGTTCTTATGAATAGTGAAAGAAATTTCTTGATCCCCGGCTTCATACGTCAGAAGGAAATCTTTCTTTTCCCCATCCCAAAGAAGGCGAAGAGGGCGACCATAGGCACGCAGGACAGCTTCACGCGAACTTCCCGCGTGAATGCCGCGCAGCGTTTTCAGATCCTTTCTCTCACTGCGATACTCGGTAAGGCCTGTAGGCGGTGCCGTTTTCCCCATGACCTTCCATGCGCTCTCTTCGGTAATGGCATGGTTCACTCGCGCAGTGAAGTCCTTCCATGTATAGGTATCACTCACACTGCCGCGCGAAATGGCATCCGGCACGCCCATCTTCCGGATAAGAGAAGCCGCACGATCTCCCAGGGTCATACCGTGCAGCATAAAATCATCCCTTGTAAGCGGAGAGGCATCGATGGGAAGAAGCGGGACCTCGGCAACCTCCTCTTTCGCTACTTTTTCCTCTGACGCCGCGATAGTCTTCTCCGACGGAGCCTCTGCTGATACCGGAAGAGCCGTTCCGCTCGCATTCTGCTCCGCCGCTTCGCATCCGGCAATGCCGAGAGCACCGAGAAGAAGTGCCAGTAGATATATGCGTAGCTTCATCATTTTCTCCTTTTATCAAAAAGCCATGATCCCTGACGGGTCATTCATGGCTGAAAACTGCCAACAACAGTATTATGCGTGCCATGCCTCTCATCTGTCAAGCAAAAGAGAGCCTCCGCGACAGGGAAGGCTCTCTTTTCAAGTTTTCTTTACGCCTTTTTATATTTTTTTACAAAGCGAGCGATGCGTTTCAGCGCTTCGGCGATATTCTCACGGCTGGCTGCGTAGGAAATGCGGATGTGATTCTTCCCCTGCGGTCCGAAGCAGGTACCAGGCACGACACCGACTTTTTCTTCCGAGAGAAGGCGGTCGCAGAATTCTTCATCATCCATACCGGTGCAGCTGATGTCTGGGAAAATATAGAAAGCACCCTTCGGCTTGAAGACGGTCAGACCGATATCTACCAGTCCCTGATAAATCATTTCACGGCGGGCCGCATATTCCTCAAACATCGCTTTTACATCAGCATCGCAGTTTCTGAGTGCCTCGATCGCACCATACTGGCTGGTCGTGGAAGCACAGAGGATTTCATACTGATGCACCTTGTAGATTTCCTCGAGCGCTTCGCGCGGAGCACAGATATAGCCGATACGAAGGCCCGTCATGGCATAAGACTTGGAGAAACCATTCATGACGATCGTGCGCTCCTGCATGTCAGGCAGCGAAGCAAAGCAGGTATGCTGCCCCTCATACGTCAGATCGCAGTAGATTTCATCCGCGATAACGATGAGATCATGGGCCTTGGCAAAAGCAGCGACCTTTTCCAGCGACGCTCTATCCATGATGGTTCCGGTCGGATTATTCGGGTATCCGATCAGGATGGCCTTCGTCTTTGGCGTGACTTTTTTCTCCAGCTCCTCCACCGTGAGGCGGAATTCATCCTTCGCATAGGTCGGTACCAAGACCGGTACGCCGTGCGCGATGGAAACGCAGGCCGGATACGCCAGGTAGGCAGGATCCGGGATCAGCACTTCGTCTCCCGGATTCAGGAAAGTCGTCATGACAAGGCCGATGGCTTCTGAAACACCGACGGTCACCATGATCTCATCCTGTGGATCGTAGGTCAGGCCATACCGCTTTTCAAAAAGCTTTCCGATCTCTTCACGAAGCTCAAGAAGTCCCCAGTTCGACGTATAAGACGTTTCCTTTCTCTTCAGGCTGTCAATGCACGCATGGATGACCTTGTCAGGAGCCGCATAATCCGGTTCGCCGACACCCAGAGAAATCACATCTTTCATAGAGCTGGCCAGATCGAAAAATTTGCGGATACCGGAAAATGGTACCGCTTTCACATCGCTGGCAAATTTATTGTCCCAATTCATTGGTTATCGTCCTTTCGATTCTTTTGTTGGTTATTTGGTTGTTTGATTCTATGCGTGGAAACAGGTTGAACAGTTTCAACAGGTTCAGAAAGTTCAACGGGGGGATCCGAAGGACTGGGGCTAGGGAAACACTGATTCAATCGCAGAATCAGTGTTTCCCTGGCAGTTTTCCCGTTTCGGAGGTCCAAACATAGCCCGCCTGAGTGCGAATGACAAAGATTTCTCGCTATCGCTCGAAATGACGACACGAGAGCCTGACGTCTTCTAGTCTCCTAGTCTCCAGTCCCCAGTCACCAGTCACTAGTCACTAGTCACCAGTCACCAGTCATTCCTCCGCCTCTGCCACTGCTTTTCCAAGCTCTTCGCAGTTTTGGAGCGCGGTCTCATCCGGATAGCCATACGCAAGGAGCGGATGTGCCGGGAATCTGGCTCCGGCAAAGTGCAGCTCATTATACCAGGAATTCAGCCACGCACCGCGGCTCCAGCCGCACGAACCGAAGATGCCCATGATCTTTCCCTTGAGATAGGGCTTCAGCTTTTCACAGAAAGGCTTCATCTGTGCCTCCTCGATCACCTCCACCCCCCAGGCCGAGCAGCCCAGAATGATATGGTGGCAGGTATTACCGATTTCCACGGGATCCACATCCGATACCGGCGCCAGCAGCACATCCGCTCCTGCCTTTTTAGCACCGACTGCGACAGCCTCCGCCATAGCTTCCGTATTCCCTGTCGCAGAATAATAAATGATCGCTACTTTCTGTCCCATCTTGACCTCCTCTTGTCGGATGATTCCGTTCATCCCATCTTTGATGAAAAACGAATGACGAAAGTTAGGAGTTAGGAGTTAGGAGTGAAGGTGCAGCGCATGAAAATTTAGAAGCGCTGCGGAGTCATATATAAATACGATAAGAACCGTTTTATAATAAGGGGGGGGTATTGGGGCGCTATATGAATTGTGCGCCCCTTCCACCACTCCTCACTCCTCATTTCTCACTCCTCACTCACGAGATACATGTTCTCCAATGGTTTTCCCCACATGTTGAAAATATTAAAAAAGAGCGCTCCTCGGAACGCCCTTTTTTATATAGTCATTACGCTTTAGCAACGGTTTCGCCAAGAGCTTTGCAAGCTGCCAGTGCATCGTCGTCCGGATAGCTGTAAGCTTTGACCGGTTCAGCAGCGAGTTCGATGCCTTCATCGGTGAAACGCTGTTTCCAGTTTTCGATCCAGTCGCCCTGATTCCAAGCGTAGGAGCCGAAAATGCCGACAACTTTGCCTTTCAGCTGTGGAAGCAGTTCTGCGAAGAATGGTTCGAATTCATATTCTTCCAGTTCTTCATTACCCATAGCCGGGCAGCCAAGGATGATGTGATCGAAAGCTGCTACATCGGAAGCTGTGGTATCAGAAACGAAAGAAAGGGTCGTTTCTGCGCCAGCTGCCTTGGCACCTTCTTCTACAGCCTGAGCCATAGCTTCTGTGTTGCCGGAACCGGACCAGTATACGATTGCTACTTTTGCCATTTGGAATTCCTCCTATTACATACCAGTACATCTGAGAAATCTGATGCCGCTATGGCATCCATGTTTCCCTGAATTTACTACACTTACATATTAAATGTTTGAAGCCACCTTGTCAATGGTGATTGCCGCTTTGATTCACTCCCACTCCGTCAAGGATGTCCCACGTTTTGCCAGATCGAGCAGGCTGACCTTTTCAGGGAGTTTTCTCTTCTGCACCATTGCCTTCACCGACGCGGTAAGCTCCTTCTGATCCGCATCTGTATTGATGATACCGAGCGTTGTGAAATAGCCATCACAGGCAAGGACGATCTGATACGCCTCATGGTAGGTGATATCCTTTTCTTTCGTCGTGATGACGACAGAGCCTTCATAGCGTAGATGCTTCTTATCCCTGCTCTTTACCAGAGGTGCTTCTCCCTCAAAAGAGGCTCCGGCCGCTATCAGCTTTTCATTGAGATCAGCCGCGATGAGATCCAGCTGCTCTTCCGCCGGATCATCCTTATGATTCACCGCTCCGATGCCGAGAAGATAGGATACACCGAGCTTATGCGACATCGCCCAGCCATAGCTGAAATCCGGCGGATTCGCATAGGTCATCGTGTAATACACACTGCTCGTCATACCGTGCCGCAAAAAGAATCGCTCCGTCCCACCCGCAGAAAGGAAGGGCAGCGCAGCCTGCGTACCTTTTTCAAAGGTTACATTCTTTGGCACCGTCATCCGCCCGATGCCTTTGAGATCCAGCGTCTCCGCTGCCAGAGAGGACATCGGCAGCAGGGCTGCCACGAGAAGTCCGGCGCAAACGCTTTTCCACATCTTCATAATCAGCCGTTCTTCTTGGCGAGCTTCGCCCAGGTATCACGCAGACCTACGATGCGGTTGCAGACCAGATGATCTTCCGTGCTGTCCTTGTCAATGATGAAATAGCCTTTTCGGAGGAACTGGAAGCGATCTCCGACCTTGTACTTTTTGATTTCCGGCTCTGCCTTGCTGTGCTTGATTTCCAGAGAGTGGGTATTCACTTTTTCCATGAAATCGCGGCCATCATCCGTATCATCCGGCGGGATCAGGTAGTCATAGAGGCGGGATTCCACATCGACCGCTGTATCAGCGGCTACCCAGTGGAGCGTCCCCTTCACCTTGCGATCCGCCCCCGGCGTGCCGCTTCTCGTATCAAAGTCGACCGTGCAGTGGATTTCCTCGATATCGCCATTTGCATCCTTGACGACATCCTCGCACTTCACGATATAAGCCCCCTTCAGGCGGACTTCCTTGCCCGGTGTCATGCGGAAGAATTTTTTCACCGGCGTTTCCATGAAGTCTTCCCGTTCGATATAGAGAGTTCTGCCAAATGGTACCTGACGTTCTCCAGCCGAAGCATCCTCCGGATTGTTCTCCATCGTCATCTCTTCGATCTGTCCTTCCGGATAGTTGGTGAGGACGACCTTCACCGGATCGACGACCACCATGAGGCGTGGAGCTTTCGCTTTCAGGTCTTCACGAATGCAGTATTCCAGCTGTGCGATATTGACAAGATTGTCCGCTTTGGCGACCCCCACCAGCTCACAGAAATGACGCAGCGACTCCGGCGTGTAGCCGCGGCGGCGAATCCCGCTGATGGTCGGCATACGCGGATCATCCCAGCCGGAAACAAGGCCGGCTTCTACCATCTTGCGGAGCTTTCTCTTGCTCGTGATCATCGTCGTCACATTGAGACGGGCAAATTCGATCTGGCGCGGCTTTTCCGGACCGTCGAATGCCTGCAGACACCAGTTATAAAGCGGGCGGCGTTCTTCAAATTCCAGCGTACAAATGGAGTGCGTGATCCCTTCGATGGCATCAGAGAGCGGATGTGCGAAATCATAGAGCGGATAAATGCACCAGGTATCCCCCGTTCTATGATGGGTCGCGTGCAGTACGCGGTAGATGACCGGATCTCTCATCACCATATTCGGCGAAGCCATATCGATCTTGGCGCGAAGCACCTTTTCGCCATCCTTGTACTTGCCTTCCTTCATCTCCTGGAAAAGCTTCAGGTTCTCTTCGACGCTTCTGTTTCTGTACGGACTTTCCTTGCCCGGATGCTTCAGATCACCACGAGTATCATGGATTTCCTCGCTCGTCTGGTCATCGACATACGCAAGACCCATGCGGATCAGCTTGCAGGCGAATTCATACAGCTGCGGGAAGTAGTCAGATGCATAATGCACCGGTTCCTTCCACTGGAAACCAAGCCACTTCACATCCTCCAGAATGGAATTCACGTACTCGACCTCTTCCTTTGCCGGGTTCGTATCATCGAAGCGGACATTCGTCTCTCCGTGATACTTCTGTCCAATGCCAAAATTGAGACAGATGCTCTTCACATGCCCGATGTGAAGGTATCCATTCGGTTCCGGCGGGAAACGCGTCAGCACCCGATCATTCGCATAGACATGATTTGCAATATCTTTATTGATTTCCGCTTCGATAAAATTCGCAGTTTTTCTTTCTTCTTCCATTCTTCTCCTCCGTTCTGTCATTATACCTTCAAGGTATTTTCACTTTATTTTAGCACAACCATCCATAGATAGGAAAGAATGAAATGGGATTTTTTCAGAAAGAAAGGGCAAGCCATTTTCAGCGAGTTAAAACTGACGCGGATACGATAGCTACACTGAATGTGCTAAAATAACGGTAAGCGATATGCCAATCAATTCCAAACTCTGCGGTGCTTTCACTTTGTTATGCGCCGCACCACAAGTTTGAAAGCAGGGATGAGTGGCTAGAGACATGTGACTGGTAGCTAGGGATTAGTGGCTAGGGATTAGGGATTAGGGATCAGACATCTGACTTCCGACTTCCGACTTCTTCCCTCCAGCCTTCGGGCATCGCCCCATATATATTTGCGGCGAAGCCGCCACCTTCATTCCTAATTCCTCATTCCTAATTCCTCATTCGAGCAGGGCTTTCATTCACAATCAAGGGGCCGCACGCCCAAGTGGCTAACCCTGAACTCTGTATTTTCCCAAGGAGTCCCCATGACCGACACAGAATACATGCAGATCGCACTTGATGAAGCACAAAAAGCCTATAACGAAGGAGAGATCCCCATCGGTGCCGTCCTCGTCTATGAGGACATCATCCTCGCTGCTGACCACAACCGCTGCGAAGCCACCTTCGACCCCACCAGCCACGCGGAAATCAACGTCATCCGCGCCGCCTCCCATTTTCTTTCCAAATGGCGTTTGACGGACACGCGGCTTTATGTTACCATAGAGCCATGCCCAATGTGTGCGGGTGCTATCATGAATGCCCGCATCCCGCATCTGATCTACGGCGCAGCCAATCCCCTCTACGGCGGCATCAACTCGCGCTTCCACATCGGAGAAGGAATGGCAAATCACACCTTGGACATCACTTCCGGGATTCTGAAAGAGAAGTGTCAGGTGCTCATGGACGATTTCTTCACCCATCGCCGGAAATAATTTCATCATGGAGCAGTATCGAAGTGGTCATAACGAGGCGGACTCGAAATCCGTTAGCCTTTCGAGGCCCGTGGGTTCGAATCCCACCTGCTCCGCCAAAAGAAACGCTCTTTGCCTTTTTCGGGCAAAGAGCGTTTTGCTTTGACTGATTTCCGTATCCGTCTCCTGTGAATAAGACCGCAGATGCGCTACTGGAAATCTGCCGCAGCGCACATCATTCACAAGCTCCGCCTTCGGATTCCCCATCAATATATAGCGGCTTACACATCAGATACTTCCCTCCGAAGAAAGCAGGAAATACCTGAAGCAAAATATAGCCCCTCTGTAAAATATGTGAAAATACCGAGACATCAACGTGAGTTTGGACCGGTCACATACAGCATAGTCTTATGCTTTTTTATAAAAAAACATCGCCTGATTTCACCAGGCGATGTTTTAAGGAAACACGGATTACATCGTTGTCAGATTTAATCAGCGTTTCCTTAACTATTCATGAATCAATTCATACCACGCATCCGCCATGCGGCCATACTCTTCCATGGAGAAGGTCTCTCCGCGGCGGGAACCGTCGATATCGGCTTTCTCAAGGATTGCTTTCACCATGTCGGCAGAAATACCGCCGGCTTTCATCGCATTGGTGAAAACTTTGCGGCGCTGGCCGAAGCCCATCTTGACGAGGCTGAAGAAGAGCTTTCTATCCTTCACACTGACCGCCGGCTTCTCACGGCGACGGATCTTCAGTACCGTCGACGTGACCTGCGGCCGCGGAATGAAGGCAGTCGGCGAGATGTCTATGACGCGCTCTACCGTGCAGTCGAACTGGACCGCAAGTGTCAGCGCGCCGTAGTCCTTCGAGCCAGGCGCGGCAAGGATGCGGTCTGCCACTTCCTTTTGCATCATGAAGACGAAGAGGGAAATGGGAAGCCCTGACTGGATGAGCGTCAGGAGAATCGGCGTGGTCACATAGTACGGCAGGTTCGCCGCGCAGTGCCAGTCCTTTTCTCCCAGAATGGTCTTGAGGTCGGCTTTCAGCACATCCTCATAGATGATATGAATATTTTTATAATGTTCCAGTGTGTGATCGAGGACGCGCTTCAAGCTCTGGTCGAGCTCGAAGGCTGTCACATCCGCACCGGTCTCCGCGAGTGCCTGCGTCAGGGTGCCGATCCCGGCCCCGATTTCCATGACGGGCGTCCCCTCGCCTAGCTCTGCAGCCTCTGCGATGGCAGCGACAACGTCGGGACGGATGAGGAAGTTCTGGCCGAGGCGGTGCTTCGCATGGATACCGAAACGGTTCATCACATACTGGACGACTTTACGGTCTGCTAAATTGGCGTCTAACATGTCGGCTCCTTCTGGCATGCTTCCAATGCCTTATCCCACTCGCTGCGAGTAATGCCGAAATGATTCAGCCGTTTCAAGAACTGTTTCCCATTCCCATAGCCGATACCAAGGAGCGCACCGACTCTGGCTCTTTTTTCTGAAGAATCCGGCCTGCCTGTAAGGCCAGCTGCAAAAATATCCCCCATGGAAAACTCCTCAGAGTCTTCCTGATATTGGACGCGGAGGCAGGAAAGCGCCTTTCGGATGGACTCGGGCGAAGCGTCTTCGATGCCCACGTCATCTTTGGTGGAGGCTTCCGACTTCGGCACGAAAGCGTGCAGTGCCTGCGGGAAAAGTTTGGTCAGGCGCTGGCGGATGCGTTCCCCGGGGCCATCGGGATCCGTCAGGATGATGATGCCCCGCTTTTCATAAGCGAGGCGGATCTGTTCTAATGTTTCGCGGCGGATGCCGAAACCTTCCGTGGCGATCATATCAGCTTCTACAGCATGGCTCACACGAGCGATATCTGATTTACCTTCTACGACAATGACTTGACGAATCATATCAGTCTCTAGCTACGTAGCCGATGCCACGAACGGTATGGATGTATTTTTTGCCGACTTTTTCATCGATCTTGCTGCGCAGATAACGGACATAAACGTCCACGATATTCGTCTTGCCTGCATAGCCATAGCCCCAGACCTTTTCCAGAATTTCTTCTCTTTTCAGTACACGGTTTTTATTCTTGGCCAGGAAAAGGAGCAGGTCGAATTCTTTCTTTGTGAGGTCGACAACTTCATCGCTGGCACGTACTTCATGACGTTCCGGATAGATGGAGAGGTCACCAATGGTGAACGCCGGATCCACGATAATTTTCGGTTCTTCGTGGCGACGCAGCGCAGAATGAATACGAGCAATGAGTTCCTTGGTAGCATATGGCTTTGTCATATAATCATCGGCACCGGCATTCAGCGCTTCGACCTTCGCATCGACAGACGTATCGGAAGACAGGTAGATGATCGGCAGAGAGCTGATCTCTCTCACCTTTCCCAAGATTTCGTGACCGCCCTTCAGCGGTTCGTCCGGATCAAGAAGAATCAGATCCACCTGACGCTGGCCTGCCAGATCGACAGCAGCCTCTCCTGTATTATCAATGAGGCAGCTGAAGCCTTCTTCTTCGAGCTTGAGCTGCATGAAACGGCTGACACTCGGATCATGTTCGATGATTAATACACAGTTTCTCATTATAAAGTTCCTCCCATAGCAAGTAAAAAGAAAAAGGAAATCCAATCGCACAGCTTTATTATTATTTTTAGTGGGGTATTGTTGTTATTATTGAACCCGCAGCCATGCAAAAGTAAATAGTCATTAGAAGTTATTTTCCTTATATGAGTATAATACCATAGCTTTCTAGGATTTCAAGTCCTTTCTGTCAAAAAAAAGATAAAATTATTAGTTTTTAAGTACTTTTGAAATTTTCAATTCCCTGTGATTCTCTCCTTTTATTTGAGAATACATTCTTTTTATAGCATATTTCATTCGGTTTTACTTATATTTATGGGTTTTTCTGATTCTCATTTTCCGCATTAGTCTTCCATGAGGAAATCGAATTTTCTATGTGTTTACCTATACCCCCTATATGTATAGAATTTTTCTATTATTAGCTGGGTATTAGCTTAATATGGAAATATCCGGTATTTTATGAGACTCCATTTCACAGAAAGAAGTTTTTCAAAAGGTTGTTATTCTATTTGGGCATACTTTACGGCTGTTGTATAATAAAAAGAATATAAAGGTGTGAGGGTTCGGGTCTAGCCCACGAGGCGTGCTACCCTTTGCTTGTTTGAGAAAAAGGTTCAACGGGTTCACGGGTGGTGTAGCGGTTTCGCCGAGATCCTTCGACTCAGATCTCATCAGTTCTGGCTGAGGCTATCCGAATAAACGTCGTTTCCCTCCGCTCAGGATGACGAAAACGGAGCGATGCCCGAAAGTCGTATTCAAGGCACCAGTCACTAGTCACTCGAGGCACATAATCTCTAGCCACTCATCCCTAATCCCCAGCTACTAGTCACCAGCTACTCATAAAAAAAGGAGTTCGTCTCATGCATCAATATGTCACTTTCATCGGTGGATTTCCGATCCGTTTTTATGGAATCTTTTTTTCTCTTGGCATCATCTTCGGCTGCATCATGGCCTACTACCTTTTGAAGAAGGACGGACGCGGCTGGCATGAGCATGTCTTTGACCTTGGCATCACCATCGCCTTTGTCGGCATCATCGGCGGACGTCTCTGGGATGTCTTCTTCTTTGACTGGGACTACTACCATGACCATCTGCTTGAAATCCCCTACGTGTGGCAGGGTGGCATGGCCATCCAGGGCGGTGTCATCTTTGCCTGCGTGGCCGCCTATTTCTATCTCAGAAAACACAAGATACCAGTCCTGCCCTTTGCTGATACCGTGACGCCCGCCATCATTTTCGGACAGGCCATCGGACGTATCGCAAACTTCATGAATGGTGATGCCTTCGGTCATCCGACGGGCGCCAATTTCGGCATTCTGTATCCTGATACCACACTTGCCTATCACACCTACGGCGCACAGCCTCTGTGGCCTGCCGAGGTCTGGGAGTGTCAGGGGGATCTTATCATTCTGGGACTGCTCCTCTGGTATGCCTGCTTCAAGCATGCCCGCGGTACGACCTTCTGTCTCTACATCATGCTCTACTCACTGCTTCGTTTCTTTTTGGAATTCTTCCGCGGCGACTACGGCAGTCTGGCCTTCGGCCTCAAGAGCGCGCAGCTGACCAGCCTCACCGCCTTCACCTGTGCGCTCATCGTTTTTATTTTCTTTTCGATCAAGTATCGTGCGGATGCAAGGGAGAATGAGTGACTGGTGACTGGTGACTGGTGACTGGTGACTAAGCAACAAAAAACTGGAATCCATATGGATTCCAGTTTTTTGTTGCTCTTAGAGCAGGCCGCCATAGTTTTCAAGCATCTGGCGAACCTTTGCTTTTTCTGCTTCGGTGGGTTCGACCATCGGCAGGCGGAAGTGTCCGCCAGGCTGGCCGATGAGGTTCGTTGCTGTCTTGACCGGTGTCGGGCTTGCGGTGAAGAACATGCCTTTGTTGATTTCATACATCTTGAGGTGAAGCGCTCTGGCTTTTTCAAGATCGCCTTTTTCGAAGGCATCCACCATAGCCAGCATGTCATCCCCGATGACATGAGAGGATACAGAAATGATACCTACGCCGCCAGCGAGAAGAACAGGCAGTGTGAATGCATCATCACCGCTGTAGATCATGAAGTCTTCCGGAAGCAGCGCTTTTTCCTTGGTGACCTGATCCCAGTTGCCGGTTGCATCTTTGATGCCGACGACATTCGGGCATTCATCTACGATTCTCTTGATGGTTTCCGGCTGGATAGATACGCCGGTTCTGCCCGGTACGTTGTAAAGAACGAGCGGCAGATCTACGCCTTTTGCAACCGCTGTGAAGTGCTGGTACATCCCTTCCTGATTCGGTTTGACATAGAAAGGAACGATCACCAGCGCGCAGTCGATGCCTGTTTCTTTGGCTTTGTTGCCGAATGCAATGGTATCTGCGGTGCTGATGGTACCGATATTGCCCATGACAGGCACTTTCTTGCCTTCCGCGCGTTTACCGACAGCATCTACGATGAGGGTATACAGTTTCAGTTTTTCTTCTGCGGTCATGGTAGCACCTTCACCGGTGGTTCCACCGACAAGAATGCCTTCAGAGCCATGAGCAACGAGGTGCTTTGCAAGAGCGACAGCACTTTCGTAGTCAACAGCACCATCTTCTGTGAACGGAGTAATCATAGCCGTAATGACGCGGCCAAACTGAGCAGTTGCCATAGTTGTATCTCCTTTGGATCTTTATCTTTGAACTAGGGATTAGGGATTAGAAGTGACTAGTGACTAGTGACTGGTGACTTCAATGCCACTTTCGGGCATCACCCCATATATACTCGCGGCGCTTCTGATTTTTATGCGCCGCACCACCATTTCGCATTTCTCATTTCTAATTCGCGCAAAGCTTTCATTCACAATCAAGGGACAGAACGTCCCCGGGGCTAACCCTGAACCCATCAACCATTTTTACAACATATCATGCGCGATCATATACTCTGCGATCTGCAGGGTATTGAGCGCTGCGCCTTTTCTGATCTGATCGCCGGACACCCAGAGGTTGATACCATTCGGATTTACGAGATCCTTACGGATACGGCCGACGGCCACATCTGTCTTATCCGAGGTATCAAGAGGCATCGGATAAATCATATTCTTTACATCATCGACCAGTTCAGCGCCTTCGAAGCCTTCGATGGCTTTCTTCACCTGTTCGACCGTAAGCGGCTCTTCGGTTTCCACATAGATGGACTCCGCATGGCTTCTTGCGACCGGCACACGAACAGCGGTCGGAGTGATGCCGATCTCCGCATCATGCATGATCTTATGAGTTTCATTCACCATCTTCATCTCTTCCTTGGTGTAGTCATTATCCAGGAAGATATCGATCTGCGGGATCAGATTGTATGCGATCTGGTAATGTTTCGGAAGGCTGGCCGACGGAAGGATCTTCGGTTCATAATTCTCGCCTTTAGCAAAAGCAGCAGCTTCTTCATAGAGCTCATCGATGCCTTCTTTGCCCGCACCGGATACCGCCTGATAGGTGCTGACAACGATGCGTTTGATGCGGGAAAGGTCATAAATCGGCTTCAGTGCCATCAGCATGATGATGGTGGAGCAGTTCGGATTTGCGATGATGCCTTTGTGCTTTGCGATATCCTCCGGGTTGATCTCCGGAATGACAAGCGGTACTTCCGGATCCATACGGAAGGTGGAGGAGTTATCAATGACTACAGCACCGCGTTTGGCTGCTTCCGGTGCCAGCGTCTTGCTGATGCTGCCACCTGCAAAAAGAGCCACATCAATGTTTTCAAAAGATTCCGGCTTGGCTTCCTCTACCGTATATTCCTTGCCGCAGACCATGAGCTTCTTGCCTGCACTGCGTTTGGAGGCCAGAAGCTTCAGGGAAGCGAACTGGAAATTTCTTTCTTCAAACAGACGGATAAATTCCTGTCCGACGGCACCAGTAGCACCAAGGACGGCGACGCGCGGGAGTTTACTCATAGTCAAGCACCTCATTCCAAATAATTTTCAAGTCCATAAACAAAGCCTTTGACTGTCATGCACTTCTTGCAGGCAAGCATGACGCCCGGCATAAAGGATTTGCGATCCAGAGAATCATGACGCAGGGTCAGGATTTCCCCATAACCGCCAAAGAGGACTTCCTGATGTGCCACATAGCCCGGGAGGCGGACAGAGTGGATGGTGATCCCTTCGTACTTGCCGCCGCGAACGCCCGGCAGGCTTTCCTTTGTTTCATCCGCTTCCGGTTCCATGGTGCGGGCCGCTGCCATTTTTTCGGCAGTCAGCTTCGCTGTGCCGGAAGGAGCATCATATTTATGATTGTGATGGAGCTCGATGATTTCAGCATTCGGCATGTATTTGGAGATCTCCGCCGATACCTTCATCAGAAGGACAGCTCCCAGAGAGAAATTCGGTGCAACAAGTCCATTGGCGCCCGTCTTTTGGGCAATGCCGGCGAGTTCCTCTCTCTGCTCAGCCGTAAGGCCGGTCGTTCCGATGACGATATTGACCCCATTTTCAAGGACATATTTTGCATTTTCATAAATGACCTTCGGACTGGTGAAATCAACGATCACATCCGGCTTGCCTTTGGCAAATGCTTCCTCCAGCGTCTTATCAATGATCATCCCATTGTGTCCGATACCGATCGCTTCTCCCAGATCTTTGCCAGCTGCACCGATATCGACGCCGCCGCAAAGCTCCAGGCCATCTTCTGCGAGGACTGAGCGGACAACCTCGCTGCCCATGCGTCCTGCAGCCCCATTCACTAATACACGAATCATTCTGACTCCTCCTTTATAGCAAGTGAGGACACAGACTTCCCCCACTGCTTTTGAATAGATTTAAGTCAATGGTAGTATAAAAATGAAAATGCGTCAATAGGTGAATTTCGATAGTTGCATCATTTGATGAGATTTGAGTATCTTGGAAAGAAGGACCATGGATCAGAGACCGTGTGCAGCGGATTCAAAGGCTTCAAAGGTCTCCCGGCCTCTTGGCAGCTTCGCTGCGCTCTTCCAAAAGAGCGCTCTGCTTCCTTGCCGCGTCTTTCCCATTGAGCTTCATAAACCCACAGCAGCTATTACACCCCTGATTTTTCAAAATAAAAAAGCCGTACTCTTTCGAGTACAGCTCTTTATGTTTAGATTATTCACCTACAGGATAAACGCTGACCTGTCTCTTATCTCTGCCGAGACGTTCGAAAGCAACTCTGCCTTCTGCGACTGCAAAGAGCGTATCGTCCTTGCCAATCTTAACGTTCAGACCCGGATGGAGATGGGTGCCTCTCTGACGAACGATGATGTTGCCAGGTTTAGCGATCTGACCTGCGTGCATTTTGGTTCCCAGGCGCTGCGCATTGGAGTCGCGGCCGTTCTTTGTGCTGGAAACACCTTTTTTATGAGCGAATAACTGAAGATCAAACAGTAACATGTAATTCACCCCTTTGCCGTTATAATTTTAAGTTTATCAGGATACTGCTCCTGAATGGCTTCCAAACCATGAACCATGGTTTCTATCAGAATCTGGCTCTTTTCATTCGCATGCGATTGCAGATCCACATTCATGAAGCCGGATTTCGAATCAAAAGTCCCATCCATCTGCAGGATATCCTGCAGTCCGGCAGCGATCGTCAGTGTGATTGCCGACACCGCTGCACAGATGAGATCGTACTCATTATCTTCCCTCGCCCCATCGGCATGACCGGTAATGGTAAATCCCTGATAGAGTCCTTCGACTAAATGTAGTCTTGCGGTAATCATTAGCCTTCGATCTTTTCGATCTGAACCTTGGTGAAAGGCTGACGATGGCCCTGACGACGACGGTAGTTGGACTTAGCTTTGTATTTGAAAATACGAATCTTAGCGCCTTTACCCTGTTCCAGAACCTTGCCGGTAACCTTTGCGCCTGCAACGGTTGGCTGGCCAATCTTTACGCTGTCGCCGGATACGAGAAGAACTTCATCAAAAGCTACTTCTGCGCCTGCTTCAACGTCCAGTTTTTCAATGGTAATGACTTTGCCTTCTTCAACGCAGTACTGTTTACCACCGGTTTTGATAATTGCGTACATGTGTGCACCTCCTCTTTACTATACTCGCCGAATATGGCAGCTTGCAAAAGCATTTACGGAGCCGTCTCCGTGCGGTTGCGTCATGGCACCTTGTACAATGACTTGATTATTTTATCAGAAATAAAAATAGATGTCAAATGTTTTTTGACATCTATTTTGGAAATTGGGGTCAGGGTTAGCCCGTGGGGCGTGCTGCCCTGTGATTGCGGATGAAAGAGGTTTGGTGGGTTCATAGATTCAGACGTTTCAACGGGGGTAGTGCAGCGCATAAAAATCAGAAGCGCCGCGGAGTTATACATAATGGCAATGCCTGAAAGTAGTATTCAAGTCACCAGTCACTAGTCACTCGAGGTTCCTAATCCCGAGCCCTTTTCTACACCGTCTCATAAATCTTCCTCACCAGCTTTTTGGTGATCGTCCCGAAGAAATCCTGATCGGCAAAGCGGATAAAGCGGATCGGTTTATTCGCTCCTTTGATAAAAAGCCGGTCTGTCGTTTTGAAAGGACAGGATTCGCTGCCATCGAGCGAAATACAGAGATTCTTCTCCCGCGGCGGAGCGGTGACTTCTACGGTATCACTGCACTTCAAGACGATAGCGAAGCGCTGCAGCGTATGGGCACAGATAGGGATCACGATCATGCGGTCATCGCTCGGCCCCATGACCGGGCCTCCGCAGGAAAGAGCATAACCGGTAGACCCGGTCGGCGAAGAAACGATGAGCCCGTCAGAAGCATATTCCTGGATCAGATGCCCATTGACGGAAAGATTCAGCCTTGCCAACTGCCCGATCTTGTTATGCCCGATGACGACATCATTCAGCACGCTCGTCAGCCACTCCTGACTGCCGTCTTCATGCTTCAGGACAGAGTCTAAAAACAGCCGCGACTCTTCGGTATAGTGCCGCGCAAGGATCTGATCCAGACGCAGGGCGGTGTCTTCGATGGTGATGCTGTTCAGAAATCCCAGCTCACCCAAGTGGATCCCTGCCATCAGGATGGGGTAGTCGCGAAACGTCCGCGCCGCTCCCAGGAAGGAGCCATCGCCGCCGATGGAGAGCAGGCAGTCACAATTTCCCAGCTCATCGATGCTGCCATAAGAAGCCCCCTCGATACCGCCCGCCTCCAGTCCTTCTTTCATAGAAAGCGGCAGCAGCGCGCTCGACCTTCTTTCTTCTATCATCCCAAGAAGCTCGGGCAGAAAGGTAAAGAGCTTCTCTTTTCCCAGATTCGGAAAAATAGCAAATCGCAATGAATATCACCTCATAATCATGGATTCAGGGTTAGCTCGTGGGGCAGTACGCCCTTGGATTGCATTTGAAAGATTCGCTTGAATGAGAAATTAGAAATGGTGGTGCGGCGCATAAAAACATAGAAGCGCCGCGGAGTATAAACAGGGCGATGCTCGAAAGTGGCATTTCAGTCACCAGTCACTAGTCACTAGTCACTTTGCACCCCTAATCCCTAGCTACCAATCCCTAATCCCTGCTTTCAAACTTTTGGCCTGACCTATCCTACTTACGCAGCGTCTCATGCGCTTCTTCAACGACGGCATGGATGCGTTCTTCCGTGATCGGCGTCTCCGGCTTTTCCCACTTCAGATAGGCTAGAAATTCAATATTCCCTGAGCCGCCTTTGATGGGCGAAAACGTCAGATCCCAGCAGTGGAAGCCTTCTGCTTCAAAAGCTGCGAGCGTATCGGAAACGACCTCTTCATGGATTTCCGGTTCCCGCACAATGCCGCCTTTCCCCACCTTGTCCTTGCCGGCTTCAAACTGCGGCTTGATCAGGATCGCCATCGCGCCATCTTCCTTCAGGATGGATTTCACCGCCGGAATAATTTTCAGGACAGATATGAAAGATACATCCGTCGAAACGAGGTCGACCTTCTCCCCCAGCGTCTCTTCTGTCACGACTTTGATATTTGTCTTTTCCATATTGATGACCTGCGGATGGGAGCGGAGCTTCCAGTCGAGCTGATTCGTCCCGACATCGATAGCAAAGACCTTCGCCGCCCCATTTTGCAGCGCACAGTCAGTGAAGCCGCCGGTCGAGGCGCCGATATCCGCCATGACCTTTCCCTTCATATCGATGCCGAATGTCTTGATCGCTTTCTCCAGCTTGTAGCCGCCGCGGCCCACATACGGCATCACATGTCCCTTGATCCGAAGCTTTGCATCCACGGGAATCTTTGTCCCCGCTTTATCGACAGGCACATCATTGACAAGAATGATGCCTGCCATGATATGCCGTTTGGCATTCTCCCGGCTGTCGAAAAAGCCCTGCTCTACGAGCATGACATCCAGCCGTTCTTTTTTGACCTTCTGATTTCCCATACATTTCCTCTACTTTGTGCGTACCAGCAGCATGTCCACAAGCTCTGTGAGAAGGCTCGTATCCCGATCAATTCTTTTCAGTATCTCTTTGGCATGCCTTGCTTCTTCTTCTGCGAGTGCCATCGTCCGCTCCTTACCAAGAAGGCTTACGTAGGTGGACTTATGATCCGCCGCATCCTGATGCGGCATTTTCCCCATCTCGTCCAGATGCCCATTCACGTCGAGCAGGTCATCCGTCATCTGGAAAAGCAGTCCCACATGGACAGCAAATGCATGCAGAAGGTTCTTTTCTTCTTCGCTGCTCTCCGTCAGTGCCAGCGCCATATCCACCGGTGCCGTCAAAAGGCAGCCTGTCTTGCAGTGGTCCATGAGCTGTAATTCCGGAAGGGTCAGCGTCCGGCCTTCGCTCTCGATATCATGCGCCTGTCCTCCCACCATGCCTTCAGGGCCAGCAGCTTGGGCCAAGATGGAAATCAATTCACAGCGGAGCAGAGGAGTGATCTGCTGCTCGCCTGCCAAAAGTTCAAAGGCAAAGGTCAGAAGACCATCCCCGGCCATGGTCGCCATGCCTGCGCCGAAGACCTTGTGATTCGTGGGACGGCCGCGGCGGTAGTCATCATTATCCATGGCGGGAAGGTCATCATGGATGAGGGAATAGGTATGCACGCATTCCAGCGCGCAGGCGATATCCAGATACGCCCGCGCATCTTTCCCCCAAAGTTCCAGGATCAGGAGAAACAGAAAGGGACGGATACGCTTTCCCCCAGCCGAAAGGCTGTAGTTCATGGCATCAAACAATTTTTGATGAGCGCTCAGGTCAGAGACCAGCAGCGTCTCAAGTCTTTCGTTGATCTCCTTCTGTTTTGCAAGCAAAACAGCTTTCAGCATGGTTGGCTCCTTTCTGGATCATTGCATATGTGCTTTTTGAAATTCATAAATGGTGTCAGCTTCCCCGCAAATATCACAGACTGATGCCCGAAAGTCACCTTTCAGTCACCCGTCACGCCCAAGCGATCTTCCATATACGCGCCGAATGCATTGCCTGTCGCATTGTCGCTGCTGTAGCGTGGATCGGCGAAGAGCGGCGTGAGACCGACAGCTTGGCAAATCTCTTCGACCTTTGCCCGAAGATAGCGGTTTGCCATGACCCCGCCCACTGCGATGAAGGGACGGCCCTTTTCGAAAGGATAGCCGGTGAGCTCCTTCTCGAGTGCACGCCCGATGTGAATAAGGACACCTTTGGCAATATCTTCCTTCTGATAAGCACGCGATGCTATATCACGCTGGACGCGCGTTTCAGGGCCAGAAAAGCTGAATGCCCCCTTCACGGATGAGCGAGGAATCCGATACGTGTCATTTCCTTTTTCTGCCAGCGCTTCCAGCCATTTCCCACAGGGAAACGGAAGTCCCAAAGCCACACCCACGCGGTCAATGAACTGCCCCGCCGTAATGTCCTTGGACGTCAGAAGTTCATGGATCTCCATCCCCTCTTCCTGCCAGCAGCAGGAGAGCACATCCTGTGTGCCGCCGGACATATGCATCATATAAAAGGGCTTCCCCCAAAGAGCCGGCGCCTCTCGGATCGCTGCCATTGCATGATTTTCCTGATGGCTGAATACATAAAGAGGGATGTGATGCGAAGAGGACAGCGCTTCAGCCATACCCCGGCCAACAAGAAAGGCGGGCATGTATGAATCTGCCCGCCTCCGTGGAAATCCTGAAACGCCTACGCCTTTCAGATCCTGCAGCAAAGGAGAAAGCCTTCGAAGCAGGACGGGAAGATTCTTCACATGCTGGAAAACCATCTCTGACTGAGACAGTCCCCGCCGCCCTTCCTTCACCGAAAGGACGATCCGTTCTTCCCCCATCAGCCCCTTGGAAGAATCATAAACCGCTGCCGATGTCGTATAGCAGCTGGTATCTATTCCAAGAAACCTCATGATTATTCACCTTGCAATGCCTTATCCAGAAGTCCATTGATGAATCGATAGGACTCCTCACCGCCATATGTCTTGGCAAGCTCTATCGCTTCATTGATAATGACCTTCTTATCCGGGCGGTCTTCCCCGGAATGATAAAACTCAGCGACAGCCAGACGGAGAATATTCTTATCCACCACATTGAGCTGCGTGAGCGACCAGTTCTTTTTCAAATACGCCTTGATCTTATCATCGACATCTTCATAAGCTGCCGCTTCGATCAAAGCCTCTGCAAAAGCCTTGTCCTTCTCTTCCAAATGAAGCGTCTCTTCCGCAATCGGTTCTGACTCCGGATTGAGCTCTCTGGAGTACAGCACCTTGAGTGCATATTCTCTTGCGCTTGTTCTACTCATGTCAGCCTCTCTCTATGCTATGAAATTTCCTGTCTCACATACATGGTTTCCCATGGCCCGCCGGTGCAGCCGATGCAGCCAGCGCCTGTTTCCCATGAAAAACTTTGGCGGCAGGAAATCTGATGACACCCGTTCACTCTACCATTTCAGTAATCGTCACATCAATGCTTTCGATGTCCTCTCTTCTAAGAGAAGAGAATACATTCTTCACCACCATCTGGATATAGCGGGCAGTCTCCTGCACCTGACAGCCTTTATGCAGTGCGATGGAAATCGCCACCTTCACACGGCCATCCTTCAGATTTCGTATCCAGAGGCCGCGATGGGCCTTGAAGCCGAAAGCCTGACTGATCCCCTGCATCAGATACTGAAAACCATCTGCGGTGAAATGAGACACCTCAGGCATGGCAAGCAGAGCCTCTTCGATTTTCTGATATACGACTTCTTCCGATCGCTTCTTCTCTGCTTCTTCACTGGACATCTCTATTTCTCCTCACCGAAAACGATGCGTTCCACATTGACATTGACTGCATTCACTCTAAGGCCCGTAGAATCTCCCACGCTTTCCTTGACTGCTTCCTGAAGCTGTAAAGCGATAGCCGGCAGGCGTTCTCCATGCCATGCTGCCACGTAGAGATCGATGACGATGCCATTCTCCCGGATGGAGACACGCACGCCTTCTGCTTCCGCATCACTGATGACCGCAGAAATCCCGTGAGAGAACCGATCATCCATCCCATAGATTCCCTTCACATGGAGCGCTGCTTCTCGGGCAATGACTGCAATGACCTGGTCCGATACACGAACGGTTCCCAGGTCATTTTTTACTTCTGCAGTTTCCATATAGAAATTACTTGACGCGTTCGATGTAAGCGCCGGTACGGGTATCAATGCGGAGCATTTCGCCTTCATTGATGAAGAGCGGAACAGAAACGACATAGCCGGTTTCCATCTTAGCTGGCTTGGAGCCGCCGGTCGCTGTATCACCGCGGATGCCTGGTTCTGTTTCTACGACTTTCAGTTCTACAGAGTTCGGGATATCAACGCCGATGATGGTGCCGTTGAAGAATACGACATTGCATTCCATTTCTTCCTTCAGGAAGTTGATCTTGTCGCCGAGCTGTTCTTTGTTCAGCATGATCTGTTCATAGGTTTCCGTATCCATGAAGCAGTAGGAACCATCCGCTTCATACAGGTACTGCATCGGTTTACGTTCTACAGTAGCCGGCTGCAGCTTGATGCCTGCATTGAATTTACGTTCTACGACAGAGCCGCTCTGCAGGTTTTTCAGCTTGGCACGTACAAAAGCTGCCCCTTTGCCTGGCTTTACGTGAAGGAATTCAATACACTGCCATACCTGTCCGTCCAATTCTACGGTAATGCCCGGGCGTAAATCGTTACTAGAAATCATTTAATTTTTCCTCCTGCTACACTCTTAAAAATTTCTTTGGGAATTTAGTCAAGATGGAGATTCCATCCTTTTCTATTACAACCGTATCTTCGATACGGACTCCACCAACACCAGGAATATAAACCCCCGGCTCCACCGTTTCCGTCATGCCGCTGCAAAGAACGGTATGATCCCTTGGCGACAGCGCGGGCGTCTCATGGATCTCCAGCCCCACACTGTGTCCCAGCGCATGACCGAACCACTGATCCAGATCTTTCTCTTTCAGATATTTTCTGGACTCCTGATCCACATCCGCTGCCACGAGGCCAGCCTTCAGTATCTTTTCGATATGCTCATTGCATCCCAGCACCGCATCATAGATGTAGCGCTGCCGCTCTGAGATCTCCCCGACAGCCACCGTCCTCGTGATATCCGAGTGGTAGCCATGGTAAATCGCACCGAAATCAAAGGTGATAAGATCCCCTTCTTCGATCACTTTATCTGTCGCTGTCCCGTGAGGATAAGCAGACCGCCAGCCGGATGCCACGATGGTATCGAAAGACTTTCCTTCCGATCCCCCCTCCAGCATCGCGCACTCCAGGATCGTCCGAAGCTCGGCCTCTGTCACACCCGCCTTGATATAAGGCACGGTCTTCTCAAAGCCCAGATCGGAAATCCGACATGCTTCCTGCATCAGACCGATTTCTTCCGCGCTTTTGATCTGCCTCAGCGTATCCGGCGTCACGAAGATGAATTCAGCCTCCGGCAGTACCTCATCGAAAGAAAGATACATCTTGTACGTCATGCCCGCTTCGATCCCGAAACGAGTCACGTGATGTCTAGCAGAAAGCTCTCCCACCGTCTTTGCCAGTTTTCCGGCATAGTCGATGATGGTAAAACCTTTCGCTTCTTCCTTCGCCTGCTCTGTATAACGGCTGTCTGTCAATAAATAGCAGTCATCAGCCGTTAAAAAGAGATAGCTGTCAGATCCGGTGAAGCCAGAGATGTAGCGGCAGTTCTCATCCTTCTCGATGAAGGCTGCATCTACACCGCTCTCTTTCAGAAAATCTGAAATCATTGCTCTTTCTATCAACATATATCACCGCTTTCTATCATCTAAATATATTACCGTATTTACCCTCTTTTGTCCATGAAAAAATTAAGAAGGTTAGGCGGCAGACGTGCGGCTCCTGGATTGTGCTTGAAAGCTTCGCCTGCATAAGGAATAAGAAATGATGGTGCGGCAAAAAAATAATAGAAGCGCTGCGAAGTTTTTGATGTAAATCTCATGAAAAGCAGGAAACCCATTCCCCCTTTAGAACATCCGCAAAGAAAATCCGCCCGGCATGTGCCGAGCGGTTTTCTACTTTCCATTTCTGAGCTGATTCAGCTTATCCTGCACAGACTTTGGCAGTGCGCGGCCGATCTCGCTCCGAAGATTTTGATTGTTATGATGAGAAATGAAAGTGGTCTGCACTTTCTTGTCTTCATTCACTGCACGGATGAGATCATCGACAGCTACGCGATATGCCCCATTTCCAAGCACCTGACTCTGTTCCGGGCCATCCGAAGTGACGACATAGATGGAGCGGTACTCCTCCCTGCGGTCATAGGACTCTTTTTCGATATAGCTGTCAGCCGTCATGCGGCTCGGGGTGAAGACGATGGTGAAATTTTTCCCCATCTTTTCGATTCTGGCCTTATTCGAGCTGCCCTGTCCATCAAAGACGACGATCATCTCCAGATTGTTGTGCGCTCCGTAGTCTTCCAGAAGATCGATCAGCTTCTTGCGGCTTGACTCGAGGTCCTCCCTGTCAAAGACCTTCGGAAGCCAGAAAATCACATTGTAGCCATCGACCAAGTATAAATCTTTCATAATACGGCTCCTTGCTTGTTACAGTAGCGGGTGACTGGTAGCCAGGGACTAGTGACTAGTAGCCAGGGATTCACAGCAAAATCCACTTTACTATGAAAGTCGGCTGCCAGGTTGGGCGGGTTCATTGGGTTCAACGGGGTGGAAGGGACGCACAATTCATATAGCGTCCCAATACCCCATATATATAACTTCGCGGCGCTACTAATTTTGATGCGCCGCACTACACCTTTTGAACCCATTGAACCTATAGAACCTGTTGAACCTATGCACTAACGGCTTTCGTTCGCAGTGGCGCCGCAAGGCGTGATAGTTTGTGAAAGTCCCTTCACGAACCACCAGTCACTCTCCTCGCTGTTTCGCTGCTTCGTAAATAAGGAGCGCGGCTGCCACTGAGACATTGAGAGAAGAGACTTTCCCTTTCATCGGTATACGGACACAGAAGTCACAGAGCTTTCTTGTGAGGGGTGAGACGCCTTTCCCTTCCGCCCCCATGACGATGACCAAGGGCCCTTTGAGATTGGCATCATAATAGAGGCTTTCCCCGTCCATATCCGCGCCTACGACCCAGAAGCCTTTTTCTTTCAGCCCCTCCAGTGTCTGACGGATGTTTCCCGTCTGGCACACCGGAAGATAGGCGAAGGCTCCGGCCGCTGTCTTCATGGCCGCCGCCGTAACTGGCGGGCTCTTGTGCTTCGGAAGGAGGACAGCCGCCGCGCCCGCGCACTCTGCCGTGCGGACGATGGCGCCCAGATTTCTCACATCTTCCAAGCCATCCAACAGGATGAGGATGGGATCTTTCCCCTCCCAGTCCGAAAGCACCCTGTCAAGATCTGCGTATTCATACGGTTTGAGGAGTGCAGCCGCCCCCTGATGCACGACGCCGCCAGCCATGGCATCCAGCTTGTCTTCCGTGATTTCCAAGACAGGAAGTCCTCTGCTTACAGCTTCTTCTGCTATCCGGGCGAGCCTCTCGTCTTTCCGGCCTTCCTTGATGAAGACCCTGCGAACGCGATCAGCCCGCAGGAATTCTGTGACGCTGTTTCTGCCAAAGGTCATGAGTGAGTCATCTTTCACAGGACGATCTCCCTCACTGCTTCTCCGCTTCGGCGGTCTTTTCTCCGTGTGCCTGGCAGAAGGAAACCGGCCTTCCGCCGGTTTCTCTCTCCTCTGTTTTCTATTGCTTTGCTTTTTAGTCTGCATGTTGGAATTCTCCTGCCACATACTTCAAACTTTTCTGGAGGATGAACTGCAGGCGTTCCTCCTCTCCTGAAAGCTTCAGGTAGCCAAGAAGAGCTTCAAAAGCGGTGGCTTCGCGGTACTCTTCGACAGTCGCGCTCTTCGGCACCGTGCTTGATGTATTTCTTCCCCGCTTGCACACCTTGAGCTCTCTGTCATTCAGGACCTCGCGGATCTCAAAAAGGATACGGCTCTGCCAGCGTGCCGATACGATTTCCGAAGTCAGCGTCGAAAGGATCTGCACCTGGTAGATACCGGTATGGATGAGTGTGTCCCGGATGAAGAGGGACCAGACGACATCTCCCATGTAGGCGAGCGTCAGTGCATCCATAGAGAAAGCATCCTGCTCCGTGAGGAGCGCAGCCTGCTTTCCCATCTTTTGCACCATCTGTTTTTTTAGAAATAAAACTCTTTTAAACTCCACGTTTCTTCCACCTTGCTCCTGTCGGGGTGTCTTCGATCACAATACCGATGTCCCCCAGTTTATCTCGAATCTCATCTGCCAGCTGGTACTGCTTGGCTTTGCGGGCAGACTGGCGGACCGCAAGGATCACATCCATCAGATCGTTGTAGTCCTTGTCATCATAGGCCTCCTGCTTCTTCCATTCCTTTTCAAGTATGCCGAGGATATCGAGAATGGTCTTGAAGGTCTTGCCAGCCTCTTCAAAGGCCGCCTTGTCGAATGCGATACCGCTATGGACTTCATTGTAGTATACATTGATGGCTTTGGCGATTTCAAACATGGCACCTGTGGCAAGGCCGGTATTAAAATCGTCGTCCATCGCTTCATGGAAGACTGCCATCGCATGACCGGCAGCATCAGCAAGCGCTTTGGATGCTTCTGTGACTGTGCTCCCTTCGGAAGAAGAGAGCTCCTTCACGCGGGCAATGACGTCTTTCAGTTTTTCCATATTCTTTTCCGCTTCCTCCAGACGGTCATCAGAGAAGTCGAGCGGGCTTCTGTAATGGGTGGAGAGCAGGAAATAGCGAAGCGCATCGCCGGAGTATTTTTCCAGCACATCTTTCACGAGGAAGAAATTATTGAGCGATTTGCTCATCTTTTCAGAATTGATGGTGATGAATCCATTGTGCAGCCAGTAGTCTACGAAGTGGCAGCCGGTGCAGCCTTCGGACTGTGCAATTTCATTTTCATGATGCGGGAAGATCAGATCGCTGCCGCCGCCATGGAAGTCGAGTGTATTGCCCAGATAGTGAGTGGACATGGCCGAGCATTCGATGTGCCAGCCCGGGCGTCCCTTGCCCCACGGGCTTTCCCAGAATGGTTCGCCGGGCTTTGCCGCTTTCCAAAGTGCAAAATCCCCCGGATTTTTCTTTTCATCATTGACTTCGATGCGGGCGCCTGCCAGCATATCTTCGATCTTGCGTCCGGAAAGTTTGCCGTAGTCTTTGAATGTAGAAATGTCATAGTAAACATCGCCGCCAAGGACATAGGCATGCCCCTTCTCGATCAGTGTCTTCACCATATTGATGATGTACTTCATGTGATCGGACACTCTTGGATAGACATCGGCACGGCGGACATGGAGCTTGTCCATGACTTCGAAGTACGCATCAATGTAGCGGTCGGAAATTGTTTTCCAGTCGCTGCCTTCCGCATTGGCTTTATTGATGATCTTATCATCGACGTCCGTGAAATTCTGTACAAAGGTCACTTTGTAACCGATGAATTCCAAATAGCGGCGAATGATATCCCAAGTAACCGCCGGACGGGCATTGCCGATATGCGGATGATTGTATGGGGTGACGCCGCAGACGTAGATCTTCGCTTCCCCTTCTGTGATCGGATGGAATACTTCTTTTTCTTTTGTCAGTGTGTTATATACTTTGATCTCTTCCATAAAAGCCTCCTGTTTAATTATATATGTAATTTTTTGAATCGCTGCATGACATGAGGAAGCCGGTCATGCCATCTTCTGATTTTCACGTATAGAAATCATGGCTCCCTCCTATGGCGCCTGAAACAGCTCGATGTTTTTGGCAAACAAAAACCACCGCCTCACAGAGACGGTGGCCCGCTATTCCACTCTGTCGGCCGAAGCCGCGCAAAATGTTTTTATCGCAAACACATCACGGAAAAGGATACTTGTGAAAACACTGATCTATTGCACGATCCGTATTCCCCTCATTTCCCCTTTTCAGCTCCCAAATGCATTTCCTTACGAATCACCTGGATAGTTTCACCGGTCCTATCCTCTCTGAAAAGCTTTTCGAAAGTACTTCTTCTGTTCATCGCCTGCATATGATATTGACAAATGAAGCATCTACAGCTGACCTGGCTTTTGACCCCACACTCGCCTGCTGGAGCTTTAGCTACCCGGCGCTCGCCTCTCACAACTCACTCTCTCGGTTTTCCCGGCAGGACTTACTTCTAAACCGCACCATGCTCAGCAGCCCTTTTGACTGCGTTACGTGGATCGTTTTGGCTGCGACTGCCATCGACTTTCAGCCACAGACCTGTGATGCTTATTGATTATTATAGATGGAATAGGGATATTCTGTCAAGGGGATTTCGTGACTAGTCACTAGTGACTGGGGACTGGGGACTAGTAGCTAGGGATTAGGAGAAAGCGGTGATTGAAATGGCGCAGCTGGTACACTGACCGTTCTGCAAGGAAGATCTCTCGGCTACGCTCGAGATGACGACAGCGCGAAACGCTATCAAAATTCTGCGGCGCTTCATTATTATTTGCGCCGCACCACCATTTCTCATTTCGCATTCAAGCAGAACCAAAGGACGGCACTTCCTTGGGACTAAGTTTGAAAGCAGGTATGATTAGTAGCTAGGGATTAGTGGCTAGGGATTAGGAGCCGCAAGTGACTGGTAGCTAGTGACTGGTGACTTAAATACGACCTTCGGGCATCGCCACTATTTATACTCCGCGGCGCTTCTGCTTTTTATGCGCCGCACCACCATTCCTAATTCCTCATTCCTAATTCCTCATTCGCGCAAAGCTTTCATTCATAATCAGTGGACGGAGCCGCCCCAGGGGCTAACCCTGTAACTTAGTTATTTTCCACTCCGAGCTCATGCTCTACGACGGAGGCAATGTCATCGATGATGCGTTCGAGCTGGTTGATTTCCTTGCCTTCGCCCATGACACGGATGAGCGGCTCCGTGCCGGATGCACGGACAAGGATGCGGCCATCGCTTCCGAGTTCTTCTTCCGCGGCGCGGATGGAGTCACGAATGAGTTCATTGTCTTCCCAGCCATTCTTGCTGTAGACCTCGACATTTTTCAGGATCTGCGGATATGTGACCATGAGGTGATTGAGCTCAGACATGGTCTTTCCGGATTCACGCAGAACTTTCAGCGTCTGCACCGCAGTGATGAGACCGTCGCCTGTCGTATTGAATTCAGGGAAAATGATATGGCCGGACTGTTCACCGCCGATGGAGTAGTCATGCTTCAGCATTTCCTCAAGAACATAGCGGTCGCCCACCTGCGTGGATACCGTCTGACAGCCGTTTTCCTTCAGTGCTTTGCCAAATCCGAGGTTGCTCATGACCGTACCGACGACCATATTCTCATGAAGGCGTCCTTCTTTCTTCATTTGAAGAGCATTGATGAGCATCAGGTGGTCACCGTCCATGACCTGTCCCTTTTCATCGACGAAGAGGCAACGGTCTGCATCGCCATCATTGGCGATACCGCAGTCCGCACCGAGCTCCTGGACTTTCTTCTGCAGTGTCTCGATATGCGTGGAGCCACAGCCATTATTGATATTCACACCATTTGGTTCATGGAAGATCGCAGTGACATCTGCCCCGAGTTCTTTCAGCATCGCCGGCAGGAAATCACTCGCTGCGCCATTCGCAGAGTCCGTCACGATCTTGAGGCCTTTGAAATCGCCCTGCACCGTCGAGAGGACATGTGCTCTATACTTATCAGCCAGCTCAGCGCGGTGCGAAATCACGCCGATCTTATCTCCGGTCGGACGCGGGATCTCTTCATCATGGCGAAGGATATTTTCGATATCTTCCTCCGTCTGGTCGGGCAGTTTATAGCCATTTTTATCAAAGAATTTGATTCCATTATCTGGGAATGGATTGTGCGAAGCAGAAATCATGACGCCGGCATCATAGCCTTCCGTGCGGGTGAGGTACGCAATGCCCGGTGTCGGAATGACGCCGGCAAGATCGACATCGACGCCAGACGCACAAAGACCGGCAGAAAGAGCTGCTGTCAGCATGGATCCGGAAATGCGGGTATCCATACCGATCAGGAAGCGATGTCTGCCGCTTGCTTTGCAGAAGTACGCGCCTGCCGCGCGTCCGAGCTGGTATGCCAGCTCCGGCATCAATGTGGAATTGACCAGTCCACGCACACCATCGGTACCAAATAATGTAACCATTTTATTTCCTCCCAAAAATTTCTAGATAACTTTCGTATTCTACCGCGAAGGGGACATTTCGTCAACTGGATGAGGTTGGGGATTATAAGTGGTCAGTGACTAGTCACTAGTAACTGGTGACTGGTGACTGGGAGATATCTGACATCTGACACCAGACGTCTAGCGTCTCAAGCGGACATCGCCACTATTTATATTCCGCGGCGCTTCATTATTTCTTGCGCCGCACCACCATTTCTCATTTCTCATTTCCAATTTCTAATTTCTAATTCAAGCGTAATCAAGGGACGGCACGCCCCACGGGCTACCCTTTTAGTCCTTCTCTATTTCCACAACTACCGTCGTCTGTCCGACGGTGATACTGCCGCCCATGGGCTTCGGGATAGTCACGGTTTTCCGGATCGTATCGCTGGCTCCCGTGACATCGATAGGATCAAGACTCAGTACACTGTTTTTTTCAAAGTAACTGATCGGCGCAGTCAGTGTAGCGACAGGCGGATTGATGGTGATCTTCCCCACTTTGTATCCTTTGGCCGGTTCACCTGTCGTTTCCACCTTCATGGGCAGGTTGCCGATCTTTGTTTCCTCTTTCATCTTTACATTGATGCGGACCTGGCTCGGCATCACATCAAGACCGGTGACGGTATTGCCATCTGCATCGAGTACATTCACGCTGTCAAATTCGACAAAGTTCTTGTCCTTGCCGGATACATTGACAGAGACCACGGCGCGGTCTGCCTCAGCGATCTTGGAAGCGCTTCCTGCGATCGTGATGGTATCCGGTGTCGCTTTGCGGCTTTCGACCGAGAAATTCACATCCGGCGTGCCAAAGACTTCGATCACGGCAGGGAGTGTCTTCACGGCATAGGTATCGATATTGAGGTCAAAATACTCCGGTGTGACAGAGATGACGGATTCATCCCCCGGTACGGAAATATGGATCTTCGTATTCGGGAAATCGCCATCAGTAAGACCGGAAAGGTCCACATAGGCTTTGATATTATCCGAACGCATGTAGACCATATCGCTCCTGGGCATGCGGATCTTTGCCTTGACTTTGAGAGGCACATTGGTCGCCACCAGTGAACGATCCAGATTTCTGACTTCCACGGGGACCGTATAGGTATTCTCTACCATCGGATTCTGTTCATTCATCACGTACACCCAAAGGGCGCAGGCTGCAATCAGGCAGAAGAGTTTGGGCAGCCACCACTCATGTTTGGCAAATCTCATTTCAGGGGGCTCCATTTCTGTAATACATCACTGACATTCTTCGGCTTCCCCTGCATCAGGTAGTTGCGAAGGATATTTCTAAGGCTCTCTGCATCCTGCCCGCGATAAATATGGCCACCGTAGGTGTAGGATACGATACCTGTCTCTTCGCTGACGACAACCACTACACAGTCTGCCTGTTCACTCATCCCGATAGCCGCTCTATGGCGGGTACCCAGCTCGGAAGAAAGGCTGTGATCACGCGTCAGCGGAAGCAGACAGCCTGCCGCCATGACACGGTTTTCTCGGATGATGACAGCGCCATCGTGCAGCGGGGTATTCACGATGAAAATATTCCCCAAAAGCTCCTTGGACACCAGACCTTCGATGCGGATGCCCGTATCAATGCGGTCATCAAGACCGACGCTTCTCTCGAACACGATGAGGGCGCCGATCTTATTCGCAGACATGACCATGGCTGCATCGACGACATCATCGATCACATGATCCCACTCGATCTCATTCATCATGCGGGAAGAAACATAGAATTTCCCGCGGCCGATCTGCTCCAGCGCCCGGCGCAGCTCCGGCTGAAAAACGACCGGAAGTGCGACGATGAGGACAGTCATCAGCTTATCCAGGATCCAGCTGACTACATGCAGCTGCAACCATCCCGCCAGCACGGTAAAAAGCCCGAGAAACACCAGCCCTTTCAGAAGAGCTGTCGCTCGGGTATCTCGGATCAGAATGTAAATGCGGTATAAGAAAAAAGCGACTACCAGGATGTCCAGCACATCCCAAAGCCGCATGGTCATAAAAAGTCCCTGTATCTGACTTGACATAGTAGTACCTCGTGAAAATAAGCAAAGCGATATTCTTCGGGCAATCCTGCCTTTATAAACAATTTTTTCAGGCTTCTATGGCCTCATTTTATCATGAATCACTGCCAATGAAAAGAGGAATCCGACGCCCGGACTCCTCTTATTGACACGCTCCCATCGCTGCCCGTCAGGGGAACGCGGGTGCTCAGCCAAGATGTTTCGCTTTTTCATCGAGCTTCGCTTGGATACGCTTACCGGTTTCTGTCATAGCAAGACCAGCGCGGCTGGTTTCCTTGAGTTCGACAGGAAGCCTGCGCCCGACATCCGCCATGGCCGAGATGACTTCATCCGCAGGAATGGCACTTTGGACCCCATTCATGACCATTTCCACCGCAACCAGAGCGTGGACGGCATGGAACGCATTCCGCTTCACGCAGGGAACTTCGACAAGCCCGCCGACAGGATCGCAGACAAGACCCAGAATATTTTTCAGAGCGAGCGCGAAGGCATCCGCCATCTGTGCGTTCGTTCCGCCCAAAAGGTCCACGGCCGCCGCAGCTGCCATCGCCGTCGCAGTGCCGCACTCCGCCTGGCAGCCTCCGACCGCCCCTGCAATCGATGCCTTCTCTGCCACGACCTTACCGATCGCGCCTGCCGTAAAAAGTGCGCGTGTCATATCATTCATGGTGGCATTCACTTCTTCGGAAACCGCACCCAGCACCGAAGGGAGAATGCCGCAGGAGCCTGCCGTAGGGCACGCCACGATGCGATACATCTTGGCATTGGCTTCCGCTGTCGCAACGGCATATGCTGCCGCGCGCTGACAGACCGGAGAGAGAAACCGCATCTTGCCTTGGAAGATGCGGTTGGCATCGCCTCCGACGAGGCCGCTCGACGACTTCGCCGTATCAGACAGCCCTTCCTGAATCGACTGTCTGAAAATGGGAATCATATTTTTCATGCGTTCCCAGACTTCCTCAAAAGACTTCTCACTCTCCTCTGCCTCTGCGCGGCAGGCAAGCTCCCCAGGAGCACAGTGTGCCGCATCAGCAGCAGCAAATAATTCAGATAATGTATGATAAGTAAGCATGGTCGTCTCCTTGAAATAGGTAGTTGTTGGTTCAATAGGTTCTGAAGGGAGGGCAAATTTAGGGTTCAGGGTTCAGGTTGATGAGTTCAGGGTTGCCGCACCACCACTCCTCACTCCTAACTAGAAAACGCAAATCTTTCAAACGAAATCAAAGGACGGTACACCCCCACGGGCTAGCCCTAAATAATATCCATCGCCATCGCGTACACAATGTTGGCATTTGAGGCAGCGATCCGGTCAGCCAGCTTTTGCGAGACGCACTGGTCCGTATGGATGATCATGACGGCTTCATCTCCCTTTCCCTTTCGGAAAAGACGCATATTGGAAATATTGATCTCTTCGGTAGCAAGCGCGCGGCAGACTTCAGCCACGACCCCCGGTACATCGTGATGACGTGTAAGAAAGGTATACTCTTCTCCCGTGATCTCGACAGGATACCCATCGATTTCCGTGATCAGCACACGACCGCCTCCCAGCGATCGGCCCACAACCGTCACATGCGCACCGTTTTTTCCGCGGGCTTCGATCTTGGCCACATTCGGATGCCCCATGTCATCTTCTGAAAGGGCAAAGGAAATCGGTATGCCCTTCTCTTCCGCAAGGTGCAGTGCATCACGGATGGAGCCGCTGTCCGGCGCATAGCCCATCAGCCCTGCTACCAATGCGCGATCGGTCCCATGGCCTTTCCCTGTCTTTGCAAAAGAGCCATAGAGCGTGATCTTCGCTTCTTTCAGCGGCTCTCCCAGAATACGGCCTGCGACCTGCCCGATACGGGCCGCCCCTGCGGTATGCGAGCTGGATGGCCCGATCATGACAGGCCCGATGATATCGAAAATTCCCATTTCTCATTCTCCTTATCCCATAATGGCAAAGTCCACTATTCCATAATAAAAATCTGCCCCAAAGGGCAGATTTCCTTCAAGCACAATCGCCCCACGGGTGAAATTCGGCATTGAATCAATAATACATGTAGTTGTCAGAAGGCATTACCCGGTCACCTGCCACATCACATCCAGTGACTGAGGTCGAAGTCTTCGCCAATCGTCTCACGGATGCAGATCTTGGCGATGTACATGCCCATGAGTGTCAGTGACGAACGACGAAGGAGGCTCGTATCCCAGGCATCCTGCAGTTTGACCAGATCCGGCGAGATGCGACCGAGGATATAGCTCATTTCTTTCCTGTCATACGGCGCCGGACGAGACTCTGTCAGCGCCTGCAGGGTACCTCTCATGACGGCATCCTCGATGCCAAGATCATCCAAAAGTGATGTCAGCATGGCTTCGTCGACAGCCGCCAGCTTGTAGTAGGAATTATACAAGCTATTGACAATGACACCAGCCGGCCAGGAAGGACGCACTGCTTCCAGCTCACTCTTCATGCAGCCGCGGAAGGCAAAAACGAAGGGGTAGGAATCATGCAGCACTTGTCCGAAAGGATCCTCTTTATTTTCAAGAGAAATGCAGTGCAGGTACTCAAGCTGCTGATAGCCGCTGTATTCGTTCGGAAGCTCGCCCACAAAAGGCGTGATGTACTTTTCTGTATATGTTTTGAGATGCGCGGCATCCACGTTATCCGTATTTCTGGAGTAGTGGAAAATGAGCAGCAAAGACAGCGCGTGGAATCCGGTCTCCTCCATGCGCGGCATGGCTTTCAGGGCATCGTAGGCAAGGATGGTCTTTGTATCCGACCTGTTTCCGTGCGCCACATCCGAGAAGGCATCTGAGACCATGGCGAGCACGACCGGGGTCGGCATCATGACATAGGTGCGCTGGGCATTCTGCATCGCTTCCTGCACCATGATATGTGTCAGCGTATCCACCAGTTCCCGGTCGCTCATGGCAAGCTTCTCGATGAGATGATGCGTCACTTTGCGTGTATCCTGCTCTACTGTCCGCGATACGGCACCATAGCGGTTCAGGAAATGACGGACAAAATACTCCTCGAGCGTATCCACCCTGGGCTGGTCTTCCAGAATCTTAGGTGCAGGCTCAGGCGGGAAGGGACTCTTTTCCGCAGAAGCCACAGCTTCGAAAGGCGCTGTATTTTCGAAATCCTTTTTGGCAAAGACACGCGTCTTCTCTTCCTCGGCATTGTCCTTCCGGATGATCGGAAGGATCTCTGTCGCATCATCGACGGCAGGCTTTCCGGCGATCGGAGAAGCGGCTGCTTTTTCTTTAGAAATCGTAGGAATTTCCATGGTCTTATCCAGATCGGCCATGATAGGTTCTGCATTTTTCTTCTTTCCGGGCAGTCCGAATACCATGAGGCAGGTCACCGCAAAGAACAGAAGAACGACCCCGGCAAGGACCAGGTAGGGAATGATAAACATCGATGCTCCTTATATACTTTCCTTACTTTGTAAAATCAAATCAGTTACATGGTATCATATTTTCCTTTTGACTTCAATCATATAGGACGGGGTGTTACCCGTGAAGATCCCCCTTTTGACATGCGAAGGCGGTTCTGTAGGCTCTTCCGGATAGCCTTCCTCAAACAGCTCGACACATTTTTTCACACTCTTTGGCATCTCTTGAAAACAGGGATCCAATGATTGCGTGATCGAATCAGTCTTTCCTCAGCTTCACAGCCTTTGGGGTTTGAAGCGCTTCGAAAGCATTCCAAGGCTTATCGTAAGTGACGAGGCACTCCGTCACCGACTCATAAGCCGCTTGGGCAAGGAATGATCCCAGCTCAGAAAACGGGCCGGCATCCGTATAGCACTCCACACCGATCTCCGTCACCAGCGTGATGCCGTCCGTCCCTGTTCCCGTAGCCGGTCGTCCGTTATTCACGTCCGCGATGCCCAGATCGGAAAGCGCTGCGCTCTTTCCTTCCGTCAGCGTGATGAAGCTTCTCGCCATGATCCCTTCGGGAAGACTTCCGTGGATGAGAACCATCATATTGATGGTGCCGACAGGTGCAAAGTGACCGTCCTTCTCTCGGTAAAGAGGCTTCGACGATGCGCGGCAGGCCGTCTTCTCCACGCCTCCCGTGGTAATGATCTCTACAATCAGATCTCCGGATGTGAAAACCTTGTGCGAGTACTGATACACCTTCGCTGCCGTCAGAAGCGCACTGGCACTTTCCGGATCGGCTCCCTCTTTTTCGATACAGCGTTTCAGGTATGCCGCTACCGATCCACCAGGAAAATCTGACTCTTCCCCGTAAAAGGTTCTGAGCCGCTGATTCATCACCGCTGTCACGCGGCGCAGACCGCCGCCATAGATCGCTGTCGAAAGTGAGAGATGCTCTTCATCAAAGGAAATCAAAAGACTATCCTCGCTGACGCGAAGCCGGGCTCCGGGCACAGCGAGAGAATGGATGGTGGGATACATGGGCGTCAACCTCTTTTCGATGAATGAATGGGCAGAAATACGAATGACCCCCGTCCGATGTCGCTCGCGTTTCCGTTCCTCATTATATCACGAGCGGTCCGTCTCGGCCGCATTGCCCCTTATTTCCTTATGGACAAACCCCCACACCTTTGCTATGATAAGAGCAAAATATTTCTGTTTTAAAAAGGAGTTGGTACGGCTATGCCCTATGACGAGCGGACACTTTGTGAATTAAGCGAATCTGCAGAAATCACCCCTATAGGAATCCAGCTGGAAGTGAATGCGGAAATTTTTAATACGCTTCACAACCTGCTTTGCACCATGCGAGACGAGAAAGACATCTCCCCTTCCGATGAAGCACGCCTCTATAAACTTTGGCGGCAGACCATCCATGAAATGTCACTGATCGAGCTTCGGAAAGGCCGCGGCCTCCCCATGTCCGAGCAGATCTCGATGCTGCGCGAAGCCTATGACATAGAGACCAAGTACATGGCGGATCAGATCTTCCGTCCTGTTTCCAGCGTACAGCTGACGAAAAAACTCATCGAGAAGGAAAGTGCTTTTGACAAAGAAGAGATGAACGCCTTCTTCCGAAAGACCATCTGGCCATCGATCCGACAGGGAAAAAAAGGCGGGCAGAAGCATCCCACCGCCTTCATCATCGCCGGGCAACCCGGCTCTGGCAAGACACGCATGTCTTCCATGATCATCGAAGAGTATGATGGAAATATCGTACAGTCCATGAGTGATAATTTCCGCGGTTTCCACCCTCGTTATAAAGCCCTCATGAAGAAATACGGGCAATATTGTGCCTATTTCTCCATGGCTCAGGGGCAGTACCTCTCAGACCTTGCCATGAAGCAGGCTGCCGAAGAGCGCTACCACATCCTTCAGGAAGGATCTCTGGAAGACGTCTCCCACACCAAAGAGTACATCCGCTATCTGAAAGAACGCGGCTATACCATCTGCGTGCTTCTTAGGGCCTGCCCAAAAAAGGAAAGCTGGAAGGCCATCCACCAGCTCTTCCTGCAGCAGCGTCTGAAAGCGCCCGGACTCTCCCGTCTCATCACGAAAGAACACCATGACAAGGCATGCCTTTCCTTCCTTTCTGCCACCAATGACCTCATTGCACAGGATCTGATGGATCGGCTCATCATCAAAAGCCCCAAAGGGCTTCTCTATGACAGTGATGATATGCCCACAGAACGAGTCAGTGAGCTTCTTGCGAAACGAATGACAAAATAAAAAGAGGCCTTCCGGCCTCTTTTTTATGATGAGGAATGAGGAATCTCGAATGACTAGTGACTGGTGACTTGTGACTTGTGACTGGTGACTTGTAGCTAGGGATTAGTGGCTAGGGATTAGGAGTGACTGGGATTCTCCGGCATCGTCATCCCGAGCGCAGCCGAGGGAACTTTACTGCATTGCGGGAATCAGCGTGTATGCGCCGATGGAAAACGATGTCCTAGTGCTGCCTCACATCAGGTGATGACCGTTCTGCAATAAAGACCCTCGGCTACGCTCGAAATAACGATGCGCGCGAAGCGCTATCAAAACTCCGCGGCGCTTCTGATTTTTATGCGCCGCACCACCACTCCTCACTCCTAACTCCTCACTTCTAACTGGCGAGCAAAGCTTTCATCCCCAATCAAGGGACAGCACGTCCCCGGGGCTAACCCTGAACCTTGAACCCTGAACCCTGAACCTTGAACCCTGAACCTTGAACCTTGAACCCTGAACCCTGAACCCCATGACTCCAAAATCTCACCTTACCCAGATCGCCGCCTCGCTTCATCTGGATGCCTGCGGCGCATGCTCTGCCTCTTTCGGCAGTACGCTAAAAGAGCAGCTTCAAAAGGCTGGCTCCGTCCCCTTCGCGCCCTCCTCGCTTGCAGAAAGACTGGATCCTTCCGCGCTCCTAAAAGAGGCGCGCTCCTTCTTTGTGATTCTATTTCCATACAGACCGCTTAAGCCCGAAGAAGGAAATATCGCGCTCTACGCAAGGCCCATGGACTACCACAAAGTCATCCACCGCTATCTTCAGAAAATCATAGAGACTGCTCGCCCGTCTTATCCGGGCGAGCAGTTTCTCCCACTCGTGGATACCTCTCCCATGGTCGACCGCTGGCTTGCCTACGCCGCCGGGCTTGGGTTCTTCGGAAGAAATCACTGCCTGATCCATCCGACATACGGCTCCTTCGTTACCATCGGATCCATCCTGACCACACTGCCGCTTGCGCCTGATAAGCCGCTCACGCTGGATTGCGGCAGCTGCCGCGAATGCCTCATCCGCTGTCCCGGACGCGCCATCCGAGAGAACAGACTCGATCCCTTCCGATGCAAATCCTACCTCACGCAAAAGAAGGAAGATCTCTCCTCGGAAGAAATACAGATCCTGCAGCGGACACCCTACATTTTTGGTTGCGATGAATGCCAGCGCTTCTGTCCTTTCAATCAAAAAGCCCTCCCCTCTCCGCTTCCGGAGATTCATGAGCATCGGATTTCCACACTGACAAAGAAAGAAATGGACACCTACTCCAACCGCGCCTTCGATAAAGCCTTCCGCTCCTACGCTTTCGCCTGGCGCGGGAAAAAAGTACTGCTCAGAAATTGGGAATTTGTAAATGAGAAACACAGTGACTAGTGACTGGTGACTTGTGACTTGTGACTTGTGACTGGTATAGCTATTTGTTAACTTCTGGACTTAGTTAGAAGTGAGAAGTGCTGGAAGGGGCACACAATTCATATAGTGCCCCCTCATTATACAAAACAGTTTGTCCATCATTTATATAAAACTCCGCGGCGCTTCCTGATTTTATGCGCCGTACCTTCACTCCTCACTCCTCACTCCTCACTTGATTCAGAAGTTGACTTAAATGCCAAGTTATTTAGAAAACGCAATACTGGTGACTAGCGGCTGGCAAAAGAAGCGTCGCCTTTGCCACGCAATTGTATCTCCTTTCAAAAACGTATATAATAAGATGGTTTCATTATTTTTCGCATTCAGTTTCCAAGGAGGTATCATGGAAGCGCTCAACGCTATTGTTTCAGAAATCAATGGATTTCTCTGGTCCTCGGTGATCATCATTCTTCTGGTGGGTGCCGGGTTCTACTTTACCGTCCGCACCCGCGGCGTACAGGTTCGCTATTTTACGAAAATGTTCTCTCTCATCACAGAGAGTGCCGGTAAAAAGACAGCCGGCAATGAAATCTCCCCATTTCAGGCCTTCTGTGTCAGCACAGCATCCCGTGTCGGCGTCGGCAATATTGCCGGCATTGCCATCGCTATCACAGCGGGCGGTCCTGGTGCGATTTTCTGGATGTGGTTCATCGCCATCATTGGATCAGCGACAGGCTTCGTAGAAAGTACACTCGGGCAGATTTATAAAGTCCCGCGTGAAGACGGTGCCGGATTCCGCGGCGGCCCGGCTTACTATCTGAAAAATGGACTCGGGCATAGCCTGTGGGCCGCGATTTTTGCTATCCTGATTTCTGTCACCTATGGCATGATTTACAACTCCGTCCAGTCGAATACCATCGCGCTCGCACTTTCCTCCTCGCTGGGACTTGACCGCATGCTCATCGGCGGCGTCGTCACCATCCTCGCTATGGCCGTCATCTGCGGCGGCATGGGCCGTATCGCCCGCGTCACAGAGTGGATGGTCCCGATCATGGCGGGCATTTACATCCTGATCACGCTCGGCATCATGCTTTTCAACATCACAGAAATGCCCCGCGTCTTTGGCATCATTTTCCGCGATGCCTTTGACTTTCAGGCAGTCTTCGGCGGCGGCATGGGCGCTGCCGTCCTGACAGGCTTCAAGCGCGGCCTCTTCTCGAATGAAGCCGGCGAAGGCTCTGTACCAAATGCAGCAGCCACCGCAGACGCCAGCCACCCGGCTGTGCAGGGCCTCATCCAGGCCTTCGGCGTCTATGTCGATACACTCTTCATCTGCTCTGCTTCCGCTTTCATCGTCCTCCTGACAGGAGACTATGCTTCGACCGGTCTCACCGGCATCGAACTTATCCAGTGGGATCTTGCACAGTACTTCGGACCGATGGCGCCGAAAGCTGTCTCCATCCTGATCTTCCTCTTCGCCTTCACCTCCCTTATCGGAAACTACTACTATGGGGAAATCAATATCGGCCACCTGACAAAAAAGAAATGGCCTCTCAATCTTTTCCGTATCTGCATCGCTGTCATGATCTTCTGGGGCTCTCTGGCTGACCTCCCGCTCGTCTGGAATCTTGCCGACCTCTTCATGGCTTTCATGGTACTGACAAACGTCACTGCCATCCTTCTTCTCTTCCCGCAGGCCAATGCGTGCCTCAAAGACTATGAGCGTCAGCTGAAAGAAGGCATCAAGATCCCGTTCTTCCATAGAAATGTCCTCCCCAGCCAGAAAGGCGTCTACTGGTGGGATGAAGAAAATAATTATAAAGAATAAACTCCATTTGAAAAGCCGCGTTGCCCGAAGGGCAGCGCGGTTTTTTCTTACGCTCTTTCTCTAAAGGACCCGCTCTTTCACGGTTAGACTACGGGGCGTGGTGCCCTTTGATTACATGCGAAAGAGGTTCAGAGGGTTCAAACAAGTTCAGAGGGTTCAAAGGGGGTGGTGCGGCGCATTTCGTCATCCTGAGCGGAGAAAAACGTCGTATATTAGAAAATGGATTATCTGAAATATGAAAACTGAGTCGAAGGATCTAAGCGCCGCGGAGTATAGATGGTGGCGATGCCCGAAGGCGGTATTCAAGTCACCAGTCACTAGTCACTAGTCGCTCGAGGCTCCTAATCCCTAGCTACTCATCCCACACAAAAAGACTGCGAGCACTCGCAGTCTTTTTTGTTGATTCACTTATTTTTTCGACTTCTTCTCTTCGCGAGAAGGCGCATTTCTGGTACTTGCGGTATGTTCATGCCATGTGACCCACAGAGATGTCGCTACGCAGACAGAAGAGTAGGCCCCGGAGATGAAGCCGATCAGCATGACCAGCGCGAAGTTTCTCGTGGTATCACCTCCGAAGAAGTAGAGCGAAGCCACGCAGAAGAGCGTCGTAGTCAGAGTATACATGGAACGGCGGATGGTCTGATGAATGGAATCATTGGCCAGTTTCGCAAAGCTGTCTGTCCGGCGATGGGTATGAATGGCTTCACGAATACGGTCGAAGATGACGACGGATTCATTCATGGAGTAACCAAGAACCGTCAGGATCGCCGCAAGGAAGGAGGCATCGACTTCCAGATGGAAGAATGCAAAGACACCGAGTACCATCAGGATATCATGGCAGATCGCTACGATCGCAGACAGCGCGATACGGTGCTCAAAACGGATAGACATGTAGAGGATCATCGCGCCGAAAGACAGGATAACATTGAGGAGCGTGTTCTTCGTGACTTCAGAACCGATCACGGCACCGACAGTCTCGATACGCTTCACTTCAGCTTCACCGACTTTATCCTTGACATGAGAAACGACAGTCTGCGCTTCTTCCGCAGAGAGGTTTCTGGTACGGATGATGACGTCATCGCCGGACTCTCCCTGCATATTGCTGCCGGAAAGCTGAATGGTCGCTGTTTCAAGACCATCCGCGCGAAGGCCGTCACGCACCTCTTCTACTGTGACATTCTTAGGAAATGCCAGCTCCAGAATGGTGCCGCCGGTAAAATCAATCCCCCAGTTGAAACGGAAGAGGATGATGGACACAATAGAAAGAATGACCAGAAGTCCGGAAAGGCCGAACCAGATCTTTCGTTTGCCGATAAAATCAAAGCTGTTGAACATTATCTATCGTACCCCCTTTTTCCGCCAAACCACCAGGGGTTATGGATCCAGTTCGCATCGATGAGGAACATGAGCAGTGTACGGCTGACGGTGATCGCGGTGAACATGGATACAGCGACACCAAGGCCGAGTGAGAAGGCGAACCCCTTCACCGTTGCACTGCCCAGGAAGAAGAGGATGCAGGAGGTGATGATGACTGTCATATTCGCATCAAAGATGGTGACAAAAGCGCGCTTGAAGCCGGACTGGACAGCCAGTCTAAGCAGCTTGCCGGATGCGATTTCTTCTTTAAATCGTTCAAAGATGAGGACATTCGCATCGACTGCCATACCGATGGACAGAATGACGCCCGCCACACTTGGCAGTGTCAGTGTCGCATGCAGCATATTCAGGATGCCCAGAAGGATGAGGACATACACAAGAAGCGCCACATCCGCGACAAAGCCGGCCATGCGGTACACGGCCAGCATGAAAATGACGACCAGAGAGAGACCGATGGTGAACGCTACGACGGACTTATCCTTGGAATCCTGACCAAGAGACGGCCCGACAGTACGGACTTCCATGACGGAAACCTTGACCGGAAGCGCACCGCTGCGGAGAAGGATCGCCAGATCCTTTGCTTCTTCGAGTGTTCTCTGCCCCGTGATGACAGCCGAGCCGCCGGTGATGGCTTCATTGACGACCGGATTCGTCAGGAGCTCTCCATCGAGATAGATCCCGATGTGACGGCCGATATTTGCTGCGGTGAGAGCGCCGAATTTCTTTCCGCCCTCATCGGAAAATTCAAGAGCAACGAGCGGCTGCTTGTTCTGCCCCATCTGTTCCTTGGCGTTTTTCAGGTCTTCCCCCGTCAGCTTGACATTGCCTTCCTCATCCTTGAACTGGAGGACTGCGGTCTTGCCAATGGTTTCGATGGCCTTCTGCGGATCCTTTTCACCCGGCAGCTCGATGATGATACGATTCGCCCCTTCGCGCTGGATGATCGGTTCCGTCAGACCCATTTCATTGACACGCTTCTGCATGATATTGATGACCTGCGTGATCGCCTCATTGGTGACCTTATTTTCTTCAGTATCCTCCGCCTGCATGACGATATGCGTGCCGCCCTGCAAGTCAAGACCCTGACGGATATGCCCGGCCAGCCAGCCCACGCTCACAAGGAAAATCCCGATAATGGCCGCGATAACGACCCAGAATCGGATGAGCGCGCCGCTTCTGACGCTGCTGTTCCTTTTCTTTTCCAAAACTTCAACCTCTTTTCGTGATGATACTTCGTTTTTCTGTAATGATACCGGCCATCCGCTGGTCGAAAGGCTCTTCGGGGAGGAAATCTACGACTTGGAAATCCCACAATGTCATGATCCTTTTTTCATAGGAGATCTTTGCCAGATACCTGTCATAGTATCCGGCTCCCATCCCAAGGCGCGCACCGCTTTCTGTCCCCGCCGTACCCGGTACGAGGACAAGATCCAGCATGCCCGGCGCTATGGCTTCATAGCCCTTGGGCAGATCCCGCAGGCCATACGGTCCTTGGATGAAATGCTCCATATCCATGAGCCGCCCCGCCTCCATCTGCTTTTCAGACAGACATACGGGGATGTAAATCTCCTTCCCCTCAGAAAGAGCGCGGCGGATGAAAGGATCAAGATCGGCTTCTCCCTTCATGGAAAGATAAGCCATGATGCGATGGGCTTTCTGATACACGGCTGACCCGCAGATCCGATCCGCCAAAGCGAGGCTCATGACTTCCATGTCAGTAGCAGAAAGAGCCCGCCGTAAGGCGAGCATCTTCTGGCGGATTTCCTTCTTCCGTACCACGGAAGGAGTATCCGTCTCCATCATTTCTTTTCCTCTTTTTTGTCTTTAGAAACGTCTTTATCTTCGACCTCGACGACTTCCTCGACCACTTCCGTGCCGGCATCTTTCGGATCATCCACTTCGACGACCTCTTCCACCACTTCGGTTTCCGGTTCGTCTTTGTGTTTGGTCTGATTCATGACCTGTTCTTCCGAAGCAGCACCAAGGGCAGCCGCACCGGCTTTCTTGGCGGTCTCTTCGTCGATGAGCTTCACATCACCGTGCTGAATGGCGGTCTTTTCTACTTTGATGATGACCTTCGGTGCGATTTCCAGCTCTACGTATTTGTCACGCAGTACTTTGATCGTCCCGTGAATGCCTCCAGCCGTTACTACATGATCCCCTTTTCTCAGGGACATCAGGAAACGACCTCTTTCCACCTTCAGCTTCTGCTGCGGGCGATACATGAAGAAATACATAATACCGACCAGCACCAGAAATGGCCATGCCAGACTGACGAAATTCATTACCTGTTCCATTTGATTCACCTCCGTCAAATCATATGGTATTTATTTTACCATACTTTGATGATCGTTGTCTGTAGTTATTTTCTAATTATGTGTCAAAATGTTGTAAAGGGAGATGGGATCAGCGATGATAGCCCGCCATGAAGCTCTCTCTGAACTCCGTGAAGTTTCCATCTATGATCGCCTGTCGCATGTCACGCATAAACTGGAGCAGGAAGAAAAGATTGTGTATCGTCACGAGGCGGAAGGCGAGAAGCTCTTCCGACTTGTAGAGATGACGGATGTATGCACGGCTGTAGTGCTGACAGGTGTAACACCCGCAGCCCTCCTCGAGCGGTGCCCAGTCCTTCTCATACTTCTTGTTCTTCATATTCATGCGGCCGGAATGCACCATGGCCATGCCATTTCTGGCGACACGCGTCGGGAATACGCAGTCGAACATGTCGATACCGCGAGCCACGCCTTCGACGAGGCAGTCCGGCGTGCCGACACCCATGAGGTATCTGGCTTTATTCACCGGCAGGAACTGCGTGGTGTGCTCCAGAATGTCATACATGAGGTCGTGCGGCTCACCGACTGAGAGCCCGCCGATCGCCATGCCGTCAAAGGGCATGGAGGAAATCTCGAGTGCGCTCCTCTTCCGAAGATCCTTGTACATCCCGCCCTGCACGATACCGAACATGCCGCGATCCTTGCGGGTATGCGCCTTGATGCAGCGCTCTGCCCAGCGCGTCGTGCGCGCCGTGGAATGGTCGGCATACTCATAGTCCGCCGGATAGGGAATGCATTCATCGAAAGCCATCGCGATATCGCTCCCGAGATCCTCCTGCGCGTGAATAGAAACTTCCGGAGAGAGAAACTGCTTCGAACCATCGAGGAAAGAACGGAAGTGCACACCCTCCTCCGTGATCTTGCGCATAGCTCCCAGAGAGAAGACCTGAAAGCCGCCGCTGTCCGTCAGTATTCCCTTCGGCCAGTTCATGAAACGATGCAGCTCGCCCGCCTCTTTGATCAGCTCCGTGCCTGGTCGCAGAAAGAGGTGATAAGTATTCGAGAGGATGATCTGCGCGCCCATGTCTTCGAGCTCTTCGGGCGTGACAGTCTTGACTGTCGCCTGCGTGCCGACCGGCATAAACATCGGCGTCTTGAACGTGCCATGAGGCGTGTGCAGGAGTCCTGCCCGCGCGCCGGTCTTCTTGTCTTCGGCGACCAGTTCGTAGTTAATAACCATAGTTGTAGATCCTTATGATGTCTAAAAGATAGTTGATTAAATTCAGCGTTTCCTTAACGTAAAAACATGGCATC
>CAKPQG010000002.1 GCA_934178345.1 uncultured Dialister sp. | reverse complement strand
AATTATCGATGCAATGCCCAACGCGGGACATGGATTGCTCCATACCCTGCTTCGAGAGCTTGAACTGGAATGCTTTAATGGTATACTGGAATCCCCTGTCACTGTGGAACAACGGGTGTGCTTCCGGATTTTTGCGAATCGCCTGCTCAAATGTGTCAAACATCAGCTTATTGTCATTGCGTCCGCTTATGGCGTAGGCGACAATCGACCGAGCATAGAGATCGAGGATGGCACTCAAATAGAGCTTCTTAACGACTGATTTATATAAAATTTGCTAAATACTCAAAATTTGCCAATCGTTTTAGGGTTGACAATTTATGATATAAAAACTGGAATGATTGGTTTAAATAAAAAATCATATACTTTAGTAAATTGAAGTCGGAAACTCTTAAATTTATGAGAGTTTCCGACTTCAAATACTGAAACTTTTGAACTTATGAGAAAGTTTGGGTATAATAGAATCAAAAATGCAGGAGGTGCATGATGACTAAATTGATAAATCGCCCTCAATATCTGAACCAGTTGATACAAAGCAAGGATGTAGATTTGGTGAAGATTATCACGGGGATTAGGCGTTGCGGCAAATCGTCCTTACTGGATCTATTCCATCAATATTTACTGGAGAAAAACGTGCCGTGTTCTAATATCATCCATATGAACATGGAGTCTTTGCGTTATCGAAACTTAACTGACTATATATCTTTTTATGATTACGTCAGCAAGCAAATCGATGGAAAATGTAAAACTTACCTTCTATTTGATGAATTACAAGCAGTCAATCATTGGGAAAAGGCAATCGAATCATTCCGGTTAGATTTTAATGTAGACATCTATATCACCGGTTCTAATGCTTACCTGCTGTCTTCCGAGTTTTCTACACTGCTCTCAGGTAGATACATTGAGATAAAGATGCTACCTCTGTCATTTAAGGAATTTTTGAACTTCTATGAATTTGCTGTAGATGTAACGATGGATGAAAAATTTCAGAAATACCTCCAGTTTGGTGGTATGCCTATTTTAAGAGAATTCAAATTCAACGAGGCTAGAAGTAATCAAGCATTGGAAGGGATCTATGCCACTGTCATACTGCGAGACATTTTGCAGCGTAACCGCGGAGCCGATGAAGCAACACTCCAAAAAATTATGTTGTTTTTATGTTCCTGTATTGGCAGTATTATTTCTCCAAATAGCATTGGCAATGTTCTCTCTAATGAGGGCGATATTCACATTGGAAAGCAGAGAAATATAGCAGGAAAAACAGTTGCAAAATATATTTCTATGCTGTGCAATGCATTTGTATTCTTTTCTGTTAGTCGATACGACGTAAAGGGAAAACAGCTTTTGAAAACACTGGGCAAGAACTATATCGTTGATATGGGTTTTCGTAATATGTTGTTAGGCTATCGAGATGCTGATCGTGGACATATTATTGAAAATATAGTATTCCTGGAACTTCTCCGCCGTGACTATCGGGTGCATATCGGGAAAGTAGGAGAAACGAAAATAGATTTTATTGCGGAAAAGCCAGACGATAAGGTATATATCCAAGTGACCGAGAGCATGCAGTCACCAGAGACTCGTGAACGGGAACTTCGCCCACTGCTCCTTATTCCGGATAACTATGAAAAAATAGTATTGTCTATGGATAGAAGTTTTATTCATTCTTATGATGGGATAAAGGTTGAAAATTTGATAGATTGGCTACTTAACAAATAAGCATTGTAGTATATGATAAAAATTCTGTAAAATTATTCATGGATGAAATATATCAACGTTTCTTATACCCAAGAATGGCTGGTGTAATTGCCAACTGAATTAGCAAATGGTTTGATAGGAAGTGACTAAAGCAACAAGCCTGAAGCCGTACCTGAGCTCTAAACAGGAAGAACCCCATGGGAATTTCTCCAGCTTCCCATAGGGTTCTTTCTGCGGTTCGGCATATCATCCACGTTTGCCTAAATCGATTATATCACAAAATTTGCTTATGATTTAGTTTCTAAAAAGGAGTGATTAAGTATGAAAAAAGAAATAGCAATAGCCATGTTGGCATGCCTGCTTTCATTGAGTTCTTCTGCAGGAGCCACAGATACGACTGCTAACCATACCGGTACAGTGAAGTTGTCAGAACTTTCAGATAGCAAAAACACTGTACCTAAAAACGAAAATAATTTGGGGTTTATGGACTTCTATTATGGGGAACCAGTAGAAGAGATTCAGGGAAAATATACTATAAAACACTTATGGGATGAAGAATGGGAGTTACGTAATCTGGCGCCGCTGGGCTGCCTGGGACTCACAAAGCCTGCCTATATCACATTACGATTTAAAGATAAAAAATTAAGAAGTATGGATGTGTATGTGTCAGGCGATAAACGAAATATTTCCCAATTCCTGATTAAAGAATATGGAACACCGGTCATTCATAATAAAGTTCCCAGCAAAACGGAGTATTACGTATGGAAACGAAATCAAATTGCCATAGTGTATCAGCATGATGATAATGATGAAGACGTACTCCTGCATTTTATTCCTGCCAATTTAGTAGCGGTTTCCTATAGATGAAGACATGTATTATTTACACGCAAAAAAGCCTCTGCCTCCTGCCATATAGACCTCCCATTTTGGATCGTAGTCCTTAAGTTCTATATGGTCATTATACTGCTTCATCCAGTGCCGGAGAACGGAATGGCTTGAAATGTTGTATTTCACTACGATGTCGTCAACGCTGCCCTCGCCACGTAGCGCGGCAAGGACGCAGCTTGCCTTGAATTCCTTACTGTAGCTTGCGTTTCCAGCTCCTTCTATGAAAGAGGCCTCGCCCTGTTCCTCGTATTTCCTTACCCAGTCACGAAGACTCCGCTCGGATATCCCATTCGCTCTGGCGATTTGTCGGTAAGATCCTTTGCCGGAAAGATATTCTCTCACTCTGGCAAGCATCCAATCTGCTGAATGTTTCCTTTTGGCCATTAAAAAAATCCCCCTAAAGCAGTTTGGTTATTTACCTTGTCTGCTTTAGGGGAATCATATCAGACTACGGTTAGTCGTGTAGGGCTTTTTTCCTTTTCTCCCATACGCTATCGCCTCCGTTTTTGATTTTCCTGATTGATATCCGGCACATACTCTCCCCAGCACAATGATCATCCGTCTTTCCCTTCATCGCCAGCGGAAATGAAGCGCTTGTCGACTGATTGATATAATACGGATTGAAGCCATTCATTTGCTAATCGGCCAGGAGAACTTCAAATTTTCAAATGATGCGTTATGGCTCCTCACTTCACGCTAAAGGCTTGGCAATTTGACTTACTATGTAGCCGGATACAAAATACCCTTAATTTTTGCTATACTTTAAGGGAAAGAAGGTGCTGATACGAAAATGAGGACATTTAATTATGCATGGCTGCGTGACCGAAAATGGGATACCGATTTACTTGGACTTATCGCGGCTATTTACAAAGAAGCAGGAATGCAGGAGATATTTTTAAAGCAATGGCCGGCAAAACTGGAAAAATTGATTGAAATTGCAAAAATTCAGAGTATAGAATCTTCAAATGCCATTGAAGGAATCACGACAACGCGCACCCGTCTCAGACAGCTTGCATTAGAAAAAACGACGCCCCGGAACCGTAATGAACAAGAAATTACGGGTTATCGCGATAATTTATCGTTAATTTATGAAAATTATGATGCCATTCCTATCACCCAAAATGATATACTTCAGCTGCATAAGATTTTATATAGTCACACGAATAATCCAGTAGCCGGACATACAAAAACGACTCAAAATTACATCAATGCTACTTATTCAAACGGTCAAACCGTCACTCTTTTTACTTCGCTCGCTCCTGATGAAACCCCAAATGCACTGGATGCTTTATGTGCCACCTATAATCTGGCAATTGGAAACTTCATAGCGGATCCGCTTCTTCTTATCCCCATTTTTATCCATGACTTTCTTTGCATTCACCCTTTTAATGATGGAAATGGCCGTATGAGCCGTTTACTGACATCTTTGTTACTCCATCAAAATGGATTCTTTGTAGGGAAATATATTTCTTTGGAAGCAAAAATTGCAGTCAATAAAAGTTTATATTACGAATCTCTTCAAAATTCTCAAAAAGGCTGGCAAGAAGGAAAAGAAGATGTGATTCCTTTTATGAAATATCTCTTGGGAACCATTTTAGCTGCATATAAGGATTTAGACGATCGGGTCGCTCTTATGGAAGGAAAACGATCTGCACTTGAAATAGTGAGAATGGCTTGTCAGCAAAAAATCGGGCGTGTTACCAAGCAAGAAATCCATAACCTCTGCCCGGCACTGAGTCTCAGCTCAGTGGAAGGAGCTCTTCGTAAAATGGTAACAACGGGCGAGCTAACAAAAGAAGGAAAAGGGAAAAACACCTGCTATCGCCGATTGTTTTGATAATTAAATACATAATCAATGACCGCCCCGGCGGTTTCAAACAAAAGTCCAATACGCCGGTAAAAAATGGTATGCACAATAAGGAGTCCGCTATGCCCGTTACATCCATCTTTTTAGTTCTTCTAACATTTGTGGTAAATTTCATCCCATACTCTATATTTTGGCTTGTTATGTATGGTGTATCACAAATGATATGGGGCGTATCTACGGTAGCAACTTATGGAAATGAGGCGGATCTGGTTCTCAAACTCACTCTGCTTTCTTTGCTGATACCAGCTACGTTATTCATGGTATTGCAGCGCTACACCGTATGGACTACAGTCGCCCGAACAGCTAAGGGGCATAATTATGAGCGCCTTTATCCACTGCTAGGGAAACACTGATTAAACAGTTGTTCGATTGAATCAGCGTTTTCCCAGTATTACCCACGCAAAAAAGACAGGATGCTATCCTGTCGAATGAATCAGATCCAATGAATCGGGCGCCAGGCTGGGAGGCATAGAGGTTTCGAGGGCGGCCTTACCAAAGTAAGGACTTCTACTCACTTAGAGGCGAGCCTGATCTTGTCGTCAGAGCTATCTGAGTTGTTTCGTAATTGAATTTTCATCCTGTCTTTTTCACTTGTCTTACACACCTTTTCCCACACCTTTTCCGATTCCTCCCGGGCAGAACCGTCGAAGAGAGAAGCGTTCGAGAGCCGCATGATATCCGATGTCCTTCTTCCCCTCTGCCTAGGATGAGGAAAATCCGGCCGCCGTATATCTCCGGGAAGCTCTCTCCTGCTTCTATACATAGCATCGCACACATACGAAAAAAGTGACCCCCTTCTTTTCAAAGAGAGTCACTTTTTTTGATTTTTTATCACACAGCGTTGCGATATTTTCTCTAATCAATTCTTAATCTCTTGCCACTCCAAAGTCTACGCTCCGAGCTCGATGGTCCCGGACTTCAGGTGGATAAATTCGCCGGTCGCTTTTTCTTTTCCGACTTCTTCTGCGATGCGCATGGTCTGCGCATGACAAGTGAAGAGGAAGATCTGCTGGGTCTTACCGAGTTCCATGAGGAAGCGCAGGGTCTCACGCTGGCGCTCTTCGTCGAAGCGGACGAAGATGTCGTCCAAGACGATGGGGAGCGGCTCGAGCTGCTCGCCGAAGGAGAGGGCCATGGCAAGGCGGATGGCGAGGTAGACCTGATCGCCTGTACCGGAGGACCAGATCTTGGCCTCTTTCACGCGGTGCTCGCCGTCGACGATGCCGATGTCTTTCCCGTCTTCGGAGATCTGGAGCGCGTACTTGCCTCTGGTCATGGCGGAGAGGAAGGTATTCGCCTGCTGCATGATCTGCGGCTGGCGGCCGGACTCATAGGCGGCCTGCGCACGGTTCAGGATTTCTTCTGTGTACATGTAGGTCAGCCATTCGGAGAGTGCATTGGCAAGCTCGGCTTCGATCTTTTCTTTTTTCTGCAGGGTATCTGTGATGGTATTATCCCCCGCCAGACGGAAGATCTCATTTTCCACTGCGCCCTGGTTCTTCTGGAGCTCACCCAGTGATGCCGTCTCTTCCTTGATGCGTTTCGCAAGGTTCTGGTGATTTTCCATCCAGTCGTCGTACTGTCCGCTTTCCAGGAAGTGCCAGAGGGACTGGAATTCTTCATCGCTGCCTGCATAGAGGCGCAGGTCCTGCTTCACGGCTTCCCATTCCTTCGTCAGCTGGTCATGATGCTCGTGGGCATTCACTTTTTCGGCAAATTCTTCCGCGTTTTTCGCATTGACCAGATGGAGAAGGGTATCCATCTCCCGCTGGCAGGAGGCCCAGCCGTCATCGAGCTTATCCATTTCCTTCCGGTATGCATCGTGCTGGTTGTTCTTTTCCTGAATGGACTGCCATGTGAGGCTGCGCGCATGCGTTTCCTCGTAGAGCTCCTGGATGCCGTCCGGATCCACGGTGTATGGCATCTTCGTCTTCGAGATGATGCTTTCTGCCCGGCGGCTGTAGGCATCGAGGCGTGCATCCATCTGCTCTAAGCGCAGGTCAATGATCTTGCCCTTGCCTTCGGCGGAGTAGATCTTCTGCCACTGCTCCTGCAGGGCGGAGAGATTCTCTGCGCTGGTCTTGGGGAGCTTGTTTTTCGCGAGGAAGGCGTCCCAGTCTTTGTCTGCTTTTTCCTTCTTTTCGCGGAGCAGCTTGCCTTCTTCTGTCCACTTCTGGTGCGCAAGCTGCTGCTTTCGTACTGTTTCCCGTTTCCAGGAGATGGCCTGCCGCTTCGCCTGGTCTTTGTAGAAATCGGAGCGACGGCTCTGCATCAGGTTATGGAAGGCCTGCAGGTCATCCACGTCTTCCGGTGCCTGCCCTGGGAATTTGACGGAGATGTCCTTTCGCTCTTTCACGAGAGAAGCCAGCGATTCATTCCATTTCTCGAGGTCATTCCCCTTCTTGTGGATGCTCTTATTATGGAGGAGGAAGCAGAGAATGCCCAGCACGAGTCCGCCTGCTGCGCCATAGAGCGAGGCGGTGCCTGCCATGGCCATGTAGAAGGCGGCGATGCCGGCTGCGGCTCCTGCCATGCAGAGGATGCCCAGCCAGAACCAGAAGGTGAATTTCTTATCTTCGAGCTGCGAAGCGGCATCGATCTTGCCCCTGATTTCCGCTTCCTGATGGAGAAGTTGCTCGAGCAAGGAGGCCATGTCTTCCATCTGCTGGAAATCTTCCTCGGTCTGGATATCTCCGTCCTTCGCCTCTTCGGCGACGGCTTCGACCTCCGGCTCTCTCTGCTCCCAGAAATGAAGCTCGTTGCTCCTTACGCTCACGCTCTGCGCAAGGCGCCGGCCTTCTGCCCAGTCCACATGGACGCAGGCATCTTCCAAGGGCAGCGCGCGGTCCCAGAGCGGCAGGGAATAGCCCAGATTCACAAAGTCGAGTTTCCAGTTTTCCTTTTCCTCTTCCAGCGCTTCCACATCGACGATGGTCTGTCGCCACTGTCCCAGATCGACGTAGAGCTTTTCCAGCGCTTCAGCCTCTCTCGCCCATGGGATGATATCTTCCTTCTTCTTCGGCGTGTACTCGTCGAGCTTTTCCTGAAGAGACGCCTTCTGGTCGTGGATCACCTTCATGCGGTTCATGAGCTGGTTCCACTGCTCCTTGCCATTCGAAGGGAACATCTTCACCTGCGAGGAGAGGTCGAGCTGGCGCTTGATATCACGCGCCCGCTTGTAGTATTCCCATGCCCCCAGCCGCTTGGAAAGTTCCCTGTCTTCTTCCTGGTCTCTTGCAAGCGTTGCCTCCAGCTCCGTGATCTGCTTTTTCAAAAGCTCCTGTTTCTTCTGCAGCTCGGCGAAATCCTTTTCCTGATGAGAGAGACTGTCAAGCTCCTGATTCACGGTATCCAGATCCGCCATCAGCTGATTGATCTTGCGCTTGCCCTGAGACGAAGCCACGAAGAGCTTTTCCTTATTCTCCTGAATGTCCTTCTTGGCACCGGCGAGCTTATCTCCGCCCTGCAGCATGAAGAAACGGCTGCGGATGGAGTCATTCGCAAGGAAGGAAGCCCCCTGCAGGTCCTCCAAGCCGACGGCAAAGATCTGCTCGTACATCGAACGCGTGAGGCCATGCCACCAGAGTGTCGGCAGCTCTTCGGAGAATTTCACATGGCTCGCATTCTCGAACCAGCGCTCCTTCTCTTCCCGGAAGACGCGATACGCCTGCCCGTCCGCACGGACGAATGCCATATTTCCCTTCCGTCCCTGCCACTTGCCGCGCCCGTAGCCGAAGAGCATATCGCGGATGAAACGAAGCATCGTCGTCTTCCCGCTCTCATTCTCTCCCATGACCACATTCAGCGAAGAGGTCGATGGCTGCCAGGACGCGCCTCGATAGATGCCGTACTCTGAGAGCTGCAAATCCGTGATTTTCATCGTCCATCCTCCTCTGTCAGCATTTCCGCGCCCAGCACCTCCGAGCGGCGGAAAGCAGCAAGAAGCGCCTCATCAGACACCTTGCCCAATAAATTCTTATATTTCAAAAGCTCCGGCTGCGAAGAAGCCATCTCGCGGAGCGTCTTTCCCCTCTCTTCCGAGGGAAGATCCATGACCGCATCGAAAGCCTTCAGAAAATTTCCTGTCACATCGGGAAGCTCGCGGCGCTCAGTGAGATTCAGGAATGGCCGCGTCCGATCCTCGATGCGGGTGAAATAGGCAAAGAGGTGGCGGAACTGCTCCTTCTCATTCAAGGTCTGCAGGAGGAAATCACGTCCCTCTTCCGTCGCGATCGCTTTGTGCAGCGCGCCGCGCCCCGTCAGTACCAGACGCACCATATTCGGCCTACCGGTCAGCTCCTTCAGTCCTGCGCGGCGGCGTGCGACATCCTTCAGCAGGTCATCAGCCGTCAGGAAGGGCGCGATATCGATCACCATGTCCATCCAGCGGATCACATCCGTCTCGATGAATTTCAACGTCACCGTACCATAGGCTCCCACATCGACCAAGTAACAACCGCGGGGACCGATTTCCGTGATATCCAGCCCCTGCGTATTGCCCGGGTAGACGATATAGGGCTTCATCGAGATCGTCTTTCTCGTATGCACATGCCCCAGTGCCCAGTAATCGATACCCGCTGTCTTCAGCTCCTCGACCGTGCAGGGCGCATAGGGGCTCCCCTCGACGCCGGCTTCCGTGTGCAGCATCCCGATGGTGAACCCATCCTCCGGATTCACATGGAAAGAGCGCACCAGATCATCCTTCGTATGGCGTGTCTTGTAACTGATGCCATAGATCGTGGCCGCCTTTTCCCCATCCTTCATGAGCGGGATCCCCGTCACTTCTTCGGAAGAAAAAACATGCACCGTCTCCGGCAGCGGGATATCCGCGCGCCAGGCTTCTCCCGGGTCGTGATTTCCATGCACGATGAAGACCTCGATCCCTGCCTGCGCTGCGCGATACAGCTCCCGTCCGAAAGCCATCTGCGCGGCAAGGCTGTGATGGTCTGAATTATATACATCTCCGGAAATCAAGATCGCATCTACCCGATTTTCCAGTGCCGCATCTACCACCCTTTCAAAGGCCTTGAAGGTGGCTTTCCCGATCTGCTCATTCCACGGCCCCTTCGTCCCGAGGCGCACGCCTCCGAATGGTTCTCCGAGGTGCAGATCCGCACAGTGGATAAAAGAAAAATGCTTTCCCATACTTCCTCCTTGATGGTAGATAGACATGTCGATGGTGGTATAGAAATCCGCACTTGCGGAATAACAGATGATTTTTTTAGCAGGATTCGCCCGCGGGGCGTCCTTTGATTGGGGATGTACGCCTCTCTTGCATGAGAAATGAGAAATGGTGATGCGGCGCATAAACATCAGAAGCCCCGCGGAAGTTTGAAATGAGCGGTTTTCTCATATTCCAAACCTAGGGAAACACTGATTGAATCGTTGTCAGATTTAATCAGCTTTTTCCTAGTCCCTAATCCCTAGTCACCAGTCACTAGTCACTTGTCCCTAGTCACCAGTCACTCGCTCATTTCTTCGAGAAACACATATTATTGTACCATATCCGTAAATGGCGGGAAGCCCATTTCCCCAATAAAAAAATGCCTCTCTACCGAGAAGCATTTTCCTTTGACCATTATTCTTCAACAGTCTTGGTGATGATCTGTTTGCCTTTATAGAAACCGCATACTGGGCATACATGATGAGGTTTTTTCAGTGCATGGCACTGTGGGCATTCCACAAGACCCGGAACAGTCAGTTTCCAATTTGCACGTCTCTTGTCGCGACGGGATCTAGAACTTTTTGTCTTCGGAACCGGCATTTCTCGCACCTCCTTACCTATCGGCCGTTATGCCGTTTGTCTTTCACTGTTTCGCCAGTGCTCTAAACGCGTTAGAGAAATTTATCAACTTCAATAGTATACGGGATTGGCAGGGGAAAGTCAAGGGAAAGTTTGCGAGCGGGTGACTTATGGCGGGAGACTTCAGACTGGGAGACTTCAGACATCTGATATCTGACGCCAGACTTCAGACTGGGAGCCTTTAGATGTCAGACTTTAGACTGGCAGACATCTGATTTCCGATATCTGTCTCTGCGATGGAATCCGCATTTCCCTTGACAAAGGCATCTATTTTTTGTATGATGCGGTTGAAGAGTAACTAGAATTTAGTTGCAGGGGCGGATCATATTGACACAAAAAGATAAATTATTGGGGCGGCTCTTTCAAAAACCGTATCCCAGAGATTTTACCTATGGTGAACTTCTTACGCTGATGAAGCAATGCGGCTATCAGGTGCGCCAAGGAAACGGTTCTCGCATTTCCTTCGGCCCCAATGCAGAAGGAAATCGACTTTTTCTGCATGCTCCACATGGGGCCACAGAGAATGCACTGAAGAAGTACCAAATCGAGCAAATCAAAGCATTCTTAGAGAAAGAAGGACTCCTCAAATGAAAAACTATATGGAATACAAAGGCTACCGAGGTACGATTTCCTACTGCGGTGAAGATCGCATCCTCTATGGGAAAGTGCTCGGTACCAAGGACTCCATCTCTTACGAGGGAGAAAGTGTCTCTGAACTGGAGTCTGATTTCCACGCTGCTGTGGATGATTATCTGGAAGTCTGCAAAGAGACAGGAAAGTCTCCCAGTAAAGAATTCAAAGGCTCTTTCAATGTCCGTGTCACACCCGAACTGCATCGCTCCGCCTACTTCTATGCACATGAAAATGGACTCACGCTGAATGAACTGATGTCACGCAGTCTCAAGAATTATTTAGACGAAAAAAATATTCATTTACAAGCATAATAAAAGCCAGCCCATCGGGCTGGCTTTTTTAGGGAAACACTGATTCAATCGTTATCAGATTTCATTCTTGGATTTTTATACAGAGCAAGGAAACAGGGGGCGCGAATAGCGAGCTATTTAAGGAGAATGTCGACGACACTATGTATAAAAATCCATATGAAATCTGATTCTGCGATTTAATCAGCGTTTCCTTAGTTTGCGAGAAGATTACAGATCTTCGTAGAGTGGATACTTCACGCAGAGAGCATGGACACGTTTCGCGCAGTCTGCCTTGACTGCCGCATCCTCCGGATTCTTGACGACTGTCGAGATGATGTCTGCGACTTCCTTGAAGTCGTCTTCCTTGAATCCTCTGGTGGTCAGAGCCGGGGAGCCGAGACGGATGCCGCTCGTGACGAATGGAGAGAGAGTTTCGAATGGAATGGTGTTTCTGTTTGCGGTGATGCCGATTTCATCGAGGACCGTCTGTGCGACCTTGCCGGTGATGCCGATGGCTTTCATATCCGCGAGGAGGACATGGGTATCGGTGCCGCCGGAAACGACGCGGATGCCATTCTTCTGCAGCTCATCAGAGAGGACCTTTTCATTCTTCTTGATCTGTTTCGCATACTGCTTGAAATCATCGGAGAGATCTTCGCCGAAAGCGACAGCCTTCGCTGCGATGACGTGCATGAGCGGGCCGCCCTGCATGCCTGGGAATACTGCTTTGTCGATGGCTTTGCCATACTGTTCCTTGCACATGATGATGCCGCCGCGCGGTCCGCGAAGGGTCTTGTGGGTGGTGGTGGTCACGATGTCTGCCCACGGCACCGGGCTCGGATATTCACCGCCTGCGACAAGGCCGGCGAAGTGTGCCATATCGACCATGAAGAGCGCGCCGACTTCATGCGCGATCGCTGCGATGCGCTCGAAGTCGATGATGCGGGAGTATGCACTGGTGCCGCCGATGATGAGCTTCGGCTGGACTTCCTTCGCTGTCTTTTCCATGGCTTCATAGTCCAGAAGTTCGTCTTCTTTTCTGACGCCGTAAGGAACGACATTGAAATAGTTGCCGGAAATATTGACCGGGCTGCCGTGAGACAGATGACCGCCATCCGTGAGGTTCATGCCCATCATGGTATCGCCCGGTTTTAAAAGGCCGTAGTAGACGGCGAAATTCGCCTGCGAGCCGGAATGCGGCTGTACATTCACATGTTCCGCGCCGAAGAGCTCCTTCGCACGATCGATCGCCAGCTGTTCGACGACATCGACATATTCGCAGCCGCCGTAATATCTCTTGCCCGGGTAGCCTTCTGCATATTTGTTTGTGAGGACGCTGCCCTGTGCTTCCATGACAGCATAGCTGACGATATTTTCAGACGCGATCATTTCCAGTTTGTTTCTCTGACGGTTCAGCTCTTCCTGAATGGCTTCGTAAACCGCTTTGTCTTCTTTTAAGTGTTTCATTGAAATAGACTCCCTTCATTTTTCAAAGTGAAATCGAATGGATCGATTCATACACCCCATGATGCAAAACTTTCACCAATGAGAAATGAGAAATGTGGGTGCGGCGCACCATTTCATCAGGCACCGTCAATACACCTCTCGCTCGCATCGCTCCCAGTCACTAGTCCCTAGTCACCAGTCACTCATTCCTGTCCTGCATACATTTGATTTATTGTATCATGAGGCGCACACGAATGCATCTTTTGGTTTGAAATATGCATACTTGATATAGAAAAAGGGCTTAGCGTGTACCCTTCAGGATACACGGCCAAGCCCTTCCGTTGAGCAGGTATGCTATTCGTGAAATCTTTCACAAGGATAGTATAGCACAAATCAGGAAGAAGTAAAGGGGAAATAGGGTTCAGGGTTCAGGGTTCAGGGTTGTGGTGGCGGCTTCGCCGCGAATATGTATGAGGCGATGCCCGAAAGCAGTATGCAAATCACCAGTCACTTGAGATTTCTAACCCCTAGCTATTCATCCCTGCTTTCAAACTTTTGGGGACAACCCTTTCCCGTATCGTCATCGAAAGCGTTGCCGAAGGATCTTTCTTGCACTGCGGTCAGTATCACATAGACACTAGCAGGAAACCGACGCCTTGGTGCTACGTATTTCTGCTTTCACGCATACATCGTTTATCGGTCTGCAAGGAAGATTTCTCGCTCCGCTCGAAATGACGATACAGGAGTCTGATGTCTCCCAGTCTCCTAGTCTCCTAGTCTTTCAGTCACAAGTTACCAGTCTCTAGTCACTAGTCACCAGTCACTTGTCATTTTCCCTCACATAGTGCGCTCTCTCGCCGCCGATGAGCGGCGGGCGGGTGCGGGCCGCTGCCACAAGGGCCGCTCCGATATGATTGTTTATCAGACGGACGGGGACAGCCACGCGCTTCAAGTGCATCCCGATCATCGTAAGCCCGATATCGAGCCCCCCGTCAGCCTTGATTTCCATGACAGCGACCGGGTCCTTGAAATGATAGAAAGCATTCGTCGAGAAGGCGCCGCCGGCATGCAGCCACGGGACGACCGTCACTTCCTCATAGCCGCGCTTCTCCGCTTCGCTGCGCTCCATGATGAGCGCCCGATTCAGATGCTCGCAGCACTGGAAGGCCAGAGCGAGCCCCTCTTTCTCCGCCTCTTCCATCAGAGCCGTCACGACAGCCGTGCCGACTTCATAGGAGCTGTCCTTGCCGATGTGTCCGCCGCGGATCTCGCTCGAGGAACCACCGATGACGATGAGGCTTCCTTTTTTGAAATGGGAAATTTCACAAAGCTCCCGGAAGGCTTTCACTGCCTGTTCCTGTAAGTCTTCAAACATTATTGCACCTCTTCGATCGCAGCAATCTTTGCAATTCTTCTGGCGTGACGGCCACCTTCGAATGGGGTCTTTAAAAATTCGTCCATGATGAATTCCGCAAGCCCCGGTCCGACGACACGCGCGCCAAGCGTCATGACATTCGCATCATTGTGCGCACGGGTGAAATGTGCGGAGAAGGTATCGCCGCAGAGCGCCGCACGGATGCCCTTCATCTTGTTCGCGGCGATGCACATGCCGATGCCCGTCCCGCAGACAAGGATCGCATACGTCACCTCGCCCTGCTGCACCAGCTTACACGCTTTCTCTGCAAAGTCCGGATAGTCGCAGGACTCTTCCGAGTACGTCCCGCAGTCAATGTATTCGATCTTCTCTTCGTCCAGATGCTTCATAAGAGAAGCCTTGAGTGCAAATCCGCCGTGATCACTCGCCATAGCAATTTTCATAATCTTCGCCCTCCTTGGAAAATAGGATTACTGTACCATTTCAGTATACAACAGCGGCACATAAAAAGGAACAGCTCGGCAATTGCCGGGTGGTCGTAAAACAGTAAAATCAAAAAATGATGAAACCCTTGTGTTTTCACGGGGTACGGCGTGACTTCGGTCAAGCTGTTTCCTTTTTCATCAGTTCATCCAGAGGGATAAAGCCCCGCCCGTCGTACTTGATATGGATGTGCTGTACCCGCTTGCCGCTGGACTTGTCCGGAGCGTCCGCATAGATTGCGGACACCAGCTCCCGCAGAGTATAGCCGTCCAGTTCCTCAATGCCCACATACTTGTGCGCTTTCTGAATGAACTTCTCAATGTTTTCGTTCTGTCGTTCCTGTACTTCAATCTCCTGCTGCAAGGTGATTGCTTCCACTTCCAACTGTTTCTGCTCCGCTTCATAGGTCTGGCTTAGCATATCATAGCGTTCATCCGTCAGCCGCCCGCTGGCGTTGTCCTCATAAATCTTGATGAACAGTCTTTTCAGCTCGTCAATACGGCGTTCGTTGCTTTCCAGCCGCTTTCTGCGGATGCGGATTTGCTCATAGCTTTCCACACGAAGCTGTTCCTCCATTTCAGGATGATACAGCGTGCCTGATCAATCACACGCACGACGGCAGCATGATCCAGTGCTTCCAATGAAACAGGGATGATCCGGAATGTAATTGGTAGAATGTTTGCAGTTCCGTCCGTGTCAAGCCGACGCAAAAATATCATTCGTCATAGCAATAGCTCCTCCCTGTCTTTCAGTAGAATCACCTTACGATTCTGGCAGAGTGTCTGCATTTTCTGTGGCGCGTCGGTGTGCATGGGGATGACAATTTCCGGGGCTGCCTTTTCAATCACGTGGCGAAGATCATCCGGCGAGGCATGACCACTGGTGTGAAGCTCTGCCCATGTTCCGGTCAGCGACAGAAACTCTGGGATATTGCTGTCGGGCTTTGTTCGGTAGCCGTCCCACATGGAATAGAGCAGAATGCTTTGCTGCGGATCAAATTGTCGGATAATGCGTTCAAACTGCCGATTGACACGGACAAACATCAACCCGCCGCGCTCTTGAAAGCCTTGAAGAATACAGGAACCGGGAGTATTCAGCTTTGGCATCTCATAAAATGTCGATAGACTGCTCCAATGGTCGGAAACCACCTTGACCAGCGTTTTTTGATACTCATCACAAATGCAGTATTTTCCACGCGGCACTGCCCGCGCCAGCGCAAAAATCCGGTCAAGGTTCGTCGTTGCACACAGCACAAAGACGTACTTGTACTGCCGCAAATACGCTTTCACACGTTTTTGCAGCTCCCACTCTGTCACGGCCTCATGTTCAGAACGAGAAACCGTCGTTCCCTCCGTGACAACCACATCGACCTTTCCAATGCGTCTGTCCAGAATCTTGTCCATGACTTTGCCGCGCACGCCGTGCAGCCGGAAATCGCCGGTGTACAGCAGCCGCTTGCCGTCCGCTTCAATCAGGAACATATAGCTGTCGCACGCGGAATGGTCAATGCAGAACGGTGTAATCTGAATATCACCGATCAAAAGCGGCTTGCCAGGAGAAAAGGCTTGCATGGTTTCAATGCGCTTGCAAAGCGCTTCATTCTTTTGCCCGCCACGCTCTGCGGACAGGCGCATGATATCCTTTGCCAGCGCCCCGGCATAAATGGGAATCTCCGGTCGGATACGCAGCATTTGCCCGGTATGATCGCCGTGATAGTGGGTAAACAGTACGGCATCGCAATGTCCGTTCCCATCCGTCACACCCGGAATATTCAGCGGTGCGGAGACGAAATTTGGATCAAGAGATAGCTCGTCACCCATATCAATGAGGATGCGCGTGCTTGCCGTGGAGATTTCGGCAGCAATGCCGCCAATCTGGTGCGTGCCTCGATGAATACAGAGTTTCATTCCCCTTCATCCTCCTACACATCTCCGTATAAGATAGAGATACCTTGAAACAGTCTCCAGCCCCGGAGCGCACAGCGTTTTCCTGTCGTGTTTCTTCTGCCATAAAATCGTCCTCCTGTTTTTGAGGAGAGTATAGCAAACCGCCGCGACAACAGGGTGGTATTTTGATTTCGTGAAATCAAAATACTTCGTAGCCATCAGAAACTTCGCGGATGAAGAACGGCTGACTGTCCAGCAGTCCCATCAACTGTTTCAGCTTCGGGCGTTCGGCAAAATATTCTTGATATGGCAGACTGTTTTCAAATACGAAGGGACTTGCCTTTACGGGCGTACCTGCCGGAATATCAAAATCTGCAATCAGCTTCCTTGTATCTGCCGTGCGCAAATAGGTATAGCCTTCCAAAACGCAACGAAGCATCGTTTCCTGCGTGTCTGGTTTTTTCAATTCCAGTACGCGCAAAACATTTCCGTCATAGGCAAGCAGGTCAATTTTCCCCGCTTGATCACTTCGCTTGTTTTTAAGAGGCACCTGATAATCAAGAATTTTCCCCACTTTTGCATATTGCGCTCCACTCTTACAAGCATTGAACATCTTCATCGCAGTTAATTCTTCGGTGCGATTGGAGCTGGGGGCAAACTCGCCCATGTGCGTCGGTGTGCAATAGGAAGCTGTGCGGTGAATCTGGGTGATCCCGTCTGTAAATTCCGGAAGATGGTCAATCAGAAACTCAGCAATGATTTCTGTATAAGGAACCTGTGCATCCGAACAAATTCCCTGATAGTTGACCAGATTTTGCGTATAGAACAAAGCTGGATTTTTCATTGCGTCTGCGCACATTTCAAGAACGGCTTTTTTATCGTATTGTACAGGCATTGCTGAAACCTCCTGTCTTTTTCTCCTATTTATTATAGGATTTTATCATATTGGGCACAACGCGAAAAAGTCTTATTTCCGCTTTTGCCACACAATATCGTACCCCAGCGCATCCGCCAGCTCCACCGCCTCACCATAGCGAAGGGAACCGCGTTTGAGTTTGCCGGAGAGATTGAGGACGCTGCGGCTCCAGCCGTATTCATCGGAGAGATAGTCCACCACCTCTGCCAAACCTGAATACAGCGGCTTTTGTTGTCCAACCCTGCCTGACAGATGCTCATTTCGTAATTTTGGTCTAAACCTGTTTTACGAACACCTGTCTATGGGCGAGTTGTTCCTTTCGCATAACATATTTTATGCACCCAACGGATATGGTGCGGTACATATAGGTAAAAAGAGGCGTCGGATTTCTATGATGCCGATGGAAAAAGTCCGTCAATTCACAAAGCCAAGAACCCCTTTGAACCCGTCCGCTCCTATCTCTTCTCCACCACGATATGATACCCGGACGCCTTGGTGAGGCGGTTCATGATGGCGAGACCGAGACCTGCGGTATCCGTACCCTCGCCGATGATGGCATCGACGGGGTGGCGATTGAAATAAAGGAGGCCTGAGAAGAGGTTGTGCGCGAAGCTCTCTTTATCCTCCCGAAGTCCCCAGACGAAAACAGGAAGTCCCTTGGGGAGAAGAGCAGCCGTTTCTTCGCTGACGAAAAATCCATATCGTTTATCACTCTTCACCGCAAAGGAGAGGATTTCCTCTACCACTTTGTCCGCCTCTCCCGTGTACACGGTGAGCGGCGCGGAAGGCGCGTAGTGGCGGTACTTCATACCGGGTGCCTTCGGATGCGCGCCGTCTTTGGCAAGTGCGCTGTCTACCGTCGTCGGTGCGATGACAGAGAGCGCTTCCTTCGTCGTGCCGCCGGGACGGTAGATGACGATCTCATTTCCTTCGATGCCCACCACGGTGGACTCGAGGCCGATCTGACAGGGGCCGCCGTCGATGACGGCGGCGATGCGTCCATCCATATCATGCAGCACATCGTCCGCCGTCGTCGGACTCGGGCGGGTGGAAATATTCGCACTCGGACCTGCGATGGGGACGCCGGCGGCGCGGATGAGGGCACGGGTCGCCTCACTCCTCGGGCAACGGATGGCGATGGTGGAGAGTCCCCCGGAGGTTTCCATCGGGATGCAATCCTTCTTTGGGAAAACAATGGTCAAAGGCCCCGGCCAGAAGGTATCCATCAGCCGCCTTGCGAGCGGGCTGACCTCAGCTGCGTACTTCTCCACTTCGGCGGGGGCTGCCACGTGGACGATGAGCGGATTGTCCGAAGGACGGCCCTTTGCCGCGTAAATCTTTTTCGCCGCGCCTGCATCGAGCGCATTTCCTCCAAGACCATAGACTGTCTCTGTCGGAAAAGCCACAAGGCCGCCCTCACGAATGATGCGGCCGAGCTCCTTTACTTTATCCTTATAATATACCTCATTGACTTCTACTTTTTCAGTCATGCTGCTTCTTCTTTCTGCAATAGATCGCGCGCTCGATATCGCCGTAGTCTTTGATGACTTCGAAATCTTCGAACTCGCCCGTTTCCTTCAAAAGCGAAAGAATGTCCTCCCACTGGTGGATGCCGAATTCGACGGCGAGGAAACCGCCCTCTTTCAAGTGGCCCGCCGCCTTTTCCGCCAGCCGGCGGTAGAAGACGAGACCATCCTCTCCCCCATCGAGCGCGAGCATCGGCTCATGCTTCACTTCCTCCTGAAGATGGGCGATGTCGGCGCTCGGGATGTAGGGAGGATTCGAAAGGATGCCGTCATAGAGGGTATCTTCCGGCAACGCATCGATATAGTCCCCGAGCAACCACGACGCGCGCTCATCCATCGCAAGCGCAGCCCCGTTTTCTTTGGCGACAATGAGGGCTTTTTCAGAAATATCGACGCCGACCCCCTTCGCGTCCTTGCAATAATACAGGAAGGAGAGGAGGATCGCCCCGCTCCCTGTCCCAAGGTCCGCGACTTCGATCGCGCCGTCATTTCTATGGTACTGGATGACCTTTTCCAGCCACGTCTCCGTGTCCGGACGGGGAATCAGGACATCCTCATTCACATGGAAGGTGAGCCCCATGAATTCTTTCTCACCGATGATGGCCGCTGTGGAAATCCCCTTCACACGCTTCTGGATGAAAGACTTGAAGAGTGCGAGCTCCTCCGGATTCACGATTTCCTCGAAGTCCGTATAGAGGAAGATCCGCTGCTTGTGAAGAACCTTCGCCAGCAGGAGCTCCGCATCCAGACGCGGCGACTCGATCTCGTGATGCTGGAAATACTGCGTCGTCCATGCGAGCAGACGCTGAATCGTCCAGAGCGTATTAGCGGCCATTCGCTTCCCCTTCTTTCATGCGGCGCGCCAGATCCTCTTCCATCAACCGGTCAAGGATCGCGTCCATGTTTCCATTCATGAAATCATCGAGCTGGTAAATGCTCATATTGATGCGGTGATCCGTCACACGCCCCTGCGGGAAATTGTACGTCCGGATACGTTCCGAACGGTCGCCGCTGCCGACCTGATTCTTGCGGTCCGCCGCTTCCTTGCTCTGTGACTCCCGCATCGCCTGGTCATAGAGACGGGACTTCAGGATCTGCAGCGCCTTCTCTTTGTTCTGACGCTGGCTTCGTTCATTCTGACAAGTGACCACCATGCCCGAAGGAAGATGCGTCAGTCGGATCGCCGAAGACGTCTTATTGATGTGCTGACCGCCCGCACCGGAAGAACGGTATACATCGATACGCAGGTCTTCGCGGCGCACCTCGATATCCACATCCTCCGCCTCCGGCAGGACAGCCACCGTGACCGCCGACGTATGCACACGCCCCTGGCTCTCTGTCTCAGGGATACGCTGCACGCGGTGTACGCCGCTCTCGAATTTCAGGATCGAGTACGCGTTCTTTCCTTCGATGGTGCAAGTGACTTCCTTGAAACCACCCAGATCCGTCTCATTCGCATCCGCGATCTCTGCCTTCCAGCCCTTGCGCTCTGCAAATTTCAGATACATTTTGAGAAGATCCGATGCGAAGAGCGCCGCTTCCTCGCCGCCCGTCCCCGCACGGATTTCGAGGATGACATTCTTCCCGTCATTCGGATCCTTCGGGATCAGCATCTTATGGATTTCCAGATCCAGCGCATCCCGCTTCTCTTCATTTTCCTTCAGCTCTTCCTTCGCCAGCTCATGGAGATCGGCCTGCGACTTATCGTCCAAAAGTTCCAATGCATCCTGGATCCCCTTGAGCGCTTCCTTATATTCTCTATATTTAAAAACAATCTCGCCCAGCTCCGCATGCTCCTTCGAGAGCTCTCTCCAGCGGTTCTGGTCAGCGATCACCGAAGGATCGCTCAGCTGGTCTTCCAGTGCCATATATCTGGCTTCCATGCCGTCTAATTTGCTGATCTGCATTATGCTTTACTCCTGTTATAAATTTGGTCGTTTGTAGTTTGAACATAGGGATGAGTGGCTAGGGAAACACTGATTAAATCGTTGTCAGATTTCATTCTTGGATTTTTATACAGAGCAAGGAATCATCTGACGCGAATAGCGAGCTATTTAAGGAAGATGATGACGAAGCTATGTATAAAAATCCATATGAAATCTGATTCTGCGATTGAATCAGCGTTTCCCCAGGGATTAGGTGTGACTAGTGACTGAAATCGCGGCGTCGTCATTCTGAGCGGAGTGAAATGCCGTATGTTTGCTCATGCGTAATCAGAACAGTGGGAACTGAGTCGAAGAATCTCGCGCCACGCGGAACCCAGCCCTGAACCCATCAACCTGAAGTTTGAAAGCAGGGATGATTAGTAGCCAGGGATTAGTGGCTAGGGATTAGGAGCCGCAAGTGACTGGTAGCTAGTGACTAGTGACTTAAATACCACCTTCGGGCATCGCCACTATTTATACTCCGCGGCGCTTCTGCTTTTTATGCGCCGCACCACCATTCCTAATTCCTCATTCCTAATTCCTCATTCGCGCAAAGCTTTCATTCATAATCAGTGGACGGAGCCGCCCAAGGGGCTAACCCTGAACCATAGCCAAAATTTCAAACGGATACTTGAAATATCCATTTCCCCCACATACACATCTTTCCTAGTATATCAAAAAGAGGCAATAAAAAACAGGGCTTGCGCCCTGTTCCTTATTCTGCGGATTTGCCGTAACGTTTGTTGAACTTTTCGATACGGCCACGAGCCTTACCGAAACGCTGCTGTCCTGTATAGAATGGATGGGATTTGCTGCTGATATCGATATTGATCAGCGGGTATTCATTGCCATCTTCCCATTTTACAGTCTGGTTGGAAGTTGCTGTAGAACGGGTCAGGAAAGAGTAGTCAGCACCGATGTCGCGGAAAACGACTGGATGATAATCCGGATGAAGTCCCTTCTTCAATTGTTGCACCTCATTTCAACTACATAGATAATTCTTTGCTATTATAACAAACGGGATAGCAGAATGCAAGGGAGAAATAGAGAAAGTTTCATGGGGAGCGGGTTCAGGGTTGTGGTGGCGGCTTCGCCGCAGTATAAAAGGGGCGATACCTGAAAGACGTGGGGATAGTCATCCTTTCGTATCGTCATCCCGAGCGCAGTCGAGTAATTCTATTAAGTTAAGGAAATCGTTAACTACGTGACGTCTTGCTTCCCCCTTCGGGGGAAGTGCCGAAGGCAATATGTGCAAGCGACGCTAAAATCCAGTGAGACGCCATTTCGAGCGCAGCGAGATGGGGCATGTCAGCGGCCATCGAGCAATGTTGGATATACCGTAGTGCTGCCCCCTCAGCCCTCCGGGCAGCTCCCCCGATGGGGAGCCAAGAACGTTCTGCCGCTTAACTTAATAGCATTACGCAGTCGAGGGATCTTTGTCATTCGCGGTAAGGCGGTCAATGTCAGGAAACCCCAAGCGGGAAACCTGCGATCAAGAAATCTTCGGGCATCGCCCTATTTATACTCCGCGGTGCTTCCATATCTTTATGTGCCGCACCGCCATTTCGCATTTCTAATTTCTCATGCAAACGAGACTTTCAAACGAAATCAAAGGGCAGCACGCCCCACGGGCTAACCCTGAAGTTTGAAAGCAGGGATGAGTGGCTAGGGATTAGGGATTAGGGATTAGGGATTAGGGGTTAGAAGTGACTGGTGACTGGTGACTAAATACCACCTTCGTGCATCGCCCCATATATATTCGCGGCGAAGCCGCCACCTTCATTCCTAATTCCTCATTCCTAATTCCTCATTCAAGCAAAGCTTTCATACGTAAGCTAAGGACGGCAAGCCCCTTGGGCTAACCCTGAACCTTGAACCTCTGAACCATTCTGCTCTTATTTATGCTATAATATGTCCACACTCTATATTATAAGAAAGAAGGTCTATTATGCAGAGACTTGTATCCTACAACTACAAAGGCGAACGCCAGTGGGGCGTCCTGTCCGCTGACGGCACTTCCATCTACCCCGCCATCGATCTCGAAGAAACCTACTTCATTCCCCTCGCTGAGACACTGGGCGATTTCATCGAAAGTGGCGAAGAAGGCCTCCTGAACCTCGCTCACGCACTCGAAATGAACGGCAAGGACAAAGCCGTCACTCCGGTCGCGCTCGCAGACGTCCGTCTCGAAGCCCCCTTCTATCCCAGAAGAAACGTCCTCTGCGTAGGCAAGAACTATCAGGCCCACGTCAAAGAATTTGACCAGAACGTCAATGCCAAGAACCCGGAGAATCCGATTTTCTTCACCAAAGCCACCACCTCCATCATCGGGCCGGACGAGGAAATCGACAGCCATCCCGCAGTCACCCAGGAAGTCGACTACGAAGGCGAGCTCGGCGTCATCATCGGCAAGCGAGGCACGAACATCGCGGAAGAAGATGCGATGAAATACGTCTATGGCTACACCATCATCAATGACGTCACCGCCAGAGACCTGCAGAAAAAGCACCTCCAGTGGTTCCGCGGCAAGAGCCTCGACACCTTCTGCCCGATGGGCCCGACCGTCATGGTCGGTGACTGGCCGCTCCCCTTCACCATCTACACGAAAGTCAATGGCAGCCTCCGTCAGGAAGGCACCACCACCGACCTCATCTTCTCCATTCCGAAACTCATCGCGACCCTCTCCGACGGCATGACCCTCCTCCCAGGCGACGTCATCGCCACCGGCACCCCGCAGGGCGTAGGCATGGGCTTCAACCCGCCGAAATTCCTCAAAAAAGGCGATGTGGTAGAAATCAATATCGACCCGATCGGCACACTGAGAAATCCAGTGAAATAATATTTCATCAAACACAAAAGCGCGACAATCCAGCAAAGATTGTCGCGCTTTTCTATTGAGGTCAACGAGATAGCCTATCGCCATCTCTCATTTCTAATTGCTTTTACACCGGTCCCAGATGAATGGCAGTCGCGTAGGTGAGGAAGCAGAAGGCGACGATCCACCACATGCCGATGAGAGGGAGGATGAAGCGCGCCCATTTCTTATAGGGGACGTTCGCCATGGCGAGGTAGGACATGGTGGCGCCGGACGCCGGGGTGATGCAGTTCGTGAAGGCGTCGCCAAAGGTGAAGGCGAAGACAGCGGTCTGCCTTGTGAGGCCGACGATGTCAGCGAGCGGTGCCATGATCGGCATGGAGATGGCCGCCTGTCCGGAGCTGGAGGGGACTAGGAGGTTGAAGCAGTCTTGAATGATGAACATGCCGAAGGCGATGATGGAAGACGGGAAGATGTCGAGCATGCCGGCAAGGTAGTAGATGATGGTATCCATGACCTTGGCATTGTCCAGAAGGATGGTGGCTGCCTTACACATAGCGACGGCGAGGCAGGGAAGCATCATGCCCTTGCAGCCTTCGAGGAAGGCGTCGCAGATGTCATTCGGGGAGAGGCGGCAGATGATGCCGGAGAGGATGCCCATAATGAGGAACATCGCGGAGATTTCATTCATATAGAAATCAAATTTCAGCACGCCGACGATGATGCCGACGAAGTTCAGGCCAAGGAGGCCAAGGCAGATGGCCTGCCGTGTGGAGAGTTTTTCTGCGGCGGAAAGGTCGATCGTATCCCGTTTCTGGCGGTCGATCTCATAGACAGGGCTGCTCTTCGGATCCTTCTTCACTTTATGGGCATGATACATGACATAGGAAATATTCAGCGCGAGGAGCACGACGAAGATGCCCATACGGTATGGCAGGCCGGAGAAGATCGGGACACCAGCGATGCCCTGCGCGACGCCGACGGAGAATGGCTGGGTGCATCCGGCGCCATATCCGGCTGCTACCGAGCAGAAGAGCATGCCAAGCGCGGTGAGGGAGTCGAAGCCGAGCGCGAGTGCGACGCTCACGACGAGCGGCGTAAAGGCGAGGTATTCCTCGTTGCATCCGGCGAGTGTCGAGAAGGTGGCGAGCGTGGTCATGAGGACCGGGATCAGGAGGACGCTCCGATCCTTCAGCTTTTCGACGAGAGCACTGAGCCCTGCCACGATGGCGCCAGTCTTGGCGAGGATATTGAGAGAGCCGCCCACCATGAAGAGGAAGGCGATGATGCTGATGCCGCCCTTGAATCCTTTATTGATAGACGTGAAGAAATCGAGAAATCCTGTCGGTTTCTGCGCTACATAGTGGAAGGTGGACGGGTCGACGACCATTTTGCCGGTCTGAACGTCTTTCACGCGGTCATAGACGCCTGCGGGGATGATGTAGCTCGCGATGGCGCAGAATACAATGACGCACACCAGTATGATGATCGGACTGGGTGCTTTGAATGCTTTCACTTGATCTTTCATTGGATATATTTCTCCTGTTGGTTTGGCGGGGGGGAAAATGGGTTCTGAGGGTTCTGTAGGTTCTCCGGGTTCAACGGGGAAGGTGCGGCGCATAAAAGTATAGAAATGCCACGTAGTTTTTGAAATGGGTAACCACATATCGCAAAGCCCCTTCCCCTCGGGAAGGGGCCGCCCGCAGGGCGGGGGATAGGGAGGCAAGTGTGCAGGCAGCTAATCAGCAGGTACGGGGTTGACTACGGCATATACAGAACCGAAAGCGTAATCAGTGAAACGTAGTTAGCCTCCAATAAGGTGACTGACTGCTGTGTCATTTGTCTCCCTATCCCCCCTGCCCCCCTTTCCGTGGGAAAGGGGGTGCGATACGAGAAAAACGTTGTCGCCCCCATCCCTCATTCCTGCTTTCAAACTTCGCCCATGGGACGTGCCATTCTGTAATTACAAATGTAAGCCCTGCTCGAATGAAGAATAAAGGTGGCGGCTTCGCCGCAAATATATATGGGGTGATCCTCTCCCTTTGGCGTAGCCCTTCTCCAAGGGCCTGCTCAGGTGGAGGGAATTCCCTAATCCCTAGCCATTAGCCACTAGTCACCAGTCACCAGTCACTAGTCACTTATTCCCCGCATACTGATCGATTTCCATGATGGATGCGAGGGCGATGATCCAGCGCTGGAAGAAGCTTTCTACAGAGGCTTTTTCTTCCATGGTATGCGCGCCGCTGCCTTCTGCGCTCATGGAGCAGACGGTGGGGACGCCCATGCTGGAGATGTAGGAGGCATCCGAGCCGCCACCGACGTAGATGGCGCCGAAGGGCTCATAGCCGCAGGCTTTTGTGACGCGATTGATATGAGAGAGAAGCTCGTGATTCGCTTCTGTTTCTTCGAAAGGAGGCATGGGCGCGACAAATTCGATCTTTGTTGTGGTGCCTTCGATGAAGGTGTTATCACAGATTTCCTGCATCTTTTCCTTCACATAGTCCATCTGCTTCTGTGTCTTGTAGCGCACATCGAGCTCGGCGTAGCAGTAGTCAGGGACCGCATTCGAGACGGTGCCGCCCTTGATAGTCCCTACGCTGACCGTGAGACCTTCCTCATAAATGGTGAGTGCCTGAAGGAGCGGGAGCTTCTTCGCCATTTCGACGATGGCGTTCTTGCCTTTGAGATAGTCGTTCCCCGCGTGCGCCGCGACGCCTCTGACCGTAATGTGGCAGTCAAGGCAGCCCTTGCGGCCTACGGTCATGCAGTGATCGAGGCGTCCGCTTTCCATATTGAAGCAGCACAGCGCGCCCTTCGCTTCGTCTTTCAGGATCTGGTCTGCGATGCCGCCGTAGTGGCTCGTCTCTTCATCTCCGACCAAGACAGCTTTGACGAGACGGTCGCGGTAGCCGAAGTGTTTCAGTGCGACCATCAGGTAGAAAATCTGCGCGACGCCGCATTTCATATCCAGCACGCCGGGGCCCCTCGCAAAGCCATCCTCAATGTGGAAGGGATCCTCCGGATAGCTGCCAGAAGGAAATACGGTGTCACAATGCCCCGAGAGGAGAAGCGGCGCGCCGGGGACATCCGCATTCAGCTCTGCCACCAGCACATCCGCGCTCCCATGGCTATCGACGAGACGGCAGTCAATGCCCTCTCTTTCAAAATGTTTCTTCAGGAAATGCATGATGAGGTTCACGCGTTCCACTTCTTTCGAGCCCGCCTGCCGGTTCACGAGCTGTTCCCAGAAAAGAAGCATCTCCTCTTTGTTGCGATCGACAAATGCATTGATTTCTTCTATAGGTGCTTTCATTTCCATCCTGCCTTTCTATTTTGAAAATACCGATACGGTCATTTTCAGAATGTATCAGCATGTTTCTTTTCCCCATTTAAGGATAAACAAATTTATACTACTAAACGAAGGTGCCTTCGTCAAGAGGAAATCAGATGCATTTTCTTCTTTCCAAAAAGCGCCGCCTATAGTAACATGAATAACAAGAGTGGCAGGCAGTCCGCGGCCCTTGTTTTGCCCTTATCGTTTCCTTAAAGACTTCGATTTTCTCGGAAAGGATTTTCTCATGCAAAAGCTAAAGAAAAATCTCAATCGATTCGACCTGATTTTTTATGTAGTCCTCTTCCTCGGCATCCTGATCCCCCTCCTCTTCACCGGGTGGCAGATGGGGCTCTTCCGAAAGCCGATCGACGTGGATGCAGCGCCCCTGGTGCGGTCAAACAGCCGTCCGCTTCGCGTGGCTGTCGCGAGTGATTTCGCGCCTCACTCCTTCCTTGACAAAGAAGGCCAGCTCTCGGGCATGGATGTAGAGATCCTCTATCATCTGGCAAATCGCATGCAGCGCAAGCCGGAGCTCATCACAGGCAACTGGCCGGCCTGCCGGAAAATGCTCTCGAATGGTGAGGTCGATGTGCTCGCCGGCTTGGAAATCTACTCGAATATGCCGGGCGTCGTCAAGACCCTCCCGACCAGTGCCGACAGCATGCAGATCTTTGGCAAAAAGCCGGTCGGCCATGTGAGCCAGCTCTCTGGGAAACGGGTCGCTATCATGACCAACTCCGTCTTGATGACATCGTATGATTTCAACTGCACCTACGTCGAATACCCCACGAACACAGCCATCTTGACCGCCGTCGAAGGCGGCGATGTGGACTACGGCATCTGCCATGGGGCTGTCGCGCAGGATATCATCAGGAAGAATCATTTCCATCTCAAGCCCGGGCTCATGCTCCTCGGCAGCTATCCCGCCTTCGGCATCCGTGAAGACAATGTCAGCCTTCGCGATGAGATCAATAACTATCTCCGCCAGATGTCCCACGATGGCACCCTCGAGAAGCTGCAGACGAAGTGGATGGAGGACTATGCCATGGACCGCTCCCTTCCTGCTGTGTACCATCGCTACGAGGTCTTCTACATCGGCTACACACTCGCCTTTCTCGTTTTTGCGCTCGTCATGTACCTTTATCGCAAGAATGCCAGAAGGCAGTCCGCCTATATCGATGCACTTCTCGCCTACCAGAATAAGCTGAAGTCTCTCGTCGAAGATCATTTTTCCCAGCAAGAACCCGCGCTGTCTCCGCGCATCGCACACACCGGAGCAGACGGCATCCGCGGCTTCCATGTGCTGGTGGTCGATGACAATGCTTTGAGCCAGGAAATCCTCATCGCCACACTGGAAGACGCCGGTGCCACGGCCTCCGCAGTGAGCAGCGGCAAGGCAGCCATCCGTGCTTTTGCGAAATCGAATCTCAACACCTTTGATGCCATCCTGATGGATCTCGTCATGCCCGGTATGGACGGCTTTGAGACCACGAAGGCCATCCGCGCCCTTTCCCGCGTCGATGCCCTCACCATCCCGATCATCGCCGTCACAGCAAATACGTACCAAGACGTAGAAGAGGAAGTCTACGCCGCAGGGATGAACGCCTGCCTTACCAAGCCAGCTCATGCCAAAGCCCTGATCGCTACGCTCGAGCAGTACAAACTGTGAGAGGTTCAAGGTTCAGGGTTCGCCCATGGGGCGGCTCGTCCACTGATTGTGGATGAAAGCTTTGCGCGAATGAGGAATTAGGAATGGTGGTGCGGCGCATAAAAATATGGAGGCGCCGCGGAGTATAGATGGTGGCGATGCCTGAAGGTGGCATTTCAGTCACTAGTCACTCGAGGCTCCTAATCCCTAGACACTAATCCCTAGCTACTAATCATCCCTGCTTTCAAACTTCAGGGTTAGCCCATGGGGCGGGGCGCCCTTTGATTACGTACGAAATAGGTTCGGCGGGTTCAACAGGTTCAGAGGGTAGGGCGGGGGTGGTGCGGCGCATAAAAACATGGAAGCGCCGCGGAGGTTTGAAACTGGCGGTTTTCTCGTATCGCAAACCTAATCCCTAGCCACTCATCCCTAGCTACCAGTCACCAGTCACCAGCCACTAGTCACCAACCTTTTACAGCTCACTTAAGAATGCCATCAGGAGTTTGGTGCGTTCATAGAGAGACGCTTCGTCCGCCCACTCACGCTCAGTGTGATTGAATTCACCCTTGACGCCCAGCGCACAGAGTGTCGGGATCCCGACAGCGGTGAGATTTGCCGAGTCACTGCCGCCGCCGACAGCGATGGCATTCATTTTTGGAAAATGATATGTCTCTGCAATGGCTTCTGCTCTGGCAAAGAGTGTTTCCGATGCAGGAAGTCTTTCCATGGCAGGGAATACGATCAGCGGCTTCACGGTTGTCGTCGTATCATTGACATACTGACGGGTAGCGATGTCTTTGAAATCCCGATCGATGCGCTCGATCCCCTCGCTTTTGGAAAAACGCACATCGACCTTGCACCACGCATGCTCCGGTACGGCGTTCGCCACTGTACCGCCGCCGATGACGCCGGCATTGACCGTCGTCCCCTCTTCATAGTCTGTCTCTTTCTGGATATCCAGGATCTTGTGCGCGAGTTCCTCGACCGCGCTTCTGCCATCCTGCGGGTTGTTTCCCGCATGTGCACCGACGCCCGTCACTTCAAAGAGGTACTGCGCGCAGCCCTTTCGCTCTATGACGATGCTTCCATCCGTGAAAGATGTTTCCAGATTGAAAGCCATGAGCGCCCCCTCTGCTTCCTTTTTATAGTCCGATACGCCTGCCGATTTCTGATGTCCCACTTCTTCATCACCCGCCAGAATGATTTTGATCGGATAGCGGTCATAGCCGCTTTCGAGCAGGAATTTCACCGCATAGAGAAGAATGGTGACACCGCCCTTCATATCCAAGACACCCGGGCCGGTGACTTTTCCGTCTTTGATGGTAAAAGGACGAGCCGCCGCTGTCCCATCCGCAAAGACAGTATCCATATGGCCTGTCAGTATGACGAAGGGCTTACTCATATCGCCGTACTCTGCGACAAGCATATTTCCCGCCTTCTCGTAGGTATGAAAACGCACTGCAAAGCCAAGTGCTTCAAGGAAATGTTGAATATCCTTTCCTACGGCATCGACTCCTGCCTTATTGGCAGAGCCGCAGTCACGATCGACCAGCATGCGCCATGTCTCGAGCATGGCTTTTTTATTTTCATCCACCTTGGTGAATAATTCATTCATAGAATGCATCTTGTTTCCTCCGAAATGATGATTTTTCTTACTCATAGCAAAAATTCTAAAGACCTCTCCCCTATAGAAGCCTTTAGAATTTTTGCGTTTCCTTAATTATATATCTTACTTAGTCACCTTCAAAAGGATGGCGATCATCAGCTTGGTACGCGTGAAAAGGCTCTCGACATCCGCCCATTCTTCGACGGTATGGTTGCGTGCGCCTTCGACACCGATGGAGCAGAGGGTCGGTACGCCAGCCTGTACGGTATACGCCGCATCGGAGCCGCCGCCGCAGAGCTTTGGTCCCGGGATAGGAAGGCCGCTTTCTTTTGCCGCCTCTTTGGCGACTTCCAGAAGCTGCATGGTCGCCTCGGTGCGTTCCATTTCATCAAAGCCGAAGGTGTCGGTGATCTTCGTCGTCACATCCGGCACGAAATTCTTTTCTACGATGGCGTAAACCATTTCCTTCAGTTTCGGCAGGTCATCGTGGCTCACATAGCGGAAGTCGCACTCCACCTTGCAGTACGCCGGTGCCGCATTGGCGACCGTGCCGCCGGTGATGGTACCGACATTGACATTGTAGCCCTTGGACAGATCCGACAGCGCTTCGATCTCGATGATCTTGTGCGACATTTCCAGGATCGCACTTCTGCCATTCTGCGGGTCATTCCCTACGTGACAGCCACGACCGAAGGTTTCGATGATGAATCGCCAGCAGCCTCTTCTCTGTACCGTGATGTCATGATCGACGAAGCCTGTCTCAAAGTTGAAGGCACACTTGGCGCCTTTAGCTTCCTTCTTGATCACGTCCGGATTGTTCGAGAAGCAGTGCGCCGGTTCTTCATCGGCTACGAGGATGACTTTGCACGGGAAATCATAGCCTGCATCATACAGCGCTTCCAGCGAGGAGATCGCAATGGTGTCCCCGCCCTTCATGTCAAGGACGCCCGGCCCATAGGCTTTGCCGTCTTCGATCGTGAAGGGACGCTTCTCTACTTCCCCTTTGTAGAAAACGGTGTCCATGTGTCCCATCAGAATGACATACGGCTTCGAGAGGTCTCCCCTTTCACCAATGATGGTGTCCCCACATTTTTCAAATGAGTAACGACGAATGGAAAACCCCATTTTTTCCAGACGCGATGCACAGAGATTTCCGATCTCCATGCCCCCTTCTTTCACGCCGATGCCGGAGTCGATGGAAACCATCTTTCTCCACAGATCGACCATCTCATCCCGGTGGGCATCCACCCAGGCAAATGCTTTTTCTTTTGTATCCATGTGTATGACTTCCTTTGTATGTATAAGTTTGAGATTCAGGAAAACGCTGTTTCCTAACCACTAATCCCTAGCCACTAGTCCCTAGTCACCAGTCACTTTATTTCCCAAATTCCCACTTTTCGAGGGTATGACGGTCTACGACTTCCTGATTCAGTTCGAATCCGGTACCCGGAAGATCGGGCAGCTGGATCTTTGCGTGAGAATCGATGTAAGTGGATGGTGTCACGATGTCATCGGCATAGTAGCGATCGCTTCCCGGGATATCATTCGGATATTTGTAGTATGGAAGGGTGGCAACTGCCATGTTATGCCCTCTGGCTACGCCATCATCGACCATGCCGCCGCACCAGGAGAAAACACCGCGTTCACCGGCGAACTGCTGGATGCGGCGCGCTTCGGTCAAGCCACCGACGCGTGCAACTTTGATATTGATGATCTTGCAGCTGCCGAGCTCGATAGCGCGTCTGGCATCATCGACGCTGTCGATACTTTCATCGAGGCAGACCGGTGTCTGGATCGCCTGCTGCAGATGGCGGTGATCGACGATGTCATCCGATGCGAGCGGCTGCTCGATCATGAGAAGACCCAGTTCATCCATTTCCTTGAAAAGGTCGATATCATCCAAGGTATAGGCCGAGTTCGCATCGACCATCAGCATGATGTCGCCATATTCCTTGCGGACCGCGCGGAGATAATCGATATCATAGCCCGGTTTGATCTTGCACTTCACACGGCGATAGCCCTGTGCCATGTATTTCTCGATGGTGTGAAGCAGCTTGTCAGGCGTATCTTCGATGCCGAGCGATACGCCCGCTTCGATCTCATCTCTGACACCGCCCAGTGCTTTGTATTCCGGGATGCCAAGCTCTTTGGAGTAGAGTTCCCACAGAGCGCAGTCGACGGATGCGCGCGCCATGCGGTTTCTGCGGATCCAGCTGGTATGGTCGAAGAACCATTCCGGATCTTTGAAGTCTCCCGCCTCGAAAAGGGAAGGGATCAAGTATTCTTTGATGACGAAGAGCGCACCCATGGTGGTTTCTTCGTTGTACCACGGACGCATGAAGGCGGAGCAGGCACCATAGCCCACGTTGCCATCATCGTCATGCAGTTCTACGATAGAGAAATCTTTCGTCGTGGACAGACCAAAGCTGGTGCGGAAACCCACTTTGAAATCCAGACTCATGCGTCTTACGACGGCTTTTGTAATTTTCATTTGCTATTCTCCTTTTATCTTTATTGGTAAAGAAATTACATGGTTAGCTCCTGAGACGTGCTGCCCTTTGATTACGTTTGAAAGAGGTTCAGCAGGTTCTATAGGTTCTATAGGTTCAACGGGGATGGTGCGGCGCATAATACCATGGAAGCGCCGCAGAATTTTGATAGTGGCGATGCCCGCAACTGACATTCCAGTCACCTGTCACAAGTCACTAGCCACCAGTCACTAGCCACCAGTCACCAGTCACCAGTCACTACTTTTCCAGATCCAGCATATCTTCTTTTCTGGTCGGGATGAGAAGCGCACTGATGGCACAGAGCGTAGCGACGCCCATCAGGTAGTAGAAGACGGCATTGAAGGAGCCATTGAAAGCATAGACCAGGTAGCCCATGATGATCGGCGAGATGAAGCCAGCGACCTGGCCGCCCATGTTGATCAGTGTGGAAGCACTGCCCGCGATGGAGCCGGTGACGATCTTGAGGACGATGGCGACAGCCGTCCCGAGAATGCAGGCTTTGAAGAAGTACACGCCGCACTGGAAGATGACGACCCACATGATGGTTTCCGCATTGTACATGAAGTACAGGAAGATCGCTGTCATCGCAGCGCAGATGACGATCAGCCAGTTTTCCTTCTTATCGAAGTACTTGTTCATGACCCAGCCGCAGACGGCGGTGGACAGGAAGGAAGCAATGAAGGGAATCGGGGTGAGATAGCCGACCGCTTTCAGATTGATGCCGCGCTCTGCGATGAGGTAGGTCGGCATCCAGGCATCGAGGCCTTTATTGATGCAGGAAATGCAGAATGCGCAAAGGATGAGTTTCCAGATCAGGGAGAACTTCAGGAGGTGCATGAAGTATTTATTCTTCTTGCTCTTATCTTCCTTGGTTTCTTCCTGCGGTTTGGTCTGCTTGACGAAGAGCGCATAGAAGAATACATAGACGAGGCCGACGATACCAAGGATCTGGAACATGCCTCTCCATCCGAACCAGAGGATCAGCGGCACGATGACGACCGGTGCCAGTGCAGAGCCGATATAGTTCGAAGAAAGGATCCCGGTGGTGAAAGCAGGACGCAGCTCACGCGGGAAGTATTCGGCGATGGCGCGATAGCAGGAGCCGGCATACGGACCTTCGCAGAGACCGAAGACGAACCGGAGGAAAAGTAGCCCCGCCAAGGTCGAAGCATGCCCTGTCGTGAAGGTGAAGATGGACCACAGCGTCAGTGCGACAAGGATGACTGTCTTCGAACCGAAATGGTCAGACAGCCAGCCCCCCGGAATCTGCATGATCGAGTAACCGATGAAGAAAGCAGAAATGACGACACCCATTTCCGTCGGTGCCAGATTGAAATCCTTAGAAACAGATGGCAGCGCGAGCCCGATCGCACTGCGATCGATATAGGATATACAGAATCCTATATACAAGAAGAAAAATACGACATACCTGTTTTCGCTTTGCAGCTTTTTCAGAAAGCCCATAGAAAACCTCCCCCTACCCTCTCGGGTAATAAAAAAGCTCCATGAAAAGACGGCATTATCCGTTCATTCATAGAGACTCCCTCGCCTCGCGGAACTCTCACAGATCCGCTATTTACTTTTGTTTGGCTTGCGTTTATCATAAAGAAATGCAAGTGTCCTTAATAGACCTTTATTGTGACCGTAATTCAACATTTTTTAATAAATCACACACTTCACGCCCCGTTACACAGAAAGGAGTCCCTCATGCTACGCATTGGCATCGTCGTCCCCGCTGAAATCATGCCTGACATTTTATCCTTTATCGAAAAGGAATTCTCAGACATTGCCCCCGTCCCCTTCCCGTATCAATCCATCGTCGATATTCCGGATCTCATCAGCGGACGCCAAAGTCAGGTAGATACCTTTCTCTTTCTGGGAAATACAGCCCGCCTCTATGCGGAGAAAGCCATCCCTCACAATACGGAATGGGTCACCATCCCCCGCTCCACCTCCGCGCTGCTTCGCCTGCTCTTCCGCGCCGAAGTCGCCGGCTATCCGATGAAAGTCGCAACCGACATGGATCACGTGGACTATTTCCAGCTCGCCTTTCATGAGATCGGCTATGCACCGGAAAGTACCCATGTCGAAGTCATCCCCTTTTTCCCCTACAACGAAGGTCTTCTCGTCAAAGATGCCAATAAAATGGAAAAACTGTACCGCGAGAAGAAGGTCGCCTTCTGCATTACCATCTTCTACAAGGTACGCGACATACTGAAAGCACGCGGCATCCCTGTCTATATTCTTCAGCCCTCCTACGATGATATCCGAAATGGTCTGCAGCGCAGCATCCTCGCCCATGAGCTGAACAGCCGGGAAGACAGCCAGATGGCCGCCATGGCGATCCACATCGACCTGCCGCAGGAGACCATCTCCGCGCAGGATGAATTCCAGCTTTCCATGGAGCAGGCACGCATCACCCACGAGATCCAGTGCTTCGCCCACTCACTTCACGCCGCCTGCATCGAGCGACCGCCCTATGACTATGTGCTTTTTCTCTCCAGCAGCCTGCTTGAAGCAGCGACCAATGAGTACCAGCACTTCCCGCTTCTGGAAATCATCTCCTCCTCCACCGCATTCACCATTTCCGTCGGCATCGGCTACAGCACCATGGCAGACGATGCCCGCTACAAAGCGGAAATGGCCATGCGCCATGCGAGCCGTGCAGGCGGCAATCAGGCCTACCTCATCAGTCAGAATCTCACGACCCCTGTCCCCATGTCGAAAAGCAGCCTCGATGCGCAGATCGCGGGCGATCGCCCTATCGATGAGCAGTTCCTGTACCTGTCCCGGAAATCCGGCGTGAGTCTGCGTATCATCACGCTCCTCTACCATGCCTGCCGGGACCTGGGAAAGCAGCGCTTCACCTCCTCCGAGCTGGCAGACTTTCTGGGCGTCACCCCGCGCACGGTGAACCGCATCCTTGCCAAACTCATCGACCACCACCTCGCCCAGGACGTCAGCCGCTCCTTCACGGGGAAAAGCGGCCGCCCCAGCCGCGTCATCGAGCTCCTCTTCGAGACGAAGAAGAGGAAGAAGTGACTGGTGGCTGGTGGCTGGTGGCTGGTGACTAGTGACTGGTGACTGGTGACTAGTGACTGGCGACTGGTAACTAGTGGCCGGTGACTGGTGACTGGTGACTGGTGACTGGCGACTGGGGGCTGGGGGCTAGGGATTAGGGATTAGGGATTAGGAGCTTCAAGTGACTGGTGACTAGTGACTTGAATACCTCCTGTGCCCTATCCGCCCCTTTGGGGCACCTTCCCCTAGAGGGGAAGGCTATTAAGTTAAGGAAATCGTTAGCTACGTAACGTCTTGCTTCCCCCCTTCGGGGGAAGTGCCGAAGGCAATATGTGCAAGCGAACTGGATTTTTAGGAGCGAAGCGACGCTAAAATCCAGTGAGACGCCATTTCGAGCGCAGCGAGATGGGGCATGCTAGCGGTATAGCGTGCTATGTTGAATAGTCCGATGCTATCGATATTCTAACACTTTCAGGCAATACCGCTGCGTAGCCCCCTCTCCCCTTCGGGGAGCTCCCCCGATGGGGAGCCAAGAACGTTCTGCCGCTAAACTTAATAGCATTCCCTAGAGGGGAAGGCTGCGATACGAGAATACCATCTTCTAAAAAAAGGCGGCAAAGCCGCCACGAGAGCCCTGAACCTTGAACCCTGAGCCCTGAACCAAATCAAAGTAAAAATGAGCTGTGAAGAAATGAGGATTCATTTCTTCACAGCTCATTTTTGTATATCGCTTATTTGAAGATCCAATGTCCTGCTTCCATCTTGTCGATCTGTTTCTCATCGACGTCGTAGCGGATACCATTGTCTTCATCCGGTACGATGATGGTGCAGCGATCGGTGATGTCCACCATCGGGCTTGTGATGTCCTCATCGAAGTAACGATTGGCCGCTGCCACATCGTGCGCCAGTTCGGTGAAGCCCGGAAGGCTGGCAAAGGAGACATTCTGCGCGCGGCCGATGCCGAGCTCCGTCATCCCGCCACACCAGACCGGGATACCATGCGCCACGCAGAGATCATGAATGCGTTTCCCTTCATAGACCCCGCCGCAGCGGCTGGACTTGATATTGATGACCTTGCAGCTGCCGAGACGGATCGCTGCCTCAGCGGCTTCGTAAGAAACGACACTTTCATCCAGGCAGACCGGCGTCTCGATTTCCTTCTGCAGCACCGCGTGGTCGACAATGTCCTCTTCCCCGAGCGGCTGCTCGATGTACTGCAGCTGATACTGATCCATCTCTTTGAAGAGATCGATGTCCTTCAGCGTATAGGCCGAGTTCGCATCGACCGTCAGCGGGATATCGCCGAATTCCTTGCGGATGGCTTTGATGACTTCGATGTCTTTTCCCGGGTGGATCTTGATCTTCGTTCTATGATAGCCCTGTTCCAGATACTGGTAGATCTCTTTGAAAAGAACATTGATATCCTTCTCGATGCCGAGGGATACGCCGACCTTGATCTCCTTCTGCGTGCCGCCAAGGAGCGTTTTCAGGGACTTGCCCGTCCGCTGCACCATGAGCTCCCACAGGGCATTTTCGATGGCTGCTTTCGCCAGACGATTCCCCTTGATGTAGGAAAAGCTCTTCATAAAGGATTCCGGGCTCTCGACCTCCTGATGCAGGATCTTCGGGATGATCATATTCTTCAGGATGTGAAAAACGGTGCCATTGTCTTCCGGATTGTAAAAAGGCCCGTAAAAGGCTTTGCATTCCCCCCAGCCCACCAGACCTTCGGAGTAAATCTTCACTAGCAGGGCATCGCGGTTTTCAAACTTGGTAAAGCTCGTCTGAAACGGATGCTTGAATGGATTCAGTACACGGATAATATCAATGCGGTCAATTCTCATGATTGTGCCTCCCCCTGTAATCATTATCGCTGAAACGATTGCATTATATCAGAAAGAATGAAAAATGGGAAACAGAAAATGAAAATTTCCTGTTTCCCATCTTGCAAAAAGGGAGAGGGGCATCGATGTGGACTGGTGACTAGTGACTGGTGACTGGTGACTGGTGACTGGTGACTGGTCACCAGCGGACGCCTTCCTCGCTCTTACTTCTCTTTCACTTCGAGGATCGGATCGAAATAGCTGAGCTTCGTATAGTCTACGCAGCCGCCGTCGGTAATCGCAAGATCCGGGATCGCGGTGATCGGGAGGAAGGAAAGGTAGAAGATCGGATCGGGCAGGCTGCTGCCGATTTCCTTCGCGCCTTCTTCGAGCTCGATTTCCTTCTTCGCCAGTTCTTCCGGTGCAAGGTCGGATGCGATGCCTGCGATCGGAAGCGGAAGGAAGGAGATGATCTTGCCATCGATGACGACGACCTGCCCGCCGCCCTGACCGATCAGGGTATTCGCAGCGAGCGCCATGTCTTCGCGGCTCGCACCGGCTACGACGAGGTTGTTGTCATCCGGAGATGCGGTGGTCGCGATGGCGCCTTTATTGAAGGACCAGCCGGAGATGAAGCCTTTCGACATATGGCCGTGGATGCCGTAGCGCTCGATGACGGAGACCATGGCAACGTCTTTTTCTGCGCTCGGACATACGATGCCGTCTTTGACCGAGAGCTCGACATCTCTTCTCTTTCTCATGAAGGGGCCCACGCTGTGAATGGTCTCGACAAGAGCGGTGCCTTCCTCGATATTCACATGGGTGGCGAAATCATCCGCGGTGAGAAGCGCATGCTTCACGGTATCGGTGAGGGCTCTCTGGCGCGCCGGGATCCGGTAATCGAAACGGTTCTCTCCATTTTCGGTGATGAGCTGGCCTTTGCTGATGACGGTCTCGACCTCAAAAGTGCCTGGCTGGTCGACGAGGAGAATGTCGGCGTCTTTGCCTGGCGCAATGGAGCCGACGTGGTCATCGATCTGATAAGCTTCAGCGGCATTGATGGTGCCCATCTGGATGGCAGTCATCGGTGCGACACCGGCCTTGATAGCCAGACGGACGATGTGATCGATGTGACCGTGCGCGAGGATGCCGCGTGCGTGGACGTCATCGGAGCAGAAGCTGGTGTGACGTGCCATGCCCGGGCAACATTCGGTGATGGCGCGAACGTTTTCATTCAGGAATTTGGTGACGGCGGATTCACGGATGATGGTGTGGACGCCTTTTCTAGCCTTTTCAAGGAATTCTTCATGGTCGTAGCTTTCATGGTCGACACGGACGCCGCTCATGAGGTATTCGTTCAGGTCTTTTCCGCGAGCGAGCGGGCTGCAGCCGAAGATCGGACGGTGGCGCTTCTGTGCTTCGACGATGCCATCCAGCGTATCCTGGTCCTTGGTCATGACGGCTTCGCGGACGAGCTCCCAGATGCCGTAGCAGCGGGAATCCTGATGATATTTCTCATGGTCTTTCGCGGTGACATTGTACGCAATGGTGGACTTCGGGATGGTGTAGGGCGTCTTGTATGGAAGTGCCCAGAAAACCTTCAATGGGGAGGCATCGATTTCCTTGAAAATATCTTCGAGCCCATCGACACCGATGACGGAAATGTATTCATCAAGTCCGCTGACGATGCTCGTGGTGCCATGCGGCACGACGGCTTCTGCGAAGCGGGTCATGCTCATCTTGCTGCATTCGACATGGACGTGGCAGTCGATGAGCCCCGGAGCGAGGTACTTTCCCTTCGCATCAATGATCTTCGTATGTTCATCGATGTAGTCGGAAATGTCCTTCTCTACCGCGGTGATCTTGCCTTTGTAAATGGCAACGTCCGCCTGATAGTATTCACCGGTATTGACATTGATCAGGGTACCACCCATGACCGCCATGTCCGCTTTGATGCGGCCAGCGCCGGCGTCAATGTAGGAAGCGAGCAATTCTCTAGTCAGCATATGATTCTCCTTTGTAAAAACATAAGTTGAACGGGTTCAACCCGTTCCGATGGGAAGGTAGCGGCTACGCCGCAAATACATGGGCGATACCAGAAGGTTTCTATAGACTGAGAGACAGGGAGACTAAGAGACTGTCAGACATCTAAAGTCTAATCCCTAGTCACTAGTCCCTAGTCACTAGTCACCAGTCACTAATTCCCTTAAAATTTCAGCATCGTCAGGGTCGCGAGCAGGAGGAGGAAAAGGAAGAACATGAGCCAGATGATCCAGTTCAGTTCTTTTCTTCGACCAGCGGCAATCATGACGAGCGGATAGAAAATGAAGCCGAAGGCAATGCCATACGAAATATTGAAAGTGAGCGGCATGCCGATGACGACCAGGAAGGACGGGAGCGCGATCTCAAATTCATCCCAGCGGATTTCCTTCAGGGCGGATGCCATAAGGACGCCGACGACGATGAGCGCCGGAGCCGTGACATTCGCCGTGACGACAGCAAGGAGCGGCGAGAAGATCATGCTGACGCCGAAAAGAATCGCGACGACGACAGCGGTGAGACCCGTGCGCGCCCCCATTGCGATACCGGCGGAAGCCTCGACATACGCTGCCGTCGGGGTCGTCCCCATGACAGCGCCGGCGAGCATGGAGAGAGAGTCTGCCATGAGCGCGCGGCCGATGCGCGGCATCTTGCCATTGTGCATGAAGCCCGCCTGCTGCGCAAGGCCGATGAGTGTGCCTGCCGTATCAAAGAAAGCGACCAGGAAGAAGATGACGACGACGGCCCACATGGTAGGATCGGTCAGGATCGCTCCCATATGCGTCACGCCGACGCCGAAGGTCGGTGCCAGAGACGGTGCCATAGAAATGATGCTGTCCGGCGGTGCGATGACACCTGTCACAAGACCGGCGACCGCGGTGATGACGATGCCGTAGAAAATGGAGCCGGGGATTTTTCTCGCCATCAGGAGCGCGGTCACAAGGGTACCGAAGATGGTGAGCCAGGTGGTCGGTACTTTGAAGGAGCCGATGGAGATGATGGAGGCCGGATCCGCGATGACGATGCCGCCGCCCTGCAGGCCGACAAAGGAAATGAAAATGCCGATACCGGCTGCCATCGCATATTTCAGATCCTGCGGGATCGCATCAATGATGATTTCACGAATCCTGAAAATGGAAACGACCGTGAAAAGGATGGAGGCGATGAAGACCCCTGCCATCGCCTGCTGCCATGGCATGCCCATGGCAAGGACGACGGAGTAGGTGAAGAAAGCATTGTCACCCAGCCCCGGCGCGATGGAAATCGGGTAATTCGCAAGGAATCCCATGAGAAGGCAGCCAAAAATCGCAGAAAGCGCCGTAGCCGTGAAGACCGCCCCTGCGTCCATCCCGGCATCCCCCAGGATCTGGGGATTCACAAATAAAATATAAGCCATTGAGACAAAGGTCGTGAGTCCGGCCAGACATTCTCTCTTGACCGTCGTCTTGTTCTCGGTCAAATGAAACAGCCGGTCCAGCAGACCGTGAGATGTAGTATCAGACATTTTGGATGTATCAACCTCTCTTGGTAATGTAGTGGGATGGGGTTAATGTTTGAGGGTTTGCCCAAGGGACTAAGTTTGAAAGCAGGGATGATTAATAGCTAGGGATTAGGAGCTTCGAGTGACTAGTGACTGGTGACTGGTGACTGAAATGCCATCTTCGGGCATCGCCCTATTTATACTCCGCGGCGCTTACATATTTTTATGCGCCGCACCACCATTCCTCATTCCTCATTCCTAATTCCTCATTCAAGCAAAGCTTTCATTCATAATCAGTGGACGGAGCCGCCCCATGGGCTAACCCTTAATGCGTTCTCGCGTATTCTTCGAGCTCAGCGATATAGATCGCTTTCTGCTCTTCGCTGATCCAGCTGGCTTCGAAGGAATTTCTGGCAAGCTGGACGACCTGTTCTTTGGTGAGGTCGAACTGGCGCGCCAGCTCATAGTAGTTCTTGCTGATATAGCCGCCGAAGTATGCCGGATCATCCGAATTGATGCAGATCTTCGCACCTTTTGTAAGAAGCTCTTTGATTTCCGGGCCCTTCATTTCCGGGCGAACGAAGGAATTCGACAGCGGGCAGGAGGTGAAGCCGATCTGATGCTTCACCGCATAGTCGACAAGGTCCGGATCTTCGACAATATTCGTGCCATGATCGATACGTTCCACGCCGATGACTTCCAAGAGGTCACGGATATGCTCGATGGAGTCCTTCTGGTCGATATCCGCATGGGCCGTGAGACGCAGGCCGGCCTTTTCTGCTTCGACGAAGACGGGGAAGAATTTCATCGGAGGATTGTTGTGCTCATCCGAGTCGAGGCCGACACCGATGAACATATCCTTGTACGGCATGGCTTCTTCCAGCGTCTTTCTGGCAGACTCTCTGGAGAGGTCGCGCAGGAAACACATGATGAGACGAGCATCAATGTTCATCGCACGCGCATCGACCGTCGCACGGTAGAGACCTTTGATGAAAGTTTCAAATGCGATGCCGCGGCTGGTGTGTGCCTGCGGGTCGAAGAAAATTTCTACATGACGGACATTCTCTTCCTTCGCATGTTTCAGATAGGCCATCGCCAGATCGTAGAAATCGTCTTCCGTCTGGAGCACATTCATCGCCGGATAGTACACCGCGAGGAAAGACGCCAGATCGTCATACTGGTAGGACTTTCTGACTTCTTCGATGGTGGACTGTCCGATATCCACATGATTCTTCTGGGCGAGCGCGAGCTTCAGCTCCGGCTCCAGACTTCCTTCGATGTGCAGGTGCAGCTCTGCCTTTGGCATACCCTGTACAAATTCCATAGTCACTTCGTTTGCCATGATGATTCCTCCTCAGCAAAAACAGCTTTTGATCGATACCATCAAAAAACCTGCCTCCGCATGGATGAATCATGCGCCATAACAAACACTGGCGTTTCAGCTCGCTAAGCTTTCACTTGTCGAGAAATTCATTCATGCAAAGACAGGTCTCTTTGCACGTATCATTTTATGGTGTCATTATAGCATGAAAAGGCAGGCGTTGTATAGAAAAAATGAAATAAAAAATACGCTTGAAAATTTCAAGCGTATCGGATGAACGAGCTATTTAAGGAAGGTTATGACGAAGCTATGTATAAAAATTCTTGTGAAATCCGACTCTGCGATTTAATCAGCGTTTCCCAAGAACGAGCCATGCCCGAAAGCGGTATTTCAGTCACTAGTCACTAGTCACTAGTCACTAGTCACTAGTCACTAGTCACCCAAAGCCTACTTCATCAAGCCTTCGATTTCTTCGAAGAATTTTGCCTTCATGCGATAGCCGACAATGCGGCCTTTTTCTTTGCCGTCCTTATACAGGATAAAGGTCGGCACGCCAACGAGGGAAAAGCCTTCGGCGAGTTCCTCCTGCTCATCAACTTCCATGCGCACCACCTGTATTTTCCCCGGGAAACGCTCTTCCAGTGCCTGCACAGCAGGTGCCATGACCTGGCAAGGGCGGCACCATGCTGCCCAAAGCCATAGAAGCACATAGCCTTTTTTCTCCGCGACGAGATGGTCCATGTCCGCGGCGGAGTGAATATCTTCGATCATTATCAAATTTTCCTTTCATTCACGGGATAGCAAATGCCAGCGAAACGCTGTCTCCATCTCAGGTCAGTATATTCCTAAAGACCCGAATCCGTAATATTGCGTTTTCTAAATAACTGGCATTTAAGTCAACTTCCGAATCAAGTTAGGAGTGAGGAGTTAGGAGTTAGGAGTGAAGGTACGGCGCATAAAATGAGGAAACGCCGCAAAGTTTTATATAAATGATGGACAAACTGTTTTATATAATGAGGGAGTATTGGGGCACTATATGCATTGTGTGCCCCTTCCAGCACTTCTCACTTCTCACTTCTAACTAAGTCCAGAAGTTAACAAATCGCTATACTAGTCACTAGTCACCAGTCACTAGTCACCAGTACCCAGTATACTGTACCCTTCTCTCATCAAGGCTCCATTGTCTTCGACGATGACATCATGATGAACGATAGCTTGAAGACGCTCCTGCATATCTTTCGCCTGAAGGCGTCCTGCCACTTCTTTTTCGCAGCGGATGAGGATGCCACTGCGGAAAGGCGCACGGCTTTTCTGCCGCTCCAGATCCTCTATGATCTGCTGGGCCACCGATTCTGCCGAGAGGATGCGGCCCTGTCCGTGACAGAGCGGGCATGTCTCATAGTAATTCTGCCAAAGGCGATGGACGGTACGTTTCCTCGTCATCTCGACCAGGCCCAGCGAGGTCATGCCGCAGACGACGGTCTTCACACGATCCTTCCGCACTTCCTCTTTCAAAAGCTCGACCAGACGGGCTTCCTGCGATTTCTTTTCCATATCGATGAAATCAATGAGAATGATGCCGCCGATCCCGCGCAGGCGGATCTGGCGGGCGATCTCTTTCACAGCAGACTGATTCAGAAGGAAAGCCAACTCCCCATGAGGCATATTCCCCTGAAAGGAGCCGGAATTCACATCGATCGCAGTCAGTGCTTCCGTGTAGTCGATGACGAGCGAGCCGCCGGAAGGGAGCGGTACTTCGCGATCGAAGAGTGCTTTCATCTGCTCATCGACATGGCAGGCATGGAAGAGCGGCTCCTTTCCTTCATAACAGCGGATCTTTTCTACGGGGAATCCCTCTCCTTCCGCAAGCTGCCTCAAACGCTGAAAGGTCGGCCTGTCATCCGTGATCAGGCTTTCGACGTCCGGCGTCATGTAGTCACGCAGACTTTTCACCGCGAGGTCGCCGTCACGGTACAGGAGCTTAGGTGCCTTCTCCACCTTAAAGCGGCGGCTGACGATCTCTCCGACGGCAGAAAGCGCAGACAGATCGCGCCGAAGCTCTTCCGTCTCCGCCTTTTCTGCCGCGGTGCGCACGATGGCTCCCATACCGGAAGGACATATGCCGCGCGCCATAGCTCTGAGCGATGCGCGTTTCTCTTCGCTTCGGATCTTCTTGGAGATCCCGATATAGTTCGTTGCAAGGAGAGCCACCGCATATTTTCCAGCAAAGGAGATCTTCTCCGTCAGGAGCGGGCCTTTCGTCTCTGTGCTGTCCTTCTCCACCTGCACAAGGACAGATGCCCCCTCGGTATGCGGCTCTTTGGACAGGATATCTTTCGTGCGGAGGAATCCGTTCTTGCCGATACCGATATCGATGAACATCCCATTGATCGAAGGCACGACATTCCGGATGACGCCCTTGTACACACGCCCCACCAGATCCGTTTCCTCTGCTTTTTCGACAGAAATGTCCGAAAGTACGCCCTCATCCAGGACAGCAAGCACCTTTTCCTCTTCTGTCACATGGAGCAGTATCTGTTTCATTTCTTTTTGACCCACGCATCAAAGACACCGGGATCAAAGGGCGTCTTTCTCTCCCCCTCTTCCTTCCGATACGTCCCGGTACGCGAGCAGATGAAGGCATCCGGCGTCCATGGAAGGCTGAAGGACTCGGCAAGCATCTTCCATACATCTTTAGGCTGCACCGTACCTGTATTGCTGCGGATGAGAGAGAAGGTGAGATACGCTCTCTCCCCCTCGATGCGAACCTTCATCGGCTCCATGATCATCGGCTTTACATCCATCTCACGGACCTTTTTCGGCGTGACACGCTGGTAGATGAAGGATGGAAGTGCATTGAAACGGGCTATCGCCTCTTTTGCCGCTTCGGCATCAGCCCCCTCCGTCACAGGACCTTCCATTTCATAAGCGTCTTCATTGAAGAAAGCTACGAATTTCGGCCATTCCTGTGCCGCTTCTTCGATGTGGTAAATGGTCATGCCCTTTGGCATCTCGCGCTGCATACGCTCCTTCACTTCTTCGATGGGCATATCCTTTTCGAGTTTGATCTCCATATAGAGCGGATCCGCTGTGACCCCCACGGCCAGCGCCGAGTCAAGGGAAATTTTCATATGTGGATTGAAGCCTTCCGAGAAGGCGATCGGGATCCCTGAACGAACCACCACGCGCTCCATGGTACGCAGGTAGTCCAGATGTCCCAGGAAACGGATCTCTTCCCCTTTGGTAATCGCTAAAAACAGTCTCTTCATGACGTCTCCTCTTTTGCTAATGCGTAGAATGTATCTATGAAATTATACAATATTTGCGCTGGTAGGGAAAGGGGATGGAAAAAAGGGTTAGCCTGTGGGGCGCATCGCCCTTGCCCCTAAATAAAAGCCCTACTCTCGAGTGAGGAGTGCTGGTGTCTAAAAATAGGGAAGCACCGCACCAACACTCCTCACTCCATACTAAAAAGTCGGAATGATGCCTACGATCATTCCGACTTTCTAGGGAAACACTGATTAAATCGTTGTCAGATTTAATCAGCGTTTCCCTTATTTCTTTCCCACCGTGCACGAGGGACAGATATCCTGCAGGAAGCAAGTCTCGCAGGCAGGCTTCCTCGCCGTACACACGCGGCGGCCATGCCAGATGAGCCAGTGGTGTGCAGCGGACCAGTCCTTCTTCGGAATGGCCTTCATGAGCCCCTTCTCCACTTCCAGTGGCGTCGTACCTACCGCCAGTTTCAGCCGGTTCGCCACGCGAAAGACATGCGTATCGACCGCAATGGCAGGATATCCCCACGCGACAGAGCGGACGACATTCGCCGTCTTTCGTCCGACACCGGGCAGCTTCACCAGCTCATCGAAATCCTCCGGCACTTCGCTGCCGTAGTTTTCGATCAACATGTGACACATGCCGAGCAGGTTCTTCGCCTTCGCCTTATAAAGGCCGCAGTCCCGGATCTCATTTTCCAGCTCCTCCTGACGGAGCGCTCCCATCTTCTCTGGACTTGCAAGCCGCGGGAAAATGCGGCCGGTGATGACATTCACCCGCTTATCCGTACACTGCGCTGACAGGATCACCGCCACCAGCAACGTAAAAGGGCTGGTAAAATGAAGCATCGTACCATCGTCATGGTATACCTCAGAGAGACGCTTCAGCTGCTCTTCTTTGATCTTTTTCGTAACTCGCATCTGTTCACTTTCTTTCATCATTGACCGGGAATAGGACAAGTATGGCCGGTCACTGAAATTTGATCCATGGTTTCATCTTGTTTAGGAAACGCGGATCCTATCATGATCAGATCGGATCCGCGTTTCCCCCCAAAGCATTGCCCGAAACCTACTGCCTCAGCAAGTATTCATGGGCCGAGAGTGCCGCCGCTGCGCCTTCCCCGGCAGCAATGATGACCTGTTTGTAAGGAGAGTCTGTCACGTCCCCTGCTGCAAAGAAGCCTGCTACATTCGTGCATCCACCCTTGTCTGTCACGATCTCACCAGCTGCATTTTTTTTGACATCCGCAGGAACGCACTGATTATTCGGCAAGCCGCCCGCCTCAACGAAGACCCCCTGCACCGAGAGCTCTCTTGTCACACCGCCAGCACGATCCTTCACGACCAGCCCCGTGACTTTCTTCTCGCCTTTCACTTCTTCCGGTGTATACCCCAGAAGGATCTCTACATTGGAAAGCCCCTCAAGGCGACGTGCAATGATCTCCGAAGCACGGATGCGGCTTCGGACCACGAGGTAGACCTTGTTCGCCAGACGTGACAGCTCGATTGCAGCCTGCACCGCGCTGTCTCCCCCGCCGATGACTGCCGTGTCTTTCTTCCGATAGAAAGGACCGTCACAGGTCGCGCAGTAGCTGACACCGCGGCCGGTATATTCCATTTCGCCGGGAATATCGAGTGTGCGGCTGCGTTTTCCTGCCGTCACGATCAGGGTTCTTCCCGTAAGCACCTTGCCATCATCAAGATGCACCAGAAAATGTCCCTCGCTGTCTTTTTCTGTGGAAAGACCGCCGGCAAAGACAAAGTCTACCGGATACTCTTTCGCATGGGCTTCCATCTTGTCTGCCAGCTCAAAGCCGGAAATATGCGGCAGCCCCAGATAGTTCTCGATTTCTCCCGTGAGAAGCATCTGCCCGCCGATGTCCGTCGATACGACCTGTACAGAAAGCTCCTTGCGCGCAGCATAGAGCGCTGCATTCAGACCCGCCGGGCCTGCTCCGATAATGATCACATCTGTCATAGGTATCCTCCTCTTTTTCTATATCGAAATTTATCGTTATATAGATTATAGCGTAAACAGGAAGATTTGGCAACTGAAGGAAAGGTTCATGGTTCAGGGTTCAGGGTTGTGGTGGCGGCTTCGCCGCAAGTATATGAGGCGATGCCCGAGAGTGGTATTCAAGTCACAAGTCACTCGAGGTTCCTAATCCCTAGCCACTAGTTACTCATGACTACAATGCCAGCTCATGGCATCACCACTATATACTCCGCGGCGCTTCTCTATTTTCATGCACCGCGCCAACCCCGTTGAACCTTCTGAACCTACAGAACCCGTTGAACCCTCATTCCTTTTCTGCCTGATGCACGACAAGCTGCGGGAAGGGGATATCGATCCCCGCTGCATCGAAGGCCTCTTTCACGCGGATGTAAAGGTCATTCTGCGCATCGAAGTATTTCGCACGTTCTACGGCAGCGCGGACATAGATGCGGATGGAGGAGTCAGCCATACCGCTCACATAGATGGTGAGCTTTTCCTTATCGACCACATACGCATCCTCTGTGAATATCTTTTTGAGGAGCTCCACACAGGATTTCAGATCCGTGTCATAGCCGACATCGAAGGTCATCTCCAGATTTCTGGTATCATAGGCAGAGAAATTCTTGATGACGCTGCTCGTCAGAGAGGAATTCGGGATGACGATACGCTGATTTCCCAGCGTCGAAAGCATGGTGTACATGATGCTGATCTCCGTCACTGTGCCTTGATTCGAAGCAACCTGGATGTAGTCACCCACACGGAAGGGGCGGAAGATGAGAATGAAAATGCCGGAGGCTACATTGCCGATATTATCCTTGAGCCCAAGACCGATCGCCAGACCCACGCCGCCAAAAGCAGCCGCGAGAGTCCCTGTACCGACGCCTGCCGTTCCCAGCGCGACCAGTACGACGATGGCCAGACAGAAGAAGAAAATGATCTCTTCAATAAAGGTCTTTGCTGACGGATCCACCTCGCTCTTCTCCAGAATGTGCGCGACGACGCGGCGGATGTAGCGACAGATGATGTAGCCGATGCTGAAAATGATAAGTGCTTCAAGGAAATCGATCCCGCGCGTCATGGCGAGTTCCTTCAGTCCATTGATGAAGCGGGTGGTGATACTGAGCTCGTCTGTGACGACCTTCGTGACAACGCTGGGTTCCATAGGTATTCTCCTTTACTCTTGATCGCTGGTATAGTCTTTTTTTCATTGTACCACAATTTTAGGTTCCTAGGGATTAGGGATTGGGGATTAGGAGCACCGAGCGACCAGTGACTTGAATACTACCTTCGGACATCGCCCCGTTTCGTCATACTGAGCGGCGAGAAACGTCGTACTTGAGATAACGAATGCCAGAACAGCTGCGACCTCGTCATCGATCACGGCGAAGCCGCCACCTTCATTTCTCATTCCTTATTCCTCACTCGAAGCAGCGCTTTCATCCGTAATCAAGGGCCGCAGCGCCCCACTGGCTACCCCTGCCCCCTTTTCCCTTGTCATTCTCCCCCAAATAGTCTATGATGGTATTCAACTCTCATCCATCGTAACAGTTTTTAGGAGGACTCTTATGATGAGGAAAAATGGCGCCGCCATGGCGGCTTTGGCAGAGGCCTTTCCACTGACACTCCCCATTTTCGCGGGATTTTGGTTTCTCGCCTTTGCTTACGGTTTCTATATGAATACGCTCGGCTTCTCCTGGGTCTATCCCATGGCAATGGCCGCGATCATTTTCGGCGGCTCTTTGGAATTCGTCACGATCTCCATGCTGCTTTCTTCCTTTGCCCCGATCGAGACATTCGTCGTCGCCTTCACCGTACAGGCACGTCACCTCTTCTACGGGATCCCAATGCTCGAGAAATACGCCGGTACCGGCTGGAAGAAGCCCTTTCTTATTTATATGATGTGTGATGAGACATTCGCGCTGAACTACTCTGCCACCATCCCCTACTCGATCGACAAAGGCTGGTTCTTCTTCTGGGTCTCTCTCTTAAATTTCCTGTACTGGTGCTCGGGTGCAGCGATCGGCGGTCTCTTAGGCGGCCTTATTTCCTTTGATACGAAAGGTCTTTCTTTCGTCATGACGACCATGTTCCTCGTTATCCTCCTGGAGCAGTGGATGAAAGAGAAGAAGCACTACACTGCCCTCATCGGACTCTCTTCCTCCATCGGCAGCCTTCTTCTTTTCGGAAAAGAGAATTTCATCCTGCCCGCCATGGGCCTCATGCTCCTCATCATGACACTGTATCGTAAGCCATTGGAAGAGAAAGGAGGATTCTGATGAGCCCGCTTCCCTTCTGGCAGCAGTGCGTCATCATCGCACTCTGCTCTCTCGCCTCCATGCTTTCTCGCTCCCTTCCTTTTCTCCTTTTTAAGCCCGGGGCATCTCTCCCCTCTTACATCCGTTATCTGGGGAAAGCGCTGCCGTCTGCTGTCTTCGCACTCCTCGTCGTGTACTGCCTGAAGAATGTTTCTTTGCTGTCAGGAAATCACGGTATCCCGGAAGCCATCGCCCTCCTTGTGACCACGCTGCTCCACCTCTGGAAACGGCAAATGATGCTCTCCATGGCCGCCGGCACGATCCTTTACATGGGACTTGTGCAGTATGTGTTTCCTTGAGGGGGTCTCGTTATTCCCCTGTCATGCAAAAAGCGCCTCGATCCTTTCGAATCGAGGCGCTTTCATTTTGGTGACCGGTATGGGATTCGAACCCATACTCTCTGCGCTGAGAACGCAGCGTCTTAACCGTTTGACTAACCGGCCATGTGCAAATAATTATACACGACACGGGTAGAAATTGCAAGAGGGAAAAAAGAAAAAATGCAGAAATATCTGCCTCCGGGGAAACACGAGATCCCATCATAATGATTGGATCCGTATTCACCCGGAGGCCTCATGGATTCATGACGAAAGGATTCTACAGGGAGCGGCGCAGAACCTGTAAATCGGGCATTCTCTTACGCTTCTCTCTTCTTATCCGCTTTATTTTTTTCATACAGGACAAGAAGCCCCTTCAGTGTCAGCATCGGATCCACGATGTCGATGGTCTTCGAAGACTTCGCGATGAGAGTGGCAAGACCGCCGGTCGCAATGACCTTGACATTTTTCTCATTCAGTTCCTCTTTGATGCGGTTCACGATCTCATCGATCTGTCCGACGAAACCGTAATAGATTCCTGCCTGCATCGCGGAAACGGTATTGCGGCAAATGATGCTCGGCGTCTTGACCAGCTCGATGCGCGGAAGCTTCGAGGCTCTCTGGAAGAGGGCTTCCATGGAGATCCCGATGCCCGGTGCGACAGCACCACCCAGATAGTTGCCCTTGGTGTCTAAGACGCAGAACGTGGTCGCAGTACCCATGTCGATGATGATCAGAGGGCATTTGTACTCATCCACAGCAGCTACGGCATTCACGATACGGTCAGCCCCAAGCTCCTTCGGGTTATCATAGAGGATATTCAGCCCTGTCTTGATGCCAGGCCCCACAAGGATCGGCTTGGTATGGAAGTAGCGCTGAGACATCGTTTCCAGAATAGGAATGATCGGAGGGACGACAGTAGAAATAATGATATCTTCTACCTCTTTGAAGCTGAGACCAGTCAGTTGGAAAAGATTGCCCAGCAGTGCAGCGTATCCATCCGCGGTCTGCAGGGTATCAGTTGCTACCCTCCAGTGACGGATCAATTTTCTATCCTTATATACACCACAGACGATATTCGTATTTCCTACATCAAAAGCAAGAAGCATGTGCATCTCCTCCAAGTGAATGGCGCATAGCCAATAATTTCAAGGGGTATTCTTGTCCTTCTGAAATCATCCCCCTTGTTACCATGTGTATAATGCAACAAAGTTTCCATTCTGTCAAGAGAAAAATGATTATTCTGATATGAATGAAAAATCCCATGCAGAAAGAGTTATGAATAAAAAAGGCGGGATGAGAGATACGAAGGGATGCTTGGCTGGCAGCAAGAAGGTCTGATAGCGAAACAAAAATAAAACGTCTCACCTCAAAATGAGATGAAACGTTTTTAAGGCCACACTGCTTCTCAGGTGAGATCAATACGTCTTTACACGCTCAATGCTCCAAGGACGGATAGAATCCTGCCTGATGCAGCGCCTGACGGATCCGGGTACCGGCAAGGACACCCAGAATGACTTTGATGAGATCAAATGCGATGAAGGGGAAGACCGTCATGGTGAGCGCCGTCCACAGCGGCATGTCTTTGTCAAGGCCGTACTGGAAATAGCCCATGAACCATACCGTCCCCAGAACATAGCAGCAGACAAGACCGGCCAGTGCACAGGCGATCTGGCGCACGAAGTGCCCCTTCTGTGCCAGGCGGAAGCCCGAGAGCCAAGCCATGACGACGAAGCCCAGATAGTAGCCGCCGACCGGAGAAAGGAAGATGCCGATGCCAGCCTTCCCCATGGTAAGGATCGGGATGCCAAGCATCCCAAGGAGAAGCCATAGTCCGATGGAGATCGCGCCCCACTTCCGTCCCAGTACACCGCCGGCCAGCGCACAGACGAAGCTCTGCAGCGTGATCGGCACAGCACCGATGGGGAATGTAAACTGTGACAGGATCGCCATAATGCCCGCAAATAAAGCGGCACTGATCATATCATGCATATGTCCTTTTTCCAAAGGAAAGACCTTCTTTCGTGAATGAGGAATAAGGGTTCAGCGGGTTCTATAGGTAGGGCGGGGGTGGTGCGGCGCATAAAAACCAGAAGCGCCGCAGAATTTTGATAGCGCTTCGCGCCGTCGTCATTTCGAGCGTAGCCGAGAAATCTCTATTGCAGTACGCTCATTGCCTGATGTGAGACAGCACCAAGACACCGTTTTTCCTCAGCACATACACGCTGATTTTCTGCAGTGCAGTAAAGATCCCTCGGCTACGCTCGGGATGACGATACCAGAGAACCTCAGTCACTAGTTACCAGTCACTCCTAATCCCTAGCCACTCCCGCTCCCCAGCCACTCATCCCTGCTTTCAAACTTGTGGTGGCGGCTCAGCCGCAAATAGAAAGAGGAACGATACGAGAATGCCACTATTTCTGAACTCGCGGCGCTCCCATATTATTTTGCGCCGCCCCTCGTTGAACCCATTGCCCCTTCAGAACCCGTTTGTTTTTCACCACTTACCTGCCAACCGCACTTATCGTTTCGGGAGCGGCGCATCGATCGGGCGGATGGAGACATCGCCTGCGATGACGCGCTCGACCTTTTCACCGGTATCGACAAGGAGACAGCCATCCTTATCGATGTCGACCGCCTTGCCGGTATAGTTTTCCTCGCCCATGATGACGCGGACATCCTGACCTAAGGTGACGGAGAGAGCTTTCCAGTCCTCAAGCACCTTGTCAAAGCCCTGTGTCTGTGCGATCTCGTACTCCTTCTCCAGCTCCGCCAGAATGGCAGCAAGGAGATCCTTACGGGAAACATCGATCCCCTCTGCCAGGAAAGAGGTGGCACTTTCACGGAAGAGCTCCGGGAATTCGCTTTTCTTCATCCCTGTATTGATACCGGCACCGATGATGATGTAGTCGATCTTTTCCATGGAGGCAGACATTTCCGTCAGGATGCCGACCAGCTTCTTACCATGATAAAGAATATCATTGGGCCACTTGATGCCCGCGTCCTGAAGACCCAGACGGCGGATCCCACGGCAGACGCCCACGGCTGCCATCAGCGTACATTTGGACGCTTCCAGCGGGAAGAATTTCGGACGGAGAATCAGCGTAAACCAGATCCCTTTCGCAAAGGGGCAGTAGAAGGAGCGCGTGAGACGTCCACGGCCGCCCGTCTGTTCCTCCGCTACGACGATGGTCCCCTCTTCTGCGCCCTCGCGCGCGATCTTCTTCGCTTCTTCATTCGTCGATGTGGTGCTAGAGAGATAGACCACGTGACGGCCAAAGGTCTCCGTGTGCAGCGCGCTGTCGATTTCCAGCGGTGTCAAAAGATTGGGCGCATAGATCAGTCGATAGCCCTTGCGCGTGCTGGACTCGAAAATATAACCGCGTTCTTTTAAAATATTGATGTGCTTCCAGATGGCCGTCCGCGACACATGCAGATCCCGGGAGATCTGCTCGCCGGAGATGAACTGACCATTGGCTTTGCGGAAATAATCCAGAATTTCGTTTCGCATAGAAATGCCCCCTATACAGGAAATGTTTGGTTTACTATTTTTCCTTATTATAATCAGTTGTAAACCATTGGTCAACTATTTTATAAAGCAGGATTGACATTAGAAACAGGTTCAGGGTTCAGGGTTAGCCCTTGGGGCGTCCCGCCCCTTGATTACGTTTGAAAGCCTCTCGCCTGCTACTAATCCCTAATCACTAATCCCTAATCCCTAATCACCAGGAATAAGAAAAGGCTAAGCCATCCCATGATAGCTTAGCCTTTTCTCGTTATTTCGTTTTTCCTTCCATCTGTTTGAATGCTTCCTGCATCTTGATATTCCGGATCACTTTCTGCCCATCCTCGCTTCGAAGATACGTCAGCGTGGTCTTCGGTACCATGCGGTAGACGGTCTCCCAGTCATCTGCCGCGAGAGCGCGGCGCACCGAAGAGGCGGAAACGATCTGATCGCCTTTCTGCTCTCGGGGAATGACTTTAAGCTCGATCCCGTTTTCAGCGAAGACCTCACGCATTGCCTGATTGTAGGCCAGCGTGGTCTTGTCGGTCGGTTCTTCGCCCACGAAGCGGACGGTGATATTGAGCGCAGGTGCGATGCGGGTAGCAAAGATGGTCGCATCCAGTTTCGTCTGCGCAGCGAGCTCATCCGTGCCTTTGATGAAGTAGGTCGGGAAGGTCGCATTGGAAATGATGAAATCCCCGCCGGAAATGACTTCGACACCCTTCATATCCTTCACGCCCTGCTTGATGAGAGTGAATCGGTTCGAGAAGGGGAAGACGCTCCTATCTTCCTGCACGGCAAAGATGATGACTTCATCACAGTTGTTATGCGCGTACTCGACAAGGCTTCTGTGTCCCAAGGTGAAAGGATTGCAGTTCATGACGATCGCACCGCGGTTCTTCCCTTCCCCGCTGCCCAGAAAGGTACGCACGCGCGCGAGATAGTCCTCGAGTGTATCTGTACCTGACTCCAAAAGCGCTGCATACGGCTCAGCGACAGCCACGCACTTGAAGCCCATGTGTTCAAAGACCGGTACATTCTTCGGCTTTGTGAAGATCTGATTTCCATTGATCCCGCGGCGGTTGGATTCCCCCTGCAGGTTTCTGATGATGCGGTGAGTCAGACCTTTTCGCTGATAATCGCTGCTGATCGCAATATCTCGCATGACGCGCCCGCCGAGCGAACCGGTGCCGATGAGCTTGCCATCATCAAAAAGTCCCATGGTATAGTCAATGATCCCCGTAAAAGTCAGATCAAAGCCTTTCAGAAATTCGACAACTTTTGCTTTTTCTTCAGGATCGGTCAGGAATATTTCACGTTCGGTAATCATATGGAGGTCCTCCTATAGGAAATCGCAGCCATGCCGCAAGTAGAAATAGTCTTCTATTTCGTGTTCCCATTATAACATATGAGCAGATGTATGTATAACTGTTTTAGATAAATTTATCTATTTTAGAGATGATGGTTCAAGGTTCAAGGTTCTGGGTTCAAGGTTCTGGGTTCTGGGTTCTGGGTTAGCTCGTGGGGCGGGGCGTCCTTTGATTACATGCGAAAGAGGTTCGGCAGATTCAACAGGTTCATAGGGTTCAACGGGGGTGGTGCGGCGCATAAAAATATGGAAGCGCCGCGGAGGTTTGAAACTAGCGGTTTTCTCGTATCGCAAACCTAATCCCTAATCCCTAATCCCTAGCCACTCATCCCTGCTTTCAAACTTGGGTTCAAGACAAAAAACGGTTACACCGCCCGCTGGCGATGTAACCGTTTCCCTAGGGAAACACTGATGAAATCGTTGTCTGATTTTACTCTTGGATTTTTATGCATGGCGAGGAATCACCTGACGCGAATAGCGAGCTATTTAAGGAAGGTTATGACGAAGCTATGTATAAAAATTCTTGTAAAATCTGACTCTGCGATTGAATCAGCGTTTCCCTTACTATTTTTAATTTCCGATCTTCTTGGCCATCCACTCCATGGCTTCGCCAAGGATGTAGAGGGAGCCGCAGATGATGACGACATCGCCCTCTTTGGCTTCTTTCTGTGCTGCGTCCAGTGCTTTCGTGACAGACGGCTCTGCCGTATGCACGGCCGCGATCTTCTGCTCATCGATCATGGCAGCGATTTCTTCCGGCTTTCTGGTGCGCGGTGTCGGTGCTTCCGTCAGGAATACACGGTCACCCTTGCGGATGAGGAGCTGGATGACGGTCTCCGTATCCTTGTCCTGAAGAGAAGTGAAGACGAGGACGCGGCGTTTGTCCGGGTACTGTTCTTCGATCGCTTCCTTCAGTGCTTCAGCGCCCGCCGGATTGTGTGCGCCGTCCATGACGAACGGGATACCGCCCAGATCATGGATCTCAAAGCGGCCCTTCCACTGGGCACGTGCAAGACCTTCACGCAGGTCATTCTCATTGACTCTCTCATCCTGCTTCATGATGAGCGTGAGCGCCATGGTCGCGACAGCCGCATTGACTGCCTGATGCGCGCCGACGAAGGGCACGAAGAGGAGACAGTTTTCGAGTTCCTTGGGCATGTCCTTGCGCTTGACGACGACGACCTGTCCATGACCGTACTTACTGCGGGTATCGATCTCAAAGTCTCTTCCATAGAAATAAAGGCGCGCTTTCTTATCATGCGCTTCTTTTTTCAGCTGCTTCAACGGTACATGCTGGGCTGCGGTGACGACAGGGATGCCCTCTTTGATGATGCCGGCCTTCTGATGTGCGATCTCCTCCAGATTCTTGCCGAGGTATTTCTCGTGGTCCATCGCTACATTCGTGATGACGGAAACGACCGGGATGATGACATTCGTAGAGTCGTAGAGCCCGCCCATGCCGACCTCCATGACAGCGTAGTCGACCTTCTGTTCTTTGAAATACCAGAACGCCATAGCCGTCAAGAGTTCAAATTCAGTCGGAGCTTCGACGCCGTCAGCGATGGCTTTTTCTGCGGCTTCGCGGACGACGGTCGCAGCCTTCGCGAAGTCTTCCTTCGGAATATCATGGCCTGCGATGTGAATGCGCTCGGTGTAATCGATGAGATGCGGGGAAATGTAGCGACCGACTTTGAGTGTCGCATTTTCCAGCACACTGGTGATCATAGCCACCACGCTGCCCTTGCCGTTCGTACCAGTGACATGGATGACTTTGTAAGCCTTTTCCGGATGATCCAGACGTTCAAGGATGGCTTCGATGCGTTCGAGGCCCGGCTTGATCCCGAAGGATGCCGCCGCTTCCAGATAGGCGATAGATTCTTCGTAATTCATGATTTCTCCTTACTATAGTTAGCTGCTCGCTGCAAGCAGCAGGCAGGTAGCGGATGCCCTCTGCCTGCTACACGCAGCCAACGGTCTTTTAGCCAAGCTTTTCCAGGAACTGCAGACGTTCGTCCAAAGACTTCATCTTTTCTTCAAAGGTCGCCAGCTTTTCCTTTTCCTTCGCTACGACAGCTTCCGGTGCCTTGGCGAGGAAGCCCTGATTGGAAAGTTTGCCGGACGTGCGGGCGATATCTTTGGCCAGAGCATCTTTCGCCTTCTGGATCTTTTCCTTTTCCTTCGCCGTGTCGATGAGGCCTTTGAGCTCGAGGTAGACTTCAAGACCTGTGACGACAGCCGCATTTGCATTTTCCGGCTTTGCCGCATCTGCTGAAAGGAGCTTCATGCCTTCGACATGGCCGAGTTTTTCGAAATATTCCTTATTGTTTTCAAGGCAGGCTTTGAGGTCATCACGAAGGACAGCGATCTGGATATGGCAGGCTTTATTCGGGGTGACACCCGCTTCGGCACGCATGTTACGGACCGCCTTGATGCAGTCCATGATGCGATCGAACTGTTCTGCTTCGGTCGGGAAACGGAGCGCCTCGTCCGCCTTCGGCCACGGAGCTCTTGCCAGCGTTTCGCCTTCATGCGGCAGATGCTGCCAGAGGTGTTCCGTGATGAATGGCATGAACGGATGGAGCAGTGCCAGCATGCGAGTCAGGGTGTACACGAGGACATACTGGGTGACTTTTCTATCCGTATTGTGCTGGCCATAGAGACGGCCCTTCGCCGTTTCGATGTACCAGTCACAGAAATAGTTCCATGCGAAGTTGTAGATGCTGTCTGCCGCTTCACCGAGTTCATACTTGTCAAGGTTCGTGCCTACATAGTCTTCGGTGTAGGCGAGACGGTCGAGGATCCACTTGTCTGCCAGCGTCAGCTGTTCCTTGGTCGGGACGAAATCCTTGTCATAGTCATCCAGGTTCATCAGGGTGAACTTGGTCGCATTCCAAAGCTTGTTGGCGAAGTTTCTATTTCCTTCGACACGTTCATAGTAGAAACGCATATCATTGCCCGGGGTGTTGCCGGTCACCAGAGTGAAGCGGAGCGCATCTGCGCCGTACTTTTCGATGACTTCAAGAGGATCGATACCGTTACCGAGGGATTTGGACATCTTACGTCCCTGAGAGTCGCGGACAAGGCCGTGGATGAAGACGTATTTGAATGGGATCTCCTTCATGAATTCCATGGACATGAACATCATGCGGGCTACCCAGAAGAAGATGATGTCGTAGCCGGTGACCATGGTGGAGGTCGGATACCACTGCTTCAGCGTCGGTGTCTGATCCGGCCAGCCCATCGTGGAGAATGGCCAAAGCGCGGAGGAGAACCAGGTATCAAGGACGTCCGGATCCTGATGGATATGCTGGCTGTGACACTTCGGGCATTCTGTGAGGTCGGTGCGGGATGCAGAGACAGCGCCGCAGTCATCGCAGTACCAGACCGGGATACGATGCCCCCACCAAAGCTGGCGGGAAATGCACCAGTCATGGATGTTCGACAGCCACTGGATATACGTTTTCGAGAAACGTTCCGGGACGAACTTGGTCTTACCGGAGGTGACAGCTTCCATAGCAGGACCGGCAAGCGGTTTCATCTTGACGAACCACTGCTTGGTGGTCATCGGTTCGACGACGGTCTTGCAGCGGGAGCAGTGACCGACCGCATGCTTTGTTTCTTCGATCTTGACGAGAAGACCGGCTTCCTTGAGATCAGCAATGATGGCTTTTCTCGCTTCGTAGCGATCCATGCCGACATACTTTCCTGCCTTTTCATTCATCGTGCCATCTTTGTTCATGATGACGATGGTCTCGAGCTGATGTCTCTGGCCGACCTCAAAGTCATTCGGGTCATGCGCCGGTGTGATCTTTACGCAGCCGGTACCATAAGCCATGTCAACGTATTCATCGGCAATGATCGGGATCTCACGGCCGGTGCCGGGAAGTGCGACCTTCTTGCCGACGAGATCCTTGTAGCGTTCATCTTCCGGATTCACAGCGACAGCGGTATCGCCCGGGATGGTTTCCGGACGGGTGGTCGCGATCTGGATGTATTTCCCCTCTTCGCCAGCGATCGGGTAATTGAAGTACCAAAGATGTCCGACTTCATCTTCATGTTCGACTTCGATGTCGGAAAGTGCTGTCTGGCAGCGCGGGCACCAGTTCGTGATGCGGAAGCCCTGATAGATCAGGCCTTTTTCATAGAGGGAAACGAAAACCTCACGAACGGCACGCGCACAGATATCATCCATGGTGAAGCGTTCACGGGACCAGTCGCAGGAAGAGCCGAGGCGGCGGATCTGCAGACCGATGCGGTTGCCGAATTTTTCCTTCCACTGCCATACACGTTCCAGGAATTTTTCACGGCCGAGGTCATATTTATTGAGACCTTCTTCAGCGATCTGCTTTTCGACCTTGACCTGCGTTGCGATGCCGGCATGATCTTTGCCCGGCAGCCACAGGACATTGTAGCCCTGCATTCTCTTGTAACGGATCAGAATATCCTGCAGGGTATTATCGAGCGCATGCCCCATGTGCAGCTGGCCGGTGACATTTGGCGGCGGCAGCACGATGCTGTACGGTTCTTTTTCAGGATCTGCTTCATCATGGAATACACCATGATCTTCCCAGAAGTTATACCATTTCTGTTCGATCTGACTGGGGTCGTATTTTCCCAGATCTTTCATGTCTTCTGCCATATCTTTCACTCCTACAATAAAAAATCTCCTTCATCCACATAGGACGAAAGAGTGCTTCCGCGGTACCACCTAAATAATCAGTAACTGATCGCTCATTTGCGCGTAACGTGCGCCGCGGACAGATCTCGCTGTCAGCTCCGGGGTGACCCGCTGTTTCCTTTCTGCCGCCTTTCCAGCCCCGACGGCTCTCTGTGAGAAATTTCCCAGCTTCTTCCCATCTTTGCTTGTACATATACGTTAGTATGATAGCAGGATTTAAAGCAAAATGCAAGAAGAAAATAGGAAAGGTTGGCGGGTTCAAGGTTCAGGGTTCAGGGTTCAGAGTTAGCCCATGGGGCGTGCTGTCCTTTGATTGGGGATGAAAGCTCGACCTAAATGAGGAATTAGGAATGAAGGTGGCAGCTTCGCCGCAAATATATATGGGCGATGCCCGAAAGTGGTATGTAAGTCACCAGTCACTCGAGACTCCTAATCCCTGGCCACTAATCCCTAGCTACCAGTCACAAGTCACTAGCCACCCATACCTGCTTTCAAACTTCAGGGTTAGCTCACGGGCGTGTCGCTCTTTGATTCCGTTGGAAAGCTTCACTTGAACGAGAAATGAGAAATGGTGGTGGCGGCTCCGCCGCAAATATATATTTTGCAGCGAAGCTGCCACCACAACCTTGAACCCATCAACCTGAACCCTGAACCCATTATATGATCTTCCTCTCCCTATATATCACCATCGCAGCGAGGAAGAAGCAGAAGGCCGTCGACCAGAAGACCATACCATAGCCCCACTGCATGGCGATGGCGCCCGATGCCATGGGGCCGGCAACATTGCCCATGAGTGCGAAACTGGTCGAAAAGCCCACCACCATCGTCCGCTTTTCCGCTGGCACCGCCTGCGCGAGGATGGTATTTGCGAGCGGCATGATCATCCCGAGGGAGAAGCCGGTAAGCCCGCGCATGAAGCCCAGCGTCCAGACTTCGGGCATCAAATACTGGAGGATGAAGTTCACGCCTGTCACAAGAGACGCAAAGATAAGAATCTTCGGCATGGAGATCCGTTGAGCAAGGCGCGAGACATTCAGAGAAGAGGTGACGCTCGTGGCGCCTGCGACGAAGATGATGATCCCTACGATCGTCGCGACTGCCATGGTATCGCCTCCCATCATTTCCTTGATATAGAGCGGGAGGATCGGCCCGATCCCTGTCATGCCGCAGTTGCAGAGAAACTGCAGCATGACCATCAGACGGACGACGGGATTCTTCATGAAGTAGGAAAGCTGCTTCATGAAAGGCTCCTTTTTCCTTGCCTGTTCCAGTCCGATCTGCTTTGGCACCATGAGACGCACCGCGACAAGGCAGAGAAATGAAAGGGCGCAGAAAATGACAAAGGGCATGCGATAGCCCAGAGTATCCGCGATCATGCCGCCTACGAGCGGGCCGAACATGACTCCCATGACCATGGATGCCTGAAAGACCCCCATCGCCCACGTCAGCTGCTTCTTGGGTGTCACATTCATGACGAGAGACATGCCGACTGCGACAAAGCCGCCGGACATGCCCTGGATCATGCGAAGGATCAGAAGTTCTACGGGCGATCGCGTGAAATACATCCAAGCAATGACCACGCCCAATATGAAGAGAATCATGGACAGCGCAAAACGTGGTCCCCGGCGATCGGCCTGCATGGACCAGAAAGGCGCCGCGATCGCGACAAAGAAAGGCGTCACACCGGAAATCAGTCCCGCCCAAAACGCCGCTTCTCCCGGATCCGTGACCCCCAGCTCAGATGTCAGAAAGAGCGGAATGAAGGCGACGACGCCGATGATCGAGATCCCCGTCCCGATCTGTATGGCCGCCATGGTATACACGATTCGTTTCCAGTTTTGCATAGTATCAATGCCTCTTCAAAAAGTGACTAGTGGCTGGTGACTGGATATCAGATGTTAGACTTCAGAGTTCAGACTTCAGACTTCAGACATTAGACTTCTGACTTCTGGCATCTGACATCTGATTTCTCATTTCTGACATCCTGCATCTGATTTCCAATCCCTAATCCCTAATCCCTAATCCCTAATCCCTAGTCACTAGTCACCAGCCACCAGTCCCCCTGCTTACTTCCTGATTCTCTCAATCAGTTTCGTCGTCGAGTATCCATCGACGAAGGAGAGGATCTCCACGCGGCCGGCATACTCTCGTCCTGCGACTTCTTCCACCTTGTAGTCCCCGCCTTTGACCAGAATATCCGGCTTCAGATGAGATAGGAGCTCGGTCGGGGTATCTTCTCCAAAGATCACGACGCCGTCCACACTGCGGAGAGCCGAAAGCATGAGCGCACGGTCGTTTTCTCCATTCACGGGGCGTGACTCTCCTTTGAGCCGCTTCACCGACGCATCCGAATTCAGTCCTACGATCAAGTGGTCGCCCAGCGATGCCGCCTGCGCGAGGTAGGTGATGTGACCGCGGTGGAGCATGTCAAAGCATCCATTCGTAAATACGACAGTCTCGCCGCTCGCTTTCCATGCTGCGATCTGCGCTTCCGCTTCTTTCCATGTCAGGACGCGCTGCTTCATCAGTTCCCTTGTACGTTCTTCTCTATTATTCATCCTATCTTTTCCTTTCTACCTCTGCTTGATACTCCAAGCTTTCTCTGCCAGTTCCGCGAAGCGCTCATACCCCTTCCCATTCGGATGGAGGCCGTCATAGTACCAGCCATCCTCCAGCGGGAAGGCTTTCGAAAAATCGATGGCGAGCGCGCCGATGTCATTTGCGAGCTTTTTTAAGAAATCCCCATACGCCGCAAGATCCGCCTGATTTCTCTCATACACCGCTTCGCTCTGCCAGCCCGTCCAGATGCTCTCCTTCGTCGCAAGCGGCGGGATACCGATCGCAAGCGGGACTTTTTCTGAAAGCCGTGCCAGCCGCCCCTTCACCTCAGCTTCCACCACAGCAAGGCGGAAACCACAGAGGATGTCATTCGTACCACCCATGAAGAAGAAGCCTTCCTTGGGCCCGGCAAGAGCCGCCGTGCCTTCAAGCGCGTCCAGGATGTCCTCGGTGAGCGCGCCGCACTGGCCATCGTTGTACCAGCCCATCTTCGGATGCCGCTTCGCGAGCACTTCCACCCAGCCCTCGCTGGGAAGCACCCCGTAGCCCGCCGTCAAACTGTCACCGAAGCAATGGATGGTGTGGATCGATTTTCTGTCCCAAAGCATGAGAGCACCGCCTTTCATGTTGATTCATTCTTAGTATAGCACAAGGAGCGCGCTTCGTGAAAATGCGCAACATATTCGAAAGGTGCAACGGATTCAGCAGGTTCAACAGGTTCAGAGGGTTTAAAGGGGTTGGTGCGGCGCATTTCGTCATCCTGAGCGGAGAAAAACGTCGTATATTAGAAAATGGATTATCTGAAATATGAGAACTGAGTCGAAGGATCTAAGCGCCGCAGAGAATAGCTAGGGAAACGCTGATTAAATCGCAGAATCAGATTCCACAAGAAATTTTATGCATGGCTTCGTCATAACCTTCCTTAAATAGCTCGCTATTCGCGTCAGGTTATTCCTCGCCATGTATAAAATTTCAAGAGTAAAATCTGACAAGGATTTAATCAGTGTTTCCCTAGTAGCCATGCCATGAGCTGACATTTCAGTCACCAGTCACTAGCCACTAGTCACTTCCACAAGAAAAGAGCCGCGAGCACAAGGCTCGAGGCTCTTTTTCATTTACGACATATCAGTCTTCCGTGACGACTTTTTTCGTTCTCTTGAACCCATGAATGTGTTCAATCACAACGAAGAGCATCGGAACGATGAAGATCTGGAAAATGGTGGCGGAAAGCACACCGAATACAACGGCAATCCCCATTTCAGAGCGGGAATTTGCACCTGCACCGGTCGAGAGAGCCAGCGGGATGTTACCGACGATGAAAGCGAGAGACGTCATCAAGATCGGGCGAAGACGGATCTTCGATGCTTCGACAGCCGCCTGAAGCGCTTCCATCCCATGATCGGTACGGACTTTCGCATACTCGACGATCAGGATGGCGTTCTTCGCGGCCAGCCCGATGATGGTTAAAAGACCGATCTGGAAGTAAATGTCGTTATATACATTGAATGCCAGGGCGGCAAGGCTCGCACCAAAGAAGCCGGTCGGGATCCCGAAGATGACCGTGAATGGCACCTTCCAGCTTTCGTAGAGAGCTGCCAGAGACAGGAATACGAAGAGCATGCCGAGCGAGAGGGCATATACGGTCTTGCCGCTCGCTTCACGTTCCTGTGCGGAGGATTCGACGAATTCGAAACCATACCCATTCGGAAGGACCTGATTGGCAGTTTCTTCGAGCGCATCAAGCGCCTGCCCGGAGGAATACCCGTCCTTCTGCTGCCCGCCGACCTTGACCGCCGGGAAATTGTCGTAACGCGTGATGACAGAGACCGCATTGGATTTCTTCGGAGTGATGAAGGTGGAAATCGGCACCATATTGCCCTTGTTGTCGCGGACCGTCAGGAACTTGTTATCCCCCGGGTTCGTGCGGTACTGGGTATCCGCCTGCGCAACGACCTTGAAGTTACGTCCATAAATGGTGAAGTCATTGATCTGGACAGAGCCATAGTAGGCCTGAAGGGCGGTGAAGATATCACCGACAGCCACACCATTTCGCTGTGCTTTTTCTCGGTCGATATCATAATTATACGATGGGGTATCGCTTCGGAAAGTGGTGTAGGCCATCTGGATTTCCGGACGCTGGTTTGCCGCGCCGAGGAATTCTCCGACGACGCGCTGGAATTCTTCATCCGATGCGCCGCTCTTGTTCATGATGTAAAGGCTGAAGCCGCCGGAGGAACCCAGCCCCGGAATCGGAGGCGGATTCAGCGCCATCAGAGATACATTCGGATGGGTCGCCCCATACGCCATGGCTTTGCCCATGATGGCATTGATCTGTTCGTTTGGCGCTTTACGTTCATCCCACGGTTTCAGTTTGATGAAGGAAAGGCCTGCATTTGGTTTCTGGCCGCCGGACAAAATATCAAAGCCGGTGACGCCCTGCGACTGTTCGACCGCCGGATCCTTTCCCATGTAGTCCAGATAATCGGTGATCGCTGCATTCGTTCTGACATTGACAGAGCCTTCGGGCAGAGAGAACGCCGCGATGAAGAAGCCGTTATCTTCCTGCGGAAGGAATGCCGTCGGCAGCTTGAAGAAAATACCGAAGGCTGCGACCGTGATGACGACAAGGACGATGATCGGGGCAGCGATCGCATGTCCCATCTTCTGCAGGATCGCCCCATAGATTTCTACCATACGGTCGAAACCGTCATTGAAGGTATCCCAGAATCGATCGAGGAAGTTTTTCTTATTCTGCTTCTTCGGCGGCTTCAAGAGGCCGGCGCAGAGAGCCGGAGTCAGAGACAGCGCGACGAAAGCAGAAATCAGGACAGAGACAGCGATGGTGAGAGCAAACTGTTTGTACAGGATACCCATGATCCCGCCAAGGAAAGCGACCGGTACGAAAACCGCAGCCAGCACGACCGCGACGCCGATAACCGGGCTCTGTACCTTCTGCATCGCAGCGACAGTCGCTTCTTTCGGGCCAAGGTTGTTGTAGCGCATTTCATACTCGACGGCTTCGATGACGACGATCGCGTCATCGACGACCAGCCCGATGGCCAGAACCATCGCGAAAAGCGTCAGGGTATTGATGGTAAATCCGAGAAGCAGGAAGGAGGCAAACGTACCCAAGAGCGATACCGGGACCGCGATCATCGGGATGAGCGTAGATCTCCAGTTCTGCAGGAAAATGTACACGATCAGTGCTACGATGAGGAGCGCTTCGACGAAGGTATGCATGACTTCCTTGATGGAGGCATAGATGAAGTCCGTGTTATCCGCGCAGATGACATAGGTCATATCATCCGGGAAGCTCTTCGCATCTTCTTTGAGTTTTTCCTTGATCGCACCCAGCGTTTCCAGCGCATTCGCATCATCGGTCAGAGAGAAGGCGAGAATCGCCGACTCCTGTCCCGCCGCACGGGAAATGAAGCTGTAGTCCTTTGCGCCGAGCTCGATACGGGCCACATCCTTCAGGCGGAGCATGGAGCCGTCATCATTGGTGCGAAGGACGATATCTCCGAATTCCTTTTCCGTCACGAGACGACCCTTCGCCGTGATGATGTACTGGAAGGAAGCATTCTGATCGACCGGCGCACTGGAAATATTACCAGCCGCGATCTGCTTGTTCTGCGCAGAAACGGCAGCAATGACCTCGCTCGCAGTGATTTTATTCTGCGACATCTTCGTCGGATCCATCCAGATACGCATCGCGAAGTCAGAGCCGAATTCCTGTACGTTGCCGACGCCCTTGATGGATTTCAGCTCGTCCAGATAGTTCATGGAGAAATAGTTCTTCAGGAAGACATCATCATACGTGCCATTCGGCGAGAGCAGGCCGACGACGAGTGCCATATCCCCCGAAGATTTCTTCGTGGTGACCCCGATGGAGCGGACCGTATCAGGAAGCCCGGCATCCGCAGCCGTGACGCCATTCTGCACACGGATGGTCGCCATATCCGAGTCCGTCCCCGTCAGGAACTGGACGGAAAGTGAATAGGAACCATTCGAGTTCGATGTCGAAGACATATTATCGAAGCCTTCAGCACCGACGACATTCTTTTCTATGACCTCGGCCACCGTCTGCGCTACGACTTCAGAGTCAGCGCCCGGATAGGTCGCATGGACAGAGACCTGCGGCGGTGTGATCTTCGGATAGCGGTCGATCGGCAGTGAGAAAATACAGAGTGCCCCGGCGATCGTGATGACAAGAGCCACGACGATAGCAAAGATAGGGCGTTTAATAAAGAAATTTGCCATAGCTCCTCCCCTTATTTCTTAGCATCTGCCGTGCCATGCTGCACAGAAACGGCCTTGATCGCCGCCTGTTCCAAAGCCTCGCGCGTGGTTTCTTCCGGAGCGACTGCCTGTCCGACACGGACTTTGTTCTGGCCTTCGACGATGATCTCATCATTTTCATCGATGCCACTTTCGATGATGGTATAGATGCCATAGGTCGCGCCGAGCTTGACCGCCTTCTGCTGGACCTTGCCATCGACGACGACATCGAGCATATCGCGGTTCAGGAGCTGTACCAGTGCCTTGGTCGGTACCAGAATGCTGCCCTTGGCGATTTCTGCATCAGAAACAACGGTCGCATACATGCCCGGGACGAGCAGGTTATCCGGATTTGCATAAGCTGCCTTCATTGTCAGCTGCCCGCCGGTCAGCCCCGGATTGATCTGGACGATCTTGCCCGTTTCCTGATAGATGGAGCCATCGGCAAGGCGCAACTTCAGGGCATCCCCGAGCGTCTCTGTGCCGCTCTTATTCTTGGTGAGCGAGAGGTATTCGCTTTCTGACATATCAAACTGGACATACAGCGGATCTGCCGAGGAAATCGTGACGAGCGGCGTCTGTCCTGCCGAAGCGAAAGTACCGATATTCACATCATCCATGGAGAGAGTCCCTGTGAAGGGCGCTGTCACGATGGTATCGGAAAGATTATCCGATGCGATCGCTGCCTGCGACTGGGCTGCTTCGACGACGGCCTGATAGGACTCTGTCGCTGCCTTCTGTGCATCATAGGCCTGACGGGAAATCGCCCCCGTCGCAATCAGCTGCTCATAGCGAGCCAGATCGCGCTTCGCATTTTCATACGTAGCCGAAGCCTGCGCCACCTGCGCCTGTGCCGCAGCCAGAGAGGAGGAATAGGTGCGTGTATCGAGGCGGAAGAGCGGCTGCCCTTCTGTGACATGGTCACCGCCCTTGACGTATTTTTCCATGACTGTACCGGATACTTTCGAGCGAACCGGCACTTCCTGCAAGGCCATGATGGAGCCGGCATACTCTCTCTGGATCGGCGTGTCCGACTTGAACGGTTTGAAAGTCGTGACCTTCATCGCCTGCTGCTGCCCCTGCTGCTGTTTGGCTGACCCGCATCCGCCGGTCATCATGCCGGCAGAAAGCAAAAAGCCTGCCGCCATGGCAGCTGCTAAAAACTTTTTATACTTCATACTCTGCCCCCTTACACATATCGCCTTCATCGTGCGATACTGTAGAAATCGCTAGTAATCGAATATAGATTATAATAGCAAAAAGTTGACTGTAAGTCAAGAAGGGGATTGAAAGGTTACGCTATTCCCCTATCGTCATTTCGAGCGTAGTCGAGAAATCTTTCTTGCCATCCGTATCTATACTCATGCGCCATGCGGAGGGTACGCCTGGTGCTCCACTTTGCAGCCATTCCCCACTTCACGATGTACCAGACTTCAAGAAAGATCCCTCCACTTCGGCCGGGATGACGCTCTAAGGAATACAAGAGTCTCACATATACCACGTAAGCACGAAACGCAATACCAGTCACCAGTCACTAGTCGCTAGTCACTAGTCACCAGTCACCAACTCCACCGGCACCTTCACGACGGCCTTGCGGAGCTGGCAGCTGCCGCTTTCCCCCTGGCAGAGCGGGCGATGAAGGTCTTCTGGGAAGAAGACCGCGAAACGGCCTGTCTCGAAGTACACCTTCGACTCGCCTTTGGGCGAAGACTTATAGAAATAGAGGTCACGCTCCGGATGGCTCTCGATGCACTCTCCCGCTTCGAAAATCGTCTCCACGCCGAGCCATTCTTCTTTCCCTTCCACTTCGTACTGGATGTCGATCATTTTCTTGTGACCTTCAAGCTTTCTGTCCGCCGCCGGCTCTGTCACAGGCGACTCCACGCCCATATCGCAGCCATTGATTTTGTACTTTCCGTCCGATATAGCAGCGAAATCGAAAGAAGCGACTTCTTTCAAGCACTCGTAGATGAATGTCGGCAGCTGTTTTTTGTAGTTTTCTAAATGTTTGATATCTCCGGTAATCATAGTGTTTCTCCTTTTCTTATTTGTTAATGTTCGCTGTGAGCGGCTCACTACATGCGTATCTCGCGTTCAGAAAACATGCACTTTTTCTTTTCTTTTTCCGCCCCTATAGCATATATTTTACTCTTTTCTTCTTTCATATGCCAACAGTCATTTTTCTTGATAAAATCGATGTTTCCAACGCTCATTCAGTGAGATTTTGAATTTCCATTCCGTAAGATTTCGAGTTTTCATTCATACAGATTTCATGTTTTCATTCAGTGAGATTTGGAAACACGTTTCACGAAATAGATCCTTCGACTCCCTCTTTACCGTGCGGAACCTCCTTCCCATGTATCTCCCTATACCCGCTAGGGAAACACTGATTAAATCGTTGTCAGATTTTACTCTTGGATTTTTACGCATAGCAAGGAATAACCTGACGCGAATAGCGAGCTATTTAAGGAAGGTTATGACGAAGCTATGTATAAAAATTCTTGTAGAATCTGACTCTGCGATTGAATCAGCGTTTCCTTAAGGTAACTGGAATCATAGAGGCTGCGCACTCTCCCCACGATAAAACCGCCCTCTTTGCAGAGAGCGGTTTCCAAAGAATACCGATCAAAACTGAATCGCCACTTTACCGAGGACATGATCCACGGGCACGGGTCCGATGAAGCGGCTGTCCGAGCTGTGGTTCCGGTTGTCTCCCATGACGAAGACCGTACCCTCCGGCACTGTATAGGAGCCGTCCATGGAGAATTCCATCGGTTCATTGATGTATGGTTCATCCAGCTTCTCGCCATTGCGCCATACATGGCCTTCCTTAAATGCCAGCGTGTCACCGCCCTTGCCGATGACGCGCTTCACCCAGACATTGTGCTCACGGCTCGAGCGGTCAAAGATGGCGATGTAGTTCTTCATCGGTTCTTCCAGATCGTCCATCCAGGAGCGCTCGCGATGCGTGCGGCTGTCGATGATGACGATATCCCCATACTCGGGCGTCTCACGGAAAACGTGGCTGATCTTCGATACGATGAGGTACTCGCCATTATTCAGCGTCGGGTACATCGACTGCCCTGACACCTTTGTCGGGACGAAAAGGAAAATATGAATGATCATGGCAATGAAAAGCGCCACGACGATGGAATAAATCCAGTCAAAAAGTTCATGCATGAATGTATGTCTCCTTATATACAAGTGACTAGTGACTAGTGACTTGGGACTTGGGATTAGGGATTGGGCGTTGCTGGTGACTAATCATTTCAAACATCAACCGCTCTCGCGCTGTCATTCACAGCGATAGTCAGAGAAATGCTGATTCAGGAAACACGAGGGTTTCGATAAACAACGCCCCTATTGTACACCATTCTACGCGGATGGTCCAGGGAATAAAGTGACTGGTAGCTAGTGACTAGTCACCAGTCACTAGTCACTAGTCATCAGTCACCAGTCACCAGTCACCAGTCACTAGTCACCAGTCACTAGTCACTAGTCACCAGTCACTCCAATAGATTCATCGACCGTTTTCCTGAGTGTACACAATGCTTCATACAATTCCTTAAATGGCCGATCTTCATCCTCTTCCGGCACCCAGCGGAAGAATTTATCGCCGAGTCTGAGCTCTGCGCGGGTGAGGCGCTTGATGGGCCCATACTTCTCCCTTTCATACGCATTCGTTTGGATGGTCGTCGACTTCGTGTCGGTTACAAACTGCTTCTGCGGCAGCTGATAGAGAAATGCGATCTCCTTCGTAAAATTCTCCCTCACCTCGCGCGGCAGCACTGCCTCTTTCTTGACAGGGACGCCGCTTCGCCAATCATAGCGCACGCAGGTCCCATTTCCAAAATCAAACGCATAGTCAAACTGCCCGCCCTTTTCTACGAGATAGCCATCGGTGATGGAGAAGCGGAAGCTCCCCTGCAGGATGTCCTCAACGGCTTCTTTCTCACTGATTTCCTTCTTCTTCAGATGATCATAGATACCTTCACCGGATCCGGCTGCCTTGACCAGCTCATCGAATTGATATTTTGCCACGATGGTTCTCCTCTCCTTGATTGACCTTCATTTTTACTTTCCTCGCAGAATGAAAAACGATGATACAGCGTATCAAATACAGACCACCGCCATCATTCATTTCTCGGCGTACCTTCGTCATTCATGGTATAATAATACCATATAAATATGTCACGCAGTAGCATTTCTTCTACCGCGTGGAATGATCTGTCACGCGGCGCTTTCATGCTTTGACGCGCCGCTTCTCTATTTTTCATTTCTCATTTTCAAACGGGGGCTTTCCATTGCACTATCATAAAAAAATCGGCGCGCTGGCTATGGCGTTCCTGATCGCAGGCGGACTGGCTTCGATCGATGCGCGCACCATCCTGCTTGTACCGCAGGATGACCGTCCTGTCTCTCTCGACTACACCGTGTCCACCGCAGAGAAGGCTGGCTACACGGTGCTGACACCGCCGAAGGGCTATCTTTCCGGAAAAAATTATCAGGGCAGTCCTGATCAGGTCTGGCGCTGGGTCGAGCAGCATATCCGCGAGGCTGATGCGGCAGTGATTTCTACGGACACCATCATCTACGGCGGTCTTGTCGACTCCAGAAAGCACAATGAATCACTCGATACGCTGATGGCGCGGGAAAACCGTATCCAGCGGCTTCACCGCATGTATCCGAATGTGCCGATCTATGCTTTCGGCACCATCATGAGAACGCCGTATGCTTCAAACAGCGGTGTCGAGCCATACTACTACGCCAAGTACGGCCACGACCTCTATGTGCTCTCCGGCCTGCAGGACAAGATGGATGCAGGCACACTCACAAAGGATGAGGCGGCGGAAATGCTGTCCCTGAAGCTCTCCATCCCGTCCGAATATCTGCAGGACTGGTTCAAGCGCCGCACAAAGAACCATACGATCAACCGCCTGCTCCTCAAAGATACCAAGAGCGGTATCTTTGCCTATTTCTGTGAAGGGCATGATGATAACAGTAAGAACTCCCAGTCTGCCATGGAAGCACGGTATCTGGGAAAGGAAAGCGCGAAGCTGTCCCCCAAGGTCTACGGCTCCTTCCCGGGCGCAGACCAGCTCGCCCTGCTCCTCATCGCACGCTATCACAATGATGTGAATCACCTCACACCGAGCTTCACTTCCATCTATCCCTTAGGCCGCGCAGAGGATACGGTCCCCAGCTATGAAAGCCAGCCCATCGGAAAGACCATCGCCGAGCATGTAGAGGCCGTCGGCGGCGTCATGAATCCCAAAGGCCGTCCCGACATCGTACTCGCTGTGAATACACCGCTCTCCTCTACGGGTGAGTCCGGCCAGTTTTCCAATTACGGCATGATGAAGCCTTCCACCACGGAATTCATCAATCAGGTCAAAGCCGTCATCGATAAGGGCATTCCCGTCTCCATGGTGGACGTCTACTTTGCCAACGGCTCGGACAATACGCTCATGAGCCTCATGAAGCAGAATGATCTTCTCTACAAGGTCACCGCCTACAATGGCTGGAACACGGCCTCCAACACGATCGGCTATGCCATCGCGCAGGCCATCCTCGCGCCGGACATGAGCGAGACAGATCACCGCGACATGCTGACCGAGCAATACATCGACAACTGGGCATATCAGGCAAACGTCAGGAAGAACATCAACCGCCTGACGGAGCTCGAAGGGACGAACTACATCCCCACCCCCGCCATGAAAGAGGAAATGATCGCCGAGGTGCAGGACTTTGCCAAAAGGAAAATGGGACTTGACCCGGCGACGATCTCCGCTGATTTCCCATGGGGACGTCTCTTTGAAATCAATGCCCTGGTCTCGCCCACACCGAAATACACCGTCTACCTGACCGCTGCAGAGAAACAGCGCCGCGCGGAAGAAGCGGCAAAGAAGGCCGCCGAAGAAGCCGCGAAGAAAAAAGCAGCCGAAGAGGCCGCGAAAAAGAAAGCCGCCGGCAAAACAGCCACTGCAATCGTACCGGATCAGCCAGCGCCGGAAACATCTTCCGACGAGACAGAGAACCATGACGTATCCACCATCATCATTTATAAATAAGAAAAGCAGGGACAAAATTCGTTCCTGCTTTTTGATTTTGAAAAAATTCTTACGCTAGGGAAGCACTGATTAAATCGTTGTCAGATTTTACTCTTGAATTTTTATGCATAGCGAGGAATAACCTGACGCGAATAGCAAGCTATTTAAGGAAGGCTATGACGAAGCTATGTATAAAAATTCTTGTAGAAGCTAACTCTGCGATTGAATCAGCGTTTCCCTAGAGCCGTCTTTTCAGAGCATGCCCCCGCAGCGTCATTCCGACCAAAGTGGAGGAATCTTTCTCTCTTGCGGGTAAACCCATCCCTGTGAGGCCAGCAGAAAAGGGACGCTGTCATCCCACGAATCCATAGCTCCCATCGAACCGGTTTCCTCCATTTCCCTAGCTTCCCTTCACCAGCCGTCGCATTTCCTTGGCGGATGTCAGTGCGCTCTTCGAGTCTTCCGTCCCGGAGATCATCTGTGCGATATTGTCCAAATGCTGCGTCTCATTAAGAAGTACAGCCTTTGTCGATGTACGGCCATTCGCGATCGTTTTCACGATCTGGTAGTGGCGGTCAGCCGCACAGGCCGTCTGCGGAAGGTGCGTAATGCAGAGTACCTGGATCCGCTTAGACAGGCAGGCGATTTTTCTCGCGACCTTAAGCCCCACTTTCCCGCTGATGCCGACATCGATCTCATCAAAGATCAGCGTCTGCTGGGAGAGCAGGTGAGAGATCACCATCTCGATGGCGAGCGCGATACGGGAGATCTCCCCGCCGGATGCCGTATCCCGCATGCTGCGGAGCGGCTCACCCGGGTTCGCTGAGAAATAAAATTCCATTTCCCAGGCACCATTGGGCATCGGACTTTTCTGCGCGACGAGGTGCAGCTCCATCCGTGCATTCTCCATGCCCATATCCTTCAGCGTCGTGACGACGCCCGTGAGGATGCTCTTCGAGGAAATCATGCGATACCGATTCAGCACCTCCGACTTCTTCATCAAAAGACCGGTCAGTGATGCATAATTTTTTTGAAGGGCTTCATTGTCATAGATGACTTCCTTCAGCGCCTCATATTCCTTTTTCGCCTTTGCTTCATAGGCGAGCACATCCGAAAGCATCGGGCCATACTTGCGTTTCATTTCAGAAATCACTTCATCGCGGCTCTGCAGCTCATTCAGCTCTTCCTCAGAGAAATCGGTATCTGAAATGTACGAGTCAAGTCCATTGATCGCATCTTCCAGCGCATACGAGGCACTGTTTAATGACTCGGCGAAGGCTTCCAGTGCTTCATCATACTTGGAGACCGAGGACACCTCGCGGATCGCATCCCCGATGGCATCCTGCGGACCGTTTTCAGCCGTCAAAAGCTCCAGCGCCTGATGCACCGAGCGGAAAATGCGCTCATGGTTCTGCAGGACAGAGAGCTTCTTTTCGATTTCCTCATCCTCATCCGGCAAAAGATGCGCCGAAGAGATCTGTGAAAGCTCCCACTCCAGAATGTCTAGCCGCCGCTCCCGCTCCTGCTTCGCATTTTCATAGTCCTCGAGGGCATCCTTCAGCTTTTTCCACTCGCGGTACGAATCCTGATAGTCCTTGTAGGCAGCTACTACCTCCGGTGTCCCCGAGTCCACCATCTTTTCACAGAACGGGATGGATAAGAGCTCCATATTGTCATTCTGTTCATGCAGACGCACCAGCATCTTGCCGATCTTCTGGAGCTGCTTTACGGTACAGAAATCCCCATTGATGGTACAGAGACCGCGGCCCGACTTATTCAGCTTGCGCGACAGGATCACCTCGTGCCCTTCACACTCGATCCCGAGCGCCTGCAAAGCAGAGACTATATCATCATCCACATAGAAGATACCTTCCACTTTGAAGAAATCGGCGCCGGTACGGATGAGATCCGTCTTCGCACGACGTCCGGTAAGGACTGCCAGAGCATCGATCAGGATCGACTTCCCGGCCCCTGTCTCCCCCGTAAAGATCGTGACCCCTTTCGTGAGATCGATCACCGTATCCTCGATGATGGCAAAATTCACAATATGTAAACTCTGCAGCATGGCAACCTCGTCAATTTTTCAAGAGACCCTGAATCTTTTTGATCATAGCAGGTACATCATCCGGCGTCTTCAGGATCAGAAGCACCGTATCGTCCCCCGCTAATGTCCCGATGACTTCATCGGTTCTGGAATGATCGATGGCAAAAGCGACCGAGGATGCAGAGCCCGGCAGCGTATGGAGCACCACCATATTCATCGCACTGTCGATCTTGATGACTGCTTCCTGAAATAAGATCGCGGTGTGACTCTTAGACATCACATTCGGCTTTTCACTCGGGAGAGCGTAACGATAGTGCCCATCACCATACGGAATCTTGAGAAGCATCAGGTCTTTGATATCACGGGATACCGTCGCCTGTGTCACGACGATTCCCTCCTTTCTAAGAGCATTTGCCAGCTCCTCCTGCGTCTCGATGATCTGCGACTGAATGATCTCTTTGATTTTCATGATTCTATATCTTTTCATAGCTGTCCTCCTCAAGCAATTCATAAACATACTTTTATGCATAGAGTGAAATATCTGCATAAACGAAGCCATATCCTTTGGAAATATGGAATATCCTTTGCTATAAATTGTATAGCATTTTATGAATAAGGTCAATGTTTTTTGCATAAACATGAGAGGGAAGTGACTGGTGACCAGGGATTAGGGATTAGGGATTAGGGATTAGAAATGACTAGTCACCAGTCACCAATTACTAGTCACTAGTCACTAGCTTCCAAACAACAAAAAAGCAGCGGCATCGGCCACTGCTTTCCTGTGAATTATCTATGTCTATATAAGTGGAAAAATTTTTAATTATTTCAGACGCAGGCCCAGTTTTGCACCGAGAGCTCTGTAACGTTCGATATCGCTGCGACGCAGGTAGTCGAGCATGTTTCTTCTCTGGCCGACCATTTTCAGCAGTCCGCGACGGGAATGATGATCCTTTTTGTGGGATTTCAGATGTTCGGTGAGCAGAACGATTCTCTTGGTGAGGATAGCGATCTGAACTTCCGGAGATCCGGTGTCACCTTCATGGGTGGCATACTGTTCGATGATTTCTTTCTTCAGTTCGGTTGTAAGCATAATAGCCTCCTAAAATAATACATGAGCTGTATCTAAGTCGCCGCCGGAGATACGTGCCACTGGGATACAGTATTCACAACGTTAACTATTATACATGGAAATCAAGGAAAGCGCAAGAGGAATTACAGGTTCAGGGTTCAGGGTTCAAGGTTCAAGGTTCAGTGTTAACCCCTGGGGCGGCTCGCCCCTTGATTACGTACGAAATAGGTTCGGCGGGTTCAACAGGTTCAGAGGGTTCAACGGGGGTGGTGCGGCGCATAAAAATATGGAAGCGCCGCGGAGTATAGATGGTGGCGATGCCCGAAAGTAGCGTGAGCTGTAAGGGCTTGCGTTTAAAGATAATCTCCCCAGCTGAGCAGCCCCTTGAAGAAGGGGCGCGCCAAAGGCGCAGGATAGATGTGCCTCGAAGAGGCACCCTTCTACGTAGCGATTAAAATACTCATGTGAAATAACCTTTCCCTTGTTTACCTAAGAAAACGCTGATTCGATCGCAGAATCTGATTTTACTCAGAGTTTCCCTAAATCAGATGAATCCATATGTAAATGGTTTTCATTTACGATGGCATGCGTTTCACTTTGACTCACTATGGTCCCCATACAGCTACGTGATGCATCTCTCTATGCGTTTCCAGTCTAATCCCCAATCGCTCCCCCGCTTTCTCATTCAAGACGTCCGGCGTTTTATATCCCTTCCCCATCATAAAAGCCCCTTGCCAAATGGCAAAGGGGCTTTCTACAGAAATGCAGATTATCCCAAAGCGACGCGGTCACTGACCGTACCGCTGGTTTCTTCGAATTTCTTCAGCAGATCTTCGATGGTGAGGTTTTTCTTTTCTTCCGGTGTGTAGTCCGCGATGATGCGGCCGCTGTTCATCATGATGAGACGATTGCCGTATTTCAGCGCGTCTCTCATGTTGTGCGTGATCATGAGTGTCGTCAGATGCTGTTCAGTGACGATCTCATCGGTGATCTTCAGCACCTTGGATGCTGTCTTCGGGTCAAGGGCCGCTGTCGGTTCATCGAGAAGAAGGATATCCGGCTTTTTCATGGTCGCCATAAGCAACGTGAGCGCCTGGCGCTGGCCGCCGGAAAGAAGTCCGATGCGGGTGCCGAGGCGATCCTCCAGACCGAGATCCAGACGGGCCACCATGTCTCTGTATTTCTCATGATCTCCTGCGGAAAAAGCCCATTTCAGGCGGCGGCTCTCTCCTCTGCGGGAAGCGAGCAGGAGATTCTCTTCGACCTGCATGCCGGCCGCCGTGCCTTTCAGCGGATCCTGAAAAACGCGGCCGATATATTTCGCTCTTTTGTATTCGCTGACGCGGGTGACGTCCGTGCCATTGATCTCGATCGTCCCTGCATCGGGAATGTACGCGCCGGCGATGGCATTGAGAAGCGTACTCTTGCCCGCGCCGTTGCCGCCGATGACGGTACAGAAATCACCGTCATTCAGAGTGAGCGACAGACCGTTTAATGCTTTCTTTTCATTGCTGGTGCCCTTGAAGAAGGTTTTGCTGATGTTAGTAACTTTTAACATGGGATCAGCCTCACTTTCCGACATTGACTTTGCCTTTGATCATTGGCGCAGCCAGTGCAAGGACAACAATAATAGCAGTAAAGAGCTTCAGGTCATTCGGCGGCATGCCCATGTAGAGGACGACAGCGATGACCACGCGGTAAATGACGGAGCCCAAGATGACGGCAGCAAGCGAAGCAGAGAAACTGTCTACGCCGAGAATGACTTCCCCGATGATGACGGATGCGAGACCGATGATGATGGTGCCGATGCCCATGCCTACGTCAGCAAAGCCGTTGTTCTGTGCAACGACGGCACCGCAGAGGCCGATGAGGGCATTGGAAATGAAGAGGCCGATGATGATCATGGTATCAGTATTCACACCCTGCGCGCGAACCATCTGTGTATTATACCCGGTCGCGCGGATGCACATGCCAAGCTCCGTACCGAAGAACCAGTAAATGAAAGCGCTACAGAGGAAAAGCAGCACTGCCGGCACGAGGAAGGCCGCGACAGAGTTGCTGACGTGCAGAAGGCTTGCCGTGGTCGAGAAAATGGTGTCCACACGAAGCAGAGAAATATTCGCTTTACCCATGACATGCAGGTTCACCGAGTAGAGCGCGATCATGGTCAAGATCCCCGCGAGAATGGCCGGGATCTTGAGCTTCGTGTAAAGAATGCCGGTCACGATACCGGCCAGAAGACCGCCGAAAGCACCGGCTGCGATAGCAAGCCATGGCGAAGCGCCCGCTGCGATCATGGACGCTGCAATGGCACCGCCCAGAGGGAAGCTGCCTTCGCAGGTCATATCCGGTACATCCAGTACGCGGAAGGAAAGAAATACGCCGATAGCCAGGATGGACCACATGAGCCCCTGGGCAACGGTGGAAAATGCTAAATCTGCCATGTAAATTCAATGCTCCTTTTCTGCTATGCTACGATTAAAAGTGACTGGGGTGACTGGTGACTTATGCCACCTTCGGGCATCGCCTCATATATACGCGGGGAAGCCGCCACCTTCATTCTTAACTCCCAATTTTTTATGGTCTCGCCGGCTGCCCGTCGTAGAGATAGAGCTTTCTGCCACGCTGCCAGATGTCACCGGGAAGTGGAATATTGAGTGCATTCACCTGTCTCATATTGATGACGAGATCCGGATCATGCTGCTTGGTGATGAGGATATCCTTCGGAATCTTTTCTCCCGCAAGAAGCCAGCAGGCCATACGCCCGCCGGAGAATCCCATGCGGTAATAGGACGGAGACACGGAGAGGACTGCTCCGCGGGAAACCATTTCCTTCTGCTCGCCAATGATCGGCACCCATGCGTCTGTGGCGATCTTCACCATTTCATCAAAGTGTGCAAGAACCATCGGATCTTCCGGCATATAGACGCACTTGACCTGCGAGATGAGTTTTTCAAACTGCGGCCCTGCTTTTTCGCTGTCGTTATACTTGATTTCCACCAGCTTCAGCTGCTTCTGTTCTGCGACGGCGCGAAGCATCTTGACCTGCTTTAGAGCCCCCTCATCCTTGGGATTGTAAATGACGCCCAACGGATCGAGCTTCATGAAGCGGGACGCCATGCGTACCTGATTCACGACCTGCGGATAGTCGCTGATGCCGGTGAAGTTTTCATGCTCTTCGAAGTCTTTGGCCTTCTGGAAATAAAGAACGCCGACACCGACGACCGGGATGCTCTTCGTCACTTTTGCGGCTGCTTTGGCTGACGGCGTGCCGATGGCAATGATGAGATCCTTCTTGCTGCGGACGAACTGATTCACCGCGCTCTTCACTTTGCGGTCGCTGCCAGCTGCTTTGACAATCTCGAGCTTCATATTCTTTCCATCCCGATAGCCGCCGGCTTCAAGAGAAGCCATGACGCCTTGGAGCATCTTATCCTGCTCGGGCAGATCGTCCGACTGCAGGATACCGATGCTATAGACCTCCTTTCTGGCGATCGGGACCGGCGGATTTTCATCCACGGGTACCGGTCTGTCATTATAAAGGAGAATAGCCATCGCGATATTGCAGATGGCGAAAATGAGCATGAGCCACCACAGCTGTTTCAGTTTCGAAGCCAATGAGGTTTTCCTTTCTCTTTTATACAAGGAAAAGTAACCTCTTCCTCTTTCATGGAAAAGGTTACTCCTTTGTACACCTTACTTGTTATGCCAGGAACATACAGAATCACTATCTCCTAGCAAATTTCTGCTTTGTACTACATCATTTCCGCGCGATCCAGAACCGACTGCGGGATGGTGATGCCGAGCGTTTCCATTTCTGCTTTATTGATGTAAAGTTTCGATTTGTCAGCGCCTTCGACAGGGAAATCCTTGACCTTTTTATTGCCCTTCAGGATCTCTGCTGCCATCTCGCCAGCTCTGTGACCGATATCGTAGAAGCTGATGGATTCCGAAGCAAGGACGCCAGACTTCACGTGCCCCACCTCTGCGCCATAGACCGGGATCTTTTCCTTATTCGCGACGGCCATCAGTGTCGGAATGGATGATGCGATGATATTATCCGTCGGAACGAAGATCGCATCGACCTTGCCGCCGAGGAAGCCCTCAGCCACCTGCTGCACATCATTCACTGAGTTCACGGTGAGCTCGACGACTTCGATGCCAAGCGGCTGGCAAGCCTTTTTCAGTCGATCGGCCTGAATGACGGAGTTGATTTCACTGGAATTGTAAATGATACCGACTTTCTTTGCATTCGGCTGGATCTCATGAATGAGTGCCACCTGCTTATCCAGCGGACCTCTGTCGTGGGTGCCTGTGATATTGCTGTCAGGTGCTTTTTCCGACTTCATGAGCTTCGCATTTTCGAAATCAGCGATCGCCGTACAGATGATCGGGATCTTGTCCGTCGCATTCGCCATTGTCTGCGCCGCCGGTGTGGAAATCGCGCAGATCAGGTTGTAGTTACCGGAAACGAAGCGATTGGCGATCGAGCGCAGATTCGACTGGTCGCCCTGGGCATTCTGCTGATCGATATCGACCTTGTCCTTCAGCCCCTGTTCATCCAGTGCATCGACAAAGCCTTTGTTCGACTCATCCAGTGCCGGATGCTGCACGATCTGTACCACCCCGACCTTCATCTTCGCATCACTCTTGCCGCCGTCACCGCCGCCGCAGCCTGCGATGAGACCGGCAGCCATCAGCCCGCAAAGACCTGCTGCCAAAATTTTCTTCCATTTTTTACCTGCCATTCTACTTTTCCTCCATTTCTATTTTGCAAGCACATGACTCTCTATCCGCCTCCGAAAATACCATCCTACGTCTTGCTCACCAGCGGTTGCGTCTTGTACTATGCATTGGGTTAAAGTGATTATAACACACGGGCATAGATTTGGAAAGGGAAGCAGCCAGAGTCACCGGATTTGGAGTGTCTGGTGGCTAGTGACTAGTGACTGGTGACTGGTGACTGGTGACTGGTGACTCCCCTGCCGTCAAACCTTATGATACGTGCCTGCCTTCATCTAAAGTTTGAAAGCAGGGACGAGTAGCTAGGGATTAGGGATTGGGGATTAGGAGTGGCTGATGACTAGGATTTCTCCGGCATCGTCATCCCGAGCGCAACCGAGGGTCTTTACTGCACTGCGGGAATCAGCGTGTATGCGCCGAGGGAAAACGATGTCCTAGGGAAACGCTGATTAAATCGCAGAGTCGGATTTCATATGGATTTTTATACATAGCTTCGTCATCATCTTCCTTAAATAGCTCGCTATTCGCGTCAGATGATTCCTTGCTCTGTATAAAAATCCAAGAATGAAATCTGACAACGATTTAATCAGTGTTTCCCTAGTGCTGCCTCCCATCAGGCGATGACCGTTCTGCAATAAAGACCCTCGGCTACGCTCGAAATGACGATGCGCCGCGCGAAGCGCTATCAAAACTCCGCGGCGCTTCTGATTTTTATGCGCCGCACCACCATTCCTAATTTCTCATTCGCGCAAAGCTTTCATTCATAATCAGTGGACGGAGCCGCCCAAGGAGCTAACCCTCGGCGCTTCTATTTTTTACGCCCAGCTCCATCACTTCTCACTTCTCACTTTCCATGGTATGATTAAGGAAACGCTGATTAAATCGCAGAGTCCGATTTGGCATGTATTTTCATGCAATGCTTCGTCATAACCCTCCTTAAATAGCTCGCTATTCGCGTCGGATTATCCCTCGCCTTGCATGAAAATACAAGAGCCAAGTCGGACAACGATTTAATCAGTGTTCCCTTAAACAATAAATACTTTAGCAAAGAAGGTCTCCCCATGACGAATACCACCCCTATTTCTGAAAAGCCTGCGAAGAAGAAGCTGCTTCACATCGAATTTTTGCGCTTCCTCTGCATCTGGCTGGTCATGTTCACCCATAGTGCGACCGAAGGTTTCTCTATTTTCATTCACCGCCCCGAGTCGCTCTTTTACCCTTTCTACCTCGCCGTCCCCCTCTGGGTGAAGACCGCAGTCCCGATCTTCTTCATGATCTCGGGCGCGCTGCTTCTGGGGCGCGAAGAGCCGATTTCCACCATCTTCAAGAAACGCATCTGGCGCTTCCTGCAGGTCATCTTCGTCTTCTCCCTCATCAACTATGTCTGGTTCTACCACAATCTCCCCCTCACCATCCCTGGGCACATCGCGAAATTCTTCACGATGCTCTACTCCTCGCAGATGGCAACCGCCTACTATTTCTTATACATATATATCGGCTTCCTCCTGATGCTCCCCATCTGGAGAAAACTGGTGAAGGCTATGACAGAGGAGCTCTATCTTTACCTAATCGGGCTCAATCTTTTCTTCGTCGGCTGCGTGCCTGTCATCTCCTTTCTCATTTTCAAGGGCGGCGCGGAGATGAACTACTTTGTGAATCCGCTCCTCGCGATCAGCGAACCGTCCTTTTACTTCCTCATTGGCTACTGGATCGAGCATGTACTGCCTGACACATGGCTGACGAAAAGAAATCTTGTAAAACTGGGACTAGCGGCCCTCGCCGGCACCGCCATCGCAGGCTTCATGACCTACTACCACGGCGTATGCGCCGGCGGCATGACCGAAGCCATCTCCGAGCGCTTCTACGACTCCTTCCTCTTCCTGAATACCGCCTTCGTCTTTTGCCTTGCCCGCTGGTACTTCATGACCCACCACATCTCCGATGCCTGGTCGCGCCGCCTCGTCTTTCTGGGCAGCATCTCCTTCGGCGTCATGCTCTTCGAGGAAATCACAAGAAATCTCACGCACGTCATCCTCTCCCGCGTCCTTCTGGTCTATCTCTACCGCTTCCCCTTCTTCGATGCCGTCATCTGGATCACCCTCGCCTACGCGCTCGGCGTGGTGCTGACGTGGGGAATCAAGAAGATCCCGTATTTCAAAAAACTGATCTGATGAATAGGGACTTGCAGCTCTCATAGGAGTGACCGGGAAACCTTATCCCAACTGTCTTTCATGCCATAGTCACCCTATCCGCCCCTGCGGGGCACCTTCCCCTAGAGGGGAAGGCTATTAAGTTAAGCGGTAGAACGTTCTTGGCTCCCCATCGGGGGAGCTGCCCGGAGGGCTGAGGGGGCAGCACTACGGTATATCCAACATTGTTCGATGGCCGCTGGCATGCCCCTATTGCCTTCGGCACTTCCCCCGAAGGGGGAAGCAAGACGTTACATAGTTAACGATTTCCTTAACTTAATAGCATTACCTAGAGGGGAAGGCTGCGATACAAGAATACCATCTTCTAAAAAAAGGCGGCAAAGCCGCCACTTCACCCCTGAACCCTGAACCCTGAACCAAATGAAAGCAAAGTAAAAAGGAGCTGTGAAGAAATGAATCCTCATTTCTTCACAGCTCCTTTTTCGTGCTTTTGACGAGTTCTATTTCTTACCTTCGACAAAGAGCATGTTATTGTTGCGCTTTACGAGATTGTACATCAGTGCATTGACGCAGGAGGCGACGATGGAGCTGCCGCCCTTGGTGCCGCGGACGGTGATGAAGGGGCAGGGCGCACGGCGGACAAGCTGCTCTTTCGAGTCAGCGGCGCCGACAAAGCCGACAGGGATGCCGATGATGAGTGCCGGTTTGATGCCGTCTTCTTCGACCATACGGATGGCTTCATAGAGAGCGGTCGGAGCGTTTCCGACGGCGATGATAGAGCCATTGAGATCGGTGCCAAAGGAGTTCATCGCTGCCATGGAGCGGGCGATGCCTTTCTCCTTGGCGATGGCTACGATTTCCGGATCGGATACGCGACAGAAGACTTCGCTTCCGAGCGCATGCAGGGCATTCTTATTGATCCCCGCTTTGACCATATTCACATCGGTATAGATGTTGCAGCCTTTGGCGAGCGCTTCGATGCCGGCAGCGACAGCGCCTTTGCTGGTCTGGATGAGATGTCCGTAGTCCACGTCACCGGAGGCGTGAATCATACGGGAGTAGACGGTGACTTCCTCGGGTGTGAGGTCGATGTCCATGATGAATGGATTGATGAGATCCATGCTTTTATCTTCGATGGCCTTAGGGCTTTTGATGAAATCCATAGTGTTCCTCCATATAGCTGAGGACGCCTTCTACAGTCGAGAAGACCACAGCGCCGTCCAGCTTTGCTTTCGGTTTATCGATGACGATGACGGAAATACCGGCGTCCATCGCGGCTTTGAGCTTTGTATCGCTGCCGCCGATGAGGCCGCTGTTTTTGGTGACCATCACATCCGCGTGATAGTCATGAATCATAGCAAGATTCATTTCATAGGAGAAAGGTCCCTGCAGAGCGAGAATGTACTTCGCCCTCATGCCGAGGCCTTCGCACATTTTGATGACATTCGACGTCGGGAGCACGCGCGCCCAGATTTCCTTGCCTGCCAGCGCTTTCGCCTTTACGAAGGTGGCAAGCGTCTTGGATCCGGTCGTCAAAAGGATGCTCTTTCCGAGCTGACCGGCCAGATCCGCCGCTTCGAATTCATCTTTTGCGTGATAGAGCTTGTCATAGTCAGGGAGCGGGATCTCCGCACGCTCATAGCGGACGTAGTCGATTCCTGCCTTGGTGCAGGCCGCGCGGGCCGTCTCAGAAACGATCGCCGCATAGGGATGGCTCGCATCGAGGATGAGCGAGATGCCTTTTTCAGCGATGACACGGAGCATGTCTTCTTCCCGGAAGCGCCCTACTTCGATGTCGAGCCCTTTATGTGCGGCGAGCACTTTACCGTACTGGCTGACAACGGTCATAAGGATCTCACGGCGCTCCCCTTCCGGCTTGGACTGTTCCCGGTCTGCGAGTGCAGCGCCGATTTCCCGGCCATCCTGTGTTCCGGAAATGATCCAGATCATGCTTTATATCCTCTTGGTGTGATCATTTTGCCGTCAGCGACGAAGGTGGTGCTCTTGCCGATGATGACGGTGGACTGCATGTCGACATGTTCTTCCGGCAGTTTTTCCAGTGTGGAAATCGTCCAGTTCATGCCCGGACGTCCTGCTTTTCTGACGATGCCTACCGGTGTTTCCGGCTTTCTGTACTGGAGGACGATGTCGCGGATCTCATCGAGGTAGGTCGCGCGGCCGCGGCTCTTTGGATTGTAGATGGCGATGACGAAGTCCCCTTCAGCGGCGAGCTTCGCTCTGTTTTTGATCTGTTCCCATGGGGTCATGAGGTCAGAGAGACTGATGACAGCATAGTCATGCATGAGCGGGGCACCGAGCGCGGCAGCAGACGTATTTGCTGCGGTAAGTCCCGGGATGACCTCGCACTCCGGACGTGATTCTTTCGGCAGCTTCTGGATGAGCTCGAGCACAAGGCCGGCCATGCCATAGACACCCGGATCACCGGAGGAAATCACGGCCACCTGATGGCCTTCTGCCGCCAGATCGACGGCCTTCTGGCAGCGGTCGACTTCCTGGCGCATGCCATTTCCGACGACTTCTTTATTTTTGATGAGGTCTTTCACGAGAGCAATGTATGTGTTATAACCCACGATGATATCGGAAGCTTCCATGGCCTTGATGGCCTTCGGGGTCATTTCTTCTTCATGGCCCGGTCCAATGCCGATGACCCGGATAGTCCCAGGGCAATCGCCACCGTGGCACTGACAAACTTCGTTTTCGGCAGAAGCGTTTTTCCCTTCATTGATTCCATTAACGCTGCTGATTGACATACGTTTCCCACTCCTATCGTTTTCTCTACAAATTTTGAACTTTCTAAATGATACTCTTCCGCGATTTTTCTAAGCTCCTCTGCCTTGTAAAAATGGATCGGAAGATGCATGGAACTGGCAAAATCAAGCAAACCTTTTTCATCCGCTTTCGCATCGACACTCGCAAGCGATGCTACCTGGTAGGGATAAGCCCCTGCCTGAGCCAGTGCTGCGGTGAATGCGCTCTGCACCAGCTCTTCGGAGGTGCCGCGCTTGCATCCGATGCCGACGAAAAGATTCTTCGGACGAAGGCAGACGAAAGGCTTCTTCACAGTGACTGGTCTTTCCGTAATGATAGCGCATGCGTCAAATGCATTGGCATCCAGACGGTCTAAGGACTCCGTGCGGATCCCTTTCTCTTTGAGGCGCGTCGCGATGGATGCGCTCCCTTCGACGCTCTCATCCAGAAACCAGCAGAATGTGCGCCCTGCCGCGATGATAGTATTGACAGGTTTCAAGGCCGCAAGCGGCTCGACGCGCATCATCAGCTCGCGGGCGATATCATCCGGCGCGCGGCGGTCATGGACATCAGTCGCCGTCGTGATGACGGGATCGGCCCCCACCGCCGCTGAGACTTCTCTTGCCCAGGCATTCGCCCCGCCGAGGTGTCCGGAGAGCAGGGAAACGCAATGTTTCCCGCACTCATCCATGACGAGCACCGCCGGATCGGACGCCTTGCTCACCACATGCGGCGCGATGGCGCGGACCGCGATGCCGGACGCCATGATGAAAAGGATCCCATCATAGCAGGAGAAAATGTCCGCCGTGAGTGCGAGCGTGCGGGTGAAATACACCGCTTCTTCGCCGCTCGCACTGCCCTTTCTTTCATACAGGATTCCCTCGCCGGAAATGCCCGCCTTCACGCGCGCCCCCAGCTGGGCGCCTTCTTTGGATACAGAAATAATAGCGTACTTCATACGATAAACTCCAGAAAATGATATTGGCTCTCGCTTCTCTTATTACAAGTTAGGAGTTAGGAGTTAGGAGTGTTGGTGCGGCGCAAAAATAATATAGCGCCGCAAATATTGATCTGTACATTGACCTTATTTAGGGAAACGCTGATTATCAGATTTTATAAGAATTTTTATACACTGCTTCGTCATTATTCTCCTTAAATAGTTAGAGAAACACACCTTCATGATGATTACATGCCTACGACTCTCTGCATTTGTAGATCTTTCTCCTATTGGCGGCGCTTTATAAATTGTGCGCCGCTACCGCCACTCCTCACTCCTCATTCCTAACTCCTCACTCTGCGAAGTTGTTTTGAATGAAGAATGAGACCAACAGTCATCCCCGCCATCCTTACTCCCCATCCGTTCCTTTGCGGAACATGGTGGTGAACTTGCTGTCGTAAAGCTTGGAGAGCTCATAGTCGGTATCAAGAACCTTGCCAACGACGATCATGGCCTGACGGACGACGCCTGCCTGATGGAGAATATCGGCGATGGTGTCGATGGTGCCACGGAAAATACGCTGGTCAGGCCAGGTCGCTCTGGCTACGATAGCGACCGGAGTATCTCCCGGATAGCCGCCCTCTTTCAGTGTCGCCATGACCTGATCGATCGCCTGGACAGAGAGGAAAATGCACATGGTCGCCTGATGCTGGGCAAGAAGCGCGAGCTTTTCCTTCGGCGGGACCGGTGTGCGGCCCTCCATACGAGTGATGATGACGGTCTGAGAAATGCTCGGCAGGGTATATTCCTGTTTCAGTGCAGCTGCTGTCGCGAGGAAGGAGCTGACACCCGGGATCACGGAGAACTGATCTTCCTTGATTCCTGCAGCGCGCAGGCCATCCATCTGTTCCTGGATCGCGCCGTAAATCGCCGGATCGCCGGTGTGTACGCGAGCGACCATCTTGCCTGCTCTGAGGGCTTCGATTTCCACCTTCAGCACTTCGTCCAGATTCATGGTCGCACTGTTGTAGATCTCTGCTTCTTTTCTGCCGTACTTCAGGATTTCCGGATTTACCAGAGAGCCGGCATAGATGATGACATCTGCCTCTGCGATGAGACGCTGTCCCTTCACCGTGATGAGCTCAGGATCTCCAGGGCCTGCGCCAATGAAATACAATTTTCCCATAATAACTTCCTCCTCAATGTTTGATTGCTGTAAATATGAAAATGGGGCTCATCGGATCATAGAGATGATACCGCCCCAGTTTTCTCAGTCGATTGATCTGCATCTCGAAGCCTTCCAGCTCGAAAGGACGATCCGCGAATTCCTTCACCACTTCCCCCGTCGTTTCCACGGTGACAGCGGTAAGGATGATGCGTCCGCCCGGAGCGAGCAGCGCTTCACATCGATCCAGGATCTCATGCATATTTCCGGAAGACCCGCCGATGATGATCACATCCATCTTCGGCAGACCTTCCATCGCCTCCGGCGCCGTGCCGGCTATGGTATGGATATTCCGGCAGCCGAACTTTTCCGCATTTTTCCGGATCAGATCGATCCCTTCCGGATTTCTTTCTATCGAATACACAGCCCCCTCAGGGCAGCAGAGCGCTGCCTCGATGGATAGAGAGCCTGTCCCTGCACCGATGTCAGCCACGATATTGCCCGGCTGAATGGCGGCCTTCACCATGACCATCGCACGGATCTCAGCCTTCGTCATCGGTACCTTTCCCCGAATAAACTCCTCATCTTTGATGCCAAACTGCATTTATCCCATCACCACCATGACTGATTCACCATAGCCTTCCAGATGCGACAATTCCTCAAGAGTCGATTCTGAAAGATGCTGATTCTCATATGAAATATGCTCGGCCGCCGCAGCGCGCGTCTCCTTCGGCCAGCCCTTTTCCATCAAGTATCTCGCGATATAGGCCGGATTGTGCTCATGATCCGTCAGAAAGGCGAGCTTTCGTCCGGGCAAATATGACGTATCCTTCTCTTCCGGCACGCGGCCATGGAAAGAGAGCCACAGCGCCCCCTGCCATGGTTCTTTGACAAGAGCGAAGCAGGCCTGCACCGAAGAAATCCCCGGGATCACCTCGATCGGATGCGCCGGAAACCGCTTCTTGAGCCATGGGAGCAGACTGTAATAGCCCGGATCCCCGCTCACCATGACGACCACATCGTCCTTCTGAAGCGCCTCTTCCAGCCAGTCCGCGAGCAAGGAGAGCTTGCCTGTCACCGGATATGTTTCCTGAGAAGGCTTCGCATAGTCAGAAAGCGCTCGGCGACCGCCCACGAGGTAGCGCGCCCCCTCGATGGCTTTCTGCGCCTTCGGCAGGATATAGTCCGGATCTCCCGGCCCAATCCCCGCTACGATCAATGTATGCTCCATTGTTCCTCCTCCAGAATCTCCTTCGCATGGCTGCTGACTGCCTGCACCGTACCATCCATCGCCGCGAAAATCACGCCGACTCTGGCCTTACCAAAGATATAGCGCTCCGAGCGCACCTGCGCCCGCTCCGCCATCTGCTGGTAAATCATATCCAGCCCTTCGCGATGCACGACTGCTGCCGCGCCATCTGTCGTCGTGCAGCACATGATTTCCCGCACCGTATCCGTCGACGCCCCATTCATGGCCGCATACGCCGCCATCGTCTCCATACGACCGTCACTGTTGCGGTTGTACGTGTGGAAGCTGCCTGACGCCACCTTGACCAGCTTTCCCATATGGCCGATGAGCAGCATCTTTTGGAAACCGCCTGCGATACACTGCTCCATCATGAAGCCGATGTAATTGCTCGTCTCGATGATCGCATCCGATGGAATGCCCATGATCTTCGCCGCCGTCTCACCGATACGGCCGGGACAAAGGACCGCCGTGCGGATCCCGCTCGCATAGACCACCGGCACCTGCGGCGCCAGCGATTTCTTGTACGCCTCCTCACTCATCGGCTTCACGATCCCCGTCGTCCCCAGGACCGAGATCCCGCCGACGATACCGAGCGAAGGATTCAGCGTCTGCTTCGCCAGCTCCTCCCCTTTCGGGATAGACACCGTCACGATACAGCCATGATCCTTACCGATGAGCTCTTCATACACATAGCGCAGCATGATCTGCGGGCCCGGGTTGATGGCGGGCCGTCCCACCTTCACCTGCAGCCCCGGCTTCGTCACCGTGCCCACGCCCTTCCCCGCGCGGAGCGTAAGACCTGGCGTATCCACCAGCTCCACCTTCACGACGATCGGCGTCCCATGCGTACAATCCAGATCATCGCCCGCATCCTTAAGGCAAGTCGCGATGCCCGTCCGCCCATGCGCCTCGGCCGACTCCACCGGGATCGTGAGCTCCGTCCTCTGCGGCGAAAGGACCGTCACCTGCTTTGGAAATTCTCCTCTCATAGCCAGGATCGCTGCCTTCATCGCCCCCGTCGCCGTAGCGCCGGTGGTATGCCCTTCCCGGAGCGTCTTCGCCATCATTTCCTCTGCGTTCATAACTCCTCCATTTCAATGCGATTGATGGATATCCTTACAAGTCCCCATACTGCTTTTCTAAAATTAGGAATGAGAAATTAGAAATGAGAAATGGTAGAGCGGCGCATAAAAATAATAAAGCGCCGTGAATACCAAAAAGTTGGATTCCGCTTCTGCCTTTAGGAAAACACTGATTAACGATTTCACAAACATTTTCCCAAAGCAGAATTTTTGACCTTACCCATTTTTCATACTCCGCGGCGCTTCCTATGATTATGCGCCGCACCACCATTCCTAATTCCTCATTCCTAATTCCTCATTTGTTAAAGCCGTCTTCATGACGGAGGACTCTTTCGCAAGCTCACTATCTATAGTTCACAAACTGCAGATCCGCCGGAATGTCCTGCTGCTTCAGGAACTGGATGCACTCCTGCAGACAATCCTTATCCTTGCTCGATACACGCACCTCATCGCCATTGATCTTGGCAGCGACCTTGATCTTCGAAGCCTTCACACGCTTCACGATATCCTTCGCCATATCCGAAGAGATCCCGTTCTGCAGCGAGAGTACCTGACGGACCGTCCCGCCGGCCGCCGCTTCCTTCTTCTCCTCCTTCAGATTCTTTAGGGAAATCCCGCGCTTCACGAGCTTTCCATGAATGATATCCTTCACCAGCTTCAGCTTGAAATCATCATCGCCGATCAGCGTGATCTTGTCCTCGTCAAGCGTGACAGAGCTCTTGCTACCCTTGAAATCATAGCGCGTGCCGATCTCCTTGGACGCCTGATTCACAGCATTTGCCGCTTCCTGCAGATCCGTGCGGCATACCACGTCGAATGAATAATCTTTTGCCATTATAGACCTCCTTGGGGGTTGTAGTGACTTTGTGACTAGTGACTGGGGACGAGAGACGGGGAATCGAATGAGAGCCTTCCCCGATGAGCAATATAGAATACCGCTTCCTCATCCCTCTTTTTTACATACCCTATTATTGTACCATACTTTCGCATGAAATTTGAAAATTTCTGAAAATTTCAATTCATTCCGAATGCTCCACGGCAGCAAAACGGCTGGCCGGAAATGTGATTTCCGGCCAGCCGTTTTACAGAAAAACAACAGAACTTATATGTCACGCTGATATTGCCATGATACCCCTTATGCTGCCCCGCATAGTCGCTCGCATTCAACGCCACACGCCAGCGCACGCAAAAAAGCCCGCCAAAAACTTGGCGGGCCTTGTATCAGCTATGATAAGATGCTGATTTACTTTTCTTCTTTCTCAGCGAGCTGCTTTTCCAGACGGCGGATCTTTTTCATCAATTCCGGCAGATGCGAAAGCGCAGCTTCGACTCTCCCCCACTGGGCGTGGGTTCTCGCCGGATAGCCGAGGTAGGTGCCTGGGGTCTTGATGGTACCGATGATGCCTGTCTTGCCTCCGAAGACGGCGTTGTCACAGATGGTGATGTGACCATTCACACCGGTCTGTCCGGCCATGATGACGTGGTCGCCGACTTTCGTGCTGCCGGCGATGCCGACCTGCGCGCAGAGGAAATTGTCTTGGCCGACTTCGACATTGTGTCCCAGATGACAAAGGTTATCGATCTTGGTACCGCTGCCGACGATGGTATTGTTCATCGCGCCGTTGTCGACGGTGGAGCAAGCGCCGATCTCGACGTCGTCTCTGATGACAGCACGGCCGAGCTGGCGAATGTGATGGTGATGGCCCTGTTCATCGGTGGAGAAGCCGAAGCCCTGACCGCCGACGACGGCGTGCGCACGAAGGACGACGCGGTCGCCTAAGATGCTGTTCTCGTGGACGACAGCACCCGGATTCAGCTCGCAGTCTTTGCCGAGCTTCGCATATTTTCCGATGTAGCAGTACGGGTAGATGACACAGCCGTCTCCGATCTCAGCGCCTTCTTCGATGACGGCATACGCCATGATGGTGACGTCTTTGCCGATCAGTGCTTTTTCGCTGATGACGGCGGTCTCATGGATGCCCGGTTCCCATTTGTTTTCCGGACGGAAGACTTCGATGAGTTCGCCAAAGGAGCGGCGGGCATCTGGGACGACGATAAGATTCTTCGTGTAGTGGGCGGGGAGTTCATCGACCAGGATGACACCGGCCTGCATTTCTTCGATGTGCTCGGCATAGACGCCGCGGGCAAAGGTCACCTGCGATGGGCCCGCGCTTTCTGCGCTGGCAACGTCATCAATGATGACATCTTTGTCCCCATAGAGGGTGCCGCCGATCAGGGCAGCGATTTCACCTGCTGTTTTTTTCATGATGGACCTCACTTGGATGCGGACGAGGCAGCGCTGGATGCCGCTTTCGCTGTGCCATCGATCTTAGCCATTACTTCATCGGTGATGTCGACGGCACCGCTGGGTACGGCTCTCTTATGCATGACGATGCCGATGCCCTTTTCTTTCGCGATCTGGGCTGCCTGAGACTCTACCATGGACTGGATCTGTTTCTGTTTGCTCTGGATGAAAATCATGCGCTCCTGCTGGGCGGACTGGACTTTCTTCTGCATGTCTTCATCGGAGAGTCCGCTCTGGGAGTCCTGATTCAGGCGGTCTCTGATCTCCTTATCTTTATCACTGATCTCTTTTTCGATAGACTGGATCTTCGGAGAGGAAGCTTCCAGTTTCTGGTAGTCGATGACTGCCACTTTATGTTCACTGCCGCAGCCGGCAAAGGCGAGTGCTGCGCCAATGAGTCCTACGCAGGCCAGTTTTTTCCACATAGCCATTCGATTTCCTCCTACTTGGTGATATTGACTATACGATTCACCATATCCCCCGTCACGTCTTCGGCGTGGATATTGGCTTTGTATTTCGAGAAGATCATGGAAAGGTGCTTGTCAGAGGCCTCGCGGGCGGCAACTTTTCGGATGTCTTCCATTATTTCTTTCTTGACGGCGGCCATCTCTTTCTGCTTGGCATCGATCTTCTGTTGCCAGTCTTCGTTCCATGATGGATCGATGGGGTCTTCAGGAAGAGACGCATCAATGCTCGTATCCTGAGAGAGGCTCTGCTTGATGTCTTTCGCGGTCTTCTCTGAAAAGTCAGCGAGCTCCTTCGATGCGTTTTCTTTTGCCTCTTTCATCGTCTTCACTTCGTCCTCTGTCCAGCCGATGGTATCCATCTTCGCCCGCTCGGTGCGAAGGTCCATCAGGTCATGGAGGCGCTGCTTGACGTCTTCCTTTTCGGAGCCGGTGACGCCGAGGACGGTGAGCTTCATCTGAAGATTCGCCATCTCGGCGCGCTCTTCGTCAGTGAGGCCATCTGGCGTGAAGGTCTTGTCCTTCTTATGCGCTTCGCTGATGGTTTTGTAGAGTTTTGCGAGGCCGTCATTCAGTTCGTCTTCTTTCGCCTTGACCTTCGTCTTCCACTCATTCTCGGCAGCCATGCGCCGGCTCTGATCGGAGAGCGCGGCCTTGATGTGCTGCTGCTGCGATGCGACGTGAATGAGCTTGTTTCGTTCATTCTGATACTGACCAAGGAGATGGTTGTACTCAGTCTCAAGGCGGAAATATGTACTGTATTTCGGATGGGCTTTCACAAGGGTTTCCAAATCGACCACGCCGTAGGAAACAGCAGGCGGCGCCGGCTCCTCGGTTTTTTTATCGCTGCATCCGCTTACCGCCAGGGAGCCTGCCACGAGGAGGGCAGCCGCCATGGTGTATACACAGTTTCTATATTTCATAAGACGTCCTTATTTTTTGCTTTCAGAGGAAGCTGCGGATGCTGCGGAAGAAGAAGCGGAAGAGAGGGACTTCGAGAGGGAGTCGGTGACTTCCTTCGTGATGTCTGTGCCGCCGTAAATGACAGCGGATTTATCGACGACCAGTGCAAGGCCCTTCTTGGATGCGACGGACTTCACAGCGCCGGTCACCTGATCATCCATGTCTTTCTCGATGGCCTGTCTCTTCTGATTGAACTGCTGCTGCATGTCAGTGAAGAGCTTTTCTTTTTCTGCATCACTCATGCCTTCGGACTTCGCATCGAAGTCTTTCTGCATTTCGTCGGCAGTTTCTTTCATCTTCTGCTGGTAGTTCGCTGCGAGGGTGCTATTGGCAGAAATCACTTCTCTCTGGTCGACGACGCCGATGTCAGAGGTCGGAGCAGCATTTGCAGTATCGCCCATGGATACCACCGCCATCGCTGCCACGGAGGCGATGAATACGCCAGCTAAGGCGAAGGAAAAAATCTTTACGTTTTTCTTGTTACCAAGAGTTGTCATCATGATAGGTTACTCTCCTCATTTATAAATTGGCAATCAGGCGGAGCCACTTGCCTTCTTCATCATTATACACATATTCGAGCGTCATGTAATTATGGATCTTATAGGAAAATCCATATTCGTTCTCTTTTTTCTTACAATCACGGTCATAGCGCAGGGCGAAACGCTCGCCGAAGGGGATCTGTCCAAAGGCATGGTGGCTGTTTTCTACGAAATCATATTTATAGCCCAGATCCATGACGCGCCCGAAGTGATGATACCAGCCGCCATAGACATTCCAGTCGACGGGGCCGGGGTAGAAGCGGGCCTCGCCGAAAATCACATTGTTCCTGCCCACGAAATGCCCGAGCATGCCTTCGATCGCCGTATTGCGATTTCCATCGCGTCCGGCATCCATCCATGCTTCTGTGCGGATGATCCAGTGATCGGTCAGTGCATCGACCTTGAGCTCTGTAATCTCCCCCGGATAAAGGTAGACCTTTGTCTCTATGCCATACTTTTCAATGAAAGGATCCTTAGCGAGGATGTCATTCATCGAGACAGCCAGGTCTTTCTGATGACGGGCGACAAACGCAAGCGGAAGCCCTTCAAGGCTTCGAAGGGCATGCTCCGTCTCATTCACCGCGCGAAGCATCAGGAGGCGTGGAATGGTGGTCTTGTGCAGGGTGAGCTTTCCGGTGCGGACGATCGTCCCCTGCGGGATGAGGGAAATCCGCACCTTTGTTTTCTCCCCCGAGGTCACTTCGAAGTTGGCCGTGAATTCCGGGAGGATCTCCGTAAGAAGCTCTCGCCCGGCAGACTCAGAGACGCTCTCCGCCCAACCGACCGAGTCGACGGGAAGCCCGGAGAGGAGCTGGCTCATAAGGAGCGGTACGCCGGCGGTATCCTTCTTCACCAGCGCTGCCGCTTCCGGAGACAGGTTCCCATAGTCGATCTCTGTCTCCACCTCGCGGATCATCTGCCCGACGGGAGTGAGCGATACGTGAAGCGCCGTCTTTTCGCCATAGGCGGCAGATATATCATCCACCACATAGCCCACGACCACGCGATTCACGATGTCTGCAAGGACCTTATCGTACTCGCTCTCGTGCGAGCGAAAGAGGCTCTCATCCTTGCCGACAAGGATACGGTTTCCTATGGCGGAAATACTCGCCGTGATCCGCTTCTCCACAGCGGGCGGCATGCCGCCCGCTCCCGTGACGGAGACGCTCACTTCGCGAATCGGTGCCGCCTCTGCCCCGGCGGGAAGCAAGAATGACGAAACGAGCAGGGCAAGACCTGCTCGAGTCATCGAATGAAATAAGGAAGAATGCATGGCTCCTCCTTTGGAAAATTTGAGAAACCGTCAAACGTTGAAACCCCTTGCTTCCCCCTTCGGGGGAAGTGCCGAAGGCAATAGGGGCTTGCTAGCGGTATAACGAACAATGTTGAATGGTTCGTTTCTATCGATAGTTCAACATTTGCATTTACTACCGTAGTGCTGCCCCCTCATCTCACTTCGCTCGAAATGGCGTCTCACTGGATTTTCGCGTCGCTTCACTCCTAAAAATCCAGTTCGCTTGCACAAGCCCTTCGGGCAGCTCCCCCGATGGGGAGCCAAGCGGTTATAACGCTTAACTCAAGGGCATTACCCCTGCGGGGCACCTCCTTCCAAGGGAGGATGGAGAAATAGGAGCTGCGGCGCTTTATGTATGGTGCCGCACCACCATTTCTCATTTCGCATTCCAATCAGAACTGTGTGCCGAAGCTGAAGTGGAATTTATTCTTATCACCGTGGCCATAGTCAAGACGGATCGGTCCGATCGGGGTCTGGAGACGCAGGCCTACGCCGCAAGACCACTGGAAGCCATCATCATCTTCATACCACGGGATCTGTCCGTTATCGATGCCCCAGGTGCTGCCGCCATCGGTGAAGAGGACGCCCTGGACTTTCTTGGCGATCGGGAAACGGTATTCCAGTGTCGCCGCGTACATTTTCTTGCCCTTGAACTGGTCATCTTCATAGCCGCGGAGGGTATTCGAACCGCCGAGGTCGAAGAGGTTTCCGTAAGAGACATCGCCGTCGATATAGCCGCCCTGCAGACGGAGCGCGAGGATGTGACCATTGCCGAGACCTTTGTAGAAGCGGCCTTCTGTCGTGAACTTGTAGAAATCATAGTCGCCGCCGAGGCCGTGTCCGCCCCACTGGGTGGAGAAGGAAATGCGGCGGCCCTTGCTGGCATTGAAGTAGTTATCGCGGTTATCGAAGACGTGCGAGAAGGTGAAACTGTTCGTGGTACCGAAGTTATCCATGATAGCTTTGTACCACTTATCGCTGTTATCTTTCGCTGTATGTCCTTTGTTGGTTGCGACGCTCCCCCATTCGAAACCATCATGGTCATCGTATTCTTCCTTCGCACTTTCGAAGGTGAAGTAGTTCGTGCGGTATTCACCATGCTGGCGTCCCCAGGTGAGGTTCCAGCCGCTTCTTCTCTTATCGTATTCTGCGACGGTATCGCCGTTCGAATCATAGTCATCATATTCATAGATGCGGTTGAAGATGGAAGCGCCAAGGGAGTCGCCATTGGAATTGATCCACGGACGGGTGTAGGAAATGGTATAGTTCTTACCGTTGCCAGCGCCGCCGAATTCCCAGTGGAAATTGACCTTATCGCCTGTGCCGCGGAAGTTCGTATCACCGAGCTCGACGATGCCGACCGTACCATCGGAGTCCGAGTAGCCGGCGCCGACAGTGATGACGCCTGTCTTCTGCTCGACGACGTCGATCTCGATGACGACATTGTGTTCATTTTCTTTGCCCGGGAGCAGCTTCATATTGACATCTTCGAAGTAGCCCAGGTTGTAAAGTCTTTCCATGGAGCGGCTTGCCTGGAATTTATTGAAAGGCTTGCCCTTCTTCATTTTGAGTTCACGGAGGATGACTTTGTCCTTCGTCTTATCATTGCCGACGAGCTGGATGTCTTCGATGACACCTTCCGAAATATTGACTTTCAGGATGCCTTTCGGCGTCACTTCAACATTCGGGATGGAGACGAGCATGTAGCCCTGTTTCAGGTATGCATCTTCGATTTCCTTCAGCTTCTGATTCACGAGGACGAAGTTCAGGACGCTGCCCTCCGGCACCTGCAGGATGGACTTCAGGTAATCAGAGGTGAAGATGGTATTGCCGGTAAATTCCACCCCGCGAACGATGGGGTTTGCGACAAGACCATAGGTGAGGTCCACGCCTTCGGGGATATCCTTGAAATTCGGACGGATCTGGGAGAAGACACCGGTCGATCCAAGAGATGCCACATCATTGCGGATCCCCTCAGCGGTGACCGTGCTGCCCGGTTTGCTCTGCAGAAGAGGAGACAGCTTCGTCTTGACTTCTTCCGGAATCCCGTCGAAGTCGACATGCGCGATGGTCTTGCCTGTATGTGCTTCGATGGCTGCGTCATCGTCCGCCGAAAGATAGAGCGAGGCATCGCCCACTGCGACGGTCTGATGAGACTCCTTCACTTCCATGGACGGTTCCGCTTTTTCCGTCTGGTCGGAAATCTCGGCTGTCTTGCCGGCTTCCTTCCCGCTCTTCACATCGATCATGGAGCTCTGGGACATGCCATTCTGGGAGCCAGTCATCTGCGGCGCTTCCGCAAAGACGTCTGCGCCGGAAAGTGCAAGCAGGATCGCAGAGGCAAGCAGTGCTTTCTTATATGTTGCTGTCATCGTAAATTCCTCCTCATGTGTTGGTGATGGTGAGTTGCTATATATTTATGGAAATGCAAATGGATAGTTGGCGTACTTGCCAAGGCAAATGATTTCCTTAAATAACGGTTTTGTTGATGGGTTCAGGGTTCAGGGTTGCGGTGGCGGCTTCGCCGCAATATATATGGGGCGATGCCCGAAAGTGGCATTTAAGTCACTAGTCACTCGAGGCTCCTAGTCCCCAGCCACTAATCCCTGTTTTCAAAACTGAACCTTGCTCATTACTTACTTCCCCTCAGTGCTCTTCCCGCTTCGCCTACGACACGCTGGATCTCCTGATCCGAGAGAGCGGGAGCGGCAGGCTTCGGAGCAGCAGCCTTTATGGGAGCCGGCACCGGCGTACTGACGACGGGCGCAGCTTTCGGGGCTTCGGTGGCTTGTTTCGTTTCTACCTGTTCTGTCATGACAGTCTCCACAGGGGCAGGAACCTCTTCAGCTTTCTGCACTGCTTCCTCGACTGGCTTTGGTGTCTCGGGGGATGTCGTGACCACAGTCTGAGCCGGCTTAGCCGGAACAGGCGGCGGGAAGAGGCTATCTTTCAGGAGCGACGCGCCGAGAAAAAGAAGTCCCGCCACAGCCAGTGCACCGCCGCGAAGCAGCCACTTCCGGCGCGGCGAAGTCCCTCTCACCTCTTTCAGGCGCTGCATCTCTGCCTGTGCCATGATGAGATTCATCTCGCCTGTCAGTTCTTTATGGTTGGAATAGGAATTTTCCGCCTTTTCCAGCCACCTCTTCACTGACTTCACTCTCTTCAGCGTATCTCCTGACATACTGCCTCCTGCGCAGAAAACCGGAATCATTCCGATTTCCTGTTAACCACTGGTTACATAACTCTTATATATATAATCAGCGTTTTAGAAGAACAAGTGAACATCCAAAATTTTTATTTATTTCGTATTTTCTTTTATTTTCAAGCGTTATTGCTGAAATGCAAGTGATTTTAGGTTAGGGAAACACTGATTAAATCGTTGTCAGATTTCATTCTTGGATTTTTATACAGAGCAAGGAATCATCTGACGCGAATAGCGAGGCTATTTAAGGAAGATGATGACGAAGCTATGTATAAAAATCCATATGAAATCAGACTCTGCGATTGAATCAGCGTTTCCCTAGGATTGCACGTTCAGCAGGTCTATGCAGCAGGCGTGGTGCAACGCATCAATCAGAACCTGCCGCCCCTATTTTCTCTCATGGATCAGCTTCGAAAGCATCCCGCGGAGACGCCGGATGCCGCGTTTCTCCAGGCGGTAGACGTAGGCCTGGCTGACGCCCATGGCATCAGCAGTCTCAGCAGCGGTCTGCTCCGCCAAATAGACCGAGCGGATGACATCCTGCTCTTTGGCAGAGAGTCGCTGCACCGCCTCATCGACTGCCGCATGCAGCGATTCACGGTCGGCACTTTCAAAAGCCATGTCAGGAATGGCCTGCGCGAGGAAGACTTTCTCTTCTTCCCTGTCCTCGAGAAGGATTTCCTTTTTATTGGCATTCAGGAAATTCAGCATGCGTCCGCGGATGCGGTGGATGGCATATAGAGAGAAGGCAACACCGGTCGAGGGATCATAGCGCTCGACGGCTTCCATGAGCCCTACGGTGCCTTCCTGAATGAGATCCATCGTCACCGCTTCCTGCAGACCATACTTCACGGCCTCCTTGAAGACAAGCGGCTGGTAATTCTCGATCAGACGCTGGCGCGCGTCGATTTCCTCTTCGTCTTTATATTCTTTCCAAAGCGCCTGCTCTTCCTCCCGGCTGAGCAAAGTCAGACGAGACAAACAGGCTTTGTATTCTTCAAGCATAGAAATACTCCGTTAAAAATCAGTTACATCAATCGATTACTACGTTTGATGGTCAAGGGTTCAAGGTTCAAGGTTCCGGGTTAGCCCGTGGGGCGTGCCGCCCTTTGATTACGTGCGAAAGAGGGGGAGCGGGTTCAACAGGTTCAGAGGGTTAAACGGGGGTGGTGCGGCGCATAAAAATCAGAAGCGCTGCGAAGGTTTGAAACTAGCGGTTTTCTCGTATCGCAAACCTTATCCCTAGCCACTAATCCCTAGCTACTAGTCACAAGTCACTAGCCACTCATCCCTGCTTTCAAACTTCAGGGTTCAGGATGAATATACCGAAAACATCGCCTATTTCAAACTCCGCGGCGCTTTCCTATGATGATGCGCCGCACACCACAAACTTGAACCCATCAACCTGAACCCAGAACCCTAAAATTTAAAGCTCCAGTCGCTGCCGATGTAACTATCGTGATTACTATTATACCACGATGAGAGACCGATGCGCGAATTCAAATCATAATGGAAGCCCAGACTCTTTTCCTCATTATTCACGCCCATGGTCGCAGTCAGCATGAAGTCATTGAAGAGGTACTTCCCGATCTTGATGTAGTAGTAGCTGTCATTGTTGTCATCGATGTTGTCATAGTAGTCTGTCAGGTTCGACGTGATACTGATGAGGTCAAGGCCGATCTTATCCGCAAGGAAGTCCTGCATCGTATTCCCGAAGAGCATAGTGAGGCCGGCATTGAAGAGCGCCCCCTGCATCGAGCCATCCTTATCCTTGGTCGGATCCTGATGGAGCGTCAGCAGCATGATGATCTGCGAATCATTCAGCGCAGGATCGCTGTGGAAGGTCGTCTTCATATCACCGGGCGGTCCATCCAGTTCAGCTTTGATATTGTAATGACCGACCTTGGTATCGGCGCGTGCATGGATGACGGGCAAGAAGGAGCCGGGGATGCCGCCCCAGACAGCATTGGCCTGATCGATCTTGAATTCCGTCGTATTGATCTTGACCGTTCCTTTTTCTACATTGACGCGGCCCGTCATGATCGGTTCCTGGAAGTGCCCCATCATGGAAATGTTTCCTTTGACCATGAGATCATAGAGCGAGCTGCTGTAGAGCCGTACATTGTCTCCGATGGCTATATCGATCTTTGTCAGGAAATTGGCCGACGACTCGCCGCTCTCAGAAAGGAGGGCAAGCGGCACTTCGCAGGTCGCATCGTGGATAGAGATCTGGCCCGTGACACCGAGCTGATCCATGAATTCACCCAGTGAAAGGTCAGCATCGACCGCCCCTTTGTAATAGGCGGAGTCGATCGAAGGGGTATGCATATGCACTTCCCCATCATAATGCGTGATGGCCTTCTCTTTCCAGTCGGCGGAGCCTTTCGCAGTGACGCCGCCGCCACCGAAGGAGGCACTGCCGTCAAATGTCACGCGATGTCCATCAAATCGTAAGGACAGATCGATCGGCTGAATGACTTCATTCATGGTCATAAGACCGAGCGCCCCATTTTTGGCTGTGATGCTGCCCATAAGCTCCGGGTCACGATAGTCACCGACAAGCTGTACATGTCCCTTTATCGGGCCGCTCGCACTCGTCACGGCTTTGCCGAAGAGAGCCAGAATATTCATATCTGCCTGATCGAGATTGAAATCGACAGCAAGCGGCACTGCCTCATCTGTGGTGCTGCCAGTGAAAAGATTGCCGGGGAGTGTGCCCTTGGCACTCGCACGATAGTTTCCCTTCGATACCAGCGCATTTTGCAGCGTCACGACATTGCTCTTGGCATTCGCCATCAGAGAGAAGCTGTCAAAGCCGATATCTCCGTAGCTCGGATGGTCGATGCCGATCGAAATGTCCGCTTCCGGCGATGTCTTATTTCCACTGAAGATGACTCCGGCCGTCAGTCGGCCGCCCATCCGTATGCCATCTCGTCCCAATACCTGCGGCAGCCAGGATACCTCCATGTCTTTGGCTGCGAGCTGGATAGAGAGATCGCCGTCACTATTCATAGAGCCTTCTGCCGCAAGCAGTCCGTCTCCTACCGGAAGATGAAACTGACGGATCGACAGCGCCCCATTCATGTAGGAAAAATCGATCACTCCCTGACCGACAGGCGTATCCCCCAGATGTCCTCCCAGAAAATCAGCTTTGAAATCGATGCTGGGGTTCTCCAGCGTTCCTCCGATCTGCATGCCGCCATTGACAGCGCCATCCACCGCCGACTCAGGCAGCTTGAAAAGACGCATGGCCTCCTTGATATTCCATTCCTTAAATTGGAGGAAGCCCTGCAGGATATGGGAGTCCATGTGATAGCTGCCTCTCCATTCGAAATGGCCATTCTTCTGATTGAATACGCCGTCATCAAGGCTCACGACATGGTTCTGATAATAGATGCCGGCAGATGCCATATAAATGGAAGTGCCGCCGACAGAGATCTGTCTGGAGGAGATCGTCCCTTCAAAGACCGGATCTTCCATCGTCCCGGATACATGCCCTCGCATATTGACCTTGCCGTCTGCTCCACGTCCCGGAAGCATACGCGAAAGGCTGATGTCATTCAGCGACACATCCATATCGATTGCGTCCGGCTCGACCGTACCACTCACGATGGCCGTACCATCATAGATATAGGCGAGTCCGTTTTTCAAAGTGATGCCATTTCCATCATAGGTATATTCGCCGGAGACGCTCTGGAAAAGCTCACCCATGACAGAACCATCGAAGGCCAGAAAATCGCCTTTCACCTGTGGCGCTTCCATCGTGCCAGTGACGGTCAAGGTATTTTCGATCCAGCCCGTCACCGGGTAGTCCTCTCCGGCAAGTGCGAGCAGTTTTTCGATGCGCGTCTTGTCTGTATCTATGGTGAGTGCGAGAGGGTGCGGCGCCAGGAGGCCGATGCTCCCCTTCACGGTATGCTTGCCGTCCGGCCCTTCCCAGCGAAGCGAGGTGATGGTCGCCAGCTGATTTCCGAGTGATACATGTCCTGCGATACGGTCAAAGGAGATGCCACGGATCTCCCCATCCCGCGCTGTGAAATCTGCCGCGCCGGACGGATCCTCCCTGCTCCCGCTGACCACGAACCGACCGGAGAGACGCCCGGCCATATCCATCCCTGAAAGACCGGAAAGCCCGGAAAGGTCGATAGACGATGCTTCGCCTGAGAGCGAGAGATATGGCCCATACTTCCCTTTCACGGTGAATGCGCCTTCGCCGGATGTGCCGGTCAGGTACGAAATATCCATCACGCCGCCGCGTGAAGCGACCTCCCCCGAGAGGGTATCCATGGACATCCCATCATACGAAAGATCCATGCCATAGAAAACGCCATGCCAGTCGCCATCTCGGTAACTGCCAAAGCCGGAGACCTTGCCGGCTGCCATATTCTCATACGAAAGACCTGCGCCATCCATTTCTCCGGAAGCCATTTCCAGAGACAGTGCGCCTTCTTTATAGGTGCCCTTCGCCTTCCCCGATCCGCTCACAATGCCGGAAGCGGAAATCCCGACCGGAAGAGAAGAAAGGTCGATATGCTCTCCGGCTGCTTCGCCTTCGAAGGCTCCGCTTTTCATATCATATGAGCCTTCGCCGATCAGAAGACCGCCCGCCATCTGTGCCTTCAGATAGGGGATCAAGATCCGATCCTCTCCATAGACAAAGCGCACATTCGCCTCTTTGACAGAAAGATTCTCATACTGCCCGTCCTTCACATGGGCTTCGCCGGACACGAAAGGATTTCCCATCGTCCCGGAAATATCTACGCCACCGGAAACGACTCCCGCGATCCCCACCTCCGGCAGCAGCTCTTCCGCCTTGATATCCTTCAGATTCACATGCCCCATCAGGATCGGATCATCCACGTCAAAAAGAACTTTCACATCCCCGGCAAATGTCTGCCCGTTCACCTTTACGGCTGCTTCGGTGATGACGGCTTCTCCATTTTCAATATCAAAAAAGGCTGCCCCGTCAGCCAGAATAAAATGATCATAGCGAAGAGCAGCATCTTTGATAGAGCCTTGGACATGATAAGCGACAGCGCCATCACTTTTCCAGATCTTGGCGCTGGTCACCTGTCCTGTCCCTTTGTCTATATCAAGTTTTGAAGAAATCTGTGGGAACTGCTCTAAGAGCGGCTTCAGAGAGGTCAAGGAAACCGGATCTGTCTCCAGACTGATTTCCATGTTATTGGTATTCGTGTACTTCACGTCTCCCTTGAAATGGCTGTCAAATGCCTCTCCCGCAAAAGAGCCTGTGATCGTACCCGTGCTATCCCAGCCGAGCGTACCTCCCAGCGAAGTGAAATCATACGAGCCGATATCCGGTGCGGTGATAGATGCATTCCCGTCCTTCACGATGACCTGTCCTGTGAAAGTACCATTGTCCGAAGAGTCCGATGGTTTTAGAATCTTCTCTACATTCCAGAGTCCATCAGTCCCCTTGGCAAGGTGCACTTCCGGATTCTCGATGGTCACCGTCTTCACGACATCGGCGATACCGCCATCTTTGAAGGCATAGTTGTACAGCGCAGAAGCAGACCATCCGATTTCCAAAGAAGGCGACTTGAATACAACCTCTCCTTTCGCGTCCTTTAGCTCAAGGTCGGTGAAGGAAAGATCATAATTCGGATCCAGATCCATCATGGTCCACGTCAGGGTGCCATTGATGCGATCCCCTGCCGCGTCTTTGATGACGGGTTCCAGATTCTGTGTGATAATCGGACGGATCAGCAGATAAATGATACACAGCATGATGAAAATAAAGGCTGCGATACCATTGATCCACCATTTGATTCTGCTAGCCAAGGTCAAGTTCTCCAAATTAAAAATAAAGTTTCAAGGTTCAAGGTTCAGGGTTAGACCCGTGGGCGTGCCCCCCCTCATCGGGGATGAAAGGGTGGGAACCGGTTCTATGGGGGCAGTGGGTAGGGCGGGTGCGATACCCGAAGGCGGTATTCAAGTCACCAGTCACCAGTCACCAGTCACCAAAATTACGCTTTTGCAAATTCCGGATGAATGACAGCCGGTACGCCCATCGCATGTTCCAGCGTAGCGAGACCGATGTTGTAGTTGTAGAGCGCGGTGATGTAGTTCGTTCTCGCAGTATTGAGGGCGAGTTCTGCATCGAGGACATCGAGGTTGATGCCGACGCCGCTGCTGTAGCGGACGGTCGCGATCTTATACGCTTCTTCTGCCTGAGCGACCGACGCTTCCGCAGCGCGGATCTGTTCTTTATAAGAGAGGACGTTCAGGTAATCCTGACGGACTTCAAGCTCGATCTTTTCTCTCGCCTGCAGGAGTGTTTCCTGTGCTGTTTTGACAGCGGCATCCGCTTTCTTCACCGATGCCTGAGTAACACCGCCATCCCAAAGTGACCAGGAAAGCCCGCCTTTGACAGCCCAGTCATCTTTATCGACTGCTGTCACGCTGGCTTCCTTCCAGCTGTATCCGCCGCCGACGCTGACCGTCGGGAGATAGCCTGCCTTCGCAGAACGAAGAGAGGCCTGTGCTGCCTTGACGCCATAGTCTGCTTCGACGAGTTCCCAGCGGTATTTCTGCGCCATCAGAATGGCCTGTTCCATGGTGAGGTCAAATTCCGGCTGTGGGAAATTCTTATCCAGCGGTTTCAGCGTCGTATTCATCGGGACACGCATGATGTTGTTCAGGTTCGCTTCTGCGACATCACGAGTGTTGTCCGCTGCGATGCTCTTCTGCTTTGCATTGGCAAGCGATACATTGGAAGACAGCACGTCGAGCTTGGCTACGATGCCGGCATCGAACTGCTGCTGTACGTTATTCAGATGGCTTGCATAGTCGGTGACGGACTGTGCCTGCACTTCAGCGAGCTTGATCGCTTCAAGGTACTGGTAGTATGCCTGCACGGCCGCGAGCTTCGTATCCGCTTCTGTTTTGTAGACATTAAGATCTGCGATGTTTTTCTGGTAGCGGGCAGCATCGATCGCACCTTCTACCTTACCGAAGGTCCAAATCGGCCAGGAAACATTGATGCCCTGGCTATAGCCGTGGTTAGAGCTCTGCGTTCCCACCACTTTCGTGACCACCTGTCCAGTCGTATCAACGGACGCTGTAGTGACAGGTCCGCTCTGGGTCGGATACTGATTTCTTTCCCAGGAGTAACTGATGGACGGATTCTTCTTCGCTGCCGCTGCGCTGACATCGGCTTCCGCTTCTCTGCGCTTCAACTCTGCGATGGTGATGTCGCGGTTATTCTGGATGGCAGTCGTGACCGCACCTTTGAGGTCGATATCCATCGCAGCCGCTTCCGGAGCTGCTGCTTCGGTGATGGAAGACGCCAGATTTTTCTGGAGCAGCATGTTATTGAAATTCACATCTTTATTGGCTACCGTCTGATTCATCTGTGCCTCGATGGCTTTTTGCGTGATCGACGGGTCTGTCATGATCTTTGTCTTAGATCCTTTTGCTTCTGCGCCGAGCCCGCAGGAAAGGGCAAGCACGATAGAAGCAGTCAGAATTTTGCAGGTCATTGTATTCATTCAACATTCATCCCTTCTAGACAGATGTCTTTGTTGTCATTATATCCAGACCGCCCTTCTGGCGGCGCTGTTTTTCATTTAATAATTGTATCCCACGCCAATGTACTCTCCGCCGCCGCGGTTGTTATGCGGGAAAATGGACTGCCCCGTCAGGAACAGATTCGGCGTAAGAGCATACTGCCCGCGCAGGCGGACAGACAGATCATTGGGGTCATACACATCTGCGGAAAATTTCCACCGGCCGGATGCATAGTCCGCGCCGGCGCCGATCTTGTTTCGAATGATACCGGCATGTACGCCATAGTCCCCTCTCATACGACCATAGAGCGCATCATAGACCGGATCATTTCCCATGGATTCTATCCCCAGAAGGCCATAGGAGTCTTTCCCCACGCGGAGGAAGAGATTCGGCGAGAAATCGTCCTTCTTAGTATTATATAACAATTCACCGGAAACAGATACATCAAAATCACCATTTCCCTGCATAAATCCATTTATTTTTCCGGAAATCGCTTTGGCATTCTGAGAGATTTCCTTCGCATTCTCTGAAGCCACGACCATATTGTCCATAATTTTTCTCACATCGCCGGCGGCTTTGCCGTCGCCATTCAGCTGGTAGAGCATCTGATTCACCTGCGAGGTGATGCTCTGGATCTCATTCGCTGTCTGTATCCCCTGCGCGGTCAGGATGGCGAGGTTTTCAGAAATCGCATCAAAATGATTGATACTGTTCTTCACATGCTTCTGGGAAGCGGGGTCTGCGACGACGGTATTGATCCCGTCGAGCATGGTCTGTGCGGATGTGATAAGCTTGTCCATCTTATCCATCGCCTGATCGATCCCCGGTGCTGACTTGCCCTCGACCTTCATGCCATCAGCAAGATAGCCGCGTTCCTGATGCCCGCCGGACGCCTTCACGAAGCGCCCGCCCATGACACTGCTGGTCTGGATGGAGAAGTCCGCATCCTTCGGTACTTTGGCGTCATGATAAAAACGCAGCTTCACGACGGCTTCTCCATTCTCTACCGTGATGCCATCGACCATGCCCACTTCGACGCCGGCATAGTGGATCGGATTTCCCGGCTCTATGCCTTCCGCTTCCTTGAAATAGCCTGTCACATGAAATCCGCTCTTTCCAAAAATCACAAGGCTGGAAAGTTCGATCAGGATCCCGGCAAAGAGGAGAATCCCCGCCAGGGCAAAGGCTCCGACTTTTGCTTCCGTCGACCATTTCATCAGGCATCACCTTCTTTCAGAAAATCAGGATTCGATGGCAGACCGTTCATGAACTGCCGTACTCTTTCATCTTTGGATGCATATAATTCTTCGGCTGTCCCTACCGCAAGGAACGAGCCTTTATACAAAAAAGCCATGCGGTCCGCGATCATTTCCGCAGACTTCAAGTCGTGCGTCACGACGACGCTCGTCGCATGCAGGACCTTTTGCGTTTCTTTGATCAAAAGACTGATATCGGTCGAACGGATCGGATCCAGCCCCGCCGTCGGTTCATCATAGAGAATGATCTTCGGCTCGAGCGCGATCGCTCTGGCAAGGCTCACGCGCTTCTTCATACCGCCGGAGAGATTCGCCGGCATGAGGTCTTCGATCCCATCAAGACCGACCAGATGCAGCTTCTCCTTCACGATGGCATCGATTTCTTCTTCCGAAAGCCGTGTGTGCATGCGCAGACCAAAGGCTACATTTTCTTTCACATTGAGGGAATCGAAGAGGGCGGAATACTGGAAGACCATCCCCATGGAGCGGCGCTCCTCATTCAGCTCTTCTTCGCTGAGTTGTCCCATATCCTTCCCATTCACAAGGACTTTTCCGGATGTAGGTCGCAGAAGACCGATGATGAGCTTCAAGAGTGTCGATTTCCCAGAGCCGGATGCTCCCAGGATGACCATCGTCTCTCCTTCCTTGATGGAAAGACTGACATCTTTCAAGATATGACGATCGCCAAAAGTCTGGTATACATGCCTGATATCAATCATAGGACGCCTCAAAACAGAATGGACGAGAGCAGGTAATTCGCCGCAAAAAGCATAATAATCGAATACACCACGGACTGGGTGGTCGCCTTGCCGACGCCTTCTGCCCCTGCCGTACAGGTCATCCCGCGGTCGCAGCCGACCAGCGCGACGATCATACCGAAAATGACTGACTTGAACACACCGATGTACAGGTCAGAAGGGACGCAGTACACATGGATGGAGTGCATGAAGGTATAGGAGGAGACGCCATGCGTGAGCGAAGCGACGATCATCCCGCCGCCGACGCCGATGGTGACGCCAAAGACCGTCAGAAGCGGCAGCATCGTCATGCAGGCGACGAGCCGCGGCACCACGAGATACCCCACAGGACTCACCGCAAGGCACCTTAGCGCATCGATCTGCTCGGTCACCCGCATCGTACCGATCTCAGCCGTGATGGCTGCCCCGACACGACCCGCCAGGACGACGCCGCAAAGCACAGGGCCAAGTTCACGCCCCATGCCGATGGCTACGATCGCACCGACGGTGAAGTCTGCGCCATACTTTGTGAGCTCGCCCGCGATCTGTACAGAAAGCACCATACCGGTAAAGAGCAGCGTCAATGCCACGATGGGAAAGGACAGCACGCCCAATGCCAGGCACTGCTTCATCGTCTCCCGCCCGCGGAATGCGCCGATTTCTTTCACCGCCGCCGCAAGGAGCAGGATCACCGCTCCCAGCTGATGAAAGATGCCGATGGTATAGCAACCAAGCGTTTCTATGAATGACATGGGTGGGGAGACCTCCTTTCAGGTTGGTGGGTTCAGGGTTAGCCCACGGGGCGTGCTGCCCCTTGATTGTATGAAAGTTTTGCTCGAATGAGAAATTAGAAATGAGAAATTAGAAATGGTGGTGCGGCGCAAAAAATAATGAAGCGCCGCGAAGTATAAATAGGGCGATGCCAGAAGGCGGTATCCAAGTCACCAGTCACCAGTCACTAGTCACTCAAAGCGCAATCATAGCTGATGTCTTTTGCGAATCTTTTTCGTCTTTATCCGTTCCTTCCGTCTTCTTATCCTTATTCTCAAGCGTTTCTTTTTCCTTATTGCTCATCTCGATGGTGGCCTGGCTCTTGGCGAGCTTTTTCAAGGCTTTATCACGTTCTGCTTCCGGCAGGACTTTGAAGGTGAATTGTCCGTCACCGTAGATGACATAGTCCGTATCGACGGCACTCTTCGGGGTTTCTTTTTCCCCGTCTTCTTTGAGCCCGTCCTTATTTTTCAGATAATCCGGATTTTCCGGCGCCTTTTTCTCTTGAATTTCTGCCTTTTTCCCGCTATTTTCATCTTTGGAAATCATGCTGACTTCCGGATCCAGGATTTCCACGACGACCTGATTGTTCTGGTCTTCCTTCATCAGGCGGCTGTGCAGATCATTGAAATCCTTGTACGTGCGGATGCGGTCTAAGATCTCATCCGTCAGATTGAACTTCTGCTGCTGGATGAGGTAGGGAAGCGGCACGACGCCGCCACCGCGTACTTCGAGGATCATGTCTCCGTATGGCTGATCCTTCGGCACGGTAAATGTCAGATCCTTGTAGAAGACTTCTCCCCGGTAGGGAGCCAGACGCGCGCGTACATAGACGGTATCGCCAGGGCTCACGATGATCGGAGACGCCGAGGCATCGAGAAGCTGCGCGGTCTTCCGCTCGCTCGTCACATGCATGTCGACCATGATGCTGCGGAGCGGATATTTCTCAAAACGGTTCTGCTCGAGAAGCCGTACCACATTGTAGAGCTCATCTACGCTTCGCTCCGCGATGTCTTTGGACGACCAGTACATATTGCTTCGGGTGAAAGGCTTCTGCTTCAGATCCTCCGGGTAAAGCGTATAGGTGAAATCGACCGTCCCCTGTCCTTTGCGATCCATGGCATTGCTGATCGCATTGTACACCGAAGTAACGGACAAGGTCGGCAGCAGTGCTTCATTCGGAATCATGCGTACATGGAGATCTTCCTTCTTCTTCGTATCTTCATCGGTCACAGACGCATGAAGGGCGACAGAGTGTGGCAGCTTTCCCGTCATTCCGCCGATCCCAGCTCCCCGGTCCTGATTGACCGTGCCGATTTCCGCACCGACGGACCCCAGCTTGAAGGGGATATTCTTGCTCGGGATGACGGTGAAGATATAGGAATTGTGCATAAAGTAATCGGTATTTCCGCGATCCATGAAAGGATGCCCGAAAGCCACCATGCGGTTGCCGTCGACATAGGTGACAGTCCCGACGGCGCCGAGCTTGAGATCGCCTGTCACCATGGTTGCCGAGATAGCGCTTCCCGGTTCAAGCGGCTGCGGCACATCATCCTGCGAAGCAGAAGCGGAAGCAAATGGCACCATGTGGAAATCCTGCATTTTCCCTGTGAGGAAATCCATCGCCTCCGGGGTGTATCCACTCGCCATGAGAGGCGTCGTGAGCGGGATCAGCCCTTTGGAGGATGGCGGGGTGAGGCCCGTGTCCTTCCGGTCATCGATGGTCCAGAGCTTCAGCATGTCACCGATCGGCGTCACCATGCCGATGCGGCCGCCGGACTGTGGAAATCCATACGCCACTGCGCCCAGCAGTTTTCCATCGATATAGACCGGACTGCCGCTCATCCCCTGCGCGATGCCTTCTGTCTGATCGATCAGGGGACCGGATACTTTCACCAGCACCAGATCCCCGCCGGTCGCGCCCTTGTCTTTCATAATGCCCAGCACATCGACATCGAAGGTCTCGATCTTCGTACCGTGCACGACGGTCTTGGCATAGCCATGCATACCCTCCTGTACTTCCGATACAGGAAGAAATTCCTGCGCTGCGCAGGGCATCACGCAGGAAAGCGTGAGGCAGACCACAGCCGCCAGACGCTTCATAGACTTTTTCAAACGATTGGGCATAGGATTCTCCCGATTAGATGATCATCTAATATAACAACTACAGAAACACGGAAGTGTGCCAAACGTGACCACACTTGCTACCCGCTATTTCGTTTCCAGCACCACCACGACGTCCTGTTTGGCGATTGTCTGGCCCTTCTGGACGCAAACCTCTTTGACCACGCCATCCCGATCGGCTCTTGCTGCCGGTACACCGCCGACCAGTGAGTCCACAGAGACCAATACATCGCCTTCCTTGACAGGAGTGCCTGCCTCTATGACGGAGACAACCGTTCCATTCAATACGGCCTGCTGCGAGACGTCCGCCGCAGACGCGCTGTACACACTTACACCAGCAGCCACAAGCGCTGCCAGCGCCAAGCCGATTTTCATCGCGTTTCTCATGATGTACCTCCCTGTGTTTTAAGATTCACATATAGGTATATTATATTTTACCATTTTATCTGCCTTTTGGCATGAAGAAAATAAAAAGGGACATAACAAATGAATTGTTATATCCCCATATATGTGACAATAGAAAGTGATTTGCCCGTTGTTCCTTAGTTGCTTAAGGCGGGTCATGATGAAGCATTGCATGAAAATGCATGTCAAGTCAGCCTCAGCGATCGATTCAGGGTTAGCCCACGGGCGGGGCGCCCACTAATTGCGTTTGAAAGCCTCGCCTGAATGAGAAATTAGAAATTAGACATGAGAAATGGTGGTGCGGCGCATAAAAATCAGAAGCGCCGCAGAGTATAAATAGGGGGATGCCCGAAAGTAGTATTCAAGTCACTAGTCACTAGTCACTAGTCACTTGAGCCTCCTAATCCCTAGCCACTCGTCCCTAATCCCTGCTTTCTGACTTTCCTTAGTGCAGGTCCTGCAGTGAATCTCTGAACTCATTGATATATTCCAATGAAGCCCCCGCGCCGATGGCATTCACATAGGAAGGTCTCTCCGCTACCTTCGCTGAAATGCCGGTGATACGGGTGATCAGCTCATCGATTCCCTTCAGCTGAGACACCCCGCCGACAAGCATGATGCCCTGCTCTCGGATCGCTGCCAGAAGCGCCGGCGGCGTCCTCTGCAGCACATCCTGAATGTTTTTGAAAATCCTGTACAAGATCGGATTGATGGCATGCGCCACATCTTCAGCCGTCACGGCGATCTTGACCGGTGATCCCGATACGATGGAAAGGCCATACGTCTCAGCCACGCGCGGTGCCTGATCCAGATCCCAGTATGCCCCGAGCGCGATCTTGAGGCTTTCCGCCTCTTTGCGGCCGATGCGGATATGGTACTTGTCACGGATAGCTGCCATGATGGCCTGATCCATTTCCAGTCCGGACTCCGGCGAGAAATGACTGACCACGATCCCATGTTTCGACAGTACGGAAACCTTCGTCGAGCCGCCGCCAATATCTACGATCATCGCGCCCTGACAGGTATCTCCCGTGAGCCCAAGGCCCATCATCGCCGCGATAGGCTGATCGATGAGGACTGTCTTGCGCGCACCCATAGCCACAGCCGCTTCCAAAAGCGCCCTTCTCTGTACGCTGCCCATTCCCCGAGACACGCACATCATGAGACGCGGATGAAAGAACATCCCTTTCAGATACGACTGATTCACGATGGAATTCAAAAGATAAGCCGCCCCGTTATAGTCGATGATCGCACTTCGCTTCATCGGATGGACGATCTCTATGTCCCGCGGCGTCTTACCCTCCATTTCCTCTGCCTTCGTACCGTAAGCGAAGAATTCCTTCGTCACGGCGTGACGGGCGATCACAGAGGCTTCCGGAAATACGACGCCCTTATGCTTGACGTAAATCACTACATTCGACGTCCCGATATCGACGCCGATGTCTTCTGAGCCGAAAGAGCCGATCCAGTCCAGAAGGGTCTTCTGCCCCGCCAGACGCTCCGCCTTCTCCGCCAGTGCTTTAGTCTCGATCGACACGGACAATGTCTGCTCCTAACCCCTGCAGCTTTTCTACAAGATGGTCATAACCACGATCAATATGATGAAGCTCGCCCACTTCCGTCTCTCCATGCGCAGCGAGACCAGCCAGTGTCAGTGCTGCCCCTGCACGAAGGTCCGTCGCTCTGACGAAGGCACCTGTCAGGAAAGGGACGCCCTGCACGATCGCACAGCGGCCTTCGACCTGGATGGAAGCCCCCATGCGCTGCAGCTCGCCGGCATGCATGAAACGGTTTTCAAATACCGTCTCTGTGATACGGCTGACGCCGCTGCCTACAGTCATGAGTGCCATGAACTGCGCCTGCAGATCCGTAGGGAAGCCCGGATAGGGCAGCGTCTTGATATCCGTAGAGCGGATATGCCCATCGCTGATGACACGGACACTGTCGACATCCTTGATCACCTTGACGCCTGCTTCTCCCAGCTTGGCAAGGAGCGGCTTCAAATGTTCATTCAATACATTTTCGATCACGACATCGCCGCCGGCCATAGCCGCTGCGATCATGAAGGTCCCCGCTTCGATACGGTCCGGAATGACCGTATGGGCGACGCCTTCCAGCTTCTTGACCCCTTCGACACGGATGATATTCGTCCCTGCGCCTTTGATGTTTGCGCCCATGGAATTCAGGAACGTCACGAGATCCACGATTTCCGGCTCTTCCGCCGCATTTTCAATGATGGTACGACCTTCTGCCGTGGCAGCTGCCATGAGGATATTCTCTGTCGCGCCAACGCTCGGGAAATCGAGATAAATGGTCGTGCCCTTCAGCCCCTTCGGTGCATATCCTTCGACATAGCCGTTGCCTACATTGATCTCTGCTCCCATGGCCTCAAAGGCTTTCAAGTGCAGATCGATCGGACGGCTGCCGATCATGCAGCCCCCGGGAAGCGCGATCTTCGCATGCCCCATCTTGGCCAGAAGCGGTCCCATGATCAGGAAGGAGGCTCTCATACGGCTCATAAGCTCATAAGAAGCTTCGGTCTTATTCACCCCGGATGCATCAAAGGTCAGGACATTGTCCTCTCTCTGGACTTTGACCCCCAAAGACTCCAGTACGCTGCAAATGGTCACCACATCATCGAGATTTGGCGCATCGACAATGGATGCCGGCGTCTCTGGCAAAAGTGTCGCTACAATGATAGGAAGAACGGCATTCTTTGCGCTGGAAACACGGACGTGTCCACGCAGGGGATGTCCACCATGAATTACTAATTTTTCCAAAAGGAATCACTCCTGTACTGATGAAATACTGAAAGCAAAGATCTATATGATGCCGCAGCCAAAAGGTGCGGCGGCGCTATCCTACAAACGTCAATTATATGTATGATACCATAAAAAAACAAGGGATTTCAATGTGAAAATTGGATGAAAGGTGCCGGTTTCTTGTTATCCCCTGTGTCGTGCCGATCCCTGATTGCGTCTGAAAGCCTTGCTTGAATGAGAAATTAGAAATGCGAAATGGTGGTACCCGAACGTGGTATTTAAGTCACAAGTCACTAGTCACCAGCCACCACTCACTCATCCCCGCTTACTGCTCCAGCGATTCCGTGACGCGCTTGACGCTTTCCGAGTCTCCCAGAATGATGAGCATATCCTGTTCCTTCATCTTCATATCCGGCCGCGGATTGACGAACATATCCCCTCCGCGCTTGATCGCAACGACGGTGATGTTATATTTCCTTCTGACATCGGTATCGATCAGGCTCTTGTCCACCCATTCCTGCGGCACATGGATGGAAAGAATGGTGATGTTATTTTCCATCTCGATATAATCGACGATACCCGGGGAGATCAGGTTATGTGCGACGCGGACACCCATTTCCTTTTCTGAGTAAATGATCTTGTCTGCGCCGATCTTCTGCAGCATTTTTCCATGAATGGGATCCAAGGCTTTGACAACGATCTGCTTGACGCCCATTTCCTTTAAAAGCAGTGTCGTCATCAGGCTGGCTGACAGATCGCCGACAGAAACGACAGCGATGTCCGCATTGCCCGCGCCGATGGCTGCCAGGTTCTTCTCATCCGAGCAGTCCGCACAGACCACGTAGCCCAGTGTATCAGAAAGATCCTGTACCACTTCTTCATCGATATCCATGGCCATGACGTCATAGCCCATCTTTTCCAATGTGACGGCGACACTGATGCCAAAGCGGCCCAGGCCTGCCACGAAAAACTGTAATTTCTGTGCCATAGAGAATACCTCATTTGTTGTATATTAGTTGGTTACCGTTGGTTGTTGGTTAAAACATCTGCGCTAGTAACCCATGGGGCGGCTAGTCCCCTGATTCCTTTTATGAAAAGTCCGCTCGCCGGTTAGAAGTAAGGAGCCAGCGGCACTTCATGCCGTTTTTTTTATAAAGGGACGATACCTGAAAGTAGTATTCTAGTCACCAGTCACCAGTCACTAGTCACTACTAATCCCTAGCTACTAATCCCCAGCCACTTATCCCAACTTTATCCTATAACTATATTTTCTTTCGGATACTTGATCTGACTCTTCGGACGGCCGGCAAAGGTGACGGCGAGCGTCATGACACCGATACGCCCGATGAACATAGCGATCATGATGACGATTTTACAGGGGATATTCCACTCCGTCGTGAGCCCCATAGAGAAACCGACGGTACTGAAAGCGGAGACAGCCTCGAAGAGGGCATCCTCAAAATCGAAGTGGGACGCAGGCTCTAAGAGGAAGACCATCATCGCGGTGAGGAAGGTCAGTACCATCGCCAGTGTGAAAACGTTCGATGCTTTCACCAGACATTCCGGATCGACCCGTTTATGGAAGATGACGACATCTTTCCTCCCACGGATCCACGACCAGAGCGACAGCAGAAGAAGTCCGATGGTGGTCGTGCGGATGCCGCCCGCGGTCGAGACAGGCGCCGCGCCGATGAACATGAAGAGCATGATGATAAGCCCGGTCGCATTGTTCATGGCATGAATATCAAAGAGAGTGAAGCCTGCCATGCGGGAAGAAATCGACATGAAGAAGGCACTCTGCCACTTTTCGGCCGTGCTGAGATGTCCCAGCGTCGCCGGATTATTCCCCTCCAGAAGGAAATAGACGATCACGCCCAACGGGATCAGTATCATTTCCATGACCAGAATGAATTTGCTGTTCAGAGTCAGCGCGCTCCAGCGATGATGCTTCAAAAGGTCATCCAGCGCGATGAAGCCTACGCCTCCCAGAAACATTGAGATACAGACAACGGTACTGACCAGCGGATTGGCTGCCATTCCGGCGAATCCGACATCATTTCCCATGATATCCATACCGCAATTCGTGAAAGCAGAGACCGCATGCCAGTAGCCCTGATAAATGCCGATCCATCCATTCTGTGTGAAGAAATAGGCCGCAAGGATGGTGCCGGCACCAAACTCTATAGAGAGTGTCATCAGGATGATTTTCCGCACCAGCATCACCATGCCAGACGGTGTCTGCAGATTGAAGGAGTCACGGATAAGAAGCCTCTCCTGCAGGCGGATCTTCCGCCCTCGGGAAATACCGACCATGGCCATCATCGTCATGATCCCCAGACCGCCCACCTGCATCAGAAAGAGCACGACCAGCTGCCCGAAGATGGTGAAGTCTGTTTTCAGATCAAACATGCTCATCCCCGTCACGCTGACAATGCTGACAGACATGAAGAGCGCATCCAGAAAGGAGACCTCCTTCGTCCCTGTCTGCGAAATGGGCAGCATGAGGAGGAACGCCCCGAGCAGCATGAAGGCTGCAAAGCCGCCGCAGATGAGGACGCCTCGATGAAGCTGGCTCAGCGCGGTAAATAATTTTCTCGTCATGAAGTGCCTCTTCCATTGTAAAAGCGAATCACCCAAGGATTCGCAGCTACCCGTCACTCGTGACTAGTCACTAGTCACCAACAATATATTCTCCTTATTATACTATGCCTGCAAAAGAATTGACAGGGAACGCGAACAAGTAAAAAGAGAAGTCCCATCGGCCTTCTCTTTGACTTGCAAGGAAACGGAGCGCTCTATTTCCTGTTTCTCATATTCTCTTCGACCTGCGTCGCTGCGATAGCCCCCAGAATATCATGGCGTGTGATGATACCGACGAGACGCGCCGGCGGCTGCTCGCCCTCACGCTCTACGCTAAGCTTCGCCTTTTCTACGACAGGCACAGTCTTCAGATGCTGATCCACCATGAGTGTCGTGATGGCTTCCATGTCCGTTTCCGGCGTGACGCAGCGCACATCCGTCGTCATGATATCCTTCGCCGTCGTCGCAAGCAGCTTCCGGAAGGATTTCTCATACCGGCCAAAGCCGCAGTAGTACACCGTGCCGCCCAAGACGTCGACATGCGGCGGGATCTTCGGCTTCACCTTCTTGTACAGAAGATCGCCCTCGGAAACAATGCCAAGAAGCTCATTATCGTCTCCCACGACCGGGATCGCAGACACCGGGTGCGTCACGAAAAGCCCCACCAGCTCCTGTACGGTCGTATCCGGTGATACCGTGAACACATACTTCGTCATAAAGTCTTTCGCTTTCAGAGATTTCATGATAAGACCTCCTTGCAGGATATACGAAAAATCGGCTCATGTGAAGGAAACGCTGATTCAATCGCAGAGTCGGATTCCATATGGATTTTTATACATAGCTTCGTCATCATCTTCCTTAAATAGCTCGCTATTCGCGTCAGATGATTCCTTGCTCTGTATAAAAATCCAAGAATGAAATCAGACAACGATTTAATCAGTGTTTCCTTAAGACAGCTGCGGAAATACTTTCTCTATTTATATTTTAATTCTTTCGAGCGAGAACTGCAAGAGGAGCGCTGTCAGAGAGGGCGCATCGGATCATGGGGAGCCTCTTCACAAATGGTATGGTTCATGCCGTATGATCTTCATCGCGCGATAGAGCTGTTCGGAGAGGATCAGGCGTGCCATCTGGTGCGTAAAGGTCATCGAACTGATGGAAATCTTGAGATCCGCCCGCTGCTGGATATTCTTCCCATTGCCATAGGGACCGCCGATCATGAAGTAGAAATGGCTCGTCCCGGTGACCATGCGCCGTGAAATCCAATCCGCCAGCCCTTCCGAGGACATAGGCTTCCCTTTGAGATCAAGCAGCACGAGACAGTCATCCGGCGAGAGATACTTCAGCATCTTCTCCCCTTCCTTCTCCATCACCTTTTCCTTCATGGCAGGGGATGGATTCTCCGGCATTTTCTCTTCATCCTGTGCGATGATTTCCAAAGGTGCGATCGGCTTCAGACGCTTCACGTACTCCTCGATGCCCTGCCGCATCCATTTTTCTTTGATCTTGCCGATGGCAAGCAGTGTAAATTTCATAACTCTTCCTTTTCTCCGTATCTCTTAAGAAAACACTGATTCAATCGTTGTCAGATTGAATCAGTGTTTCCTTAAAAAATATGATATTTATTCCCTATCCGGCGCTGCCGCAAGGAGCACCTCCGTTGTTGCTTCGCGCCCCTTATGCTCATAGGTGATGGAAATCTTTTCCCCCGGCTTATGCGTATCGAGGATTTCCCGCATCTCCTTCATAGTATTGCATTCCTTCCCATCGATTGCAAGAATGTAGTCTCCCGGCTCAATGTCAGTCAGACTGATCGGGCTTCTGGCCGCGATCTTCATGACGAGGACGCCCTTCTCGTGATCCCAGCTGTAGCCGTAGCGGGCGGCGATGTCCTTGTCTGCTGCATACACGCCCAGATACGCACGCGTCACTTTGCCATGGTCGATGAGCTGCGAAATGATCCCCTTTGCCTGATTGATCGGAATGGCAAAGCCCATGCCTTCGACCCCTTCTTTCGCGATCTTGGCGCTGTTGATCCCGACGACCTTCCCATCAGCGGTGACGAGCGCCCCGCCGGAGTTGCCCGGATTAATGGCTGCATCGGTCTGGATGAGCTTGAAACGCTGGTCGATATCATCGAGGCTTCTGTTCAATGCGCTGATGACGCCGACCGTCACGGTTCCCTGAAATTCAAGGCCCAGTGGATTGCCGATCGCAATCGCCGTTTCTCCGACCTGTAGTCCATCGGAATCTCCCAAAGAAGCGACGGGGAGATCGTCACTGCCTTCGATCTTGACGACAGCCAGATCGGTCGATGGATCCGTGCCAACTACCTTGCCGGAGACTGTCTTCCCGGAAGAGAGTGAGACATTGACCTCCTTGCTGCCAGAGACGACATGGTTATTCGTCACGATGTAGCCTTTCTTGTCAAAGACCACCCCTGATCCTACGCTTTGCCCGACTTCGACGCGGCGGTTAAACATGTCGCGGTCATAGACCTTGGTCGTGATGCCGACGACCGCCGGCCCGACCTCTTTCACCGCCTGCACGATCGCTGTATTGCGGATAGCCGGCAGATCCTGCAGCTTCTTATCCGTCCCCTGCGGCAACTGATAGGAGGAAGAGGCGCTGTCTTTCTTTGGGATCGAGGGAAGTTCTCCGAAGAAACAGCCACCCGCGCCGCCGATGACGAGCAACGCAAGTGCTGCGGCGAGGAGCTTCATCCGCCCCTTGCGGGATCCGGTGATTTCTTTCTGCATGGCTTCCCCATGCTCTTTCAGCTGCTGGTCTAAATCTTCTCTATCCATGATGGGTACCTCGATTCGTTTCTATGAAATCTATCGCGTAGTCTTTTCTTTGGGTAAAGGAAACGCTGATTTCTAATCACTAGTCACTCAGTTGAAAAACAGGGGTTAGTGGCTACAAGTGACTAGTGACTGGTGACTGGTGACTAAAATGCCATCTTCGGGCATCGCCTATTTATACTTCGCGGCGCTTCTATATTTTTATGCGCCGCACCACCATTCCTAATTCCTCATTCCTAATTCCTCATTCCTAATTTCTCATTCGAGCAGAGCTTTCATTCAGGGGCAAGGGGCAGCACGCCCCCACGGGCTGACCCTAGTCACCCGTCCCCAATGTGTTCCTCATTATAGCATACCTGCCACAGAAAAGAAAAAGAAGCTGCCAAAGCAGCTTCTTTTGGTAAACGTTATTTTGCAATATCTGTCGCGCGGGTCTCGCGGATGACGACCACCTTGACCTGGCCCGGATACTGGAGTTCCTTTTCGATCCGCTGGGAAATATCATGCGCCAGGATGACGGCCTGATCCTCATTGACCTTCTCAGGCTTCACGATCACGCGCAGCTCGCGTCCTGCCTGAATGGCATAGCAGCTGGCCACACCGGGGAAGGATTTCGCAATATCTTCGAGCTTCGTGAGTCTCTTGATATAGTTTTCCAATGTCTCGCGGCGGGCACCCGGACGGGCAGCAGAGATCGCATCAGCCGCAGCGACCAGTACAGACTCGACACAGATCGGCTCTGTATCCCCATGATGAGACGCAATGGCATTGATGACCTGCGGCGATTCATGATATTTCTGTGCGAGCTCGACACCGAGTTCCACATGCGTACCTTCCTGCTCCCGATCGACAGCCTTGCCGATATCATGAAGCAGACCGGCTCTTCTGGCAAGCTCTACATCGGCTCCCACTTCAGCCGCCAGAATGCCGGAGAAATAGGAGGTATCGATGCAATGCTGCAGGACATTCTGCCCATAGCTGGTACGATACTTCAGACGGCCGAGCGTCTTGATGAGTTCAGGATTCATGCCGCGAATGCCGCATTCCATGACAGCCTGTTCACCGGCTTCACGGATCGCTTTATCCACTTCTTTCTTCGTCTTCGCCACGACTTCTTCGATGCGGGCCGGATGGATACGTCCATCCTTCACAAGATTTTCCAGCGCAAGACGTGCAACTTCACGGCGGATCGGATCAAAGCACGACAGAATGACGGCCTCCGGAGTATCATCGATGATGAGATCGACGCCGGTCAGCGTTTCGATGGCGCGGATATTTCTGCCTTCACGACCAATGATGCGTCCCTTCATCTCTTCGTTCGGAAGAGCTACGACGGAAACCGTCGTCTCTGATACGGTATCGGCCGCATTTCTCTGAATGGCCGCCGCAATGATTTCTCTCGCTCTGGTATCCGCACTGCTCTTGGCTTCCTCGACTGCATCGCGGATGCGGACAGCCTTCTCATGCGTCAGCTCTTCATCCACGCGAGACAGGATCATATCCTTGGCCTGCTCACGGGACAGCTGGGAGATCTCTTCCAGCTTCGCCTGCTGGGACGCATACAGGGCATCGACTTTTTCTTTCTGGGCCTTGACCTGATTTTCTTTGCGGTCCAGCTGTGATTCACGCTGTTCCAGATTGTTGCTGCGCTGATCCAGATTATTATCCTTCTGTACCAGACGCTGCTCATACTTCGCCAGCTCATCGCGGCGATCCTTATTTTCCTTTTCCATATCCTCGCGGAGCTTGTGGATCTCCTCGCGGGTCTGTACCAAGGTTTCTTTCTTCAGCGTCTCCGCTTCACGAGACGCTGCATCCAGCATCTTTTTCGCATCCTCTGCGATCTGCTTCGCTTTTTCCTCTGCAGAACCGATCCGGGCTTCCGCGATGCGCTTGCGCAGCAGGTAGCCGATCCCCGTACCGCAGACAGCCGCTGCGATACCACAGAGAATGACGTAGAGTAAAACTTCATCCAGTGTCAAATGGTTCACCTCTCTCTTTCTGATTTTATTATTTTAAGATAGAAAATACGTAGCTCCGGGCACGCCGGAAAGTGCAGGCCGTGGTAAATGGTCTTTCATCCTTCAAGAGAAAAGGTTCCTATGACACAAAACATCCTTTGAAAAATTTCAGCAGGTGATGATGGCGAAAAGGCCGACAGATAGCCTTTATCTATAATAAGAATCCCTCCGCTCGCGGAGTTCTCACTGGGCTTGCAGCTTGCATGCTGATCCATCCGGTACGCTGCACGCACGACGGGCATCGTATCACGATGATTCAGTACTGCATCAATTGTAAAATGTTTATTTTTTATTGTCAAGGTTGAGATAAAGGGGCAAGGGGAGAGCCCGTGAGGCATGCTGCCCTTTGATTCCATTTGAAAACATCACTCTTTCTAGTTAGGAGTTAGGAGTGGTGGTGCGGCGCATAGAAATCAGAAGCGCCGCAGAATTTTGATAGCGCTTCGCGCCGTCGTCAGCTCGAGCGTAGTAGAGATCTTTCTTGCAGAACTGTCAGCATTCTAACTGCGCTATTTCAATCACCGCTTGCTTTTAATCTCCAGTCACCAGTCACTAGTCACTTGTCACTCGGGGCTCCTAATCCCTAGCCACTCATTCCTAGCTACTCATCACAAGTCACCAGCCACTCTTATCCCCTTCTTCCTCCCCCAAAGAGAGACCATACGAAAAGAGCCGCCACCGCTGCCCAGGACATATGGTAATTCATGATCCCAAGATCCGTCATGATATTGATCACCGTAAGCCCCAGCATGAAAAGCATATTCGCCCGCAGATCGATGCCCCGCTCCCTTCGAAGAATCAGGTACGAGATCAAAAGGATAGAGAGATGCACCCCAAAGACCGCGTACAGATAAAACATGAGCGGCGTCATCTGCAGGATGAATCCACCAATCAGCATAATGCCAATGATCCACATCCAGCCGTTTGTCATAAAAATCCTCCCTTGCCAGGGAAATGCTGCTTCCCAATCACCTTGACATCCCCATCCTTTTCAGGGATCCAGAGCTTCTGCTCCGGATAATGCCATAGAAATTCATAAGAGGGAAGCCAGCGCCTGCCAAAAGCATGCATCGCGACGAGGAGCTTCGGCTCTACCCTTTCAAGATACGCCATGACGCCCCACTCGCGTGCCGCCTGCTGCCTGGCATCCACTGGGAAAAAGACCACATCGACCTCTCGCTCTTTGAGTTTCGACAGTTCATGGAAGAAATCCTGCCGCGCTGCCAGATTGTCTGCCGCCGGTTCGCCGGCCCAGTGCCACCAGTTCAGATCTCCCGCGTGGAAAATCGTCTTTCCTCTACTTTTGACCAGAAACGAGCCACCTTCATCGGTCGAGCCATACATAGTGACCGTCAGATCGCCAATCGTCAGTGTATCTCCGGGGACCATAAGATGCTTCTTTTCTTCCCTCGCCATCGTCAGCCAGCAGTTCTTATGCATGATGTAGGCCTCTGCCCGCTCTTCCCATCTTCGTATATCGCGGTTGAAATGATCGGCATGATAATGGCTCACGAAGAAATACAATTTCTTCGTAGAATCTTTGAGAAGAGTCCCCAGCCGATCCTCTGGGTCTTTGTAGAAATCAAAAACCAGAAGGCTCGTCTCATTTTCATAGATAAATCCGCTGTGATGCAGAAAATAAATGGTATCGCTCATAAGCGCTGTCCTCCGATATTGAAAGATCCGTAAGTATTTATAGATTTTACCTGTGATGAAATGCAGAACCATTTATAGTATAATAATTGTAATTGTTATCCAAAAATCCCGCTAACTATCTATATATAGTATGACGTTCGCGAGATACGCATACAGAGCAGGAATGGAGCCCAGGAGAACTACATTGCATCCATCCAAAATCCACCCGCTTCCGCCGCTTACTCAAATTATATCATACCTGATGCCATCTATATATTTTCAACTTTTTCTTTGACCTTTGCCTTTAAATTGTGTACAATGTTCATTGTGTCTTTTGTAGAAAACAGGAGGTACCTCTTATGATCATCCATGATGAAGCCCGACATCGATTTCTAAAGGAAGACCCGAGAGGAACCGCCTACATGGAGTATACCTGCGAGGGAAATATTCGGACCGTCACCCATACAAAAGTCCCCGACGCCCTCGCCGGACGCGGCATCGCCGCGGAGCTGGCTTCTGCCTTCTATGAATGGGCCAGCCGCCATCACTATATCATTCATTCCGAATGCTCTTACATGAGCCATTGGATGGAAAAGAACAGGTGAGTGGTGACTAGTGACTGGTAGCTAGGGATTAGGGATTAGGAATCTCAAGTGACTGGTGACTCGTGACTGGAATGCCAGCTCATGGCATCGCCATTATTTATACTTCTTATACTTCGCGGCGCTTCAGATTTTTTATGCGCCGCACCACCATTTCTCATTTCTCATTTCTCATTCATGCGAGACTTTCATCTACAATCAAGGGGCGGCACGCCCAAGGGGCTAACCCTGAACCTTTAACCCTTTTCACAGAGGAACCACCATGTACAGTTCGTCTCTCTTTCAAAACCCGATTTCTTTTCGGGAAACGCAAAACATGCTCGAAACCATCACTCTTCATTTCGCAGACCTGTTGCGTCTCAAATCCGCTGCTCTTTACGACCACTCTGTCCGCGTCTCGAACTATGCAGCTGCGACAGCCGTGTATATGAAACTGCCATCGAATGAGATTACGCTCATCCGCTATGCGGGACTTCTGCATGACATCGGTCTGCTCTCCCTGCCAAATCAGGTGCTGTCCAAGGCGCCCTACCTTTCTCGGAGAGAACTCTCGCTGTACAAAAAGCATCCGGAGCTCGGTGCCAATATGCTTGAGTCCATCCCCGGCTGTCAGGATCTTCTCCCCTACATCCGCTGCCATCACGAGCACTGGGATGGAACCGGTTTCCCGAAGCACCTGAAGAACGTAAACATTCCTCTCGGAGCGCGTATCATTGCCGTCGCAGACTACTACGATACCGCCATCTATTCCTCGCCGGATTTCACAGAAAAGACGAAGGCGGAAGTCACACGCGAAATCTTCAGCGGCTCCTCCATCCTTTTCGACCCCGAGGTCATCGCCGCCTTCCTCAAAGTCCTGTTCCATAAGACGGACCTGGAATGAAGGCCTTGAGTGACTGGTGACTGGTGACTAGGGACTAGGGACTAGGGACTAGGGACTAGGGACTAGGGGCTAGGGGCTAGGGGCTAGGGACTAGGGATTAGGGATTAGGGATTAGACTGGGAGACTGGGAGACTGGGAGACTGGGAGACTGGGAGACTGGGAGACTGGGAGACATCAGACGCTAGAAGCCAGACATCTGACTTCTGACTTCTATCCTCCGGCCTTCGGGCATCGCCCCATATATATTCGCGGCGAAGCCGCCACCTTCATTCCTAATTCCTCATTCACACAGAGCTTTCATTCAGAATCAGTGGGCGGAGCCGCCCCAGAGGCTAACCCTCAACGCTCAATAAAAAAGCTATGATGAAACTTTCGTTTCACCATAGCTTTTTATTTGCCGGCGCATCGTCGGCTGTTATTTTTTCGATTCATCGGCTGCTTTTTTGAAGAACCACTTCTGCGAGAGCTTGTCATAGGTCCCGTCCTCCATGACCTTCTTCAGTGCCGCATTGACCTCCTGCTGCATCGCCTTGTCATCCTTCGCCATGATAATGACAAACTGCTCTCCGGTCGGGATGGTGCCAGCCGTGGTCAGCTTGCCTCTGCCGCCGTGCTCCAGATAGTACTTCGCTCCCGGCTCATCCACGATAGCTGCATCCGCTTCTCCCTCTTCCACGGCCTTGAAGACATCCTTATAGTAGTCAGGCATCACCGTGCGCGCCGGAGAAAGCTCCTTCGCTTTCATTTCATTCGTAGTACCACGTTCGGCGGCTACGATCTTCCCCTTCAGATCTTCCGGCCCATGAATTCCTTCCGTTCCCGGACGAACGACGATCACATAGGCGCCAAGGCTATAGTAGGGATCACTGAAAGACACGTGCTTCTTACGTTCTTCTGTCGCACCGATGGCGGAAATCCCCAGCTGGATCTTCTTGTCTCCGACGAAATGGAAAATCTGCTCAAAGGGCAGATTATTGAATTCCGCCTCCGCATCCATCTTCTGCGCCACAGCCTTCATGAGGTCCACATCGAAGCCGACGATAAGACCGTTTTCATCTTTATATTCGAAAGGAGCATAGGAGGCCTCTACAGCGACACTGATCTTTTTCTTCGGCGCCGCAGTGCTGCTCCCTGCTTCCCCACCGCATCCGGTGGAAAAGAAAATAGCACTGGCTGCCAGAGCGAAAGCGGCTGATTTCATTGCATTTTTGTTCATGTTATTTCCTCCCGAGATCAAATTGTTTTTAATCCTTAAAGAATTGTCCACAAAAAGTATACTAGAAATATACCCGCTTTTCACTTTAAAACTTCAAGTGTTTTTAATGAAGCCATACATCATATGCTGCTTCTTCTAAAAACTTTAAAATTTCAACTCTAGGGAAACGCCCCCAATCAACGATATGGCACGCAAAAAGGAGCGGGGCAACGCCCGCTCCTTTTATCCTGTCACGTTTATTTCTTTTCCTGCTTGCCGAACCATTTTTCGAAAATCTTATCATAGGTCCCGTTTGCTTTGATATCCTTCAGTGCCTTATTCACAGCTGCCTGCAGTTCTTTATTTTCTTTCTTCACTGCGAAAACCATGCCGTTCGCGCCCTTGGAGGTGCCAACGATCTTCAGGTCCTTGTCGCCGCCCTGCTTCAGGTAGTACATGCCGACAGGCTGGTCGATGACAACGGCATCGAGCGTCTTAGCCTGCAGTTCCATGAATGCCTGAGAATTCGAGTCGAGCTGCTTCACCTGCGCGGCTTTGGCTTCCTGTGCGAGCTTCACCTGCTGGGTGCCGACCTGCGCGCCGACATTCTTGCCTTCCAGATCTGCCCAGTCTTTGATAGCATCATTGTCTTTTCTGACGATGATGATGTAACCATTCTGCGTGAAATAGGGATCGGAGAAAGCGACCTGCTTTTCGCGTTCCGGTGTCGCATCCAGACCCGCTGCGATGAGATCGATCTGTCCGGACTGCACAGCCGGGATCAGCGCATCGAAGCCCATGGACTTGAATTCCATCTGGCTGCCCATCTGTTTGATGACCGCATCCGCCAGATCCAGATCGAAGCCTACATATTTATCATCTTGGGTAAATTCAAAAGGAGGGAACGTGGTTTCCGAACCGACGCGGATGACTTTCGGAATGCCGGAGCCAGACTTTGCTGCGCTCGCGCCGGATTTCGCATCGCCGCCGCAGCCGGAAGCAAGAACCACCGCTGCCATAGCACCCATTGCCAGAAGAATTTTCATTTTTTTATTCATCATTCTGATCATCTCCATATTCTTCACAAATATAAATGAGCAGTCAATCAACTGTTTGTATCTTATCAATTCTTTGGACATATGTCAAATTATTCTAGCTTTTTGAATAATTATTCAAAGAAAGGGGCAGGGTTAGCCCCGGGGGCGTGCCGCCCTTTGATTGGGGGATGAAAGCTTCGCATAAATTAGGAATTAGGAATGGTGGTGCGGCGCATAAAAATTAGAAGCGCCGCGGAGGTTTGATAGCGCTTCGCGCGCATCGTCATTTCGAGCGTAGTCGAGAAATCTTTATTGCAGAACGTTCATCGCCTGATATGAGGCAGTACCAGGCCATCGTTTTCCCTCGGCGCATACACGCTGATTCCCGCAATACAGTAAAGATCCCTCGGCTGCGCTCGGGATGACGATGACGGCGAACCCTAGTCACTCCTAATCCCCAATCCCTAATCCCTAGCTACGCATCCCTGCTTTCAAACTTCAGGGTTAGCCCGTGGGCGGGACGCCCATGGATTGTGAATGAAAGTTTCTCTTGAATGAGAAATTAGAAATGCGAAATGGTGGTGCGGCGCATAAAAATCAGAAGCGCCGCGAATATATACGGGGCGATGCCCGTTTGAGAGGTCAGACATTAGACGTCAGATATCTTCGAGTCTCCTAGTCTCCTAGTCTTTTAGACACCAGTCACTAGTCACCAGTCACTTGAGACTCCTAATCCCTAGCTACTAATTCCTAGTCACCAGTCACGCAAAGCTCCTAATCTATTTGCCCTTCTTAAACCTGCTATTTGATTGACCCACCCCTGTATCCATGCTATAGTTTAGAATATATGTGATTCTATGAACACACAGAATTTATTTAAGAAATCGAAAACAATGCCTGATATAGTAATAAGAGTAGCTAGTGACTAGTGACTTGTGGCTAGTGGCTAGTGACTGGTGACTGGTAGCTGGTAGCTAGGGATGAGTGGCTAGGGATGAGGTTTGTGATACGAGAAAAACGCTAGTTTCAAACCTCCGCGGCGCTTCTATATTCTTATGCGCCGCACCTCCCCCGCCCTCCCCTCAGAACCTATAGAACCTGCTGAACCTCTTTTCCAATGAAATCAAAGGGAAACTCGCCCGATGAGCTAACCCTCCCCCCTAACCATTTTTCAAAAGGATCATATTTATGGAATTCATCATATCTTTTCTCTCTGAATGGGGCTATCTTGCACTCTTTATCTGCATGGCTCTCGAAAACATGAATATCCCTATCCCCAGTGAAATCATTCTGGGCTTTGCGGGTTTCCTCGTCTCGCAGGGTGTCTTCTCCTTCTGGCCGACGATCTTGATCGGCACGCTGGCCGGGCTGGTCGGCTCACTGGCCTCCTACTACATGGGCTACAAGGGCGGTCGCGACATGATCCTTCGCCACACGCAAAAAGGCGGTATGGGCGCGAAAAAAATGATCGCCGCGAAGAACTGGTTTGAGACCTACGGCGGCATCGCCGTCTTCACCGGCCGTCTGCTGCCGGGGATCCGTACCTTCATTTCCCTGCCTGCGGGCATCGCACAGTTTCCCCTCCCTGAATTCACGATTCTTACCATCATCGGTACCGTGCCTTGGACGATATTTCTGGTCTACGTGGGTGCCATGCTGGGAGAAAACTGGCAGGCGCTTCTCTCCTACAAGCTGGAGATCGCTCTCGTGTGCATCGTCATCTGCGCCATCATTGCGGCGGCTTTCCATTTCTATCTGAAACATAAGAATAAACATGAAACTCAATAAAAACTGCATCTTACTTTTCCTTTTCTGTCTCGCCCTCTACGGCACTTTTTCCGGTCTCATTCCTCTGCTCGACCCAGATGAGCCAGTCTACGGCGAGACAGCGAAGGAAATGCTCTCCACCGACGACTGGCTGTCTCCCCGCATTTATGGCGAATTCTGGTACGACAAGCCGCCGCTTTTCTATTGGTTAGAATCGATCTCCTTCACCCTCTTCGGCGTCTCGACCACGAGCGCCCGTCTTCCTTCGATCCTGATGGGTGCGCTTCTTTCGCCCTACCTCTACCTGTCTATGCGAAAGCTCGTGGGTGAGAAAGCCGCGCTCTACGGTGCCTTCATCTGTGCGTCTTCTCTGGAAATCATCGTCCTTGCCAGAAGCTCGGTGACGGATCAGGCGCTGACTTTCACGCTCACCGTCGCCCTCATCTCTTTCCTTCGAAAAGAATATATCCCTGCCTATATCTTCTGCGGTCTCTCGCTCCTCGCGAAAGGCCCGATCGGCTTCGGATTTCCTGCACTCATCGTGGGGCTGTGGATGATCTTCTCGAGATCTTTCACTTTCAAAAATATCATGGCGCTTCGCTGGACATGGGGCATCCCTCTTGCCTGCCTTGTGGGACTTCCCTGGTACCTTGCGATGGGCATGATCCACGGAGATGCCTTCATCGACACCTTCCTCGGCTATCACAATGTGACGCGCTTCATCAGCCCGGAACATGCCGGACAGAACCACTACTGGCTTTACCTCGTCGTCCTGATTGCCGGTTTCTATCCATGGACAGGGACACTGCCCGGCATCCTTCGGCGCTTTCGGACATGGAAATCGGATCCTGTCCTTTTCTATCTCATCGTATGGGCGCTCTTCATTTTCCTTTTCTTTACACTCTCCTCGACGCAGCTCTTCTCCTACATTCTTCCGATGTTCCCCCCGCTCTCGCTGCTGGCGGGGAAATATCTCACGGAGCTCGCAGAAGCAGGGCATGTCTCAAAGACTCTCATCGGATTTCATCTCTTCTTTGCTCTGGCGACCGCCATCGCCATCAGCCTCGCACCGCTGACCCCCGCAGGCGGCATGATCATGAAATATGGCATCTCCCTCTTCATGATCCTCTCCGCTCTCTTTTCTGTCCGTATGCTTTCAAAGGGGCGTATGCGCGGCTTCCTCTGCTCGCAGGCCTGCCTCATCCTTCTCTTCGTGACATCCGTCTGGGGCCTCTTTGCGGCTCCCGTTTCCACTCTCTTCACCTCAAAGTCCATCGCAGAAACGCTCACGGAAACAGAAAAGGCACCTGAACTTCCTGTCTACATCGACACCTTCTACCGTCCATCCATCGCCTTCTACACAGACATCTACGGAAAAGCCCTTCCGGAGTTTGACGAACGCAAGCGAAAGGAAACGGCAAAAAATGAAGCCGACGGCGTCCTTCTTCCCGGCAAAGACAATTCCCTCACCCTGCCGGATCGTGCCTACATTCTCGTACAGAAAAAAGTCTATGCCCACTGGCCGGAAGAACTAAAAAAAGGAAATCAGGTGCTTTGGGAAAAGGATACGGCGGTATTTCTGAAAAGAAATACCGATTAGCAAACACACTTCTCACTCTGAAAGTGAGAAGTTAAGAGTGAATGAGCGGCACCCAAAATAATAAAGCGACGTGCCACCATTTCTCATTTCTCATTCAAACAAGGAGGTCCCCCTTGAGTACAAAACGTCAAAAGCGTGAGAGAAAACAGGCGGCGCTTGCCAAAGAGAACGAACGCAGCACCCTGATTTCCTTTATCAGCTTTTTCATCATCGCCTTTCTCTTCTTCCTTTGGGGCAGCTGGCTGCTCCCGATCACCGATCCGGTCGAGTCGAATTACGCACTGACCGCTCGTGAAATGGTGGAGTCCGGCGACTGGATGTCCCCGCAGATCTATGGCGTATACTGGTACGACAAGCCCATCATGGTCTACTGGCTTCTCTCGCTCGCCTATAGCGCACTGGGCTTCACTGACCTCGCCTCCCGCCTGCCCTCCGCGCTGACAGGAGCTCTCTCCGTGACACTTCTCATCTGGTACCTCCGGCGCATCCTGAAAGACAATGTCGTCTCCATCTGGGCCGGCGTCATGCTCGCGACCTCGCTCGAGTGCTGGGTCATCTCCCACGCCATCATCACCGACAGCCTGCTTCTTTTCTTCACCATCCCGACCATGCTGTCTGCCTACATCGGCATCACAGAAAACAGCAAAAAGCATCTGGTGGTCGCCTACGCCGGGGCCGGTCTTGCCTGCCTCACGAAGGGCCCCGTCGGCCTCGTCCTCCCCGGCCTTCTCCTTGTCCTCTGGTGCCTTTCGATGAAATCACCGAAAACCATCCTCCGCCTCTTCCCATGGCAGGGCCTTCTCGCCTTCTTTGTCATCGTCCTTCCCTGGTACGGCGGCATGTACGCGATCCACGGCAGTGATTTCATCAATGAATTTCTGGGACTGCACAACGTCCTCCGCGCCACCTCTTCCGAGCATCCGAAAGATAACCACTGGTACTACTACCTCATCCTCCTTCCTGCTTCGCTCCTCCCATGGGCTTTCGTTTCCTTCTATGAAATGAAAATGCGCTGGAAAGAGAAAGGCGCCTTCTACCTCTTCCTCATGGTCTGGTGCTGGGGTACCATCCTCTTCTACACCCTGATGGCCACGAAATACGTCACCTACTCCTACATTGCCGTCGTCCCCGCCATCACCTTTGCCGCCTTCGGCGCGCTCCGCATCCGCATGGGCGAAAAGCTTCCCTCCATCCTGAGCGGCCTTGGCCTCCTGATCCTTATGGCGGCGCTCTTGGCCGGCACCTTCCGTCTTAAGGAAGGAAACTGGCTGGTCTTCTACGCTGTCCTCGCCTATGGCCTCTTCGCCTACCTCATCCGTTGGAAAGCAAACCAGTACAAACGCCTCACCATCATCTCTGCAGTCACGGCATCCGCCTTCCTCTGCTGTATCTCCGAAGGCCTTCCCCACTTCATGATGACACGCTCGGCATTCGAGATCGAAAGCGCCGTCCACAAAGAGAAAGGAAAACACTACTTCTTCCTCACCTATCCTGCCAGCTACAGCTACTACACAGGCGACATCGCGACACGCCTCATGCCCGATGAACCCCTGCTGGACCACGAAAAACGCGATGCCCGCTGGGATAAGAAATCTCCCATCCCCACCGTAAACGAAGAACAATTCATCGAAGCCGCCAAAGCCTCTGATGCGCCCAGCTATCTCTATGTAGCAAACGGAAAAGCCAAATTCTTCGACGCCTGGTCGCTCGCTCCCCGTTTCGAAAAAGTAGAAAGCACCAAGGCTGGGACGATCTATCGGTTTGTGGGGACTAGTGACTGGTGACTAGTGACTGGTGACTGGTGACTAGGAGACCGGGAGACATCAGTCATCTAATTTCTGATGTCTGATATCTGACGTCTCAAGCGGGCATCGCCCTATTTTTACTTCGCGACGTTTCCATATTTTATGCGTCGCTCCGCCATTTCTCATTCCTAATTTCTCATTTCTCATTTTCAAGAGGCCCCTATGAACGACAATCTCCCCCATTTCCTCACTGCCCTCTCCGCCTACGAGGGCGAGAACGTCTTCAACCCATGGCGTGATACGGACGCAGACTACGAAGTCAATGGTGCCGTCTCCATCCGCAAAGAACAGCTTAGGGACTACCTCGCCCGGCGCATCGGGCGGGCCAAGATCCTTCTCATCGCCGAAGCCTGCGGCTATCAGGGCGGGCACTTCTCCGGCATCGCCATGACCTGCGAGCGCATGATTTTGAACCGGCATCCCAAAGTCACAAGCCGGATGATCCTGGGCCGCGAAGGCAAGCGCACCAGCCGCATGGACAGCCCTTTCATCACGAAGGCGACGCAGAAAGAGAAAGGCTTCAATGAACCCACTGACTCCGTCGTCTGGAGTGCATGCCTCGAAGCGGGTCTTGCCCCTGATGAATTCCTTCTCTGGAACATCTTCCCCTTTCATCCTTATAAAAAAGGAAATCTCCTCACGAACCGCACACCGACGAATGAAGAACTCGCCATCGGCCTCACGTATACGAAAGAACTTCTCTCCCTCACCGGCACGCTTCCACTCTTTGCCATCGGCAGGAAGAGTGAAATGACACTCACCGAAGCCGGCTTTTCCGTCACAGGCCTGCGCCACCCCGCAAACGGCGGCGCAGGCATCTTCCGCGCCCAGCTCAAAGAAGCGATGGGATGATGCAGCGTTAAAAACCCGCTCTGTTCTGCAGGGCGGGTTTTTGATTGGGGCGATCTTGTGACTAGTGACTGGTGACTAGGGACTAGTGACTAGGGACTAGGAGACATCTGACGTTTAACATCTGACTTCTGACTTCTGACTTCTGATGTCTAACGCCTCAAGCGGGCATCGCCCCCTATATACTCGCGGCGAAGCCGCCACCTTAACCCGTTGAACCCGTTGAACCTGCTGAACCCGCCCCTCACCTTGAACCCCGACCCATCGCATGCTATAATACGTACCTATGCACTTATGCAAATACATTATCAAAGGATGGTTCATCTATGACTTTACGTGAATGGTTGCCACTCATCGGCATCACACTCTCTGCCTTTATTTTCAATACCTCAGAATTTATGCCCATCGGTCTTCTGACGGATATTGCGGTGGACTTTGGCATCACCGAAGCCCGCGCGGGCATGCTGATCTCCATCTATGCCTGGGTCGTCATGGCGATGTCACTCCCGCTCATGATCCTCTGCTCACGCATCCCGCTCCGCCCGCTGCTTCTCGGCGTGATCGCCCTCTTTGCCGTATCACAGGTATTCTCTTCGATTTCTACGGGCTACTACACCCTCCTTTCCTCCCGTATCGGCGTCGCTTTCGCCCACTCCGTCTTCTGGTCCATCGCGACCCCCATCGCGACGCGCATCGTGCCTGCCTCTCACCAGTCCACTGCCATGGGCATGGTCGTCACCGGGACATCCGTTGCCATGATTTTCGGACTTCCCATGGGCCGCTTCATCGGGCTCGCCGCCGGATGGCGCATGACTTTCGCCTGCGTGGCCGTCATTTCCTTTGTGACACTCGCCTACCTCTTCTTCCTGCTCCCGAAAGTCTCCGGCAATGCGCCTTTCGCCGTGAAAGACGTTCCGAAACTTTTCAGAAATAAAGTCCTCGCAGGCATTTTCCTCCTCTCCTTCCTTGTCTCCTCCGGTTACTACACCTGCTACAGCTACATCGAGCCTTTCATGTTGCAGATCTCTCACTTCCCGGCTGACTGGATCACCATGCTTCTCACCGTCTTCGGCTTTGCCGGACTTCTGGGCAGCTTCCTCTTCTCGAAGCTCTATAACGCGCACCGCTATTCTCTCCTTACGATGACGATCCTCCTCCTCGTCATCGCGCTTTCCCTCTTCTATCCGCTGGCAGGAAATCTCTACGCCATCTGCGCCCTCTGCGTCCTCTGGGGCATGGCCGCGACCGCCTTCAACGTCGAACTGCAGGCAGAAACCATTCAAGTCACCACCAGCGCCGAAGCCCCCGTCGCCATGTCCATCTTCTCCGGCATCTTCAATCTGGGCATCGGCTCCGGTACATGGCTGGGCGGCCTTCTCTGCACATATGTCTCGATCACATGCATCGGCTTTGCCGGCGCGGCCTTCGCCTTCCTTGCTTTCCTGTACTGCGTGCTGAAATTGATCCCTGATATGAAGAAGGAAGGGTAAAAGAGCTGTACCGGATTCTTCGGGATACTTCATGCTGCGGCGTGAAGTATCCCGTTTTTCTATGCACTATGCAGGGAAAGAGCCGATACGGGAATACCGCTTTCTCACATCCGCAGTCAGTCTCACATGGACTGCCTTTACTGCCTGCTCACCCGTCTCCCTATCCCCCCTGCCCCCCTTCCCGATGGGAAGGGGGTAAAAAGGGTAAAACGCTTCCCCCTAGTCACTAGTCACTAAAGTCCCCAACGCAAAAAAGGAAATCGCGCAGGCGATTTCCTTTTTTTAGCAGTCTATCGAAAAGACGATTTCGAGAGAGCCGATCACACCAGCTTGCTGAAGTCGCCCCATGTATTGAAGAGGGCGAGAGTGGCGAGGAGCTGGGAGATGCGGTTGTTCTTGACGGCTTCGTCGTCGACCATGACCATGACGTTATCAAGGTAGTCGTTGATCGGCGCGGTGAGTTCTTTGAGGACGGGGAGGGCTTCTCCATACTGGTAAGCGGCGAAGAGCGGGAGAACTTTCTTAGATGCGGCTTCGAAAGCGTCCTGCAGTTTCTTTTCTACGTCTTCGGTGAAGAGGGATGGATCGACTTTGCCGCCGGTCTTGCCTTTTGTGATGTTCGCAAGACGGGTGACGGCCTGACGGAGGTCGGCTTCATCCTTCAGCTGGCTTTCTGCCATGCTGCGGGCCTTCAGGAAGAGGGCGTAGATGTCGTCGACAGGGCCGGCGAGGACGGCGTCGATGATATCATAGGCGATGCCTTCGTCGAGCATGATGGCTTTGATACGCTGGCGGAAGAAGTCTTCGATCTGGGAGAGGACGGTCTTCTTTGTCTCTTCTTCGCCCGGAAGGAGGGCAAGGGCTGCCTCGATGCCGCGGCGGATATCCCAGTGGATCTTTCCGTCGGTCAGGATATTCACGGCGCCGATGGTCTGACGTCGGAGGGCGAATGGATCCTGCGAGCCGGTCGGGATGAGGCCGCGCAGGAAGGTGGCAGCAAGGTTATCCAGTTTATCAGCGAGGGAGAGCGCACGGCCGATTTCCTGCTGCGGGAGAATGTCTCCGGCGAATCTTGGCATGTACTGTTCGAAGATGGCCTGTGCGACTTCCGGTTTTTCTCCATCAAGGAGCGCGTATTCCTTCCCCATTTCGCCCTGCAGTTCGGTGAATTCGGTGACCATGCCGGTCGCGAGGTCGGACTTGGAGAGGAAGGCAGCGCGATCAGCGTCGGCGGTTTTTTCCGCGTCGAAGTCCCAGTCTTTGCCGATGGCTTCCGTCAGCTTCTGAAGGCGGTCTGCTTTATCACGCATGTCGCCCATGCCTTCCTGATAGTTGATGCGGGTGAGGTCGTCTCTGTGCCCTTCCAGTGTCTTCTTGCGGTCGTTTTCGAAGAAGAATTTCGCATCGTCGAGACGGGCACGGAGGACTTTTTCGTTGCCGTGCTGGACGTTTTCAAGGGCCTTGGTACCGCCGTTTCGAACGGTCAGGAAGTACGGCATGAGGGAGCCGTCTTCGTTTCTGACAGGGTAGTATCTCTGGTGGTCACGCATCGGGGTAACGACGGCGGGAACCGGGAGCTTCAGGAATTCATCATCGATCTTGCCATAGAGCGGGGTCGGGTATTCGACGAGGTAGTTGATTTCTTCCAGAAGGTCTGCATTGTGCCAGACGTGGCCGCCGAGCTGGTCTGCGACGGCGAGAAGGCCGGTGCGAATCATTTCGCGGCGTTCGTCCTGATCGACGATGACAAAGGCGTGACGCATGGTTTCCTGGTAGGAGAGCGGGTCGGAGATCACGACAGGTTCCTTGCAGAGGAAACGGTGTCCGCGGCTGACATTGCCGCTCTTGACGTGGGCAAATTCCATCGGGATGATTTCCTTGTCGCAGAGAGCAACGATCCAGCGGACAGGACGGATGAAATGGGCTTCTTCATCGGCCCAGCGCATGCTTCTGGTGAAGTTCAGACCTGTGATGAGAGAGAGGAAAAGCTCGGGAAGGACCTCTTCGACTTTCTTGCCTGCATGTACGACATGCGCCCATGTGTATTCCCCTTCTTTGACGAGTTCAGATGGATCGATGTGCTGGCCGCGGGCAAATCCCTGGGCCGCGCGGGTCGGATTTCCATCGGCATCAAATGCAGCTTTGATGGACGGGCCGCGTTTCTTGACTTCTTCATCCGGCTGGCGGTCTGCGGCGCCCTTGACGAGGACGGCGAGACGGCGCGGGGTCGCGTAGATGGTGATGTTTTCGGCAGCGATGCGGTGGGCTTCGAACTGGGAAGCAGCGAGCGCTTTCAGCTGGTCAACGACGCCGGACATGATATTGGCCGGCATTTCCTCTGTACCGATTTCTAAGAGAAGATTCTTACTCATTTCGCTTCGCCTCCTTTAAGCATGGGGAATCCCAGCTCTTTGCGCTTTTTCAGCCAGGCCTTGGCGCACATGCGGGCCAGGTTTCTGACACGGGAAATATATTCTGTACGTTCCGAGAGGGAGATCGCTCCGGCAGCGTCCAGCAGGTTGAAAGAATGGGAGCATTTCAGTACGTAGTCGTAGGCTGGGAGTACGAGGCCGGCCTTCACGACGCGCTGTGCTTCTTTTTCGTACATGTCGAAGAGCTTGAAGAGCATGTCGTGGTCAGAGAGCTCGTAGCTGTAGACAGACTGCTCGTATTCATTCTGGTGCCAGATATCGCCATAGGTGACGCCGTCGGTCCATTCGAGGGCATAGACATTGTCGACTTCCTGAATGTACATCGCGATACGTTCAAGGCCGTAGGTGATTTCTACGGAAACAGGATGCTCATCGATACCGCCGACCTGCTGGAAATAGGTGAACTGGGTGATTTCCATACCGTCGAGCCAGACTTCCCAGCCGATGCCCCACGCGCCTAAGGTCGGAGATTCCCAGTTATCTTCGACGAAACGGATATCGTGTTCTTCCGGATTGATACCGAGCTCTTTTAAGGATTCCAGATAGGTTTCCTGAATGTTATTCGGAGACGGCTTCATGATGACCTGGAACTGGTGGTGCTGGTAGAGACGGTTCGGATTATCCCCGTAGCGGCCGTCATCCGGACGGCGGGATGGTTCCATATAGGCTACGTTCCACGGTTCCGGTCCGATGGTGCGCAGGAAGGTAGCCGGATTCATCGTGCCTGCGCCTTTCTCTGTGTCGTAAGCCTCTCCGAGTACGCAGCCCTGTTTGGACCAGAACTTCTGGAGTGCTAAGACGATCTGCTGAAAAGTCATTTGTTCCTCCTGATCGATGAAATGGGGGGGTGGTGGATAGGTTTGACAGGTTCTATGGGTTCAATAGGTTCAACGGGGAAGGTGCGGCGCATAAAAACAAGAAGCGCCGCGAATTATTTATAAGGGGTATCGAGCGCTCTATAAATTGCGCACCCCTTCTTCCCCATTGAACCTTCTGAACCCGTTGAACCAGATTCTCTACTTTCATAGTGAGGGACTTCTCGGCTGGGAGAGAGCACATTCCCAATCCCTAGCTACAAATCCCTAGCTACTAGTCACCAGTCACTCCACTCATTCCAAACAATATAAAAATCCCTGTAACAAAAAGTTACAGGGACGAGTTACAGGGATCATTAACCCGCGGTTCCACCCTCATTGGCCAAAGGCCCACCTTGATTTCTCTTATTTCCCTACTCTGTTCAGGAAACAGCTCAGAAACGCCTTCTGTCCATCGCCGGCCTCTCACCACCGCCGGCTCGCTTTGTCGGACATACTCCTTTTCCTCATCGCCGTATATGGGAACATTGTAGCAAATCACGATGAAAATGTAAAGGGGCGGGTTCAGGGTTTAGCCCTTGGGCGGCTCCATCCACTGATTATGAATGAAAGCTTTGCGCGAATGAGGAATTAGGAATTAGGAATGGTGGTGCGGCGCATAAAAATCAGAAGCGCCGCGGAGTTTTGATAGCGCTTCGCGCGCATCGTCATTTCGAGCGTAGCCGAGAAATCTTTATTGCAGAACGGTCATCGCCTGATGTGAGGCAGCACTAGGACATCGTTTTCCCTCAGCTGCGCTCGGGATGACGATGCCGGAGAATCCCAGTCACTCCTAATCCCCAATCCCTAATCCCTAGTCACCAGCCACTAGTCCCTAGTCACCAGCCACCAGTCACTAGCTACCAGCCACCAGTCACTAGCTACCAGTCACCTATTCTCCCAATAAAAAATCCGCTCACTGAGCGGATAAAAAAATGGAGCGGGTGAAGGGAATCGAACCCTCGTAACCAGCTTGGAAGGCTGGCGCTCTACCATTGAGCTACACCCGCATAAATGGTCGGAGCAGCAGGATTTGAACCTGCGACCCCTTGGTCCCGAACCAAGTGCGCTACCAAACTGCGCTATGCCCCGACAACGTAGATGATTATATCATTTTGTTCTCTTTCTGTCAATAGGGTTTTTATTGATAGGTTGATTTGCCCCCTTGTCTTCCAATAGCATTTATGCTATCATCAGTATAGGAAGAAGGAGTCTGCTATGTACAATATTGAGTTTTATACAAACAGAAACGGCCAATCTGAGATTCTGAATTTCCTTGAAGCATTGCGTACAAAAAGTAAAACCAGCAAAGATGCGCGCATTCAATACAACCAGATTGTTTTCTATATCGATTTGCTTGCAAAGAACGGCAGCAATCTTCCCATTAAGATCACGAAGCATTTAGAAGAAGATATCTGGGAGCTGCGTCCGGGTTATAACCGCGTTTTTTATTTCTATTATGACAACAAGCAATATGTGCTTCTTCATCATTTTCGCAAGAAATCGCAAAAGACGCCAGCGAAGGAGCTTCTCCGGGCAAAGGCAGAACGCGATGATTACATCAAGCAAAAGGAGGAAAAATCATGAACTGGAATGACTATAAAGAGCACGTCAAAGCATGCAGTGAGGACGACCGTAGAAATATGGAAGAAATTGAAGCGGCGGCTGATATCGTCTCCTCCTTGATCAAGCGTCGGCAGGAGCTTGGCCTCAGCCAACGAGCGCTGGCTGAGCGCTGCGGTATCCCCCAGTCTTCTGTCGCCCGCATCGAGTCCTGCAGTGTAGCTCCCAAGCTCGATACTCTCATCAAACTGATGCAGGCACTACAACTCAAACTGCAGGTAGCCGTTGCCAGCTGAATGGCAAACGGGTACGTCCCTGGCAAGCAGGGACGTACCCGTTTAGGATAACAAACCCCCGTAGCGGATATGTCCGCTACGGATTTTTTATTTCTCTTCCAAGGCTTCTTTCTTGGCCTGATAGGTGCCTGGCTGCGCCATGACCTTTGGTTTCTTCATTTCATTGTACGCCTGGATCATCATCGCGCATTCTACGCGTTTCTTCTGGATCTCACAGGTGATGTGGTACGGCTTATGAATGTCGCCGGCAAATGCTTCGTTATTCGCATGGCAGCCGCCGGAGCAGAAGAATTTCGCCCAGCAGTCGACACATTCCGGCTTGCTGAAGACGTGGTTCATGCGGAAGTCGCGCATCATCTTGAAGTTCTTGAGACCTTCATAGACGTTGCCGATGACATAGCCTTCTCGTCCGACGAACTGGTGGCAGGGGTAAATATCGCCATTCGGTACGACGGCGAGGTATTCATGACCGGCGCCGCAGCCGCGGAGACGTTTCGGAAGGCAGGGACCTTTCCAAAGGTCCATATTGAAATGGAAGAAGAAGAATGGACGGCCTTCTTCTTCTCTTTCGATGAAGAGCTTTGCAAGGCGGTCATATTCCGCTTTGACGCGCGGCAGATCCTCTTCCTTGATGGAGTAATCGGCCGTGTCTTCACCGACGACTGGTTCCATGGATACAGCGGGGAAGCCCTTGTCGATCATGTCGATGACGTCGGTCGTAAAGTCCATGTTGTAGCGGGTGAAGGTACCGCGGACATAGTATTCCTCGCCCTTGCGGTTCGCCACGCAGTACTGGAGATTTTTCACGATCTCATCATAGGTGCCTTCGCCATGGACGCCCGGACGCATGCGGTCATGCATTTCCTTGCGGCCGTCGAGCGAGAGGATGAGGCTGATGTGATTGTCCGTCAGGTATTTGACCTTTTCCTTGTCGAGCAGAAGGCCATTCGTGGTGAGGGACATCTTGATCTTCTTGCCGTGCTTCTTTTCCTGCTTGTGTACATAGTCGATGGTCTGCTGTACGACATGCCAGTTCATGAGCGGTTCACCGCCGAAGAAATCAAGCTCGCAGTGTTCACGCGGGCCGCTGTGTGCGATGAGGAAATCGACCGCTCTTCTGGCAACGTCGAAGCTCATCAGCATGCGCCACTGGCCATAGCCGCCCTGCCCGGCGAAGCAGTACTGGCAGCGCAGATTGCAGTCGTGGGCGATATTGATGCAGAGTGCTTTGATGATCGGACGATCTTCGATCGCCATTTTGTAATTCTTATCCATCGGTGCAAAAAGTACTTCTTTGGCGATGAGTTCATCAAGGTCGTCCATGACTTCATTGAGTTCGGCCTCTTCGTAGTCTTTGGAAAGATTCGCCAGAACCATTCCCCGGTTGGTTCCATTGTAATACGCGAGGACCTTGTACGTCACATCATCGACGACATGTACGATGCCGCTGTTCACATCCATGACGATATTCATGCCGTTCTGCTGGAAACGGTGAATCATTGGCTTAACGTTGTAATCCATGAAATGTTATTCTCCTTTTATTGGGTTATATGGTTTGAGGGTTAGTCCATAAGGCGTACTGCCCCTGGATTGCGAATGAAAGAGGTTCAGCGGGTTCTATAGGTTCTATGGGTTCAAAGGGGAAGGAGCGGCGCATAAAGATCAGAAGCGCCGCGAAGTATAAATAGGGCGATGCGCGAAGGTGGTATTTAGTCACTAGTCACTCAAGGTTCCCAATCCCCAGCTACTCATCCTTGCTTTCAATCTTTAAGGAAACGCTGATTCAATCACAGAATCAGATTTCATATGAATTTTTATACATAGCATCGTCGACATCCTCCTTAAATAGCTCGCTATTCGCGCCCTCTGTCTCCTCGCTCTGTATAAAAATCCAAGAATGAAATCCGATAACGATTTAATCAGTGTTTCCTTAACAGGTTGGAACGGTTCCATGGGACGGTACCCCGCATCTCATCAAAATAATAATGTCATTTCCTTCCCCCGCATCCATTCACTTCACAAGAAAAGCCCCCGGTCTCAAGGCCGGGGGCTTGGCCGTGCATCAGCTTATGCTCTCTTTGCTTCTGCTTCTTCCTGTTCTGTGCAGATCAGGTTGCCAATGGTGCAGCTTGTTTTGCAAGCGGACTGGCAGGAAGTCTGACATTCACTGCAGCCTTCGAATTTGATGGAGTCCTGCAGAGAAGACTTGTTGATTGTAACGATGTGTTTGGACATGATGTCACCTCCCTGAAACCAAGATTTCTTGCATTATCATACCATAGGTGAGGGTAAATGTACACCCTCTCGAGAAAAGTTATTATAAGGAAGTGGGGGCCGGGCAGGAACATCGATCCATTTTCCCTTTACCGTCATGGTGAAGAGACGCAGCAGGTTCTGCGGATCCAAAGGAGAGCAAAGCGCATGATCGGCCGCTTCCTTAGTATGCGTGCCGCACATCCATTCCTCATTTACAGCATCTGACAAATCCCGTAGATCGCGCCCACAGGGATAAGAGCCATCATGGCGAGCGCTCCGAAGCAGCCATTGCCTTTGCCGTGTACGGTGAACCAGTCGTCCGCGATGCTCTTCATTTCCTGGAATTCTCTTTCGAGTCCCTGCAGGATACGCCAGAGCTCGCGGCAGTCGGCCTCGGTCATTTCTTCGCTGGCATCGACGGCAAAGCCTTCCTCTTCCTCGGCCTCGCGCTTCTTGCGCTCGGCTTCCTCCTTCGCCTTCTCTTCCGCAGCCGCCATCTGTCCTTTGATGGAGGATTTCCAGTCGCCTGTCTCTTCTTCCTTGGGCGCGGCTTCTACGACTTTCTCTTCCTTTGGTGCTTCTTCCTTCGGCGCTGCCTCTTCCTGATCGACGACCTTCAATAATTCCGCCTTCAGGGCCTCCATGTCTTCGGTGTATTTATGAACGGCTGCATCCCAGAGGGCGTAGTCGAGTTTCTTTTTGAAATCATACATCGTTCCCATTGTCGCCTGATTGAAAAGAAACTGGGTGTTGTCCATATCCGCAAAGATTTCGCCGATGCGTCCTTTGTGCTTGAACTTCGACTTGCCCACCTTGACAAAGTACATATAGGTGCCGATGTGCGCTCTCAGGTTTCCGATCGGGGTGTCGGATTCATGCTTTTTATCAAAAAATCCCATGGATGGTTGCTCTCCTTACATTTTTATTTCTTCTTATTATATAGGGAACGAAGGGAAGGTTCAAGGTTTTTGGAAATAACGACTAGTGACTGGTAGCTGATGTCCAGTCACTAGTCACCAGTCACTAGTCACTAAAATTCCCCTCAATACATCGCTTCATACCCTTCTCCCATCGTAATGAGGCCGACGCCCATGGCTTTCATGAGCGGCTCTACGAAGGGGAGATCCCGCAAAAAGAGATCGTACTGCATCCCCCCGCCTACGACGAGACGCACCTCGAGCGTCGTTTCCTCCGGCAGCCGAAGATCTGCCATCAGCTTCTTCCGATCGACCAGCACGAGGTGCGTGAACGCGCGAAGTACGCTCCGAAGCAGACTGTCGGACGGATCGACCCTTTCGAGCGCTCTCACGAGAGAGTACGTCCCTGCCCCTGACGGATTTCCATCATAGAGCAGCATGGAGGGACGTCCGAGCTCCTGCGACCGATTTCCCAAAAGCACGAGCGCGACAGGCAGCACTTCGCCAAAAGGCGGAAAGACGCGCTGCTTGCGGATCCTTTGAAAATCTAGATCTTTCATCGTGATGCTGACACGATTTCCCTCGACCAGTCGGTAAAGCCCCTGCGGCACCGTCATCCACAGATCCCGATGCGCGGTGAGCCAGCCGGCTGCGACAGCCGCGTAAGGCTCCTTCGTATCCGCCGTGAGGCCGAATCGATTGATATAGTCCTTCTGATACAGAAGCTCCGGATGCTTGGCATCTTTTTCCAGGAGCGAGAGCAGCTCCGCGCGCGTCATCTGCGCCGGCGCCTGCGCCCCGCTCACAGGGACGCCGTAGAGACCATGGAAGAGATAAAGGCAAGAAACGCCGAGCATCCCTCCCAGCTGCTTCAAAGGGAGCGACACAGGCTTTCTCCCCGCAGGCGTAAAGTGATCACTTCCAGCCCCGGTGATGAGCGTCACGATGGAGATCCGCGGCAGCTTTTCCATGCCGAGCCTCTGCAAAAGAAGCGCCTGATTCAGCGAGGTCTTGAGGCTCCAGCAGCGAAGGAGACGCGAAAGCGGCTGTTCTTTTTCCGGATAGGGACGAATTTCAAAAAGGGTAAGGTTCTTTCCTTCTTTATCGAGCGTCATAAAATCAAAGTACCCGATCTCCGCCATCGTCCCATCCGTCAGCCGTACATCCCCGTCAAGCGGGATGGCATGGAAGAAATCCTTCTCCGAAAGCAGCTTTTGCGCCATGCGGCTCCCCCGCTCGGAAGTCTTTCCGATAGCGGTATGCACCATGCCCCAATTCGTATCCGTCATTTTCAGCGCTTCTGCGTGAGTGACAAGATACGCGCTGATGATGTCCTCATAGGAGCGCCCTGTATCGCTCGCCGCCCCGCCCTCTTGTATATAGTCCTTTACATACAGCTCTCCCGGACGCGCGAGATCCTTCTCCAGCTGACCGATCAATTCCGCTTCTGTGTATGCCATCGTGTTCCACCTCCACTGCTATTGTTACTATCTTATCACATTTGTGGATGGTTGTTCGTTGTTTGTTGTTTGGAAATCGTGCTAAAAGATTTAGAGAGCATGCCGTCTTTGGATTGCGTATGGAGGCTCTGCTTGAATGAGAAATGAGGAATTAGGAATTAGGAATTAGGAATTAGGAATTAGGAATGAAGGTGGCAGCTTCGCAGCAAGTATATGGGGCGATGTCCGAAGGTTTGCGATGGCAGGTTTTCCGCGTATCGCCAGCCTTCCCCTCGAGGGGAAGGTGCCCCGTAGGGGGGGGATAGGGCACAGTCGGCATGAAAAACAGATGAGGAAAGCGGAGAAATGCGCAGCACATGTGGGGGAAAGCGTGAGTCTCAGTCCGCGAATGACAAAGATTTCTCGCTTGCGCTCGAAATGACGATATAGGAGAGTCTAAAATCTCTTGGTCTCCTAGTCTCTTAGTCTCTAATTCCTAATCCCTAGCCACTAGTCACCAGTCACTAGTCACCAGTCACCAGTCAATAGTCCCCAGCCATTTCAGGCAATAAAAAAGCCCGCCCAAGAGCGGATCGTTTCTGGAGCGGGTGAAGGGAATCGAACCCTCGTAACCAGCTTGGAAGGCTGGCGCTCTACCATTGAGCTACACCCGCATAAATGGTCGGAGCAGCAGGATTTGAACCTGCGACCCCTTGGTCCCGAACCAAGTGCGCTACCAAACTGCGCTATGCCCCGACAATGTTTAGAAGTATAGCACAGGAATTCGAATTTGTCAATAGGTTTTAAAAGCCCGTGACGCATATCCCGTTTCCTGCATACAGGCGCATACGCTCGGCATGATCCCTGGAAAATGCGTAGCCTTCTCTGAAACCAGCAAAATTTATTTGACAAACCCCCACTCCATTTGTTACAATGTTTTATGTCAATGCCGGTATAGCTCAGCTGGTAGAGCGGCGCATTCGTAATGCGTAGGTCGCAGGTTCAAATCCTGTTGCCGGCTCCAGAATATGAACGCCCATGCGTATGCATGGGCGTTTTCTTTTTGCGTGCGTAGTGGCTAGTGACTGGTGACTGGTGACTGGTGACTAAATACCACCTTCAGGCATCTCTTTTGGATGCGCCGCGGCACTTCTAATTTTTATGCGCCGCCCCTCCCCATGCCTTTCGTGCATAGATTCCCATCCCACAAAAGTATTTGTCATCAAAGAAAAAACAGAATATACTAATGACATAAAAAATGGTTGCCACAGGCAGCCCTGACCATCGAAGGAGGACTATCATGGAAACATACAAACAGGCTCCAGTCATCGGCTCTACCCGCGTGGACGAAAGCGCAGCGGGCACACATGCGAAAGTCTATTTCACCCGCGTGATCGATGCGGCGCATCTGATTTCACTCTACTCCAAGATCAATGATGCCATCTATGGCAAAGTGGCTATCAAGCTGCATACCGGCGAGAAGCATGGACCGAACATCCTGCCGCGCGACATGGTAGAAGCCTTTCAGAAGCAGGTGGCAGGCAGCACGATCGTAGAAACGAATACGCTCTATCAGGGAGACCGCTACACGACCGAGATGCACCGAGATACCCTGCAGGTGAATGGCTGGACCTTCTGCCCCGTAGATATCATGGATGAAGAGGGAACCGTCGACCTTCCAGTCTGCGGCGGCAAGCATTTCAAGACTGTCTCCATGGGCGGCCACATCGTGAACTATGACTCGATGATCGTCCTCACCCATTTCAAAGGACATGCCATGGGCGGCTTCGGCGGCTCGATGAAGAATCTCGCCATCGGCTGCGCTGACGGACGCATCGGCAAGAGCCAGGTCCATGGCGTCGATGTAAACAACCAGCCGGAAGACTGGAACGCATGGCCTGGCAAGGAGCTTCTCATGGAAAACATGGCAGAATCCGCCAAAGCCACGATTGATTTCTTCGGCAAGCACATCGTCTACCTGAATGTCCTGCGCCGCATGTCCGTCGACTGCGACTGCGCCGGTCTCGCAGCGGAAGAACCGACCATCCCGGATATCGGCATCCTCGCCTCGACCGACCTTCTCGCCATCGATCAGGCATCGGTCGACCTCGTCTATCAGACCGCATCGAATCAGGATCTCGTCAAGCGTATCGAGTCCCGCCACGGTCTTCATCAGTTGCAGGCGATGAAAGAGCTCAAGATGGGCAATCCGCAGTATGAACTGATTGAAGTAAAATGATAAAGGTTCAGCGGGTTCTATAGGTTCAAGAGGTTCAAAGGGATTGGTGCGGCGCATCATAATCAGAAGCGCCGCGGAGTATAAATATGGCGATGCCAGAAAGTGGCATTTAAGTCACCAGTCACTAGTCACTCCTAATCCCTAATCCCTAATCCCTAGCCACTAGCTACTCTTCCCTGCTTTCAAACTTATCCCCCGGGGCGTGCCGCCCCATAGGTCCCCATAGCATCAAAAAGCATTTTCCCCGCGGAAAATGCTTTTTTGCTTTCAATTTACAGCCCCTCGTTCTTTGACTATAATTAAGGAAACGCTGATTAAATCGCAGAGTCCGATTTGGCATGTATTTTCATGCAATGCTTCGTCATAACCCTCCTTAAATAGCTCGCTATTCGCGTCGGATTATTCCTCGCCTTGCATGAAAATGCAAGAGCCAAGTCGGACAACGATTTAATCAGTGTTTCCTTAGGATAGAATCTATCATCTTTCCGGAGGTGCTCTCTATGAAAAAACGTACACTGCTCCTGACGCTTGCTGCCCTTCTGGCAGCGACTACGATTTCTGCCAACAACTCTCTCCCTTTCACGGCCGCAGTCAAAGAGAACGGCATGTGGGGCGCGGTGAATGCTGCGGGCAAGGTCGTAATTCCGATTTCCTATGACCGCCTCGGCCTCTCGCTCAAAGACGCAGATGAGCGGGCGGAAGACCTCACCTCAGAAGAAGGCCGCGATGATCTCATCGAAGCAGAAAAAGGCGGGCTTCGCGGATTTTTCACCCGCACGGGAAAGGAAGTCGTTCCGATCTCCTACGAAAGCCGCTCCATTTGGAAAGAAGGAGCCCTCGCTGTCCGCGGAAGAGACAAGAAGATCTCCTTCTATACAAATGACGGGACGCTGATTTCTGGTGCCGCCTACGATCAAGTCTCCGACTTCGAGAACGACATGGCGATCGTGAAGCGCGGCGCGACCTACGGCTATCTTTCGCTCGACGGAAGAGAAGTGAAGCCCGTCTATCAGGAAGCGCGCTTCTTTGAAGACGGCCTCGCTGCGGTCAAAGAAAAAGGACGCTGGGGCGTCATCGACATGACGGGCCGCTACGTCCTCCCACCGACCTACAAAGATACGGGTGCCGCCTTCGAAGAGGGACGCCTCGCCGTCAAGAATCAGAAGAACCTCTGGGGCTATATAGATAGAGAAGGGAAAGAAATCATCCCTCCTGCTTACAAAGCCGTCTCACCGACCTTCAGCGAAGGCTACGCGGCCGTCCAGGACGAGAGCAAGCTCTGGGGATTCATCGATACCGAAGGCCGCCTCACTGCCAAGCCCCAATTCAAAGCGGTGCTGACCCCCTTCGCAGAAGGACTTGCCGGCGTCAAGACCATCGACGGCAATGGCTATGCCAGACCTGACGGCACCATCGCCTTCATGGCAGACTATGACCAGCTCTTCCCCTTTGAGGATGGCCTTGCCGAAATCAGAGAAGGCGAAGTGGAGACGCACGCTGTCCACAGCCGTCCTCCGATCTCCATCGGCATCGGATGGGGATGGGGCGACTGGCTCGCCTTCCGCCATCACCACCATCACCCATGGGGATGGGGCATCGGCGTGCCCATCTGGTATCCCGGCCGGTACGACTACGAGACTATCCCGTCCATCACGGTCAAACGCGGCTACATCGACAAGAACGGCAAAGTCATCGCCAGCCCCGCCAATGACCGCGTCTTCTCCGCCGGAGAAAAAGGCATCCTCCTTTCGAAAGACGGCCGCTATGGCTGGGTGAACCGTGAAGGCACCTACATTGCCCACACCATCTACACAGGCCTCCTCCCCGATGAGGAAGACGGCGTACTCCTCGCCAAAGGCGAGAACAAGAAATGGGGACTCATCTCCATAGCAGATGGCCACGAAATTCTGCCATTCTCCTATAAGGAAATCAGATCCTTGGGAAGTGGTTATTTCGGTTATAAAGAAGAGGACAAATGGGGCATCGCGGGCAAGGACGGGTCGCGCCTCACTGCGCCCCTCTACCTTGCCGTATCGAAAGCAGGAGAAGGCCTCCTTCCCGTCAAAACAAAGAACGGCTGGACCTTCATCACGCCTGCAGGTCATGAAGCCTTCCCTCATGAAGACACCTTTTCCGACGTCACCCCCTTCTCCTCCGGCCTCGCAGGCGTCAAGGTCAAAGGCAAATGGGGCCTCATTGATAAGATGGGAACCTATGTGATGCGCCCCGCTTATGAGGATCTGGATATTTTGTGACGGGAAACTGGGGGACTAAGGAAACGCTGATTCAATCGCAGAATCAGCGTTTCCTTAATTTTATGCGCCGTACCTTCACGCCTCACGCCTCACTGGATTCGGAAGTTGACCTTAAGGAAACGCAATACTAAGGCGATACGAGAACGCCGCTATCCCCACACCCGCAGTCAGCCTCGTATGTGCTGCCTCGCTGCCTGCTCACCCGCCCATACCAAAAGCCCCCGCACCGCTTTGCGGTCCGGAGGCTTTTTCTCACTTTGTGAGTTCTTTTTCTATTTTGGTCAGTGCCATTTCGAGCGTATGCCAGCCTAAGGTCGCGCACTTGACGCGAACGGGCATCTTGGAAATATCCTTCAGCGTGATGGCGGCTTCGAGCTCCTCGAGCTCGCTTTCCTCCGTCACTTTGCCGCGGATCATATCGAGGAAGAGGCCGCAGAGGCGAAGGGCTTCGGGGACAGTTCTCCCCTGCAGGAGCTCCGCCATCATCGCGGTCGAGGCCTGGCTGATGGCGCAGCCGCTGCCGGTGTAGGCGAGGTCTTCGATGACGCCGTCCTTGATCTTGACTTCGATATCGATGTCATCGCCGCAGCTCGGGTTATGTCCGTGCTCATGGACGGTCGGGCATTCGATCTTGCGTTTGTTGCTCTTATCCTTGTTGTATTCGAGGATGAGGTCAGTATAAAGCTGTTTGAGTTCCATCAGTCGTCATCCCCCATGACTTTCCGGACATCCTTGAGCTTTTCGAGGAAGTAGTCCACTTCTTCTTCCGTGTTATAGAAATAGAAGCTGGCACGGCAGGAGGCATTGATGCCAAGGTAGATGTGGAGCGGCTGGGCGCAGTGGTGTCCGGTGCGGATGCAGATGCCTTCCGCAGAGAGGATCTGTGCAACATCATGCGGATGGACGCCTTCGACTTCGAAAGCGACGAGGCCTTCTTTTTCTTCCGGATTTGTCGGTCCGATGATGTGGATGAAGGGGAGCTTCTTCATGCCTTCCAGGCAGCGGGTGACGAGGCGTTTTTCCTGTGCGCGGATTTCGTCGAATCCGATAGCCTGCACATAGCGAATGGCTGCGACGAGGCTGACCGCGCCTTCGACATACTGGGTGCCGGCTTCGAATTTGGCAGGGAGCTCGGCGTAGGTGGTCTCCTGTTCATGGACATCTTCGATCATATCGCCGCCCATGAGGAAGGGCTCCATGTCGTTCAAGAGTTCTTCCTTGCCATAGAGGACGCCGATCCCGCCCATGGAGCACATTTTGTGCCCGGAGAAGGCGAAGAAGTCACAGTCTAAGTCCTGTACGTCGACAGGCTTATGCGGGGTGGACTGCGCGCCGTCTAAGACAACGATCGCGCCGTGGGCATGGGCTCTTGCGATCAGCGGCTTCGGATCGAAGTCGATGCCGAGGACGTTCGAGACTTCGGCGAAGGCGAAGAGCTTCACTCTCAGGTCGTCGATCTTTTTCAGTTCTTCTTCCGGGAAATGTCCGGTTTCCTTGTCGACGTAGATGTAGTCCAGTATCGCGCCGGTCTTCTTGGCGACGCGCTGCCAGGTGACAAGGTTTGAGTGATGTTCCGCGATGGTGATCAGGATGTGGTCACCGGTCTTGAGATGTGTCTCGCCGTAGGAGCGGGCTACGAGGTTCAAGGATTCGCTGGTATTTCTGGTGTAGATGATTTCCTTTTCGCTTCTGGCGTGGATGAAGTCACGGACGACCTCTTTCGAAGTGTCATAGGCTTCCGAGGCGGAAATTGCAAAGATGTGTGCGCCTCTGTGCGGATTCCCATTCTCATGGGTGGTGTAGTCTAAGACCGCATTGACGACAGGGAGCGGGCGCTGCGTGGTGGCAGCATTATCAAAGTAGACGATCTGATGACCGCCGACTTTGGTCTTCAAAATAGGAAAATCATTTCGAATAAGTTCGCTGTTCATGATTCCTCCAAATGTATAGTGATCTGTTGCGGGTTCAAAAGGTTCCATAGGTTCAGCAGGTTCAACGGGGATGGTGCGGCGCATCAAAAAATGGAAGCGCCGAGAATTTTTTTATGTATGAGAATACGCTACTCCCCTAACATGGGCAATGCTATTAAGTTAAGGAAATCGTTAGCTACGTAACGTCTTGCTTCCCCCTTCGGGGGAAGTGCCGAAGGCAATAGGGGCATGCTAGCGGTATAGCGTGCTATGTTGAATAGTCCGATTCTATCGATATTCCAACAATTTCATGCAATACCGCTACGTAGCCCCTTCACCCCTTCGGGGAGCTCCCCCGATGGGGAGCCAAGAACGTTCTGCCGCTTAACTTAATAGCATTACTAACATGGGAACCCGTTGAACCCATAGAACCTGTTCGACCTTTATTCTCTATCCAATTTCTCTCTGACAGCCGTCAGGACTTCTTCTCGAATCATCTCGTCCATACCGTCGATGATGGGACGGATCAGGGCTTCGACCACGATGCGGCGGGCTTCTTCCAAGGTGAAGCCGCGGCTCATCAGGAAGTAGATGGTATTCTGGTCAAGCTGCCCTGCGCTCGATGCATGATTGCCCTGTACATCGTCCTCGGTGCAGAGGAGAAGCGGGAGGGAAATGTTTTTCGTCTTCGGATCGAGCTGGATGGCGAAGTCGCCTTCGTCGCCCACGGATCCAGCGCAGCCGCGCTTGAAGTCGAGCGTGCCGCGGAAAATCTTCTTCGACTCATCCGCCAGTGCGCCTTTGAGGTCGATCTCTGCCTTCGTCTTCTTCCCCACATGGTCGATGTGATAGAAGAAGTCGAGGTGCTGCCGGCCGCGACCAGCATAGATGGCTCTTTCATTCATCTCGGACGCATCACCGGAGAGCTTTCCGTAGCTGTGAACGATGATTTTCTCTCCGCCAAGCTCGGCCGCATAGAAGTCGGCGCGGGCACGAGCGGCGAGTACGCTGTGACGCTGGTCATAGATGACGGTCTTGGTGAGGCCGCTTTCCAGGCGCGATACATGGAGCTTCGCGTCTTCCGCAAGCTCATAGTACGCGGCAAGGACGCAGGTGCCCTCTTCCTCTCCGCCCGTGAGTTTCCATGTGAGAGACAGGGACGCCCCTTTTTCAAGATGGAAAAGGAACGCAGCCGCCGCATCCGACGCAGTCTTCACGTCGATGGTGAGCTGGGCGTTCGCCCCTTCGGGGATGGTGATGGTATAGTGACTGCCTTTTTCTGCAGCGAGCACGGTTTCCTTCGATGCGCCATCGAAATTTTCGGGAAGCGTGCCGCCTTCTCTGACATGGGTCATATCGGAGAAGGTAAAGCTGCCTGCCCCTTTCGGCATTTCAAAGGAAAGCGGCGTATCATTCGTGTGCAGATACCGATAGGTGAGAAGCGGCAGACGGTTGACTCTGATTTCTTCCATGATGCCCTCCTTAACCAATCGCGCCTTCGAATTCAAGATCGATGAGGCGGTTCATTTCTACCGCGTATTCCAGCGGCAGTTCTTTGGAAATCGGCTCTGCGAAGCCGCGAACCAGCATGGCTTTGGCATCCTCTTCGGAAAGGCCGCGGCTCATGAGGTAGTAAATGTCTTCATCCGGGATGCGGCCGATCTTGGCTTCATGCCCGAGGTCGATATCATCATTCTCGATGATGATATCCGGGATCGTATCCGAGCGGGACTCATTGTCGAGCATCAGGGACTCGCAGCTGATAGAGCCCTTCGTCCCCGTAGCTTTCGGCCCGATGTAGACGACGCCTCGATAGATAGCCGTGCCGCCGCCCTTGGAGATCGATTTCGAATTCACGGTGAGGGAGGTATCCTTCCCGAGGGCTTCGACCTTCGAGCCGGTATCAAGGTACTGTCCCTTGCCGGCAAAGGTGATGCCGGTGAATTCACAGGTCGCACGGTCGCCCCTGAGCACCGTATCCGGATACAGGCAGGAGGTATGAGAGCCAAAGGAACCGGATACCCAGATCATGTGTCCGTCTTCTTCGATGAGAGACTTCTTCGTATTCAGGTTGTACATGTTTTTCGACCAGTTTTCAATGGTCGAGTAGCGCAGCGTCGCGCCTTTTTTCACGTACAGCTCGACGGCACCGGCGTGAAGATTGGCCACATTGTAGCGAGGTGCTGAGCAGCCTTCGATGAAGTGGCAGTCCGCCCCTTCTTCGACAATGATGAGCGTATGCTCGAACTGTCCCGCCCCCGGTGCATTCAGACGGAAATAACTCTGGAGCGGCATCTTCACATGGACACCCTTCGGCACATAGACGAAGGAGCCGCCGGACCAGACGGCGTAGTGCAGCGCCGCAAATTTATGATAATTCGGTGTGATCAGTTTCCCGAAGTACGGCTTGATGAGTTCCGGGTATTTCTTCACAGCCGTCTCAAAGTCGACATAGATGACGCCCTGCTCTTCCAGCTCTTTCTGGATATTGTGATAAACCACTTCCGAGTCGTACTGCGCGCCGACACCGGCGAGCGATTTCTTCTCCGCTTCCGGTATGCCGAGGCGGTCGAAAGTGTCACGGATATTCTCGGGAAGATCCTCCCAGCTGGCTTTCATGTCCGTCTTCGGACGCACATAGGTATCGATGTGCTGCATATCCAGCTCGGAAATGTCCGGCCCCCATGGCGGGAAGTCCAGCTGATTGTAAATCGCAAGAGCCTTTAACCGTTTCTCGAGCATCCATTCCGGTTCTTCCTTTTTCGCAGAAATCTCACGGATGATGTCTTCCGTCAGACCGGTCTCTGCTTTATAGGAAAATTCCACCGTATCCTTGACGTCATAGATGCTGCGATTGATATCTTCGACCTGGCTTCTGACTTTCTCTTCTGCCATAGTCACACCTCGCTGCGATAGACGTCGAAGCCATTGGTCTCGATCTCATCCACGAGCTCGGGGCCGCCTTCTTTCACGATCCTGCCATCGATCAGGACGTGGACGAATTCCGGTTGGATGAATTTCAGGATCTGGTTCAGATGGGTGATGAGAAGGATCGCATTTCCTTCATTATGGTATTCAGAAATATTCTTCGATACGATGCGGACAGCATCGACATCGAGTCCCGAGTCTGTTTCATCGAGCATGGCGAGCTTCGGATCGAGGATCCTAAGCTGCAGGATCTCGCTCTTCTTGCGTTCGCCGCCGGAGAAGCCGTCATTCAGGTAACGGTCTGCGTAGGACGGATCCATGGCGAGGTCCTCCATACGCTGGCGCATGAGACGCTTGAAAGGGAAAAGACGCTGCTGCTTCCCGGAAATCGTCGTCTTCGCGGTACGGATGAAATTTTCCATCGTGATACCAGCGACCGAGATCGGATTCTGGAAAGACAGAAAAATGCCGAGCTTCGCTCTCTTATCGACGGAGAGCTTCGTAATGTCCTCTCCTTCGAAGTATATATGCCCCTCAGTGATCTGATAGACAGGATTTCCCATGATGGCGTGAAGCAGCGTCGACTTGCCTGCCCCATTGACGCCCATAATGACATGGACTTCTCCCTGATTCACGGTGAGGTTAATGCCGTGAAGGAGCTCTTTCCCGCCTACAGATACGTGGAGATTCTCCACGCGAAGTAATTCACTCATTTGATCACCTCATGATTTATTGTAAACTTGTATGCGCATTTTTTCGTATACAATCGATAACTCATTTCATTATATTCGATTTAGGCAGGGAATACAATGGGGAAATAAATGGGGTTCGGGGTTCTAGAAAAACAGGACTGCGGAATGAGGAAGGTAGCGGCTTGTCCGCCAATTTGAAAAGTAGGATAAGTGACTAGGGACTTGTGACTGGTGACTGGTGACTAAAAGACTAGGAGACTAGAAGACATCAGACTCCCGTATCCGTCATTTCGAGCGAAGCGAGAAATCTTCTTTGCAGACCGACAAACGACACCTATGTGAACGCAGAAACACGAAGCACCAAGGCGTCGTTTCCCTACCAGTGCTTATGGGATACTGACCGCAGTGCAAGAAAGATCCCTCGGCTGCGCTCGGGATGACGATACGAGGAATGGCTGCCCCAAAAAAATTTGAAAGCAGGGATGAGTGGCTAGCGGCTAGTGACTTGTGACTGGTGACTGGTAGCTAGGGATTAGGTTTGCGATACGAGAAAACCGCCAGTTTCAAACCTTCGCGGCGCTTCTGCTTTTTATGCGCCGCACCAACCCCTTTGAACCTCTTGAACCTATAGAACCCGCTGAACCTCTTTCTCACACAATCAAGAGACAGCACGCCCACTGGCTACCCTTGAATCCAGCAAAAAAGGATTCCCTCGTCATGAGAGAATCCTTTTCACGCTTACCTATTTCTTCACATCCGGTTCTTTTTCGAAATTCGTATCCGCGAACCATTTCTCATAAATCTTATCATATTCTCCATTATTCATGAGCTTGCCCAGTGCTTCATTCACTTCTTTCTGCAGCGCAGGGTCCTTCTTATTGAGCAGCATGACGAAGCCGCCGCTGCCGGAAATGATGCCGGCAGCGCGGAGATTGTCCGCTGCCCCATGCGTCATGTAGAAGAGAGCGACAGGCTTATCGAGGATAAGCGCATCCGCCTCTTTGTTTTCCACAGCCTTGATGAGCTGGTCATGGTAGTCGTACTCTTTTACTGTCGCGCCGAGCTGCTTGGCCGTCGTCACATAGACGGTGCCTTTTTCGACAGCGACCGTCTTGCCGACAAGATCCTGCGAGCCGTGGATGCGTTCATCATCCTTACGAGACAGGATAGACACGCTTTCCTTATTGTAGTAAATCGAGGAGAAATTCACCTTATCTGCGCGATCCTGCGTCATATCACAGGCTGCTACGGCGATGTCAGCCTTATTGTCTGCGACCGCCTGTACGATCTGGTCAAAAGGCATGCTCTTGTACTCGGTCTTCGCCCCCATTTCTTTGGCGACCGCATTCGTGATATCCACATCGAAGCCGATGATCTTGTCATCTTTGTCTTTATAGACAAAGGGCGGATAGGTCGCGATGCAGGCGACCTTCAGTGTCCGTCCTGCTTCTCCTGATGCCGCTGCTTTCTCCGGGCTGCTCTTTGCGGGCGCTCCACCGCAACCAGCCGTGACTCCCAATGCTGCCAAAGTGAGAAGGGCAGCTCCTGCTTTCATCCATTGACGATTCATACAAACGCCTCCTTGAAAGACTGTAGGATATATCATGCCATTTCTTTTCATTATAAAAGGTGGAAGAGAAATAGGCAAGGGAATTTAGGGTTCAGGGTTCAGGGCTCGAGTTGAATTAGAAATACGAAATGGCGGTGGCGGCTTCGCCGCAACTTTGATAGCGCTTCGCGTGCATCGTCATTTCGAGCGTAGCCGAGGGTCTTTATTGCAGAACGCTCAACGCCTAATGTGAGGCAGCACCAGGACATCGTTTCCCCTCAGCGCATACACGCTGATTCCCACAGTGCAGTAAAGATCGAGGGCTACGCTCGGGATGACGATACCAGAGAATCCCAGTCACCAGTCACTAGTGCCAAGACAACGACCAACCAACTTCCCCCAAAAAGAAAAAGCCCACCGGATGAGTCATATCCGGCAGGCATCAAAGGAGGAGCTATTTTTTATTATTATATTTTACTAATATATGTCTATTAGTTCGGGAAGAATGGCCATACGATCGGGATGACGATGACAGATACGATCAGGCAGACCACGACGAGGCCAGAACCGGCTTTGACATAGTCCATGAAGGAATACTTGCCAGGACCAAGCACCAAGGTATTTGGCGGCGTACCGACAGGGGTAGCAAAGGCACAAGAGGAAGCGATGAGGATCGCCATGAGGACAGCTCTCGGGGAAGCGCCGACCTGGGTAGCCAGAGCGATACCGACCGGGCAAAGCAGTGCTTTGGACGCGGTGTTACTCATGAACTGGGTCAGAATGACAGCGAGGACGAAGAGAACAGCGGTGATGAGGTATGGAGACGGATTACCGCCCATAGCTGCGACAGTGAAGGACGCGATCATCTTGCCAGCACCGGAGGTATTCATGGCAGTAGCCATCGGGATCATACCAGCGAAGAGGAAAATGGTGACCCAGTCGATGGAGTCATAGGCCTGACGTTCGGTTAGGCAGCCAGTGACGACGCAGAGGAGAGCGCCGATGACAGCTGCGATCTCCAGAGGAACAAGGTCCGTCGCCATGGTGATGATGACGCCGAGCATGATGACGCCGCAGATGATCTTCTTGATCTTGGAGGTTTCGTTCGCTTCGATCTCCTGTTCGACTTCTGCCGTCTTGGCGAAGGAGTCATCGACTTTCACTTCCGGCAGGATGTGACGGCCGACGAGCAGCATGTAGATGATGCCGCAAATGGTGATCGGGATACCGATGTAGGCATATTCAAAGAAGGAGAACTGCAGCTCAGGCATACCAGCGGTTTTCAGAGCTACGTTTGCAATGATGTTTGGCGGCGTACCGATCAGTGTGCAGGTACCGCCGAGGCCGGCAGCGAATGCCAGCGGCATGAGGATACGGGATGGCGAAAGATTTGCTTCTTTGCAGACGCCGATGATGACCGGAATGAGACAGGCGGTGGTACCGGTATTCGACAGGAATGCGGACATGACAGCCGCGATGATCATGACGCCGATCATCAGCTTCGTCTCACTAGTGCCGAAGACTTTGACGATACGGGCGCCGATATCCTGCGCCAGGCCCGTATAGAACATCGCTGCACCGACGACGAACATGCCGCCGAAGAGCACGACCGTTGAATCAGCGAGGCCAAGGAATACTTCCTTCAGCGGTACCAGCCCGAGCAGCCAGCAGCAAACAGCAGAAGCGATCGAAGTGACCGCCAGCGGAATCTTTTCGGTGACGAAAAGAATAGCGACGACAAGCAGAAGCAGCAGACATTTCACTGCTGGATCCATCGCGATTAAGAAATCCATAACGTTCTTACATCCTCCTATGGGTGTGAAT
>CAKPQG010000001.1 GCA_934178345.1 uncultured Dialister sp. | reverse complement strand
GTGACTGAAATGCCATCTTCGGGCATCGCCACTATTTTATACTCTGCGGCGCTTCTGAGTTTTTATGCGCCGCACCATCCCCTTTGAACCTCTTAAACCCGTTGAACCTATAGAACCTGCTGAACCATTTTATAAAGGAGACCTATCTATGCGTGCTGTCGTTCAAAAATGCAACTGGTGCAAAGTAGACTCCGAAGGCGAAGAAACCGCTTCCATTTCCAAAGGCTTTGTCGTTCTTCTGGGCGTCAAAAAAGGTGATACAGAGAAAGACGCCGAGTACATCGCAGACAAGATCCTGCACCTTCGCATCTTCGAAGATGAAAATGATAAACTGAACCTGTCCCTCTTGGACGTGAAAGGGGAGCTTGCGATCGTTTCCCAGTTCACTCTCTATGGAGACGCCAGAAAAGGGCGCCGGCCCAGCTTTTCACAGGCCGAGCTTCCGGAACGGGCGAATGAGCTCTATGAATATGTCGTTGACATCTGCCGGAAAGCAGGCATTTCCGTCGGGACCGGCCGTTTCCGCACCCATATGAAAGTGGCCCTCGAAAATGACGGCCCCGTGACACTGCTTCTTGACAGTGAAAAGAATTTCTAAGGAAACACCGATTCTGCGATTGAATCAGCATTTCCTTAACCGTTGTCATCGCTGGAAAAGCGCGAATCAAAGGAGGATTTGTGATGAAAATCAAATACACAGTACTCGGTCCTTTTATGACAAACACCTATATCGTGTACAATGAAAAGACCATGGAAGGGCTGGTGGTGGATCCCTCCTTTACACCGGAGCACTACATCCATGCCATCCTGCAGGAACAGATCGAGCTGAAATCCATTTTTCTGACCCATGCCCATGTGGACCATATGGCCGGTATGAATGCGCTGCGCGCCCGTTTCCCGAAAGCCGAGCTCTACATGAGCCGCGGGGACGCCTCGTATCTGAAAGACCCTTCCAAGAATTTATCCTATGAATTTCCCGACCATGTACTCGTAGAAGATCCGGAGCACTGGGTGAAAGGGGGAGACCATATCAAGACCTGCGGACTGGACTTCACCGTGATCGATACCCCGGGGCATACACCGGGCGGGATTTCCTTCTATGAAGCGAAGGAGGGGATCGTCTTCACGGGAGACTCCCTTTTCCATGGCTCCATCGGACGCACCGATTTCCCCGGAGGCAGTATGACGACACTCGTGACCGCCATCCGGAAGAATCTTTTCTGCCTGCCGGATACCGTGACCGTGCTTTCCGGACATGGTGATCCGACGACCATCGGCCATGAAAAGAAGACAAATCCCTTCCTGGTGGGAGGCGGCCTATGAGATGGGGCGCTGAATTTTGGATGCGCATCGCGATCGCACTCTTTTTCTTTGGGCTTGTGGTCGCTGCGCCCATGATCCTCTTTCCGTTCACGGTCTCTCTCGTGCTCGCGATCCTTTTGAATCCGCTCGCGAAATTCATCCATGAGCATATCCGCGTCTGCCGCGGGATGGCGAAGATGCCTTATGACGTGGCGATCCTGATCTCCTTTGCCATTTTCGTTGGCATTGTCTATATGATCCTCGTCCACATCGTCGTGCCATTCATCGGTGAATTCCGCGCCTTCGTGAAAGGCATCCCGGATATGATGACAGCTGTGCAGCAGGCGATCCCGGAGATCGAGCGGCAGTACCAGCTCTCCCTGATGCCGCCGGAAGCGAAAAATTTCATTTCCCGCATCATTCAGGATATCGGAGAGTACACACTGAAAGTCGCACAGTTCAGCCTGTCCGCGATCTTCTCTTTTGCCAGCACGGTGGTCGAGCTCATCGTCGTCCCCTTCATCACCTTCTACATGATGAAGAGAGGCAGCTATTTCGTGCATGTCTTCATCGGTTTCTTTCCTGACCGTTTCCATCATCATCTCGAGGCGATTTTCAAGGAAATCCACTTCATGCTGAATGCATACCTGCGCGGGCAGCTGCTCCTTTCCGTGATTATGGCCTTTGTCGTTTTCCTCGGCATGTGGTCCATGAACATTCCTTATCCTCTGGTCATCGGACTTCTGGCAGGCGTCGTGGAAATGATCCCCCTCATCGGGCCGATCATCGGGGCGATCCCGCCCGTCTTACTCGCTCTGCTTCAGGGGACAGGCGTCATGGCGAAAGTCATCATCTTCTACATCATCGTCCAGCAGCTCGACGGTCATTTCTTCATGCCCAAACTCATGGGCAGCATCATCGATGTGCATCCCGTCGCGATCATCGCCGGTGTCCTCATCGGCGGGCAGCTTTTCGGCGTCGTCGGCATGATGATCTCCGTCCCGCTCGTCGCCGTCCTGCAGGTCATCCTGCGGCATATGTGGTTTTATGACAAGTACAAGACGGGAAAATAGTGACTGGTGGCTTCGGATCGAAGCATTCCCTTCGATCATCTTCCATTTGTATCCTTGTGGCGAAACTGCCACCATTTCTCATTTTTAAGGAAACGCTGATTCAATCGTTGTTTCCTTAATTGCTCATTTCTCATTTAAAAGCGGAGGCATTTTCATGAAAAAGTCCACGGTTATGAATACGCTGAGGAAAAAAATCCGTGAGCACAAATATAAATTCACTTCCCAGCGTCAGGTCATTCTGCAGGCCTTCCTTGACAGCAAAGAAAAACACCTGAGTGCAGAAGACCTGTATGCGGCGGTGCGGGATGAGAATCCGGACATCGGACTTGCGACAGTCTACCGCTCGCTGGAATTATTCACATCGCTGGAGCTTCTCAAAAAGCTCGACTTCGGTGATGGGCGCAGTCGCTATGAGCTGAATGATCGCTCACTGAATCATTCCCATTACCATCTCATTTGTCTAGGCTGCGGGAAAGTGATCGAATTCTCCCATGAATTATTTCTTTCCGATGTGAAGGACAAGATCCAGAAAGAGAGCGGATTCCACGTGGTCGACTACCAGCTGAAATTCTACGGCTATTGCAAAGACTGTGCAAAGATGGAGAGCGATGAGTAGCGAATGACTGGCGACTAAAAAGACAAGGAGACTAAGAGACTAGGAGACATCAGACTCCTGTATCTTCATTTCGAGCGACAGCGAGAAATCTTTGTCATTCGCACTCAGACTGTTGATGTTTAGAAGTCCCAAACGGGAAACCTGCTAGCCGGGAGACCTTCGTGCATCGCCATTTTTTATACTCTGCGGCGCTTAGATCCTTCGACTCAGTTCTCACATTTCAGATAAGCCATTTTTTAACATACGACGTTTTTCTCCGCTCAGGATAACGAAATGCGCCGCGCCAATCCCTTTGAACCCGTAGAACCTGCTGAACCTCTTTTGCGAGAAATCAAGGGACAGCACGATCAAAGGGCTAACCTGAAGTTTGAAAGCAGGGATGAGGGATGAGTGGCTATGGATTAGGGGCTGAGGTATGAGTTTTTCCCCTTATCTGAGTAGCCCCCTAGAGAGGGGGCGCGCCAAAGGCGCAGGATGGATCCCCATAGCGGTATGAAAGCTATGCGAGATGATAGACATCGCGGGCATCGCCACCATCTATAGTCTGCGGCGCTTAGATCCTTCGACTCAGTTCTCACATTTCAGATAAGCCATTTTTCAACATACGACGTTTTTCTCCGCTCAGGATGACGAAATGCGCCGCGCCAACCCCTTTGAACCTGTAGAACCTCTTTTGCGATAAATCAAGGGACAGCACGTCCAAAAGCTAACCTTGAACCCTTAATCCCATTTTTCATTTGCCATTTCCCCTGTAGAAATGGTACAATTTAGTTTGTTAATGTCTTTGATAGACAGAGGAGGGGCGTCGAGCTCCTGATCCTTTGGAATAGCTATCAAATCAAGTAAAGAGGTGTCACAATGCAGGCATTAAAAGGAACCCATGATATCCTGCCGGACGAAGTCTACAAGTGGGATTACATGGAAGGCGTCATTCGTGACGTATGTGCGCGCTACGGATACAAAGAAATCCGTACCCCGATCATCGAAGCGACAGAATTATTTCAGCGCGGCATCGGCGATACCACCGACGTCGTGACGAAGGAAATGTATACCTTCAAGGACAGAGGCGATCGCTCTGTCACCCTGCGCCCGGAAAATACAGCGTCTGCTGTCCGCGCGTATCTGGAACATAAAATGTATGGAGACCAGCAGGTGCATAAGATGTTCTACATCGGCTCCATGTTCCGCTATGACCGTCCCCAGGCCGGCCGCTACCGTGAATTCCACCAGTTTGGTCTGGAAGTCCTCGGCGCGTCCTCTCCGCTCGCGGATGCAGAAGTCATCGCGATGGCTTGCGAAATTTTCCATAAACTCGGACTGAAGGATCTCGATCTCCATCTGAACTCCATCGGCGATGCAAACTGCCGTCCGCAGTATCGGCAGAAGCTCATCGAATTCTTCGAACCCAAGGAGAGCCAGCTCTGTGAAGACTGCAAGGCAAGACTTCACAAGAATCCGCTTCGCCTGCTCGACTGCAAGGAAGAGGGCTGCAAGGCAGCGGCTGTCGGTGCGCCGGTCATCACGGACTATCTCTGCGAGGACTGCCATCAGAAGTTCGAAGCTCTGAAATCCTACCTCACAGCACTTGGGATTTCCTACACCATCGACCCGAAGCTGGTGCGCGGGCTCGACTACTATACGAATACCGCTTTCGAGATCCAGTACCCGCCGCTCGGAGCGCAGAGCGCGGTCTGCGGCGGCGGCCGCTATGACGGCCTCGTCGAGGAAATCGGCGGCCCTTCCACACCAGGCATCGGCTTTGCGATCGGTCTGGAACGTCTCCTGCTCGCTCTGGAAATGCAGCATCTGATCCCGGAACCGAAAGCAGACAAACACGTCTACATTGCTGCTCTTGGCGAAGAAGCGCAGGCAGAAGGCGTGAAGATCCAGTTCGCGTTGCGTCAGGATGGCGTCATCACCGATATGGACCTGCAGGGCAGAAGCCTCAAAGGCCAGATGAAGCAGGCCGGCAAGACCAAGTCGGACTTCACCGTCATCATCGGCAGCAATGAACTCGAAAGCGGCAAAGCCATGGTTAAGAACATGGCCGAAGGCACACAGGAAGAGATTCCTTTTGCAGAAGTCGCTTCCTATGTGGCAAAGTTTGAGAAATAATCGTTTTGTGACTGGTGACTAGGGAGCCGCTCCGCCATTTCTCGTTCGAGCAGAGCTTTCATTTGCCATCACCCCTTGATCCACTCACAACCAATCTAACATATCATTTATTTTCGCTGACGGGATCTCCTCGAGATCTCTCGCAGCGTCAACATTTTTATAAAGAGGTGCTCTAATATGGAAACAATGGCAGGGATGCATAGATCCTGCGGATGCGGTCTGGTAACAGAAAATGACTGCGGCAAAGAACTGACACTGGCAGGCTGGGTGAATACCCGTCGTGACCATGGCGGTCTCATTTTCATCGACCTTCGCGACAGAAGCGGTATTGTACAGCTCGTCATGAGCCCACAGTACGGGGAAGAAGCGTTCCACAAAGCGGAAGCCTGCCGCAGTGAATTCGTCCTCGCTGTCAAAGGCAAGGTCAGAGAGAGAAGCGAAGAAACTGTCAACCCGAAGATGAAGACCGGCAAGGTGGAAGTCGTCGTTTCCGAGCTTCGTATCCTGAATAAGGCGAAGACCCCGCCATTCTATGTCGAAGATGGCATCGACGTCGATGAGAACGTCCGTCTGAAATACCGCTATATCGACCTGCGCCGTCCGGAAATGCAGAACCACCTCATTATGCGCCATAAGATCGTACATGAGATGAGAACCTTCCTCGATGAACACAATTTCCTCGAAATCGAGACCCCGATGCTCACCAAGAGCACCCCGGAAGGTGCCCGCGACTACCTCGTCCCCTCCCGCGTGAACCCGGGCAAATTCTACGCGCTCCCGCAGTCCCCGCAGCTCTTCAAACAGTTGCTCATGGTTTCCGGTCTGGAACGCTACTTCCAGGTCGCTCGCTGCTTCCGCGATGAAGACCTGCGTGCCGATCGCCAGCCGGAATTCACCCAGCTGGATATGGAACTCTCCTTCGAAGACCAGGACTTCATCCTGGACCTCATGGAACACATGATGCAGAGAGTCTTCAAGAAAGTCCTCAATGTCGATATTGAGATCCCGTTCAAGAGAATCAAATGGGATGACGCCATGGCTCTCTATGGCTCCGACAAGCCGGACCTTCGCTTCGATATGCATTTCTATGATGTATCCGACCTTCTCCGTGACACCGGATTCAAAGTATTCCGCTCCGTCCTTGACAATGGCGGCTGCGTGAAAGCCATCACTGTCAAAGGCGATGCCGGCATCCCGCGTCGTGAACTCGACGGCCTCGTCGAATACGTCGGCCACTATGGCGCCAAAGGCCTCGCATGGATCGGCTTCAATGAAGACGGCAGCCTGAAATGCCAGATCACCAAATTCCTCGGCGAAGACAAGATCCGTGAAATCGGCAAAGTCTGCGAAGCAGAAAAAGGCGACCTCGTCCTCATCATCGCTGACAAGCCGAAAGTCGTGGCACAGGCGCTGGGCGAACTCCGTCTCGAAATGGCTCGCCGCATGAACCTCATCGACCCGAACGAATTCTGCTTCCGCTGGGTCACCGACTTCCCGATGTTCGAATACAGCGAAGAAGAAAAACGCTACGTCGCTGAACATCATCCATTCACCGCACCAAGAGATGAAGATGTCCAGTACCTCCTCACCGATCCGTCCAAGGTCTATGCGAAAGCCTACGATATGGTTCTGAACGGTGTCGAAGCCGGCGGCGGCTCCCTGCGTATCTACCAGCAGGATCTGCAGGAAAAAGTATTCGAAGCCATCGGTATCTCTCAGGAAGAAGCAGAGCAGAAATTCGGCTTCCTGCTTGACGCATTCAAGTACGGCGCTCCGCCGCATGCAGGCATCGCCCTCGGCCTTGACCGCCTCGTCATGCTGATGCTCCACCTCGACTCCATCCGTGACGTCATCGCCTTCCCGAAAACCCAGAGCGCGATCGATCCGCTCACCCAGGCACCGTCTGTCGTCGCTGATAAGCAGCTGAAAGAACTCCACATCAAGACCGCTCTCAAGAAAGAGAAAGAAAAAGACCTCTTCGCAAAACCGGTCGACTAATTTTCATCAAAAGAAGAACCCCGAAGCACATGCTCGGGGTTCTTTTTTGCGCGAATCTGCCGCGGCAGGGGATTGCGGAAAAAATACAGGAAAAATTTTATCTGCATAGTGTATAATGAATAGGAAATCAGTTCACGAAAGGAGGCATCTGATCGAAAATGAAGAAATTTCTATTTCTCCTACTGTTCTTTCCGATGCAGGTGCTGGCAGCCGATGCCATGCCCATGGCAGACGTTTTCCGACATCCTATCGTCGAAGGGCTGCTCTCTGCCGTCATCATTGTTTCAATTTTAGCGGAAATCAAGACTGCCGGATTCTCGGGCGGAGCGCTGGCGGCGGCGATCGCGGGCTGCCTTCTGATCGGGGCAAACTGGTCAGAAGGAAATCAGATGCTCGAAGCCGTCTTGTACTTTGGCGGGCTCGCGCTGGTCATTCTAGATATTCTGGCACTCATGACAGGCGTAGCGGCTGTCATCGGGCTCGTCCTCCTTCTCTCCGGGCTTTTCTTCACCTTCGGCGGAGACATGACGGCTCTCTATATCCTGTCCGCCGGCGTACTTCTCGCCGGGATCGGTTTCTACTTCCTGGTCGATCACCTGTCCCAGAGCCGCCTCTGGCAGAAAGTCACATTGCGCGATTCCCTCACCGGACAGAAAGGCTTCAAGTCTTCTGCTGCGGATCTGTCTTCCTATGCGGGAAAAGAGGGGATGACAGTCTCGGTCCTTCGACCTTCCGGCAAAGTGGACATCGAAGGCCATCTCCTGGACGCTGTCTCTCGCGGCGACTTCATAGAGAAAGGGGAGAAGGTCATCGTCATCAAAGCGGAAGGAAGCTATCTTGTCGTGAAGAAAGCGCTGATTTCTCATTAAAAAGGAGGCATGTATGGAACTTTTACTTTTTCCTGTGATTATCTTTTTCATCGCCATCGCGGCTCTGTCCGTCCTGCTGCACTTCGTGCCGATCGGACTGTGGATCTCTGCACTCGCCGCGGATGTGAATATTTCCCTCTTCAATCTGGTGGGGATGCGGATCCGCCGCGTCTCTCCGCAGATGATCGTGCTGCCGCTCATTAAAGGCACGAAAGCGGGACTTCTCCTCAATGTGAACCAGCTCGAAGCGCACTACCTCGCAGGCGGCAATGTGGATAACGTCGTCGATGCCCTGATCGCAGCGCACCGCGCACAGATCGATCTCTCCTTCGAGCAGGCAGCTGCCATCGACCTCGCAGGCCGCAATGTCCTTGAGGCTGTCCAGATGAGTGTCAATCCGAAAGTCATCGAGACCCCGACCATTTCTGCGGTCGCAAAGAACGGCATCGAGCTCAAGGTCCGCGCGCGTGTCACCGTCCGTGCGAATATCGACCGCCTCGTCGGCGGGGCAGGGGAAGCGACCATCATCGCCCGCGTCGGGGAAGGCATCGTCACGACCGTCGGCTCCTCCGAAAAACACACCGACGTACTGGAAAATCCGGATCACATTTCCCGCACGGTCCTCGGCAAAGGTCTCGACTCGGGGACAGCCTTTGAAATCCTCTCCATCGATATCGCTGATGTCGACGTAGGCAGAAATATCGGCGCCCAGCTCCAGACCGATCAGGCAGAAGCGGATAAACAGATCGCGCAGGCACGAGCCGAAGAACGCCGCGCCATGGCCGTCGCCAAAGAGCAGGAAATGCGCGCCTATACCCAGGAAATGCAGGCAAAAGTCGTCGAAGCCCAGGCCGAAGTGCCAAAGGCTATGGCAGAAGCCCTCCAGAAGGGAAATCTGGGGGTCATGGATTACTATCAAATGAAAAATATTGCAGCCGATACCGAGATGAGAGAGAATATCTCCGGAAAGAAGGCATAAAGTTTGAAAGTAAGGATTAGAGATAAGTAGCTAGGGATTGGGGATTAGGAGTGACTAGTGACTGGTGACTAAATACCACGTTCGGGCATCGCCACTATTTGTACTTCGCGGCGCTTAGGGAAACACTGATTAAATCGTTGTCAGATTTTATTCTTGGATTTTTATACAGAGCAAGGAATCATCTGACGAGAATAGCGAGCTATTTAAGGAAGATGATGACGAAGCTATGTATAAAAATCCATATGAAATCTGATTCTGCGATTTAATCAGCGTTTCCTTAGATCCTTCGACTCAGTTCTCACATTTCAGATAAGCCATTTTTTAACATACGACGTTTTTCTCCGCTCAGGATGACGAAATGCGCCGCACCAACCCCGCCCTACCTGTAGAACCCGCTGAACCTCTTTCGCTCGCAATCAAAGGACGGCAACGCCCCGAGGGGCTAACCCCGGCTATGAAACAAGCAAAAAGAGAGCCGTGAATCGTTTGATTCACGGCTCTCTTTTTATCTTTGGTTACAAACTTACGCTATATAGCAGTCAGTTCAGTGATCAGCCTTCAACTTTAACGTTAGCAGCCTGAGGTCCTCTTGCACCATCAATAATTTCGAAATCGACCTTCTGGCCTTCATTCAGTGTTTTGAAGCCGTCAGCCTGAATAGCAGAGAAATGAACGAAAACGTCGCCGCCTTCTTCTCTTTCAATAAAGCCGTAGCCTTTTTCTGCACTGAACCACTTAACTGTACCTTTCATGGAAATTCCTCCTAAAAAAATGACTTACACTGCTCTTATTGAGCATGATTCAACAATACCATAAATTCATAGTTCAGTCAACCAAAAACATGAGAAAATGCGTAGAATATATGGGGGTTTCGGGGGTGGCCCGTGGGGCGGGTTGCCCTTTGATTACGTTTGAAAGTTTCGCTTGAATGAGAAATGCGACTTTGAAACAGAGCTACCGGGTGATACGCCCCACGAGCCCCCCCTATAAACCTCGCCATTCCTCTTTCCATTATGCTATAATATATGCGATTTATGCTGCTGCCGGAGCTTTTTTCCGGCAAAAAATTTCATGTATACCAGAGGTTTAGACTATGAATACGAATACCATTCAGCATTATCTGAGCGCGGACGGCATCCGGCTGACTGTCGCGGATACGTCGAATGTATCCCTCGAAGCGGAAGCGATCCATCATCTGCCGCCAGCGTCTGCGAGGATCCTCGCGAAGGCGATGACAGGGGCTGCGATCCTCATCAATGATTTCAAGAATCACGAAGGGATTTCCTTCCAGTGGGTGACAGGAAGCCCCTTAGGGACGATCCACGTCGATGCCTATGACGGGCGCTTTGTCCGCGGTTTCCTCGATCATCCGGAAGCGGGGGAAGGCGTGCCTTGTGACGATGTGCATGAGGCGGCGCTGGTGGCAGCGAAGGGGCAGCTCTTCGTGACGCGCTACTCGCTCCTGAAGCTCCCGTATACAAGCACGGTGAACTTGTCTCATGGAGATATGTCGGCTTGCCTCACCGAGTATATGAATACGTCTGAGCAGACGCTGTCGGCGGTGAAGCTGGATCTTTCCATGACCGAGAAGGGCGACATCCTGCGCTCGGTCGGCTTCATGGCGCAGCTCCTGCCGGAAGGAAATATGGGAAAATTCGCCGAGCTTTTCCGCGAGCTGGATCGCTGGGACCTGACGAAGGATACCAAAGAAAAGGGCTCTCTGGAAAAACTTCTGGTCGAAGGCAAATTTGAACTGCTCAAAGACGGGCCTTTGACCTTCCGCTGCACCTGCTCGGAAGAACGCATCAAAGGGACGCTGAAGTCTCTCCCGGAGGCGGAGAAGCAGAGCCTGCTCGCTGATCCGTCCATCGAGATCGTCTGCCCGTACTGTGATAAGAAATATACGATCGATCGAGATACACTTTCGAAATGGTTCATGGAAGGAGATCATGTACAATGAAAAAAATCGCTTTCATCGGCGGCACCGGAGCGGAAAATTCTGTCCTGCTGCAGGACGTGACCGAGCATATCATCGAGACACCTTATGGCGAAGCGAAGTATGAGGCCGGTTTCTTTGAAGGCAGGGAAATCATCCATCTGTCCCGTCATGGGGCGCATCACACGATCCCGCCGCACAAGATCAATTACCGCGCCAATATGTTTGCCCTGAAAATGCTGGATGTCGCAGCCGTCATCACGACGACGGCGGTCGGCTCGCTGAATCCGGACTATAAGCCGGGCGAGCTGGTGCTTCTGGATCAGTTCATCGATATGACGAAATCCCGCGAAGGGACCTTCTACGATGGCGAGCGCTATGGCGTCGCTCATCTCGACATGAGCCATCCGTACTGCGCCTCCCTTCGAGAAGCGATCCTGGCCGCCGGCAGGAAGGAAGGCATCACCGTACATCCGACGGGGACATACATCTGCACCGAGGGGCCGCGTTTCGAGACTCCGGCAGAAATCAAGGCATACCGCATGTGGGGCGCTGATGTCGTCGGCATGACGAATGTACCGGAGTGCCAGCTCGCCCGTGAAGCGGAGATCTGCTACGCGAGCATTTCCATGGTCACGAATTTCGCGGCCGGCATCACAAAAGAAGAACTGAGTCATCAGGAAGTCTTGGACTGCATGGCGGAAAACAGCCGCAATATGTATCGCATCGTGACCGATGTCTTTGCGACGTATGATGTAGAGAAGGACTGCCACTGCCGCCACGCAGCAAAAGCCTTCGGAGGATTTCACGTATGAGCGCGCTGAAATCACTTGCTTGGGAAGGGGAGAGCCTCCGCCTTCTTGACCAGACGAAGCTCCCCTCTGAGATCACCTATCTAAGCTGCACGGACTACCGAGAGGTAGCCGATGCCATCCGCATCCTTGCAGTGCGCGGAGCCCCGGCGATCGGTGTCGCAGCCGCCTACGCCGTCCTCCTCGCCTATAGGGAATGCCTTTCCGCGCCCGATGTATCCGCTCACTTTCATCACGCCTGCGAGGAAATCAGCGCGGCGCGTCCGACAGCGGTGAATCTCTCATGGGCGGTTTCCGAGATGGAGAAAGTCTTCGCTCGATATCCCGCCAAAGAAGCGGGGGATGCGCTCCTAGCGCGCGCGAAGGAGATCGAAGCAGAGGATATTCACACCTGCCGGTCCATCGGTGAAAATGGCGCAGACCTTTTCCGCGGAAGGAAGGGCCTTCGCATCCTGACCCACTGCAATACGGGAGCGCTGGCGACGGCGGGCATCGGCACGGCATTCGGCGTCCTCTCCGTCCTTCATGAAAGAGGCGCGATCGAGTGCGTGTATGCGGATGAGACGCGCCCGCTCCTGCAGGGGAGCCGCCTCACCGCGACCGAACTCATGGAAGGGCATATCCCGTGCTGCCTCATTTCCGATACGATGTCCGCCTCCGTCATGCGAGACAAGAAAATCGACGCCGTCATCGTCGGAGCCGACCGCATCGCAGCAAATGGCGATACCGCCAATAAGATCGGCACCTACGGCCTCGCCGTCATGGCAGCCTACCACCATATCCCTTTCTACATCGCTGCGCCATTCTCGACATTTGACTTTTCCATCTCCTCCGGGAAGGAAATCATCATCGAAGAAAGAAATCCGGACGAAGTGCGTAAATTTGCCGGCGTCTACAGCGCGCCGAAAGACGTCCCTGTCTATAATCCCGCCTTCGACGTCACGCCATCCTCTCTCATCGCCGGCATCATCACAGAAAAAGGCGTCCTGAAAGCGCCGTATGAAGAGACGATCGCGCGATACAAGAAAGAGCTTTCAAAATAAAAAAGTGACTAGTGACTGGTGACTAGTAGCTAGTAGCTAGTAGCTAGGGGCTAGGGACCATCGGTCTCTCTTGTACTATCATTTCGAGCGAAGCGAGAAATCTTCCTTGCAGACTGATAAACGACGCATGCGTGAAAGTAGAAATACGCAGCACCAAGACGTCGGTTCCCTGCCAGTGACCATGTGATACTGACCGCAGTGCAATAAAGATCCCTCGGCTGCGCTCGGGATGAAGGGATACCCCAAAGTTTGAAAGCATTAATAAGTGGCTAGGGATTAGGGATTAGGAGCGCCAAGTGACTGGTGACTAGTGACTAGTCACTGGCATGCCAGCTCATGGCATCGCCATTATTTATACTTCGCGGCGCTTTCCTATTTTTATGCGCCGCACCACCATTTCTCATTTCTCATTTCTAATTTCTCATTCAATCGAGGCTTTCAAAAGTAATCAAGGGGCACCCCGCTCACGGGCTAACCCTGAACCCTGAACCTTGAACCTTTACTGTTTTCCGAAAGGAGTCCATCCATGTCTGAATCCATGATTCGTGATATTTCCCTTGCTGACGAAGGTCTGCAGCGTATTTCCTGGGTCGAAAAATTCATGCCCGCGCTTAATACACTGCGTGAAGAATTCGTCAAAGAGCAGATTTTCAAAGGCAAGACCATCGTCATGTCCATCCACCTCGAAGCGAAGACCGCCTACCTCGCGCTCACGCTGAAAGCGGCGGGGGCGAATGTCATCTGCACCGGCAGCAATCCGCTCTCCACGCAGGACCCGATTGCAGCCGGCCTCGTCAAGAGCGGCGTCACCGTCTATGCATGGCATGCCTGCACCGAAGAGGAATACTTCATGTTCCTGAATAAGGCCCTCGATCACATGCCTGACATCATCATCGATGACGGCGGCGACCTTGTCCACCTGCTCCATACCACCAGAAAAGAGTGCCAGAAGAACCTCATCGGCGGCTCTGAAGAGACCACCACGGGCGTATACCGTCTGAAAATCCTTGAAAAGGAAAACAAGCTGGAATTCCCGATGATCGCAGTCAATGATTCCTACTGCAAGTACCTTTTTGATAACCGCTACGGCACCGGACAGTCCGCTTGGGACGGCATCATCCGCAGCACGAATCTCACCGTCACCGGCAAGACCGCCGTCATCGCAGGCTATGGCTGGTGCGGCAAAGGCTGCGCCATGCGTGCGAAAGGTCTCGGCGCGCATGTCATCGTGACAGAAGTCGATCCCATCAAAGCCATCGAAGCCGTGATGGACGGATTCGAAGTCATGCCGATGGCAGAAGCCGCCAAGCACGGTGACATTTTCCTCACCGTCACCGGCGACATCGATATCATCACCGAGCCGCATTTCCTCGCGATGAAGGACGGCGCCATCTGCGCGAATGCAGGCCACTTCGACTGCGAAGTCAGCCGCAAAGATCTGGAACGCATCGCCGTCTCTCACTACGAAGCCCGCAAGAACATCGAAGGCTATGTCCTGCCAAACGGCAAGACCGTCTTCCTCATGGCTGAAGGCCGCCTTGTGAACCTCGCAGCAGGGGATGGACATCCGGCAGAAATCATGGATCTCTCCTTCGCGATGCAGACCCTTGCAGCCCGTTACCTCCTCCAGCACGGCAAGGAAATGAAACCGGCTGTCTACACCCTCCCGCATGAACTCGATACCAAGATCGCCTCCATCAAGCTCGCTGCCATGGGATACTCGATCGATACCCTGACAGAAGCCCAGAGAAAGTACCTGGGACTGGACTAAGAAGGGTTGGGGGATTGGGTGTGACTGGTGACTGGTGACTCAATACCACCTTCGGGCATCGCCCCTACATATTTGCGGCGAAGCCGCCACCTTCATTCCTAATCACTAGCTACTAGTAACTAGTGACTGGCGACTGGTGACTCAATGCCATCTTCGGGCATCGCCCCATATATATTCGCGGCGAAGCCGCCACCTTCATTCCTAATCCCTAGTCCCTAGCTACTAGTCACCAGTCACTTATTTCATACATCGGAGAACTATCCATGACAACACTCATCAAAAACATCGGGCTTTACCAGAACGGCAAAGTGACCGAAAATCAGAATATTTCCTTAGACGGGAAATACATCAAAGATTTCCCGAAAGCCCCCAAAGACGAAGACTATGAGGAAGTCATCGACGGGAAAGGCATGCTGGCCATGCCGGGCCTTGTGAATACCCACACCCACGTCGCGATGACACTTTTCCGCTCCTACGCGGATGATATGGAACTGATGGACTGGCTGCAGAACAAAATCTGGCCGGCTGAAGACCACCTCGACGACGACATCGTCTACTGGGGCAGCATGCTTGCCTTCGCAGAAATGATCCGCGGCGGCACCACTGCCTTCTGCGATATGTACATGTTCATGGACTCCTGCGCGCAGGCGGCTGACAAAGCCGGTATCCGCGGGAACCTCGCCCGCGGCCTCGCAGGCATCAGCCCGAATGCACAGAGCGGCCTTCAGGAAAATATCGAACTTTTCGAGAAATGGGACGGCGCAGGCGATGGCCGTTTCAAAGTCATGCTCGGACCGCACGCACCGTATACCTGCCCGCCAGACTACATTAAGCAGGTGCGGGACGAAGCCATGAAGCGCGGCATCCCGATCCACATCCATCTCTCCGAGACAAAGGGGGAAGTGGAAAACTGCCGCAAAGAATACGGCAAGACACCAATCGCCCTCATGAATGACCTCGGCCTCTTCGAACTTCCGACACTTGCAGCCCACTGCGTCCATGTGACAGACGAAGACATCGCCATCATGAAGGAAAAGCACGTCCGCGTCGCGCATAATCCGGGCAGCAACCTGAAGCTCGCCTCCGGCATCGCCCCGGTCGTCAAGATGAGAAAAGCCGGTGTCACCGTCGGCCTTGGCACCGATGGCGCATCGTCTAACAATAAGCTCGACATGTTCGCAGAAATGCGCCTCGCCTCCCTCATCCACAAAGCGAATACCTACGATCCCTTCGCCATCACGGCGACCGAAGCCATGGAAATGGCGACCGTGGATGGTGCGAAATGCCTCGGCTATGACAATCTTGGCAAGCTGGAAAAAGGTGCGCTCGCCGATATCATCCTCGTAGACAGAAGCGGCTTCCACTGGCATCCGCATTTCGACAGCGTCTCCCTTGCCGTCTACGCAGGAAACTCCATGGACGTCGACACCGTCATCATCAATGGCAAGACCGTCATGCGTCACAAAGAACTCACGACCATCGACACAGAGAAACTCTATGCCGAAGTCGACCGCGTGACAGAAAAACTCTATGCTTTCAACAAGAAATAAATGGTAGATATGCAAAAAGAACCTGCGAAAGCGGGTTCTTTTTTTGATGGAAGAGGGAAAATGATGGGTTCAGGGTTAGCCCTGGGGATGTACCGTCCCTTGATTCCGCTTGAAAGCCTCGCTCGAATGAGAAATTAGAAATGAGAAATGCGAAATGGTGGTGCGGCGCAAAAAATAATGAAGCGCCGCGGAATTTTGATCGTGCTTCGCGCTGTCGTCATCCCGAGCGTAGCCGAGGGATCTTTCTTGCACTGCGGTCAGTATCACATAAGCACCGGCAGTGAAACGACGCCTTGGTGCTACGTATTTCTGCGTTCACACATCCTTCGTTTAGCGGTCTGCAAGAAAGATTTCTCGCTTCGCTCGAAATGACGATACGAGAGACTGATGTCTTCGAGTCACCAGTCACTCGAGATCACTCATCCCTGCTTTCAAACTTGTGGTGCATTGCGTCAAAAACCGAAGCGCCGCGTATTTGTATGGAACATCATGATCCTGCGAACGCGCATTCGTTTGAAGCGCATGTCGGCTCAAAAGAACGACAGTTCGCCTTTTCTTCCCATTGAGGAAGATGCCACGACGGGGCAGAGAGGGGGCTCTGGTAGGCAAGCTGAATGAGAATATGGTTAAGGAAACGCTGCTATCTTTCCGGACTTCCCCATTGAACCTGCTTTCCCCATCGCACCTTCCAGCCATTCCTACACAGCCTAAATTCGCGATTTCTGAAGAAATCCGTGAATCGCTCGCGCATTTGTGATATAATGGACGGTACAGACGAAGAGACGCAAGTCTAGTCAAAATACAGTAAGGAGAGACGAAAAAGTGGGTTTTTCTTTGATTAATATCGGTTTTGGCAACATGGCAGCCGCAGCGCGCGTGATGGCGATCATCAGCCCGGAGTCTGCGCCGGTGAAACGTATGATCCAGGACTCCCGTGACAAAGGGGATCTCATCGATGCCACCTATGGCAGAAAAACGAGAGCCGTCCTCATCATGGACAGCGGGCAGATCATTCTTTCCGCCGTACAGCCGGAGACGATTTCGCACCGACTGATGAATAAAGATGTGATCACTGCTGAAGGAATGGATGAAAACTAATGGCACAGACAGCGAAAAAAGATGAAGGCATTCTTCTGGTCGTCTCCGGCCCGAGCGGCGCGGGGAAGGGGACCATCTGCAATGCCATCCGTGAGGAATTTCCGGATCTCCAGTATTCCGTCTCGATGACGACAAGAGACCCCCGAAAAGGGGAAGTAGAAGGGGAGAGCTATTTCTTCCGCACCAATGAACAGTTCGAAAAGCTCATCGAAGAAGATGCCTTCCTCGAATATGCCAAGGTCTATGACCACTACTACGGCACGCCGAAAAAGCGCGCCCTCGACATGATCAGCGACGGGAAATCCGTGCTGCTGGAAATCGACATCCAAGGCGCCATGCAGGTCAAGAAACGCTATCCGAAAGGCGTCTTCATCTACATCGTGCCGCCGTCGTTAGAAATCCTGTCCGACCGCCTCTACGGACGTGGGACAGACTCGGAAGAAACCATCCAGAAGCGCCTTGCCCAGATCACCAGTGAACTCGCCATGGCGCATCAGTATGACTATATCATCGTCAATGACAAACTCGAAGATGCCGTGAGAAAGACCAGCTCCATTCTGGAAGCGGAGCGCTGCAAGCTCTCCCGCAATGAAGGACAGATCGAGACCATTTTCAAACAGTATATCAATAAGGAGGTACCCTTAAAATGATGTGTTATCCTTCTATCGACAGCCTTGTCAAAAAGGTGGACTCCAAGTACACCCTCGTGACCCTCGCCGCTCTGCGCGCCCGTGAACTGACCGACGGACAGACCCCGCTCATCGCTCATGCAGAAGGCAAGAAACCGGCGACCATCGCTCTCGAAGAGATTTATGAAGGCAAGATCACCTACTCCTTCAGCAAATAAAAATAAGGTCAGGCAGTCCAAGAAAGGCTGCCTGACTTTTTGTACGTTCAGGGGGACTGGGGACTGGGGACTGGGGACTAGTAGCTAGGGATTAGTGGCTAGGGATTAGGTTTGCGATACGAGAAAACCGCCAGTTTCAAACCTCCGCGGTGCTTCCATGTTTTTATGCGCCGCACCACCATTTCTCATTTCTAATTTCTAATTTCTCATTCAAGTGAGGCTTTCATTCACAATCAAAGGGCAGTACGCCCCAGAAGCTAACCCCGAACCTTGAACCCTGAACCCTTCAACCCATTTTTTAGTAAAGGAACTCATGCATGATGTTTGAAAATAAGCACATTGTCGTAGGAATCAGCGGCGGGATCGCCGCTTTCAAAGCAGCCGGTCTCGTGAGCCAGCTCCGCCAAAAAGGGGCTGATGTCCACTGCATCATGACGGCAAACGCCGCCAAGCTCGTGACACCGATCACCTTCGGCGAACTGTCTGGCAATGATGTCACTGTCGATATGTTCGCGAATATCAGCAAATGGGATGTCGAACACATCGCCCTTGCCCAGCTCGCTGATCTTTTCGTCGTAGCACCTGCGACCGCCGACATCATCGGCAAAGTCGCAAACGGCATCGCTGACGATATGCTCTCGACCACCATCATGGCGACAAAAGCGAAAGTCCTCTTCGTACCGTCCATGAATACAAACATGTACGAAAATCCCATCGTGCAGGCGAATATGGAAAAGCTGAAATCCTTCGGCTATGAATTTGTCGAACCGGAAAGCGGCCACCTCGCCTGCAACACCTCCGGCAAAGGCCGATTCCCTGCACTTGAGACCATCATGGACTGCGCGGAAAAATGCATCTATGGCCGCGAACTCCTGAAAGGGAAGAAAGTCATCGTCTCCGCCGGCGGCACCCAGGAAAAGATCGACCCTGTCCGCTATATCAGCAACCGCTCCAGCGGCCGGCAGGGCTACGCCATCGCCAAAGCCGCATGGATGGAAGGCGCAGACGTGACACTCGTTTCCTGTACCACGGTACTTCCCAAGCCCTATGGCGTCAAGATGGTCTACGTACAAGATGCCCGCGAGCTTGAAAAAGCCATGAATGCAGAATACGACACCTGCGATGCTGCGATCATGGCCGCCGCCGTCTCCGACTACCGTCCGACCGTGCAGGCCGACCAGAAGATCAAGAAAGAAGACTTCGACTGCCTTCACATCGACCTGACGCAGAACCCGGACATCCTCTATGGACTCGGGCAGAAGAAGAGGGGACAGTTCCTCGTAGGCTTCGCCGCAGAGACGCAGGACGTCATCGAACACGGTAAATCGAAGCTCAAAAGAAAGAACCTCGACGTGCTCGTCGCGAACGACGTCGCTATGCCGGGCGCCGGCTTCAACGGCACGACAAACATCGCATCGCTCCTGTACAAGGACGGACATATGGAACAGTATCCGAAGATGAGCAAGGATGAGCTGGGCCATATCATCATCGAAAAAATGGCAGAGCTGATGAAATAAATGTCAGAAATGGATGACGGAATACTCCGGATCTCCTTATACTGAATACTGAAAAACGCTGCATGGCTTTATTCCACGCAGCATTTTTTTGATGGAAAGATGGATGCTAGTGACTGGTGACTAGTGACTGGATGATTCTCTCATATCGTCATTTCGAGCGAAGCGAGAAATCTTTCTTGTTTGCGGTTCCTCGCTGATTATCAGCTTTATTCATAAAATGGAAACCACCGTTCTATATAAGGTGCTACGCGCCTTGGAAGAGGGGGATATTTATTTTTAGAGTAGATAACGTTGAATTATCAAATGTAACTATTTTCTGGAAAACATAGGCAAATTGCCCCGCTTATCCGTTTTTATAGCACTTCCTCCAGATCATAGACCCTTTCTTTATGCGAAAGTTCCAGTGCTTTCAAAATACGCGATTCCTCCAGCTCTCCGTCCTCTTCAAGCTGGTCAAGGACGAGATCCCTGATGAAGGAAGAAACGCTCAGATGATGCGATGCCGCGTAAGATTGAATCAGATGCTTCTCATCATCTGTAACACGTAAAGAAATGGTATGCTTATTAGATTGCATCATGCCACCAGCGCCTTCCTCTTTCATGATCGTATGATAGAAATCGCTATCCGGATTGACTTCACGGATTTCAAATATGTCAACCTTTTGTGCATCTGCCTCGCCCCTTGCATAGGAGCCGAAGAGATAAATGTCCTTCACATGATATTTTTTCGTCAGCGGTCGTACCAATGCGGTGATCGTCTCCAACGTGAGCGGCTTCTTTCCCATCTTATCACTCCTTTTATATAGCATATGCCGGAAAAAAGCTCAAAAAGCGGAAAACAACGAACAAACTTTCTTTTGAACAAATAACTACCTCAAAAGAACTATCGTTCGCTATGGTTTAAGCCCCCTCGCCCGTACTTTGATTTCCTTCATATCCTCTTGGCTCTTTTTTACGCTGCCCACCAGAAGCAGCAGGCAGAAAAGAACGAGCAGCAAACCGAAGATCCTGAGAACATACCGTGACCAACGCTTTCCCTTCCGAAGCTCTTTGAGTCTCTTCTTCATCATGCTGCTCCTTTCCTTACTACTCTATGCCTATTGTAGCATGTTCCGATCAAAGAAAACATGTGGGTAAAAAAATCCCGCCTTCCTTTCAGAAAGCGGGATGACGACAGTAACAGTCCTACTTCACAATATGAAAAGAGCCCCTGAAAAACAGGAGCTCTTTCTTTTTAGCATACTCGCCTTACTCGTATCACTTTGCCATCTGTCTCTGATACATAGCGATCAGTGCATCCTGCAGAACCTGAGAAAAATTCACATGATTGGTCTCCGCAAATGTATTCAGCCAAGCAGGAATTGTCAGATTTTTTCGTACCGCCTTATTTCCATACCGCTCCGCATAGGCGTTCATGTCGAGCACCAATATATTGACAAAGCCATCCAGGCTATCGGGATGAATCGATCTCCGATCGCTTGCTGCCGGCACTGCGCGGCCTTCTTCCATTTCATCCAGTACCCAGCCGGAGGCAGCATTGGTTGCCATAGCTATCGCATCCTCCAAGGAATCCCCTTCACTGATGCAGCCGGGAAGATCCGGAACAACCACCGTATAAGCGCCTGGCTTATCTTCACACGGGTAAAAGCAAGCAGGATAAAGTAATTTTTTCATAGGAATCGCCCCCTTATTCAAATCAATCGGGACGTATCCAGTCCCGCAGCTGTAAATATCGATTTCACCGTTCTTTTATCCAAATCACCTCTGTGACAGGGAACGATGTGTATATGGATAATGAGAGCCTCTGCCATTCTTTTGTACCCACCCATTATCTTCCAGACTTCTCTAAATTTCATTTTTTCCCCCTTCTTTATTATACGCAGTATGCGCATTTTATAAAGATCGTTTGTCATTGAAGAAGAAATGCTGTCCCACTATAAGACGGACGATGTGTTCTTCGGCGTTCCATTTCATTCTGAATCAGATTGATTTCGCGTGAGTATCGGTCTATACCGATATTCAAACACAATTTGGTCAAAAAAAACATTTCTTGTATCATCTTTTCGTTCCTTTGTCAAGCCAGAACGTATGTATACAAAACGCTAGATGGTGGGGGGATGACAATTTATCAGTCAAAGGATTGTATTTTGAAAACACTTTGCGACTTGCATTTTTTAGAGCGAAGTTGTAGAATAAAGTCATGAGCTGAGGATGCATCTGTTTGCAAATCCAAGCCGGGCGGCGACTCCGATTTCAGAATTCTAATGCGCGAGAGATCATACGGAGAGCCGACTGATGGCGAGGATAGATCTGCAGAATGATCCAAGGCCATCGGGCAGGCCAAGATGATGTGGACCTTTCTTTCGAAGCCTGCTCAAGGCCCAATCCATGTCAACCCCATAACCCCGGAGAAATCCAATTTGACCGCACACTTCCCTGCTGCATGGGAGGGCGTGCCCCGACGATAGCCAAGACGTTCGTACTTCGGTACACTTGACGCCGCCGGCACCGATTCCGAGCATCCCCTACATTTCAGTAAAGGCGGGCGGTCTTTCCGGGTGTTTTTTTGTGCGAATCGTATCTATATATAGCGTTTCTCCGCGGTGCGCTATACCATTTTCTATAGAAAGGGCGGATCCTGTGTCTCGAGACGTCGGGCGTAGAAGTGAGCCCCGTTATTTCCTCTTATACTTATCATGAAAAACTATCTCTTGGGCGAGGCGCTACCTCCCATTGACTGACAAGGAGACCTACTATGGCAACCAATACAAAAATGCTTGAACTGACTTTCAACGTCGAAGGCGGACGTTCTATGATTCTTTCCATCCCTTCTCCGAAGGAGGATCTGACGCTGGATACGGTGAAGGAGAAGGCGGCTCTCATCATCCCAGTGCTGGAGTCTTCCTCCGGCGCGCCGATCACTTCGCTTAAAAGCGCGAAGATCGTAGAAACCAGCGCTACCGTGCTGGAATAGGGACTCGGAGTGACTGGTACCGCCTTCGGGCATCGCCCCATATATGTATTCGCGGTGAAATCGTCACCTTCATTCCCCATTCCTCATTCGAGCAGAGCTTTCATTCAGGGGCAAGGGGCAGCACGCCCCTTGCGCTATCTCTGCTGCCATTTTTATTTCTTATAAGGAGAATACTACTATGTCTATTCAGAATAAACTTGTCGATATGAAACTGCAGATCCGCGTGGAAGATACTTCTACGGGAGAGACAAAGGTGAAGAATCTGAACTTTACACGCATCAAGTGTGCGGCAACAAATGATGAGCTGTATGCAGCGGCGAATGCGATCGCCGCGCTGCAGTCCCGTCCGCTTTCCGGCATCCGCACGGTGGCGACCGGCGATCTTGCTGACGCCCTCTAGCTAGCCGCAAAAAAACCGTCCTGCAAATGATTTTGCAGGACGGTTTTTTGCCTTCATCCCCGTATCGTCATTTCGAGCGAAGCCGAGAAATCTTTCTTGCACGTCGGCGTTCTTGCCGGATGGCTCTACTGGTTTGCATCTTTTCCATGCTATCTCACACTCACCATTTTCCCTCCTGCCAGGAAGATCCCTCGACTTCGCTCGGGATGATGGCTCGGGGAATACCGCGATGCGTCAGCCCATCCCCTCTTTTTCTCCGCTGAAATTCAGATAGGTGTCGAGGAGCATGGTATAGATGTCGCTTGGGCTTTTGTCTTTCCATTCCTGAAAGTTGTCCCGATGATAGATGAGCCATGGGAAGGTGACGAGGGTAGTTTCCGAATGGGCGAAGACGTTTTCGAGGGTCTTGTGGTAGGCTTTTTCGGAAATCATGGCGCCGGCTGCATTTTCGTAGGATACGTGCGGACGGCCGGCGTCATCGTAGAAGGTGTGGGTCGTGGCGATGGTTTTCGCGTGGAGTGTCCCGTCCTGCAGAGAGAGGGCGAGGTTCGCTGTGCCATACTCGGCGCCGTCGCGGTATTCGTCGGTGAAGGAGTACCACTGGATGCCATCGATGCCGTTCACGCTCATCGGCACGTAGTTTGTCATCATGACATCGGCTTCGGGGCGCTCATCGGGCCATGATTTCCTGCATGGGATGAGTGCGTCTTTCGCTTCATTCACTTCGTAAATCCGTGTATATGTGGAGAGCCCTGTGCCGCCGGACTCGGCGACGAGGATTTCGAGGCGGCCATTGCCGTCCAGGTCGCTGCACATATAGCCGACGGTGTCCATCCCGGGCTCTCTGAGATCCCAGACGTCGCGGCTCTCTGCGATGAGGCGGATCTGCTCTTCTGCGTCCTGTACCATCATAGCGGCTTCTGATGGATGCGCGCATGGCAGGGATGCGAGTGCGAGCAGGATAAGATATTGACAGGTCTGTTTCCACATGGGGATCCTCTCCTTTCTTTTATCAACAGGAAATGGTGACTAGTGACTAGTGACTGGTGACTTAAATGCCACTTTCGGGCATCGCCTTATTTATACTTCGCGGCGCTTTCCAGTTTTGATGCGCCGCACCACCCCTTTTGAACCTTCAGAACCCGTTGAACCTATTGAACCCATCAACCTGAACCCCGAACCCCTAAAAGTGTCTTCCTCCCCCGCCGTGGCTGCTGTCGGCTGCGGAGCCTCCGCTGCCTCTGTCTCTGTCTTTTTCTTTCGGCGTGCGGGTGATATTCATGAAGAGGAAGGTGTCTTTCTGATCGATCAGATGGAAGCTGTTTTTCACGAGATAGGCATCAGCCGCTGTCTGGCGGCGGACGTTGCTCATGGAGGCGATGAGGCCGTAGCGGACGACGAATCCGAAGATAAGTGCCATGATGAGCGAAAGGCCGAAGGCCATATAGAAGTCGATGTCTGCGTCCGGATCGTAGGCTTCTCCTTCTGTCTGATAGTAGTCGAGCATCTCGTCCACGCGAGATGCATAGGCGAGGAAGGCGTCGGCGTACTGGTCGTCTTTCAGCTGCTGGTGGAAGCCGTCGAAGAGGTAGTCTATGCCGGCTTCGTCGGTGATTTTGGCGCGCATGGCGTTATCCGTGGAAATATAGGCGTCGCGGGTATCCATCGCAAGGATGAGGACCATGTTTCCATTTTCCCCATCGGTGTAGGCTTTGTCCAAGACATGGTTGGCGTATGTCCCGGTTTCCTTCCCTCCTGTGGACTTCACGGTGACGATGGCCACGCGGACTTGGTATTTCTCTTCTACGGCTTCGAGGGCGTCTCTGATGTCTTTCTTCTCTTCTTTCGTGAGGAGCTTCGCATCGTCTACGAGAGAAGGTGTCTTCGCGAGGGCATCAATGCCGGAGAGCAGGGAGAAGATCGCCACAAGCGCGAGGAGGATGCTGCATAGTTTTTTCATGGTACTCCCTCCTTACATGAAAAGCCGCAAAAGGAAGTAGAAAATCGGGAGAAGCACGAGGCTGGTGATGCCCATGTAGAGGAAGGATTTCGCATTGTCGTAGGGCAGGCTGCCGACGATCTTTCCTGTCTGTCCATTCATCATGAAGGTGTAGGGTACACCCTTGTAGCGGGTGGTGAGAATCCAGACGGGCACCATTGCGTAAGAGACGTTATTTCCTTCTTTCTCTACCATGCGGTCTTCGGCATGGGTGCGTGTGTAGCCGGTGACGGTGCTTTCAAGGACGCCGACGGCACTTTCTTCGATGCGCGCGGAGGCGCGGGGCTCGGAGGCTTTGGCATCGACGTCGTACTTATCTGCGAGGCAGCCGGTGAAGTAGGCGCTCGAGAAGGGGACGAGGTCTGCGTAGTGGAAGGGCTCGATGCTTTCCATATAGGTGTCGTCCATCTTCGTGCTGCCGTCGACAGGGATTTTTTGAAATCTCATCGTCCCGCTTCGTTCGCAGCGGTAGATGCTGGTCTCTGTGATCGTCTCATCGGGGGTATCGATGACATGGTCGCTTTCTGCGCGGAAGACGGCACTCGCACGGACGTCCGCATCGAAGAGCCAGAATGGCACGTACATCGGCTGGATGGCTTCTACGCGGTTGCTCTTCGTAAATGCTGACGGGAGAAGGTATTTCCCCTTGTAGAAATCTTTCAGTGCGGCAACGGCTTCTTCTTTCGTCTTTTTGAAGGGGATGATGGAGTCGGGCTTCAGCATCCCATCAAATCGGGCGGGAATCATGGTGGGATTGCCGCAGTAGCAGCACTCGGTCGCCATGGTATTCTCATCGCAGACGATCTCAGCGCCGCAGGAGGAGCAGGTGACGACTTTCATCATGGAGGCTTCTTCTTCGCTCCATGCGCTGCCGGCTGTTTTCGTATCCCATTTCTTTTCTTTGGATTTTTCTGCCTCGATCGCCTGTTCCTGTTTCTTGGCGAAAAGGTCTTCGATCGTTTTTGTCTCGAACTCGGTATCGCAGTACGGACACACGACTTTCTGCGCGCCGGGCGCAAAGTCTAAGGGCCCGCCGCAGTTCGGACAAGTATAGCTGACTGTCGTATCGGCCATAGAATTCACCTCTCTTGGATGGGTCGATGGAAATCGAAAAGAGTTCGTGGAGGAATAGTCCCAACGGAAAAGGGGGAAGTGTGGAGTGGTGACTGGGTAGACTGGGCGACTTCAGCAGTCAGATCTTTTTTGCTGTCCATTTCCCCGCTTTTTGAACATACGGCGGGCCAACCCCGCCTCGCTTCGCTCGTCTGCCCCTTCCATGGGAAGGGGCGAGATGCCTCGAAGCACAGACGTCAGACATCTGACGTCTGATATCTGATATCTGATATCTGATATCTGATGTCTGATGTCTGATGTCTGACTTCTGACGTCTCATAGTCTATCGTTTCTAGAAACGCATGTGAGAAATCCCTAATCCCTAGCTACTAATCCCTAGCTACAAATATTTCACACCTTATCGTGATCATCGAAAGGATCGCCGCACTCTGGACAGAATTTCGGCGGATGCGTGGGGTCATCCGGCCGCCAGCCGCACTTATCACATTTGTACACCGGCGCAGCTTCCGGTTTCTTCGCGCCGCAGTTTGTGCAGAATTTCCCCTGATTCAGCGCGCCGCAGGAGGGGCAGTGCCAGATGGCGGGTGCCTGCGGCTTGGGCGCTCCGCAGTTCATGCAGAATTTTCCTGTATTTCCCTTCTGCCCGCAAGTGCAGTCCCAGATCTCTCGCGCTGGTGGCATTTCTTTCGACTTGCCGCAGCTCATGCAGAATTTTCCTGTATTTCCTGTCTGTCCGCAGGCGCATGTCCAGCTCTCGGGCTTTGCCTGAGGCTTTGCTGGCTGGGCTGCCTTCGCCTGCGCCGCCATCTCGCCATACATGCCGCTTCCGGCATTTCCGGCCATCTGCATCCCCATGAAGCCCATGGCCGCACCCATGCCGCCCTCATTCTGCGCGGCGAGCTTCATCGCATCCGAAGTCGCATCGTTCATGACGCCCATCGCGATGTTCGGATGTGCCATAGAAAGCCCCATCTGGACTTTCTGGAGCTTTTCTTCATCTTCCTCATTCGCCTTGATGCTGTCCACGCCGAAGGAAACGATCTCAATGCCGCGCAGCTCTCTCCATTTCTTGGAAAGGATCTCATTCAGCGCATCTGCGAGCTCCATGGTATGTCCCGGAAGCTCTGTGTAGTCGATCTTGAGCCCCGAGAGTCTGGCGAAGGCCGGCTGCAGCGCCGTCCGAAGCTCGGTGCGAAGCATGCTGTCGATGGAGCTCCGGTCGTAGCGGTCTTCCGTATTCCCTGCGACATTCGTATAGAAAAGAAGCGGATCCATGATGTGATAGCTGAATTCTCCGAAGCAGCGGATACGCATGGTGAGGACCTGTCCGGTCACATTGTCATAGGATTTGAAGGGGATCTCACTCGGCGTACCGTATTTATTACCGGGGATTTCCTTCATATTGAAATAGTACACGCGCTGGTCTTTCCCCGTGTCTCCGCCATAGGTGAAGCGTTCGCCCATCTTCTTCAGCATCTCTTTCACACCGGTCTTGAGATCACCGGTGAAAATGGATGGCTCGCTCGATGCGTCATAGATGAATTCGCCCGGTTCATTTGAGAGCTCGACGACTTTCCCCTGCTCCACGATCATCATGCACTGTCCGACATTGACAGCGATCTTCGAGCCATTGGAAATGATATTATCTTCCGCGCTCGTATTCGAGCTTCTGCCGAAGGAGCTGATCTTCTTCTGCCCTTTCACCATGAGCGTATCCGCATCCAGCGAGTCACAGTAGAAAAATTCCTTCCACTGATCGCCGAGCACGCCGCCGGCGGCCCCTAAAGCTGCTTTGATGAGACCCATATCTGTTCCTCCTTTATGAAATCATCGATGACTTTCCTTCTACCCTTACTATATCAAAATGTCAAGGAAAAAGCACTGTCATTTCTTACCGTTTTCAGGGAAACGCTGATTCAATCGCAGAGTCAAATTCAAGAGTAAAATCTGAAAACGATTAAATCAGTGTTTCCCTAGAAATCAGAAGCAAACAAAAAAGATTTGCAACCTGCATTCCTATATAGAAAACAAAAAATCCCGCCTGCCTTTTCAGCAAGCGGGATTTAGGGAAACACTGATTAAAATAGATATTTTTTCAAGAAATACACGATGAAGCCGGCGAGGAAAATCACCGCGCCCCATACGACAAAGAACCAGGCGATCGCGAGCACGATCGCGAGGAAGGCGATGATGCCGGCGATATAGAGAGCCTTTTTCCACCACGGGATGCTCTTCACATCGATGAATTCGATATGGATCCCTCCCTGCGGTGCTTCTTTCCGATATTCTTCCCCCTGTTCATTCAGGGTGAGTCCATGGTAGTCCTTCACGTCCTCTTCGGACATGCGTCTGGGTTCTTCATGGACTTCCGTGTAGTCTGATTTCTTATCTTCACTCATAAGGATGCAAGTTTCTTGTTCAGAAGCTCATTGATGACCTTCGGATTGGCCTTGCCCTTCGTCGCTTTCATGATCTGACCCACGAGAGCGCCGACGGCTTTCTTCTTGCCAGCCTTGAAGTCTTCTACGGCTTTCGGATTTTCAGAAACGACTTTATCGACCAGTTCCTGCAGGGCGCCGGTATCGGAGATCTGTACGAGGCCCTGGGCTTTCACGATGTCTTCTGCTTTGCCGCCTTCCGTCCACATGGTGGCGAAGACTTTCTTCGCGATCTTGCCGGAGATAGTGCCTTTGTAAATCAGGGAAAGCAGACCTGCGAGGTCTTCTGCCTTGACAGGAGCCGCGGAGATCTCGATGCCATCGGTGGAGAGCTGGCTCGCAAATTCGCCCATCAGCCAGTTGACAGCGGCCTTCGGTTCTGCGCCGGCTGCCACGCAGGCTTCGAAATAGTCAGCGGTGGCTTTGTCATTCGTCATGAAGACAGCATCGGCATCGGAGATCCCGAAGTCTTTCATATAGCGCGCTTTTCTCGCATCCGGGAGTTCCGGCAGGGATTTTCTGATATTTTCGATGTATTCATCAGAGACGGTGAAGGGGACGAGGTCCGGTTCCGGGAAGTAGCGGTAATCATTCGCTTCTTCCTTGGTACGCATGGACTTGGTGACGCCTTCTTTTTCGTCCCATGTTCTGGTTTCCTGGACGACTTTGCCGCCTTCTTCGAGAAGTTCAGCCTGACGCATCGCTTCGTATTCGATGGCGCGTTCTACGCCCTTGAAGGAGTTGATGTTCTTGATTTCTGTCTTGGTACCGAGTTCCTTCTGACCGACAGGACGGACGGAGACATTCGCATCGCAGCGCAGGCTCCCCTCTTCCATGCGGCAGTCGGAAATGCCGACGTACTGCAGGATCGCGCGCATTTTTTCCATGTAAGCGACGGCTTCTTTCGCCGAGCGCATATCCGGCTCCGATACGATTTCCAGAAGCGGCGTGCCGGTACGGTTATAGTCGACCAAGGAGTAATCGGAATCGGTGATGGACGTGCCGTGATGGACGAGCTTACCGGCATCTTCTTCCATATGGGCGCGTGTGATGCGCAGGCGCTTCACTTCGCCGTCGACTTCGACATCGAGGTAGCCGTGTTCACAGATCGGCAGGTCAAACTGCGAGGTCTGGAAGTTCTTCGGAAGATCGGGGTAGTAATAGTTCTTGCGGTCGAATTTGCTGAAGCGGGAGATTTCGCAGTTCAGTGCGAGACCGGCGCGGACAGCGTATTCGAGGACTTTCTTATTCAGGACCGGCAGCACCCCCGGCAGGCCGAGGCAGACAGGGCATACATTGGTATTCGGATCTGCGCCGAAGGATGTCTTGCAGCTGCAGAAGATTTTGGTGGTGGTCTGAAGCTCGGTATGGACTTCAAGGCCGATGACTACTTCATATTTCATTCCTTGATCTCTCCTTTTGGCGCGGTTTTGGTGAATTCAGGATGAGCCTGTTCGAAGGTATAGGCTGCCTGCAGGATGGTTTCTTCGGCGAGCGTCTTGCCGATGAGCTGCATGCCGAGCGGCATGCCGTCTTTGAAACCGACCGGAATGGAAATGGACGGTGCGCCGATGAGGTTCACCGGTACGGTGCAGATATCTTCCATGTAGAGGGACAGCGGATCGGAGAAGGCGCCGAATTTGAACGAGGTGCCGGAAGCGGACGGGGCTGCGATGACATCGCAGAGCTTGAAGGCTTCATCAAATTCCTGCTTCAGTAAGGTGCGGACTTTGAGCGCTTTCAGATAGTACGCATCGTAGTAGCCGGCAGAGAGGACGTAGTTCCCGAGCATGATGCGGCGCTTCACTTCTTCGCCGAAGCCCTGGCTTCTGGTCTTGATGTACATATCGATGATATCTTCACCCTGCGCACGGAAACCGTAGCTGACGCCGTCATAGCGGGCGAGGTTCGAGCTGGCTTCTGCCGGAGCGATGATGTAGTAGACAGAGACACCGCTATTGATATGCGGGATGGAGACGGGGACGATTTCCGCACCTTCCTTTTTGTAGAAATCCAGTGCTGCGTCGATCGCTGCCTTGGTCTCCTCCTTGATGCCTTCGCCGAAGAATTCTTTCGGTACGCCGATCTTCATGCCTTTGACATCGCGGACGAGGGCTTTCTTGTAGTCCTTCTTTTCCTGCGGGATGGACGTGGAGTCACGCGGGTCATGGCCTGCGATCGCATTGAGGACGATCGCCGCATCGGTGACGTCTTTAACGAGCGGCCCGATCTGGTCGAGAGAAGATGCGAAAGCCAGAAGGCCGTAACGGGAAACGAGGCCGTAGGTCGGCTTCATGCCAACGATGCCATTGAAGGACGCCGGCTGACGGATGGATCCGCCCGTGTCCGAGCCGAGCGACCAAATGGCTTCCGTCGCTGCGACAGCTGCTGCAGAGCCGCCGGAGGAGCCGCCCGGTACATAGTCCGTATTCCACGGATTGTGAGAAGGTCCGAAAGCGGAGCGCTCCGTCGAAGAGCCCATGGCAAATTCATCCATATTCGTCTTGCCCAGGGAAATATAGTCTTCCCCCTTCAGCTTTTCGATGACCGTCGCATCATACGGGGATACCCAGTGTTCGAGCATGCGGGATGCCGCGGTGCAGGTCTCACCTTTGATGCACATATTGTCTTTGATCGCGCCCGGGATGCCCGCGAGGTCGGAGATCTCTTCTCCGGCGGCGATCTTCGCATCGACTTTGGCTGCGACAGAGAGCGCACTCTCATCAGAGGTAGAAAGGTAAGCATGGATGTCCCCTTCTACGCTGTCACGATGCGCGATGATTTTCTTTGTGAGTTCGACAGCGGAGATTTCCTTTTTCACCAGCTGTTCATGGAGATCATGAATCGTGTATTTCACTCGGCTGCCTCCTTAAATAATCTTCGGCACTTTGAAATAGCCGTCTTCTTTTTCCGGCGCATTCATGAGTGCTTCTTCATTCGTAAAAGACTGGTGCGGGACGTCTTCACGCATGACATTGTACTGCTCGACGGCATGCACGGTCGGCGCTACATCAGTCGTATCATACTGGTTCAGTTCTTCCATGTAGGTGAGGATACTGTTCATGGAGTCTCTCATCTTTTCCAGATCTTCCTCCGCAAAGGACAGACGGGAAAGAAGAGCGATCTTCTGAGCTTCTTCTGTCGTGATTTTCATAGATACACTTCCTTACTCAAATTGATGGATAATAGAGAATCCTTATCAGATTATAACACAAATGAAGCGAGCTTTGCAGAAGAAATCGGGTAACTGGTGACTAGGGACTGGTAGCCAGGGATTAGGGATTAGACGTTAGACATCAGATACCAGATGTCAGACGTCTGACATCCACGCACCCACCTTCTAGCCCCTTCCTCTGGAAGGGGCACCCGAGCGCAGCGAGACGGGGTTGGCCTCGCGCATGTTGAATAGCGGTAAGCATATCATGCGAATAAAATCTGACCTCTAATGTCTGATGTCTGACGTCTGACGTCTCTCAGTCTCCTAGTCACTAGTCTCTTACTCTCCACTCCCAACAAAAAAAGCAGCCCGACGGCTGCTTTTTATTTTCCCTGTTACAAGACCTGTGAAAGGAAGGCTTTCGTGCGTTCCTCTTTCGTATGCTCGAAGACGTCCACCGGGCGGCCTTCTTCGACGATGACACCGCCGTCGATGAAGAGGACGCGGGAGCCGACTTCTCTGGCGAATCCCATTTCATGTGTCACGACGACCATGGTCATGCCTTCTTCTGCAACTTCACGCATGACATCCAGGACTTCATGCACCATTTCCGGGTCGAGTGCCGAGGTCGGTTCATCGAAGAGGAGCGCTTTCGGCTTCATGGCGAGCGCGCGGGCGATGGCGACACGCTGCTGCTGCCCACCGGAGAGCTGCGGCGGCTTGTAATCAGCCTTGTCTTCCATCCCGACTTTTTTGAGAAGCTGCATGCCGCGGTCATAGGCTTCCTTCTTGGAGATCTTTCTGACCTTCATCGGCGCCAGCATCAAATTCTGGATGACGGTCATATGCGGGAAAAGGTTGAAGCGCTGGAAGACCATGCCGACTTCCGTGCGGACTTCATTGATATTCTTCTCCCCGTTGACAGGCACGCCATCGAAGGTGATGCTGCCGGTCGTCGGCGTTTCCAGACCATTGATGCAGCGGAGCAGCGTACTCTTTCCCGAGCCGGAAGGCCCGATGATGACGACGACTTCCTTTTCCTTGACTTTGACGCTGATGTCTTTCAGAACGGTCAGGTCGCCGAATTTTTTGCTGATATGGGTGATTTCTATCAGATTCTTTTCTTCTGCCATTTATTTTTTCTCCAACATTGCTACCACTCTGGAAATCGCCAGCGTCATGATGAGGTACAGGATGGCGACGGTGGACCAGATCTCAAAGGAGCCATACGTCTGCGCGATGATGAGCTGCCCGCGGCGGGTCAGTTCTTCGAAGCCGATGACGGAAACCAGCGAGGAATCCTTCAGCATCGCGATGAATTCATTGCCGAGCGGCGGGAGGATATTTCGTACAGCCTGCGGCAGGATGACATAGTACATGGTCTGCCACCATGAAAGGCCGAGAGAGCGCCCCGCTTCCATCTGCCCCACATCGATCGCCTGGATGCCGGCCCGGAAAATTTCGGAGACATACGCGCCGCTATTGATCCCGCAGGCAGCGACAGCAGCCACGAATGGCTCCACGCGATGCCCCGTCAGGATCGGGAGGGCGAAATAGATCAGGAAGATCTGCACCAGAAGCGGCGTACCGCGGATACAGTCTGCATAGATCGCAGCCAGGATGCGGAGGACTTTCACCTTACAGATGCGTGCGATGCCGACGAAAAGTCCGATACAGAAACCGATGAAAACACTGACCGCCGTGATCTCGATGGTCACGCCCGCGCCCAAGAGAAGGATAGGCAGTGCTTTTTCGATAAGTTCAAAATCCATGTTTCATTTCTCCTTACTGTATATACATACGTCCATTTCGCTTTATTGTACAATTTTACGGAGAGGATAGTCAATAGGAAACCGGATTTTCGTGTATAAAAATACAAGAAATCAGGAAGCAGGGATTAGGGATTGGGGATCAGGAGTGACTGGTGACTGAAATGCAATCTTTGGGTATCGCCCAATTTATACTCCGCGGCGCTTCATTATTTTTTTGCGCCGCACCACCATTCCTAATTCCTCATTCCTAATTCCTCATTTGAGCAGAGCTTTCATCCGCAATCCATGGGCGACCCGCCCCACGGACTAACCCTGCCATCCCGCAGTTCTTTGGGACATCATCCATGGACGCAACAAAAAAGCGCCGCGATTTCTCGCAGCGCCTTCCTGTATGCCAATTATTTGGACAGTTCCGGGAACCAGAGACCGATTTCTCTCTGTGCGGTTTCTACTGCATCGGAAGCATGGACAACATTTTCATCGATGGAGGTAGCGAAGTCACCGCGGATGGAGCCAGGAACAGCTTCAAGCGGGTTGGTAGCGCCGTTGATCTGACGAACAGCTGCGACAGCGTTTTCACCTTCGATGACCATAGCCAGTACCGGGCCGGAGGTGATGAAGTCGATGAGCGCCTTGAAGAAGCCTTTGCCTTTGTGTTCTGCATAGTGTTCTTCAGCGAGTGCGACCGGGACCTGGATCATTTTGATGGCATGAATGGACAGACCTTTTCTTTCGAAGCGGGAAATCACTTCGCCGCAGATGTGTTTCTTCACGCCGTCCGGCTTTACGAGTACGAGAGTTTTTTCAATGTTAGCCATAATAGCCTCCTTAAAAAGAATGCATTTCTGCTGCGATTTCACGCAGCTTTTTTACACGCTCCTCCGTGGAAGGATGCGTAGAAAACAGATTGGCCATGCCGCCGACGCCGGCAAGCGGATTGATGATGAAAAGACCGCTGGTCGCCGGTTTGGCATCAGGGATGACGCGATGATGCGCGTAGTCATCGAGCTTCAGGAGCGCGCTGGCAAGAGCCAGAGGCTTCCCGGAGATCCTCGCGCCGGAAGCATCCGCCATGTATTCACGCGAACGCGACAGGGCGAACTGGATGAGAGACGCTGCGAGCGGCGCGACGACGATGGTCACGATGAGAGCGATCGGATTCGACCGGTTGCCATCTTCATCTCTGGCCGTACCAAAGATCGCTGCCCACTGCGCGATATTTGCGATGTAGGAAATCGCGGTCGCTATCGACGCCGACAGCGTCATGATGAGCGTATCGCGATGTTTGACATGGGATAATTCGTGGCTGATGACACCGGCGAGCTCATCGCGGTTCAGCATGGAAAGGATGCCCTCCGTCACTGCGACAGCCGCATGCTCCGGATTTCGTCCCGTGGCAAACGCATTCGGCACATCGGTCGGAATGACATAGAGGCGCGGCATCGGAAGCTCCGCCTTCCGGCAGAGTTCCCGCACCAGCTCATAGAGCTCGGGGACCTGCGACTCCGACAAAGGCTGGGCATTGTACGCGCGAAGCGCCATCTTGTCTGAATTCCAGTATGTGTAAAAATTGATCGCCAGAGAAATGAGAAACATGGTCATCGCACCGTTCTGACCACCTACGACACCGCCGATAGCCATCAGGATCAAGCTGAGCAGTGTCAGAAGCATGACTGATTTGACTCTGTTCATACAGAAGACCTCACTCTATAGAATTTTATGAATGTACATGAAAATAAAAAATGGTCGGAACGACATGATTCGAACATGCGACCTCTACCACCCCAAGGTAGCGCTCTACCAAACTGAGCTACGTCCCGACGATTACTACATGAAATAGGATACACGGTTTGGGGATATTTGTCAAGATGGATGAAAAGGGTTCAGGGTTATCCGTGGGGCGTGCCCTTGATTGTGGGTGAAAGCTCTGCTCGAACGAGGAACGAGGAATGAGGAATTAGAAATGAGAAATGGTGGTGCGGCGCATAAAATTATGGAAGCGCCGCGAATATTTACGGGGCGATGCCTGAAGGTTTGCGATGGCAGGTTTCCCTCATATCGTCAGCCTTCCCCTCAAGGGGAAGGTGCCCCGTAGGGGCGTATAGGGCACTGGCGGTATGAAAGAGAGTGGGGAAATGAATTTCAAGCAGGGGATTTACGTCAAAGGAAGATTTCTCGCTTGCGCTCGAAATGACGATACGAGAGTCTGATATCTCCTAGTCTCTTAGTCACCAGTCCCGCGCTGCTTACAATCCCAATTCCTTCTCCCACCTTGTTTTGAAGTCGGCAAATTTAGCCAGCGCTTCTTTTTCATCGTTTCCTTTGAGGGAGTAGTAGATCTTGATCTTCGGCTCCGTGCCGCTCGGGCGCACAGCCATCCAGCCGCCGGTCTTCACCATGTACTTCAGGACATTTTCCTTCGGCAGGTCGCCGATGCCGGCTTCAAAGTCTATGACAGAGTCGATTTCCGGGAATATCTCTTTCACATCGATCTCCCGGAGATGCGTCATGATGCCCTGGATCTTTGCAATACCGGTGAGGCCCTTCAGCGTGTAGGATGTGGTCCTGTCATAGTAGTATCCGAAGTCGGAATAGAGCTCATCGAGCACATCGGCGAGGGTCTTGCCCTCTTTCTTGAAGTACGCCGCCATTTCACAGATGAGCATGGCGGAGACGACGGCATCTTTATCCTGCGCGTGCGTCCCGGCAAGGTAGCCGTAGCTTTCTTCATAGCCGAAGAAATAGTCATGCGCGGGATCCGTTTCCCACTGGGAGATCTTTTCCCCGATATACTTGAAGCCGGTCAGCGTTTCTACGACCTTCAGCCCATAGCGGCGGCCGATTTCCGCGCCCAGCTCACCGGTCACGACCGTTTTCACCATGGTGGATGCGGGTGTCAGCGTCTCTTTCCGGGTAAAGCAGAGGAAGTATGTCAGGAGCGCGCCCATCTGATTTCCGGAAATCAGGACAAAGTCCTCCCCTTTGCGTACTGCGCTGCCGATGCGGTCGCTATCCGGGTCCGTCCCGATGACGATGTCTGCGCCCACTTCTTTGGCAAGGGCGATCCCCATCGAGAGCGCGTCCTCATTCTCCGGATTCGGCGCAGAGACAGTCGGGAAGTCGCCATCCGGCCGCTCCTGCTCCTTCACGATATGCACATCCGTGAAGCCTGCTTCTGCCAGAATGGCCTGGACAGGCTTTGCCCCGCTGCCATGAAGCGGTGTGTAGACGATGGAGAGCGGCGGCGGATTTCCCTGATACAGGGACTGCCGGAAGATCGCAGTCAGAAAACGCGTGACCGTTTTGTGTCCCAGCCAGTTCACGAGAGCATCATTCCCCGCGTCTTCGATGTGCGGAAGCTCTGTCACCGCTTCGACATAGGACGTCAGGACGTCTGCGTCCTTCGGCACCAGCTGCGCGCCATTGGCACCATAGACTTTGTATCCATTGTATTCTGCCGGATTGTGGCTCGCTGTCACGACCACGCCCGCTGCGGCATGGAAATATTTGACCGCAAAAGAAAGGACGGGAATCGGTTCGAGTTCTTCGAAAATGCGGACAGGGATCCCGGCCGATGTCAGCACGCGAGCGGCTTCTTTCGCAAAGTCAGCGGAATGATTTCTGGAATCATAGGCAATGACCACCCCCTGTGAAAAAGTCTCCGGATGCTCTTTTTTGAGATAATTGGCAAGCCCTTTCGTCGCTTTGGCGACCGTATAGCGATTCATGCGGTTCGTGCCCGCGCCCATGATACCGCGCAGTCCCGCTGTGCCAAATTCCAGATCCTTATAAAAACGATCTTCGATCTCTTTTTCATCCGTCAGGCGCAGGAGCTCTTCCTTCGTCTCTTCATCCGCCCAAGTCAGCCAGTCTTCGTATGTATCTTTATAGCTCATTCATATCCTCCTTCTTAGAAATGCATGAAATTCTTTATTCATTATTATAATGGATGGGGAAAGGGAATGCCAGAGAAAGAAGGAATGCGTAGCCAGTGACTAGTGACTGGCACCTGGGAAAAGCGGAAAGTGGCCAGGGATTAGGGATTAGGGAGTAGGGAAACGCAATACCAGTCACCAGTCACTAGTCACCATCTTCCCTCCAAACAAGAATTCTAATAAACAAATGTTTTCATTTTCTCGAAGATAAGGTATAATAGAGACAAGTTGAGAGTGAGGGAAACGCTGATTCAATCACAGAATCAGATTCCACAAGAATTTTTTATCCATAGCTTCGTCATAACCTTCCTTAAATAGCTCGCTATTCGCGTCAGGTTATTCCTCGCTGTGCATAAAAATTCAAGAGTAAAATCAGACAACGATTGAATCAGTGTTTCCTTAAATCTGACAATGATTGAATCAGTGTTTCCCTGGAAATCATCAAAGGAAGGACCTCACCATGCGAAAAAGAAACAATCCGAATGAACTGACTACACGTGAGAAATCGATCCTGGAATTTATCCGCCAGAAGATCTGGGACAGCGGCTTCCCCCCGACTGTCCGCGAGATCGGAGAGGCGGTCGGTCTGCGCTCGACATCCACCGTACACAATTATCTGAAGCGTCTGGAATTCAAAGGCGCCATCCGCAAGAATCCTGACTCCTCGCGCGCGATCGAAGTCGTGGCTGACACATGGCGCCGTAAGAAGATGATCCCGATGCCGCTCGTCGGAGCCGTCCGTGCAGGCGAACCGATCACCGCGGATGAACACACGGAGTCCGTCTATCCCCTACCGGCCGAACTCATCGGCAAGGATAACAACTGCTTCATGCTGATCGTTCGCGGCGACAGCATGATCAATGCGGGCATCCACGAAGGCGACTACCTCATCGTCTCCGAGCAGGATGATGCGCAGGATGGCGACATCGTGGTCGCACTCGTCGGCAATGAAGATGCGACCGTGAAGCGCTTCTACAAAGAAGAAGACCACATCCGTCTGCAGCCGGAAAATGATGAATACCAGCCGATCATCGCCAAAGAAGTCATCATCCGCGGCAAAGTCATCGGCCTCTACCGGCATATGTGAATTTTAGTGACTGGTGACTGGTGACTAGGGACTAGGGACTAGGGATTAGGATCTCACATTCTGCTTTTTTTCGAAATCAAAAAGGCCATGGATTGTATCGCATTGCGATATGATCCATGGCCTTTTTTGCTGTTTGATGGAATGAAAATAAGTTGTGGCTGGCTGCTATGCGGGAAACATATCCTAATCCCTAGCTACTTCCTGAATGCTAATCCCTAATCCCTAGCCACTAGCTACCAGTCCCTAGCCACTAGTCACTTCCCAAAGCTCATGCGGGAAACCATTGCTGCGAGCTTGGGCCCAATCTTCGGCACGCCCTGTACGTCTTCCGGCTTGACGGCACGGATGACGACGATGGCTACGAGGTAGACCACGCCGCCGACGGCAATGGAAGCGAGTGTCGAAAGAGTATTGCTGTGAATCAGGGTGAACGCCGCGTGATACACGCCGAGTACGACAGCGCCCATGATGCCAGCAGCGATGAAAAGCTTCACGGTATGGAGGATATCCATCGTATAGCGTCTGTATTTATAGAGGAAAATCAGATTCAAAACAGCAGCCACACCGAAGTCCGCATTCGTCGCCCATGCGGCGCCGAGTACGCCCCACGCAGGGATGGCGGTGAGATTCCAAGAGAGGAAGACTTTCACACAGGCCGAAGCGACCATGTTCAGGAATGGAATGGCGGTCTTCCCCATCCCCTGCAGCACGCCTGTCGTGACCTGCTGCACGCCGAGGAGAAAGACGCCAAAGCTCATGACCGCGATACACGGACCGGCATCGCGAGTCGCATACAGCATGTCGGAGATCGGAGTCGCGATGACACACATCCCGATGAAAGCAGGGATGGTGATGAGATTGGCCAGACGCATCGCCGTATCGGTACGCGTCATGACGACATCATCCTTCTTCTGCGCGATGGCTTCTGAAATGACCGGCACCAGACTGGCTGCCAGAGACGCCGTCACGATGGTCGGCATATTGACGAGCGCCGTTGCCATTCCTGTCAGATAGCCGAAGAGTGTCGTCGCTTCTTCGACAGCAAATCCTGCCACTTCCAGACGACGCGGCACGATCAAAAGGTCGATATTCGAAACGATCGGCAGCATGATATTCGCGAGAGACACTGGAATGGCAAGGATCAGCAGTCTTTTGATGATCGCCATCGCACTCTGCGGCTTGATGGAAGCATCCTGCTCAGAGGCCAGCTCTTTGCGCCAGTTTCTTGTCATGTAGTAGAAACCGATCAGGACAAGGATCCCCATAAAAGCACCCGGCGCTGCACCCAGCGTGGCGCCGGCAGCTCCGTACTCGAGGCCATACGGCAAGAGGATGACCGCGAAAGCGATCATCGTCACGACGCGGACGACCTGCTCTAAGATCTGCGAGACCGCCGTCGGCGTCATCAGCTGCAGCCCCTGGAAATACCCGCGCAGCGTCGCGAGCAGCGTCGCGCAGAAAACCGCCGGAGAGAGGGCCAAGAGCGACCAGTACGCTCTCTGGTCACGCACGATGCCGGTATCGACCAGCCACTGTGCGCCGAAGAAGAGCAGTCCGCTGAAGAAGACCCCCGTCATGATGAGCGCGATCATAGAAATGCGGAAGACTTTCTGCCCGCCGAAATAGTCGTTCACCGCATTTCTTTCCGCGACCATGATGGAAATCGCGACCGGCAGTCCCGCAGAAGAAACGGAAAGACAGAGCAGGTAGATCGGATATGCCATCTGATACAGCCCGATCCCCTCCCCGCCCAAAAGGCGCGAAAGGTAAATGCGGCTGAAAGCGCCGATGAATTTGACAATGATCCCGGCGATGGTCAGAATCAATGCCCCTTGAATAAAAGAATTTTTACGCATGTTTCACCTTTTTGCAACATATGACTCCCTGCGAGATGGACTCCCGCAGGCATTACTATATAGTCATATCAGATTTAAGCGAAATTGTAAAGGTCAATTCGTTTCATGGAATGTGTTCCGTGAGAAAGCTGTGTGAAAGACAGCGGAAAAACAGATCCGGTCATGGTTATTGTTTCCCTGTTTCTCTTTTCAGTTCATCCATGAAGTCAGCCATCCAGTCTGTCATTGTCCCTTTGATAAGTGCCTTATGGATACGGAGCTTGGCCGGAGATCCCGGAAGGAATTTCAGATACGGGAGCCATGACTTCGGCAGCTTCATCGGATCCCAGCCATGCATGAAGCTTTCATCCGCCCATGTGACAAGGAGGCTGTCCCCTTCATCGAGAATACTTCCGATCCCCAGATGACGTGCTTTCACACGGATTTCCGAGATACGGAAGAGTTTCTCCGCCGGCTTGCTTGGCGTACCGAAGCGATCGATCACCTCATCGACGAGATCAGTGAGTGATTTCTCATCTTCGATCGCAGCCAGACGTCGATAGATCTCCATCTTCTGTTCCTGATTGGCGATATATCCGCTGTCAAGATAGGCATCCTGACGGAACTCGATCGTCGTATTCGGCAGCTTCTTCGGGACAGGCCGGTTTTCACGGAGCGCGCGCAGTCGTTCCACCGCTTCTTCGAGCATGGAGCAGTAGGCCGCAAAGCCGATGCTGGCGATATTGCCATGCTGCTCTCTCCCGAGAAGATTTCCGGCACCGCGGATTTCCAGGTCCCGCATCGCGACTTTGAAACCACTTCCAAGCTCGGTGAATTCACGGATCGTATCCAGTCTTTTTTCTGCCACTTCGGAAAGCACCTTCCCCCGCCGGTAGAAGAACCACGCCCGGGCGATCTTCTCGGAACGTCCGACACGCCCGCGCATCTGATAGATCTGTGAAAGCCCCAGACGGTCAGCGTCATAGACAAGCATGGTGTTCGCATTCGGCTGGTCGAGTCCATTCTCGATGAGCGTCGTGCAGAGGAGGACGTCATACTTTCCCTGATAGAAATCGAGCATGACTTTTTCGAGCTGCCTGCCTTCCATGCGGCCGTAGGCGATGCCGATGGTCACATCTTCGGGAAGAATGCTTCGCAAATGATCTTCCATCGCGCCGATCGTTTCGATGCGGTTGTATACGAAGAACGTCTGCCCGCCTCGCTCTTTTTCACGAAGAATGGCATCTTTGACGATAGAGTCATCATACTCCGTCACATACGTCTGGATGGCATGGCGATTCGATGGCGGTGTCGTGATCGTCACCATATCGCGGACGCCGGTGAGGCTCATATGAAGGGTACGGGGAATCGGTGTCGCAGACAATGTCAGGACATCGATGCCGGATGCCAGAGATTTCCACTTCTCCTTCTGCACGACACCGAAGCGCTGCTCTTCATCGACGACGAGAAGCCCTAGCTTCTTCGGATGTACCTTCTTATTCAGGACCGCATGGGTACCGATGACCACATCCAGCATGCCGCTTTCCATCTCCTGATAGATGCGGTTCTTTTCCTTCACTGTCGTGAAACGGTTCAGTACCGCCAGACGGACACCGAAGCTTTCCATACGTTCCTTGAAATTCTTATAATGCTGCTCCGCGAGGACCGTCGTCGGACAAAGGACGAAAGCCTGATAGCCGGACATGATGCATTTGAAGACCGCACGCATCGCGACTTCCGTCTTGCCAAAGCCCACATCTCCGCACAGGAGCATATCCATTGGCATCGGTTTTTCCATCGCCTTTTTGATGGCATCGATCGCCAGGAGCTGATCTTCCGTTTCCACATAGGGGAATGTATCTTCGAATTCGCGCTGCTCGGCCGTATCCGGAGCAAAAGCGATCCCCTGCGTGATCTCACGCTTCGCATAGACGTCAAGCAACTTTTCTGCCAGTTCCTCGATGGACTTTTTCGCCTTCGCCCGCGCCTTCGTCCACGCGCTGCTTCCCATGTCATGGAGCTTCGGCGTTTCCCCTTCCGGACCAATATATTTTTCCAGCGAAGAGATCTTTTCGACAGGAAGATAGAGCTTGTCATTCCCCGCATACTGGATCGTGATATAGTCCCTGTGAATGCCGGAAAGCTCGATGGTACGGATCCCGAGGTACTTACCGATGCCATGCGTGGCCTGTACGACATAGTCGCCGGGATTCAGATCTGAGAAATAGCGGATCTGCTTCCCCTTCGGACCGGAACGCACGCGGCGCACCTTCTGCTTCCCAAGGACATCTCCTGCTGTGATGACAGCCAGTGTATCATCGGTGAGTTCAAAGCCTTCCGAAAGAAGACCATGGATCAGCGTGACCTTTCCCGCCTCCAGCGTGCGGCTCTGCGGGATATGGAAATCAGAAAACAGGGCAGAAAGCTCCCTTTCCTCCGAGGGACGAGGAACAAGAGAGAGGACCTTCCATCCCTTCGCGAGCAGATTTTTAAGATCCTCCATGAAGATCGGGATCTGGCGCTGGTAATTCGTCATGGTGTGCCCCTGCCACGCCACATCTCGCTCCGTATCAAAGCCTGTCAGTTTTCTCTTGAGCAGGCTGCATACGATTTCCTTATTCTTCGCCTTGCGCGCTTCTCCGATGACCTCTTTCCATGATAGCGCTGTCTTTTTATGCGCGGCATCTTCCTTGAAGTATCGTTTCAGCGATTCTTCGCACCGCTGCGGTTCATCATAAAAGACAAGCGCCTTCGAAAGGTAGGAGAAGACAAGCGCCTCTCCCGCGCCCTTACCGTCAAGCGGCAGGAAAACCTGCGACTTTCTGTCTTCGATCGAGCGCTGCGTATCTTCGTCAAAAAGCCGCACGCTGTCGACCTCGTCATCGAAAAGCTCGATGCGGACGGGATGCTCTTCATTGATAGGGAAAATATCGATGATATCACCGCGCACCGCAAAATGGCCACAGCGCTCGACCTGATCCACCCGTTCATAGCCGGCAGACGTCAGTTTCTCCTGCAAAGCGTCCCATCCGATTTTCTCTCCGCTAGAAATCCGGAGTGCACTCTCCTCCAGTTGCGATGGACTGACCACCTTCTGCGCCGCTTCCACGGCCGTAGCTAGGATAATGCCCGGTCTTCCTGTCAGTATGGCTCCCAACGTCCGCATCCGGTCACGCAACCGCTCCGTACTGGAGAATGTCACCTGAAAGCCGGTCTCTTCGACGAGCGGAAAGGAATAAATGGGCGTCTCCGGCAGGAAGAAAGCGAGGTCTTCTTCCCAACGGAAAATATCCTTCTGCTCCGGCACGACGACGATGGCCGTCCCAAAAGACTGCATGGCCGCCGAGAGCGCCAGCGCCTTCTGCGAACTTGCGATCCCCGTCAGGACCGTCGGAGAAGAAGCGGGATCCATCTCCCAGGAATGAGACAGCCTCGCCGCGCACTCTTTCGCAAGCTGCGGCCCCATCGCGGTATCCATCACAAAAGGCGGAAACGCTGCCGCAGCAGCCGCCGCACGCACATCTGCGATCATCGGGATCTTTTCAGTCATTCTTCTCCCTCCCAGCCATACGCTGTCCGCTTGACCTCTTTCTCTCCATGAAGTGTCCGAATGCGAGATAGGATGGATGTCCCCTGATACATGAAATACGGGCAGACATCCGCCATCGGAACCAGCACAAAAGGCCGCTCCCAGAAATAGGGATGCGGCAAATGAAGAAACGAGGTATCACTCCGGATGCCGTCACTGTAGATCAGATCCAGATCCAGCGTCCTCGGCCCCCAATGCACGTCTCGGGTGCGTCCGAACTGTTTTTCGACAGACAGCAAAAGCGCCATCAAATCTTCGGCAGGCCCTTCCCAGCTGATCTCCATGACAGCATTCAGAAAGACGGGCTGGTCGGTTTTGCCCCAAGGCAGCGTCTCATAGATGGCAGACTTTTTCTCGATATGAAGTCCCTCTGCCGCCTCGAGCGCTTGAGCCGCCTGCCGGAGAATAGCCAGCGAATTCCCTTGGTTGGATCCAAGGGAAATGATATATGTTTGATTCATTTTTCTCTCTTTTTGGTCAGTGTCACTGATACATCGTCCAGAATCCCGGGAATGGGGGAACCCGGCTTGTGTACCGTGGTCGTTATCTCATCCACCAGCGGAAAACCAGCGAGAACATCTGCATTGATTACGCCGGCGAGGCGTTCCAGCAGCTTGTAAGGGCCGCCCTCCGCCCGTTCTTTCACCATCTGGTACACCGCTACATAATTCACAGAGTCTTCGAGACAGTCCGTCTCCCCGACCTTGGATAAATCAAGATGCAGCTCCACATCGATGTAAAAACGCTGCCCCAATTTCGTCTCCTCCGGTTCATCACCGTGATAGCCGAAAAAGGCCATGCGAGTCAGTTTGATCGTATCCATGCCTATCCCTCATTCGTTATAAAAAATCAATGCCCGGAAGCAGAGACCTCACGCCCTCCCCGGGAGCGATGCCCTAAGGAAACCCGTCAGCTCCCGGCGGACAGCACTTCGATCGCTTTCTGATAGACAGAGTCGGTGGATGGATCGAAAGGAAATCCTGTCTGCGTGACTTCCACATCAGGATGGATCCCCACCTTGTCGATCGTCTTCCCGGAAGGCGTCCGATACTCTGCGATAGAAATCTTGAGTGCCTTCTGCTCCCCTGTATCAAAGACCGCCTGCACAGTCCCTTTGCCATAGGAATTTTCCCCAATGATGGTTCCTTCCTGTTTATCCTGCACCGCACCGGCCAGGATCTCAGAGGCACTCGCACTATTCTTATCGATCAGGACAGCCATCGGCAAAGGATCCTCGATTCCCTCGATATCATAGGACTCTGACTCGCCATTCTTGGTGTGATAGCTCACAACCGTTCCTTTGGTGAGTATCTGATTGGCCACATCAGTCACTGCATGAATCATCCCGCCCGGATTCATGCGGACGTCAATGATGAGTTTCTTGGCTCCGGCAATCTTCAAAGAAGCGAGCTGGTCACGGAAATCATCCGCGGTGTGCTTCCCGAAGGAGAAAATATGAATGTAGCCAATATCGTCACTGGCCATAGCACTCTGCACCGTCGGCATAGAGATCTCTGACCGTTCCACGGTAAAATGCATGGCTTCGCCATTCCGTTCGACATCGATTTCTACCGTCGTTCCTTTTTCTCCGCGGACAGCCGATGCCGTCCCCGTAAGTCCGAGCGCATCCGTTTCTTTCCCATCGATAGAAAGAAGCACATCTCCGGCAGCAAGCCCCGCCTCATGCGCCGATCCATGGTCGAAAACCTTCAAAATGACAGGCTTTGTGTTCTCTCCCTGCCCCATGACGACGCCGATCCCGCCATATTCTCCCATAGCACTCTGCATGAAAGACTCATACGCATCTCCAGAAAGAACCATGGTATAAGGATCACCGACAGAAGCAAACATCCCCTGCGATGCCCCGGCAAAGAGCGTCTTATCCTCTATCGGACGGAAGTAGTTCTGCTTGATTTCCTGAAAATCCAGCAGAAATGTAAAGAGTGCCTTCGGATCATCCGTAAAGCGGAATACCGCACCTCCAGCCAAAGATGCGGTACATACCACCCCCAGCGCAAAGCCGGGGGCATAGTTTTTGAAATAGTGCCAAATTTGTTTTTTCATCATAAATATCCCATAGGATCGACAGCCTGCCCATTGATTTCCACTTCGAAATGGCAGTGCGGCCCCGTCGAGTTTCCGGTCGAACCGGCAAAGGCAATGACTGCCCCTTTCGAGACAGACTGCCCTTCCGATACATTGAGGGACTGGTTGTGCCCATACAGCGTCTGCATACCGCCGCCATGGTCAATAATGACGGCATTGCCGTAGCCGCTGATCCAGCCGGAATAAATGACAGTCCCGCTGTCTGCTGCATGGATCGGTGTACCATAGTCAACACCGATATCCATCCCCGAGTGATAGATGGTACGCCCGAAAATCGGATGGGTACGATACCCGTAGGGAGACGTGATGACACCGCTGCATGGCCAGGAAAGCTGTCCCGTGCCCTGCACATAGTTATCATCACTGCCGCCGCTTTCTTCCTGCTGCGCCTGCCTTGCGGCTTCAGCCTGACGGATGCGCTCCTGAATGAGGTCTTTGACCGCATTGGAACGGGCAATGAGATCCTGCTCCATCTGTGCTGCTGCCGCCTTATTGGCTTTCGCATTATCGAGGACTCTCTGCTGCTCGGCTTTCTTCTTCGCGACCTCGGCCTGTACCTTCTTCGCTTCTTCTGCCAAAGCATCGAGCCGTGCCCGATCCTGCTCCAATTCGGCTTTCTTCGCTTCGATTTTTGCCTTCTGATCCTGGATCTCCAGAATCAGGCTGTAGTCAGACTGGATGATGCGTTTCAAAAGTTCCAGTCGGTTCGCAAAATCGCTGAAACTTTTCGCCCCCATGATGACTTCCAGATAATTCAGCTGTCCGAATTTATAAATCGAACGCACACGGAGATTCAGTACCTTCTGGCGCTGCTCCAGATAAGCCTGCGCTTTGCGGATCTCTTCCTCCGTCTGTCGGATCTCCGCATTCACTTTCGCCTGCTCGTCCTGAATGCTCTTCAGATGAGCATTCGCCGCATCAAGGTCTACCTGAATGGCTTTCAGCTTGACAGCAACATCTTCGATGACCTGCTGCCAGCTCTCCTGCGAAGAACGCGACTCATCGATCTGCCCCTGAATATCCTGCAGCTCATCCTCCAGATCATCTGCAATGGAGGGAACTGCCGCCCCTGCCAGCAGCAGAGAGGCGATCGCTACCGAAAGTATCTTCTGATGTGTTTTCATGATTACACCTTCATATACTTACGGAGCGAAATGGCACTCCCCATGACACCGATCACAATGCCTGCCGCCAAAATGATAAGAGTGGTATATCCCATAAATGGCCAAAGCGGAATCATCGGGATAAAGACAAGACCAGCCGATGCCATTTCGGAGACGACCATTTTATAACCTTCCCACAGGATGAGAGAAGCAAATCCGGAGCCCAGAAAACCGATGACCATGCCTTCGAAAAGGAAAGGCCAACGAATGAATCCGTTGGAAGCACCGACGTACTTCATGATCTGGATCTCTCTTCTTCTGGCAAAAACCGTAAGGCGGATGGTATTAGAAATGATAAAGAGCTCGGCACCGGCGAGGAATACGATGAGTACGATCCCCGAGAGACGGATAACCTGTGCTACTTTATAGAGCTGTTCGATGATATCCTTCCCGTACTGGACAGTCTCGACGCCCTGATACTTGGCGACAACTTCCGCCGCTGTTTTCAGCTGCTCCGGCGTCTGGAAAGACATCTGGTACGATGCGGGGAGAGGATTGCCATTGATGGCATCGAGAAGCCCCTGCTGATCCCCCATACGTTCCCGGAACTCCTTCATCGCCTGGTCTTTGTTGGTGAATTTGATTTCCTTCATGCCAGGCTGTGCTTTCAAATACTTGCCGATGCCCATGACCTGGTCTGTCGTGAGTCCATCCTTCAGATAAACCGTCATCTCGACCTGATTTTCAAGGTAAGACGCCATATGGTTGATATTCAGCACGGCAGAAAGAAAGACGCCTAAGATGAACATGGATAACGTCACAGTCAGGACGGATGCGATGGCCATGAAACGATTTCTAAAAAGGGAGCGGAATGTTTCACCCCAGAAATAGGATAATGAACTAAACATTCAGGTCATAGCCTCCCTTTTTCACATCATTCACAATATGTCCTTCTTCGATCATGACGACACGTTTATGCATCGCATTGACCAGATCCTTGTTATGAGTGACCATGATGATGGTCGTCCCCATGTGATTGATCTCGTTGAACAACTTCATGATATCTTCCGAGGTATTCGGGTCCAGATTGCCTGTCGGTTCGTCCGCGATGAGAAGAATCGGCTGGTTCACCAGAGCACGGGCAATCGCCACGCGCTGCTGTTCGCCGCCCGAGAGCTTGGAAGGGAGCTCTTTCTCCTTTCCGCGCAGTCCGACCAGATCCAGCACACGCTGTACCTTCGGCTTGATCTCACAGCTCTTTGCCCCCGTAACACGAAGAACAAAGGCAATGTTTTCGTATACGGTCTTCTCGGAGAGCAGTCTGAAATCCTGAAATACAATCCCCAGCGTGCGCCGATAGTATGGAATCTTGCTGGATTTCAGCTTATTGATGGTAAGACCATTGACAATGACGGTGCCCTCTTCCGGCACCAGCTCATGGGTCAAAATTTTAACAAATGTCGATTTACCGGCGCCGGAAGGCCCCACGATAAAAACGAACTCTCCTTTGTCGATATGAATATTAATGTTACTGAGCGCGGTGTGTTTTGCATCGTACTGCAGGGACACCTGATCAAACGTAATCATTAAATCCTCACTTCCTGGCGATCAATGTTTCTGCTTCTTCCGCAATATGTTCCGCGGTAAGACCATATTTTACGAGCAGATCATCAGCCGTGCCGGATTCACCGAAGGTGTCTTCCGTTCCGATCATCGCCATCGGCACCGGTTTATGAAGACAGAGCACTTCTGCCACAGCGCCGCCGAGCCCGCCTTTGACCGTATGTTCTTCACAGGTCAGGATCGCTCCTGTCTCCTCTGCCGCTTTCAGGATGGCTTTCTCATCGATCGGTTTGATGGAGCTCATGTTGATCACACGCGCAGAAATTCCCTTTTCTTTCAAAAGTTCTGCCGCTTTCACCGCTTTAGCAACCATGATGCCGCAGGCGATGATGGTCACATCATTGCCGGAAACCGCTTCATAAGAAACGCCCGGAGTGAAGGTATAATCCTCTGGGCAGATATCATCGCATTTCGCACGACCCATACGGATATACACCGGGCCATAGTAGTCAGCGGCCCACTTGATCACCGCTTTCGTCTCAGCAGCATCTGCGGGAACGACGACCGTCATATTCGGCAGCGCACGCATCAGCGTGATATCTTCGAGCATCTGGTGGGTCGCGCCATCTTCACCGACCGTCAGGCCTGAATGAGTGACAGCTACTTTGACATTCAGTTTCGGGTAGCAGATGGAGTTTCTGATCTGTTCATACGCTCTGCCCGCACCGAAAACAGCAAATGTCGAAGCAAATGGGATCTTACCGGCTGCAGCAAGACCTGCTGCCACGCCCATCATATTTCCTTCAGCAATGCCGGTATCGAAGAAACGATCCGGATATGCTTTGGCAAAAACCTGTGTCTTGGTGGATGCAGAGAGGTCAGCATCCAAAACTACGATATCAGGATTTACAGCACCGAGTTCTTTCAGTGCTTCACCGTATGCGTCACGAGTTGCCTTACCCATCATTCTGCCTCCACTGCTTTAATAAATCTTTCACATTCTTCTTTGCTTGGTGCCTTGCCATGCCAGCCGACCTGGTTTTCGATTTCCGGTACGCCTTTGCCCTTGACCGTCTTCATGACGATCATGGTCGGTTTGCCGGAAATGGTCTTAGCCTCTTCAATGGCTTCATGGAGTTTTTCCATATCATGCCCATCGGTTTCAATGACATGCCAGCCAAAAGCCTGGAATTTTTCTCCGATAGGAAGTGAGGACATAACCTCTGTGATCGGTCCATCGATCTGCAGCCCGTTGTTATCTACGAAAGCCGTCAGGTGGTCGAGCTTGTAATGCGCCGCATACATGGCTGCCTCCCAGACCTGTCCTTCTTCAAGTTCGCCATCCCCCAGGATCGCATACACTCTCCAGTCAGCCTTGTCCATCTTGGAAGCAAGCGCCATACCGCAGGCAGCACTGATGCCCTGCCCCAGAGAACCTGTCGTCATGTCGACACCCGGTGTATGTTTCATGTCCGGATGCCCCTGCAGCATATGACCTGCCTGACGAAGTGTATCCAGCTCTTCTTTGGGGAAATATCCTTTTTCTGCCAGCACGGCATAGAGGGCCGGTGCTGCATGGCCTTTGGAGAGGACCAGACGGTCACGGTCAGCCTTCTTCGGATCTTTGGGATCCACCTTCATTTCATGGAAAAACAGTAAGGTCAGGATGTCCGCGGCGGAAAGAGAACCACCCGTATGGCCGGAGTTGGCTTTGGTGATCATTTTCAAAATGTCGATGCGTACATCTTTTGCCTTGATTTTGAGAGCAGTAAGCTCTTCTGCTGTCAGCTGACTCATTTGTTTTCCTCCTTGTGATTCACTAAAGATTTCAATATTTTTACATTCTCACAAGCCTGTTTTCTCAGCTCGTCGACCTGCTTCCATTCTTCTGGCAAAGCCGGCGCATCCAGGAAACGGCAAGTATCCTTGTACAATGTTTCTGCATCCATATGATGAATCGAGCAGGATGCTTTTCTATGAATCAGTGCTAAGAAATTATCGATTTTCGGATCATAAGAGATACCCAGAAAAGGGACATGCATCAAAGCAGAGAAGATCATGGCATGCAGCCGCATACCCACGACGACATCCATATTTCCCATGAGTGAAATGAGTTCTTCGATGCTGTAGGATTCCTTTAGCACATGGACTCTGTCGCTCTCTTCGATCTCTGCTTCCGCGGCGCGCTTGTCTTCCGGAAACTGCATCGGAATCAGGACGACCGAGCAGTCCTTCTCTCGGGTGAGTCGCTCGATATAAGCACGAAGCGGCTTCATCCAGCGAGAAGTATCCGCCCAGCTGCGGATAGCGATACCGACCCGTTTCTTTGCGGGATCCACATGATTCCTTGTGAGGATTTCCTTCCCTTTCTCCAAAGAAACAGGATCCAGAGAAAGTACGGCATCCGCCGTCGTATAGATGGTGCGATGTACCCCGAGTCTCTGAAGAAATCCCTTCGACTCACTGTCACGCACCGTGATGGCATCCACATGGTTTAATACATGCTTCAGTATAATACGGATGATGCGGTAACGCACAGGACCGATCCCCTGCGAATAGAGGAAAACCTGTTTCCGGAAAAGCACGCCAAAAATAATGATGGTGAGATAATAAATCATGCTTTTCCAGCTGGTCACATCCTGCAGCAGGCTCCCGCCGCCACTGATCAGCAGATCCGTCCGAAAAAGAGATGATAGGATCGGCAGGATGCCGAAGCGGGGCACGGCCTTCACTCCGAATGTTTTTGCCGTATCCGAAGGATTCCCTGAAATCACGGTGATCGAGGGCGCGTCGAAGGTCTTCCGAAGCGCCTGCAGTATGGCAAGCAGCATCGCTTCATCCCCGGCATTATGAAAGCCATAATAACCGGAGATCACAATATTATACTTTGCCATATCGTTCTCCAAAGAACTTCGTCAGACGGACAAGGATCATGACGGCAAGAAGTGCGCCCACCATAGAGAGCGTACCAGCGGCCAGACCATCCAGTCCACGAATAAAGCTAAGAATAAACGGACTCCTCATGTGTGCGAAAGTTTCTACCATAGATCCCTGCCCGATCGTCACAGCGACGATCAGGAAATAGTGCAGGAGCTGCGGCCATTTCCGATAGAGGGCAGCAAGAGAGACAAGCACAGCAGGATGTCCGAAGAGGAATTCCTTCTCTCTGGGGCGTGCATACATCACATCTTCGAGGAAACGACGAAGCGCGATCTCAAACTGCGGGACAGGAGCCCCGTTATTGCCACTGCGTCCAATAAAGACAAAGCCGACAATGGCCAGAATGCCAAGCCCGACAAGAAGTCCCAGACGAATCTGGATCGAGCAGAATTTCTTGACAAAGGAAACAAAATCCTTATCGGATGTCACAGTTTTTCCAAAGAATGGGAATTTCTGGATGTAGACAACGGAAATCAGAACCAGCGGCAACACAAAAGTCGCTTTGACGCCACGGAAATATTCCATTTCCAAAAAGAAACGGATATCACTCAGAAGACCGCTGACAAAGCAGGCTCCGAGCAAGGAAAGGATCCCGCAGCCCCAAAGAATCATGACTGACTCGCCAAAGAGCCGTCCCCAGCCGACCTCCGAGAAAGCCGTATCTTTCTTTTTTAAGCAATACTGAAGGAAGAGAGACACAACGACGACAGGCGTACAGACCGCCGCGCCAAGCGCCAGAAGCTGCAGAAGGATATTCACATGAAGGAGCCAGTAAAGCGCTTCTGCCCCGATGAGCCCCGCCGCTTCTATTGCCATTCCGTAGCGGGAAAGTTGAGGAATGAGCAAAAGCAAGGTCAGCACGATAAGAGATACCGCACCTGCCATAGCGACAGCGCGAAGCGGTTTCTCTGGGAAATAGGCATCCATCACAGAAGCTTTACCGACAGAGAAGCCATGATTTTCCAGACGATCCCTGACGCCGGCGATGTAGGCCGCATTCGTCTCAGAAAGCGTTTTCCCATCAAGTGCAAACTTATACGATGGGAAAAGATTCATACGGATATTTCTTTCAATATCTGAAATATAGAATCGAGCCGATGCTTCTTTCTGATTCAGCTTGATCAGCTCATCTTTGGACATCGCATAGAGACGCACCAGCTGGTAATCCGAATGACGTGCCATATCCAGCAGCCCTGCCTGTGGTTCAAAGCCGAGCTGACTCTGCGCTTCGATCATGACGATCGGGATGCGACGCTGATTGAGCCCCTGAGAGACTTCTTTCTGATATTCCTTGTACCCGAAAACTTCTTTCCCCTGGAAAATGACACCGCTGACTTTATCCGAAGCATCGACCGCATGGAAAAAATCATCGATGAAGGCCTTGGGCGCATGCGCCACATTCGCCGGACGAAGGACTACATAAAAACCATGCGAACCGGCACGTTTGACCGTATTTGTGAAAATACCAAGCGGCATCGTCATAAATTTATCATAGACGCCAGAGACTTCAAGAGCTTCTACCCCATTTTCAGAGATCGGCTTGACCTCATCCCTGCTATAGAGCAGCGAGAGATGGTCAGCCATTTCCTTAAAATAGGAGTTTCCATCTGCCGTGTCCACCGGCTGGACATAGATCTTATCCGGCAGAATGCCTGAGATCTCCGGATGATGCACCTGAAACTCATAACCGCGATATACACGGATGAAATTGTGATTCACGAGCTTTTCCGGGGTTTCATCATAGACCGCAAGCGAAGTCACACCATTTTTACGATACAGCTCAAAAAGCGCATCTGTGGTGGTCCGCTCGACAGCTGCACTATCCAGGATATTGTTATAATCGTAGACCATTTCAACGGTCTGGGCAGCCTCTTCTACATGGTAACGCTGCCAGGAAATCCAGGCTCCCGCCATGGCTCCGATCAGAATCAGAACGGCCAGCAGCTTGAAGACGGTCTGTTGTAAACCTTTCATTCTATCCATCCTTTTACTTTGCTTTGGTGTTGAATTTGTTCTGTTTCAGGAAGCCTTCAATGAAAGGATTCAGATCCCCATCCATGACGCCCTGGATATTGCCCGTTTCAATGCCCGTCCTGTTATCCTTGACAAGGGTATACGGCTGGAACACATAGGAACGGATCTGGCTGCCCCATTCGATCGCCTGCTGCTCGCCTTCGATGTCTTTTGTCATCTGTTCGCGTTTCTTCAGCTCAAGTTCATACAGCTTAGCACGGAGAAGACGAAGACACTGTTCCTTATTCTGGAACTGGGAGCGTTCATTCTGGCAGGCAGCGACGATCCCCGTAGGAATATGAGTCATTCGGACAGCCGAGCTCGTCTTATTGATATGCTGTCCGCCGGCACCGCTGGAACGATAATAATCCACGCGGACATCTGCCATGTTCAGATCGACTTCGACATCATCACTGATTTCCGGCATGACATCCACAGCGGAGAAGGACGTATGACGACGTTTCGCCGCATCAAACGGAGAAATACGAACAAGACGGTGGACCCCTTTTTCGGATTTCAGGAATCCGTAGGCGTACTTGCCTTTGACCATGTATTCGGCGCTCTTGATACCGGCTTCATCGCCTGGAAGCATATTCAGCTCTTCGATAGCAAAGCCTTCCGCTTCTGCCCATTTGATATACATACGGATCAGCATCTCGGTCCAGTCCTGGGCTTCGGTACCGCCTGCCCCGGCATGGAAGGTAATGATGGCATTATTCGCATCGTAGGGTTCGCTCAAAAGAAGCTCGATCTCTTTTTTGTCAAGGATCTCTTTCAGCTCATCCAGCTCTGCCTTGATTTCCGGCTCCATCCCCTGATCATCTTCCTCGATGGCAAGATCCAAAAGATCCTTCAGGCTTTCCGCTCTGTCAAAGAGACGGGTATACGTATCATAGGCATCCTTGGCTTCTGTCGCCGCCTGCGAAATCTCGCGGGCTTTATCAGCATCATCCCAGAATGTCGGATCACTCATCTGAATATCGTAACTTGCGATTCTTTCTTTCAGCTGAGGTAAGTCAAAGTGAATCCCTTATTTCTTTTTCATGATTCAGCAGGTCTGTCAAGGTTTTTTTCAAATCTTCCAACATCTGATAGTCATCTCGCTTTCTGTTTTGTGATTATTTTTTAATACTATAAAATAAAACAGCAAATCATCAGGCTGCCAGGTGGCAGACTGATGAATGAATGCTGATATAAATAATAGGTTCAAGGTTCAGGTTAATGGGTTCAGGTTGGTTAAGCGGTAACAGATTTTCTTGACTTAATCGTAACTGGATCAAGTGAAACAAAATCCTAATCCCTGGCTACCAATCCCTAGTCCCTATTTTCCATCCTTTATTTCTTCTCTTCAGCCGCTTCGGTCTCCGCATCCCCGTTGTCATCGACATAGTGCTCTTCGGCATCTTTCAAATGATCTTCGGTTGCCGGAGCCTCCGGTTTTTCAAGGTGTGCCCCTTCTTCCGGATCTGTCGTGAAACGGATCTGGATGTGGTAGAGGTAAAGAATGATGGTTTCCATCATCGCCTGCTGCATTTCTTCGAAAATATCGAATGCTTCGACCTTGTATTCTACAATCGGATTTCTCTGGCCATAGGAACGCAGACTGATGCCTTCCTTCAGCATATCCATGTCGTCTAAGTGTTCCATCCACTTAGAATCGACAACCTTCAGCATGACCGCTTTTTCGAGTTCGCGCATCATTGGAGAACCGATGGATTCTTCTCTTGCATTGTATGTCTCATGAGCCATCGTTTTCAGCTTGTCTTCGACTTCTTCACGGCTCATGTCTTCGATTTCTTCGAGCTTCAGATCGCCCGGAGCGAGGAAATATTTTTCAGCATACTTCAGCAGGCCGGCGAAATCCCATTCTTCCGGATACAGCTTCGGATCCGCATAGGTCTCCATCCCCTTCTCGATGATGTTATCCACCATAGAAAGGATCTGGTCTTTCATGTCTTCGCCTTCAAGGATCTTTCTGCGCTGGTCATAGACGACTTTACGCTGCTGGTTCATGACATCATCATATTCCAGAACGTACTTACGAATATCAAAGTTGCGGGCTTCGACACGTTTCTGTGCTTTCTGAATGGCATTGGAAACCATGCGGCTGTTGATCGGTTCGTCTTCTTCAAGGCCCATCTTTTCCATAAAGCTCTTGATGTTATCCCCGCCAAAGATACGGAGCAGGTCATCTTCCAAAGACAGGAAGAACTGGCTGGAACCCGGATCCCCCTGACGACCGGCACGTCCGCGGAGCTGGTTATCGATACGACGACTTTCATGTCGTTCCGTACCGATGATGGCAAGACCGCCAAGTTCTGCGACGCCTTCGCCCAGAGAAATATCGGTGCCTCGGCCCGCCATGTTCGTCGCGATCGTGACCGCACCCTTCTGACCGGCCAGTGCTACAATGGCTGCTTCTCGTTCATGGTACTTCGCATTCAGGACAGAATGCGGAATATTCGCCTGATCAAGCATATGCGAAAGTTCTTCTGACTGCTCGATGGATGTCGTGCCGATCAGCATAGGCTGCCCTGTCGCATGACGGCGCTCTACTTCTCTGACGACCGCTTTATACTTGCCGCGTTTGTTCTTGAAAATGACATCCGGCAGATCCTTACGCTGGATCGGCTTGTTCGTCGGTACCTGAAGGACTGGCAGACCATAAATTTTAATGAATTCCTGCTCTTCCGTCTTCGCCGTACCGGTCATGCCTGCTAGCTTGTCATACATACGGAAATAGTTCTGGAAAGTGATTGTCGCAAGCGTCTGGCTTTCACGCTGTACTTCAAGTCCTTCCTTGGCTTCGATCGCCTGATGCAGACCATCCGAATAGCGGCGGCCATACATGAGACGGCCGGTGAATTCATCCACGATGACGACTTCCCCGTCCTTGACCACATAGTCTTTATCACGGGTCATCATGGTCTGTGCACGGAGTGCCTGGACAAAGAGATGATTCAGCTCCAGATTCTCTGCATCATAGAGGTTTTCTACATGCAGCAGCTTTTCCATCTTTGCCACACCGGCTTCGGTCGGTGCTACCGTCTTCTGCTTCTCATCGATGGTGTAGTCTTCCTCTTTTTTCAGCTGCGGGACGAGTTTGGCGACGGTGTAGTATGCATCGGTCGATTTCTGCCCCGGGCCGGAAATGATCAGCGGTGTGCGGGCTTCATCGATCAGAATGGAGTCGACTTCATCGATCAGGCAGTAGTGCAGCGGACGCTGTACCATCTGGTCAAGCGAGGTGACCATATTGTCACGCAGGTAGTCGAAACCGAATTCATTGTTCGTCCCGTAGGTGATATCGGAATTGTACGCGATTTTTCTCTGGTTGAAATCCAGATCATGAATGATGAGGCCGACGGAGAGACCCAGGAATTTATATACCTGTCCCATCCATTCGCTGTCTCGTTTCGCCAGATAATCATTGACGGTGATGACATGGACGCCCTTGCCATCCAGTGCATTCAGATAGACTGGTGCCGTAGCGACCAACGTCTTGCCTTCGCCGGTACACATCTCGGCAATGTTTCCACGATGCAGAATAATACCGCCGATCAGCTGGGTATCGAAGTGACGCATCCCCAGCACGCGGCGAGAGGCTTCACGAATGACCGCAAAAGCCTCCGGCAGGATATCATCCAGTGTCTCACCCTTGGCAAGACGCGCTTTGAATTCATTGGTTTTGTTCGCCAGAGAAGAATCACTCAGCTTCTTCAGACCATCCTCCAAAGGATTGATCTGTTGCTCTACAATTTTGCGGATCTTTTTGATTTCCTTCTCATTGGATCCATTGAAGAGTCTGTCAAAAAACTTATCAAACATGGACACAGCTCCTTTTATAGTACAAGCGTTGTAAAAGCGATGGTCAAAGAAATCAGGAAGGAGCCCCCGATACAAGCATGACCGAGAAAACTCACAAGGATATTCATTTCTTTTTATACCATCAGTAATTCTATACTTACATACTATTTCATTTTAACAAACTCGTAGGCTATAGTCAAAAAAGGAGCGGAAATTTCCGCTCCTTTTTTATAAAAAATCAGCTTTTCTTATTTTTCAGCATCGATCAGGCCATATTTGCCATCATCTCTGCGATATACCACAGCCATAGCTTCCGTATCCGAATTGAAGAACATGAAGAAGCTGTGTCCCAGAAGATTCATCTGCAGGATGGCTTCTTCCGGCGACATCGGGCTGATATTGAAATGTTTCGTCTTCACGATCTCAAAATCAGCATCTGCCTGTGCAGCGATCGGTTCTTTTTCCAGAACAAACTGACGAGACAGTGTATTCTTTTCTTTGAATTTCTTTGCCAGACGAGTCTTATATTTATGAATCTGACGTTCCACCTTGTCGAAAACGAGATCGATGGATTTGTACATATCATCAGATTTTTCGACACCGCGAAGAATGACGCCGTCTACGAAAACTGTTGTTTCACAGGTTTTGGTCATATTGGAAATACGGAGTAATACATTAATCTTTATCGGTTTATCGAAGTACCTCTGGATCTTACCTGTATGCTTTTCTACATAGGAATGCAGTGCATCGGTCATTTCAAGATTCTTGCCTCTAACTGTTAATTCCATAATGAAATCCTCCTTTCGTGAATAAGCTCTTGCTTATCCTTCTATGTATATTATACATGATATCTCATTTTTATCAAATCAAAAAATTCTATAAGACTCGACGAAAAGTCATGGATTGACAGAATGAGGATTATACGAACGGATGAATAATGTGTATAAAAAAGGCAGCAGACCAGCACGAGGGTCCACTGCCTTTTTTCAAAACTCTATTCCTTTTCTTGCGCGGATGCCTTTCTGGAAAGCATGCTTCACAAGTGTCATTTCGGTCACGGTATCTGCGAGATCGATGAGCTGCTGCTCGGCATAACGTCCTGTCAGGATCATATTGAGGCGCTCCGGTCTTTTCTGAATGAGCTCCGCTACTTCACCTGCAGAAATCATACCAAAATGAATGGCATAATTGATCTCATCTAAGACAATCAGATCCCATGCATCACTCATGACTTCTTTTTCGACCATCTGCCATGCTTCCTTGGCCAGTGCCGTTTTCCGCCGGAATTCTTCTTCACTTTCTTTATCCTTATTATGGAAGACGAAGCCGTCCCCCATCGGCCGGATCTGGATGCGGTTATTTCCCTCACCCAAAGTCTCAATGGCTTTCAGCTCGCCATACTTCCATGCGCCCTTGATGAATTGAAGGATCAGCACCTTCTGTCCATCTCCCCAGGCGCGGATCGCCGTCCCAAGGGCCGCCGTAGTTTTTCCTTTACCGGTTCCCGTATTGATCAGGACCAGTCCTTTTTGTACCGTCATAGATTCGCCCTCATAAAAAGCATACATGATGCATCAGCTTCTGCGGTTCCACCGAAAAGTATCCTGCCTCATCGTAAAGTGCGTACTTCTCGATGAATCCATCCTATTTGCGGCTCTTCTTAAAGGCCTCGCACGATGCGATCCATTTTTCTGCAGCCGTCGGATTTCCATCAAAGGAGAGGTGCAGATAGCTTGCCAGTACATTGTCCTTGGCAAAGCCCTCGATGTGCCCTGCCTTCTGTCGTGTCCCCTGAAGAGTATATGCCCATGGGAAATCTTCTCCGCAGGAAAGGGTGGAGAAATGAAACTCATGCCCTTTCAGGAGATCCCCTTGATCTGCGATGACGCTCTTTCGAAGAGCCTTGCCGGTCACATAGCCCACGCGCTGGAGTTTCTTCTGCATCTCGCAGACTCCGGGGACAAGCCCGACCATTTCATAGGAGTCTCCGTCAAAGCCCTGGATCTTCTCACAAAGATACATCAGCCCGCCGCATTCTGCATAGATCGGCATACCGCATGCAGCTGCCTCCCGGATAGATGCTTTCATCGCCGTATTTCCGACCAGCTCATGAAGAAACATCTCGGGAAAACCGCCGCCGAAGATCAGACCATCGACGTCAGGGATCCTGGAATCTCGGAGCGGGCTGAAATCAACCAGCTCTGCGCCTTGCCGTTCGAGTGCTTCGAGACTGGCTGGGTAATAAAAAGAAAAAGCTTCATCCCGCGCCACGCCGATGCGTACATTTTTAGCCTTGTGTTTCGTTTCGCTTTCCTCGACTTCCAGCAGAGGAGCCTCTCTTGCCACGTCCAAGACCGCCTCTGTATCGACCCACTTTCCGGCAGCTTCTCCCATATGCTCAATGAGCGCCTGCGTTTCGATTTCCGTCACAGGAGTGAGTCCCAAATGACGCTCCGGTGTCTGCAATGCATCGTCCCGGTGGAAAGCCCCGAGCACAGGCATGTGGATCTTCTCCATGACCTCACGCACCATCGCTTCATGTCGGTCTGTGCCCAGACGATTCAGGATGACCCCTGCGATATGGACATCCGGATCGTATTCCCTAAAGCCAAGCGCCGTCGCAGCGATGCTGTAACCGACCGATTTACAGTCGAGTACCAGCACCACGGGCGCCTTGAGTTTCTTTGCGATATCCGCAGTCGAGCTGATGCCATTCGCGCCGCCGTCATAGAGCCCCATGACACCTTCGACAATGGAAATATCTGCCCCTTTCGACAGCGAGGCAAATGTCGGCACCAGCCGGTCCGGCGGTGTCATCCACGTATCTAAATTATAGGAATTTCGCCCGGCCGCCTTTCCATGAAACCCAGGATCAATATAGTCCGGACCCACTTTGAAAGGCTGTACAGCATATCCTTTGGAATGAAAATAAGCTAAGAGTCCGGTCACGATGGTCGTCTTCCCGACGCCGCTGTTCGTACCGGCGATCACAATCCTTGGACGAGCGATAGATTCCATATTTATTTATCCTTTTTGGCAATGATGGTGGACAGATAATTGGGCTTGTAATCCGCCGGAAGTCCGCCGATATCACGAATGACGATCTCATCAGGAAGTCCTGCACGCGATACCATGACGGAACGCGCAAGCATGTGATGCTTTCTAAGCTCTTCCTGAACGAAAGCAAAGCTCTTGTATACTTTCATGATCACTGCATTATCGCAGGCAGCCAGTGCCTGGTCAAATTTCTTCGGATCACAGGTCGCCGGAATGATGAGGACATTTTCCTCCCATTCTGTGACCGGCAGCCCGATATAGGATGCAATGCCAAGGAACGCCGGGATGCCCGGAATCGTCTCGACTTCATATTCTTCCGAGTCTTTGAATTCATTGAAAATATACATATAGGTGCTGTAAAGCATCGGGTCACCCAGCGTCAGGAAGACCAGATTTTTCCCTTCATCCAGTTTTTCCTGAATCAGTTTACGGTTGATTTCCCACTGCTTGTTCACAGCCTCCATGTCGGTATTCATCTGGAAAACCATCGGGAAAATTTCAACCGTGTTCGGAATATAGGGTTTCGCGATGTTGAAAGCGACAGACCCTTCTTTTTTTTCTGTCTTCGGCGTGATGATCATATCTGCCTGCCGGATAGCTTCGACCGCCTTCACCGTCAGAAGTTTCGAGTCTCCTGGTCCTACACCGATCCCGTATAATTTGCCTTTTTTCATCATAAACCTCCTCAAAATGATTATGAAACAGTTATAGGAAGCGTTTTCCGAAGAAATCGCTGTCATGCACCGTATCATTGTACCATATTTCGTTAGAAATTGATATGAAAGCACAGAGAAACTATTGTGCATTGCCTTCGAAACTGTTACCATGAAGAAAACATGAAATTCGTCAAAGCGCGGCACTTCATGGCCGCACGCAAAGGAGCTTTCTATGACAGCTTTTCTGATCAACTGGTATCCGCTGCTGTGCCTTCTTTTTATTGCCATCGGCTACGGGATTTCTTTTTGGAAAAAGAAATCTCCCTTCGCCGCCATTCTTCTGCTATACGCGATCCTCTTTTTCAGTCTTTATGCCTTCCTGCAGGTACTTCATGCAGACAGCGTCGCGCCCTTCTGCTTTACCGGTGTGATGCTGATCGATCTGCTCTTCTGGAATGAAAAAAGATGATACAGGCATGTGGGCAGAAAATGCATCGATGAGCATGCTCTCTCTTGCCCCTTTATCTCATATGTTATACTAATAAGGTATTTTAAAACCAAAAGAACAAGGAGGCACTTATGAATATTCTTGTCACTGGCGGTGCTGGCTATATCGGTTCCCACACTGTCCGCGCACTGGCAGCTGCCGAAGGGCTGACGCCTGTGATTTTCGATAATCTCTCTACAGGTCATGCCGAATCCGTCCCGGAAGAAGTGACACTCGTCAAAGGTGACATTCACGATATTGATTTCGTCGCTGAAACCCTTGAAAAATATAAAATTGACGGCGTCATCCATTTCGCTGCCTATTCCCTTGTCGGCGAATCCATGGTGGATCCTGCCAAGTATTATACGAATAATGTCGAGGGTACGCTTCACCTGCTCCTCGGCATGCAAAAAGCTGGCGTTTCCAAGATCGTATTCTCTTCCACGGCCGCTGTCTATGGTGAACCGGAAAAAACGCCGATTGAAGAAGATTTCCCGCACAATCCGACCAATGTCTATGGCCGCACGAAACTGGTCATCGAACACATGATGAAAGACTTCACCGATGCCTATGGCCTTCGCTATGTTGCGCTCCGCTACTTCAATGCGGCCGGCGCTGCACTCGATGGCACGATCGGGGAAGACCACAACCCAGAGTCTCACTTGATCCCCCTCATCCTGAAAACAGCACAGGGCGTGCGCGACCATATCGCGATCTATGGCACGGACTATCTGACCCCGGATGGCACCTGCATCCGTGACTACATCCACGTCGTAGACCTCGCTGATGCTCATGTACTCGCCATGCAGTACCTTCTTAAAGGTGGAGACAGCACCTATTTCAATCTGGGCAGTGAAAATGGCTTCTCGGTCCGTGATATCATCGACACCGCCAAAGAAGTGACGGGCATCGACTTCAAAGTCACCGAAGAAGCGCGCCGCAGCGGCGACCCGGCTGTACTCATCGCCTCTTCCAAGAAGTGTAAAGCTGTCCTCGGCTGGCATCCCACCCATTCCGATACACGGGAAATCATCGCTTCTGCCTGGAAATGGCATAAGTCGCATCCCTATGGATATAAAAAGTAAGAATCATTCCTTTTTGATTCTTCCACGCCTCAAATATTAAACACACAAGAAGGAGAATTATCATGCAGAAAATCAGAAAAGCCGTCATTCCGGCTGCTGGCTTTGGCACCCGTTTCCTGCCGGAAACAAAAGCGATGCCCAAGGAAATGCTGCCTATCGTCGACAAACCCACCATCCAATATATCGTTGAAGAAATCAAAGCGAGCGGCATCGAGCAGATCCTGATCATTTCCGGCCATGCCAAGAGAGCGATCGAAGATCACTTCGACTCCTCCCCTGAACTCGAAGAGCATCTTTATGAATCCGGAAAGATGGATCTTCTGAAAGAAGTCCGCCAGGTCGCTTCTGTGAAGATCCACTACACCCGTCAGCCATATATGAGAGGCCTCGGCGATGCCATACTCTGCGCGAAGGATTTCATCGATGATGAACCATTCGGCGTCATTCTTGGCGATGATGTCGTGTACAATGGCAATGATACCCCGGCGCTGAAACAGCTGATGGACCAGTACCAAAAGACTGGCGCCACCGTCATCGGCTGCCAGATCGTCCCCAAAAGCGCGGTTTCCTCTTACGGCATCGTAAACGGCGTCCCAACAGAAGATCCGAATCTGGTTCACGTGAAGGATATGATCGAGAAACCGTCGATAGAGGAAGCGCCGAGCCAGTTTGCAGCACTTGGCCGATACGTCATCACGCCGGATATTTTTGGAATTCTGGAACAGACGAAGCCTGGAAAGGGCGGAGAGATCCAGCTCACCGATGCCCTGCGCGTCATGGCACATGATGGTCATGTCTATGCCTACAATTTCACAGGCAAGCGTTATGACACGGGAAATAAGCTCGGCTACCTCAAGGCGACCGTAGAATTTGCTCTTCGCAGGGAAGACCTCGGAGAAGATTTCAAGAACTATTTAAAAACGCTGGTTGCAAGCATGGACTAAGGGAACGCTGATTCAATCGCAGAGTCAGATTTTACAAGAATTTTTATACATAGCTTCGTCATGACCTTCCTTAAATAGCTCGCTATTCGCGTCAGGTTATTCCTCGCTATGCATAAAAATTCAAGAGTAAAATCTGACAACGATTTAATCAGTGTTTCCCTAAGGAGAACGCTGATTTCCCTCCCCGCACGCAAAAATCCGACTGTTTACTTTTGGTAAACAGTCGGATTTTTTGATGCTGCGCGAAAGGAAAGCAGTGTATCACAGGATGCCTCGCACGCCGCTCCTTTTCTCCATTTACATGCAGCGCCAAATATGGAGAAGCTGGTCTTCTGTCATCTTATCGACCTGGAAATAGGAGGCCCCCATGGCCTTGGCGATCTTTTTCGCCAGACCGAGCCGGATAAAGCCCGACTCCGTATCGATGACAGCCACAGGTAGATGGCGGCGTCCTATGCGTTTCGCTTCATCCATGGCATCCGTCACTGGATTGGTTCCTTCATTGAGCGGACTGGTCGCACGGCCATCCGTGATGAGAATGACAACGGGATCCTGCGCCGGATCCTGCCTATAAAGCATATCGAGTACATCTTCCGCTTTGAGAAGACCTTTTGCCAGCGGCGTCTTGCCGCCGGTCGGCATAGAGGCCAGTTTCTTCTGCGCGAAATCTACGCTTCTTGTGACAGGGAGAAGGACCTCCGCCTGCTTCTTACGGAAAGCGATCATACCGACGCGATCACGTTTCTGATACGCATCAAGGAGGATCTTGAAGATGACGCCTTTGACCGTTTTCATACGTTCCCGAGCGCCCATGGATCCGGAGGCATCGACGACGAAAAGGAAAATATTCCCCGTGCGTTTTTCACGCACTTTGCTGCGAAGGTCATCTTTTCTGATGACGACAGCGCATCCATTCGACGGGCGGGCCTTCTGATACGGAGCCGCCGCACGCAGCGTAGCATCGAAAGCAATGTCGCTGGTCTTTGCTTTCGGGATTTCCGCACGTACATAGCGTCCCTGCATCAGGTCAGTCATGGTCAGGCTGCGCTTACCGCTCCCTTTCTTCGGCTTTCTGTCCTTGGCAGGCTCGATCCACATCGGAGGCAGATTGACATGGAGATTGGCCGCATCGACACGTTCACGGGAAGCCCCCTTCGGGTTCGACATCTGGGCATTGGTATCATTTTGATTCTCATTGCCTTGACTGTCTTCCGTATCCGTCTGCTCGGGCTGCGGCTGCTCCGGTCTTGTGAAATCCTGATCACTCTGAGAAGTATCCTGCGGCTGATCCTTCGAAGGTGCCTCGCTATCCGGCGGCTGCGGCGGTGGATTCTCTGTATCCTCATGCCTATCTTCCTCTTCTTCCGCTTTTCTCATGCGGTGAGGCAGGATGAATTCTGCCGCCTTTTCAAGGTCTTTCGGAAGGACATATTTTCTTCCCGCCAATGCCGCTTCAGCTCTGGCGGCTTCGATGAGATAAATATCCGCACGATGTCCCGCCACATGTGCCTTCAGTGTATAGACGGCGGCCAGCTGGATCATAGCCGGTGACACCTCGACATCTTTCAGTCTTTCTCTGGCCTTGGCGACCTGATCCCTCAGCGCTTCTGTCTCTTTCTCCCATTTCTTACGGAAGGCCAGTCCGTCTTTTTCGAAATCCAGTACACGTCGAATGATTTCGATCCTGGTCTTATCATCTGTCGCAGGCTCTATCTGGGCAAAGAGGCCGAAACGGTCGAGCGAAGAAGAAGAAAGCGTACCGCTTTCCGGATTCATGACAGAAAGTACCGTGAAACGAGACTCTCTCTGCTCCGAGAGACCGTCACGCTCGAGGCGGTAGCCGCCTGCCTCACGAATATTCAGAATGGCAGAAAGCAGATCGTCGCGCAGCAGATTCGCATCATCGATATAGAGCAGTCCGTCATTCGCTTCATCAATAAGACCCGGCAGGAGCTTTTTGTGCCCGCTTCGAATGGCCTCTTCGGCATCGATAGCTCCGAAGAGACGGTCCTCTGTGATGCTGATCGGCACCTCTACCCACGGGGCGTCCAGAAGCTCTCTGGCGCTTCGGACGAGCGTAGATTTCCCTGTTCCCTTTTCACCAGACAGGAGAAGTCCTCCGGCGTGCGGGTTGACCAGGGTGAGGAGGATCGCTTCCTTCGCCTTTTCTGCGCCGCAGATGGCAGCGAAAGGAAATCCGTTACGCTTCATCGTCGATGACCTTATCCACTTCGGACCAGTCCAGAGTCTGTTCTTCGAAAGGACGGCGTCTCATACGGTGCGGGAGCGCCAGACGGGAAGCCTCACGGATGTCTTCCTTCGTGACCTCAGTATGACCTTCTACGGCCGCGATGGTTTCTGCCGTCTTGATCAGCGTGATGTCTGCACGGTGACCATCGACGCCAAGCGTGATGGAGATCTTGGCAGCCAGCAGGAGAATGTCATTCGACACGGTGACCTGCGGGAGCAGCTTCATCGCACGCTCGATGCGGCGGACTTCTTTCTCCTGTTCATCCTTCCATGCATCGAGGAAAGGCTGCGGATCCGCTTCATAAGCGAGACGGCGTTTGATGATTTCCGCTCTCTTTTCCGGATCCTGTTCACCGACGACCTTGACAGAAAGGGCGAAACGGTCAAGAAGCTGCGGACGGATGTCCCCTTCTTCCGGATTCATCGTGCCGACCAGAGAAAAGCGCGCCGGATGGGAGTAGGAAATCCCTTCACGCTCTACGGTATTGATCCCCATAGCGGCAGAGTCAAGAAGTACATCGACGACATGGTCATCCAGCAGATTGATCTCATCGACATAGAGAATGTTGCGGTTTGCATCTGCGAGAATACCCGTTTCGAAAGACCGCTTGCCTTCACGGATAGCCGCCTCGATATCCAGTGTGCCGACGACACGGTCTTCTGTCGCACTGACCGGAAGCTCGACCACCTTCATCGGCAGCATCTCTACGTCCGGTTCTGCATGGTCGTATTTTTCATGGCATTCATCACACCAGTTGGCTTTGTCATCCGGATCGTCATGGAAACGGCATCCCTTGATGCAGCGGCGCGGCGGAAGCAGGTCAGCGAGCGCGCGCACTGCTGTCGACTTTGCCGTCCCTTTCTCGCCCTGAATGAGTACGCCGCCCAGCTTTGGATTGACGACATTCAGCACGAGTGCTCTTTTCATCGTATCCTGCCCGATGATGGCTGTAAATGGAAATGTTCCCTGTCTTTTCATAGATATCCTCCTTACAATAAATGGATCTTATCGATAGAAAAAAGGTGCAGGAGAAACACAGGTTCTTTGCGGAATCAGCGTTCCCTCATGTATCTTTTTATAAAAAACTGTTTCATCGCGCATTCTGCTTCAGACTTTTTCACCGCTCCGTCCGAGCGAAGCCAGCGGGAGAAGCAGCCACCGCCGCATAGAGGGAAATAGGAGCAGTCGCGGCACTCCGCCATGGACTTCTCGACAAAAGCAGCAACGGCTCTCACTTTTTCAGGATCACGCCCTTCGTGGACATTCCCCAGAAGATAGCGATCTCTTCCCATCAGCGAGGAGCAGGCATAGATATTCCCATGCACATCGACAAAAGCCGCTTCCCCGTGCATGGCATAGCATTGCGGGAAATCGTAATCCTTGGTTTTCGCAAGACGAGCAGCTCGATCCTCCTGCGTGAAATGGATATGCCGTCCCGTCATCTGTTCCAAAAGGTCCATGCGCGCCGCCGTCTTTTCGAGCGCTTTTGTCATCGCCTCTGCGGAAGGCGCATGAAGAGCAGCCCCACGCCCCTGCTCACGCAAGATATCGAAGCCGACCTGGTGAACATTTCCATAGAAATGCGCCATGTCTGCAATACCCGGAAGATCCTCCGTCATATCCTCTGTCACGACGCAGGTGATGCCCGTCCCGATGCCGGCAGCAGCCAGATTCTTAAAGCCTTCTGACGCAGCCTGAAAGGACGAGCCGCCATCTTTTCTCCGGCGCGTGCGGTCCATGAGATCCTTGCGTCCGTCACAGGAAATACCGATCCCCACTCCATGCTGGTAGAGCCATGTACCTATATCTTTGGTGAGGAGTGAACCATTCGTCTGTATCTGCATCTGTGCATCATAATGATTCCTCTCGGCGATTTCTACCAGTTTCCGTATGAGAGGAAATCGAAGCAGCGGCTCCCCGCCGGAAAACTGCAGGAGAAAGCGATTTCCTCCCCTTCCGGCAAGGTGCAATGCCGCAATGGCCGTCTCCTCCTTCATATCCACCTGATCCGCGTCTGCTGCATAACAATACCGGCAGGCAAAGTTGCAGCGGCCGGTCAGCGTGAGGACCAGCATACGGATCGGCGATAGGTCAGTCGTCATCATCTTCGAGTTCCCCTTCGACAGAGAGGTAAAGCTCCTGCAGCTCCTCTTTCATCTCATCGCTTGCATGCCACATGTCACGCTGGTTTGCTTCAAGAAGCGTCTCTGCCATGCTCTGGAGCGCCCATGGATTGACCTTCTTCATCCATTTCTGCATCGCCGGATCTAAAGCATATTTCTGGGCATACTGTTCATACATCCAGTCATCCATGACACTGCTTGTCGCATCCCACTGGAAGGAAATCGAGAGACGGTTTGCGAGATCGGTCGCCCCTTTGTAGCCGTGTTTCATGAGCCCTTCGATATACTTCGGATTCATAGATTCTGAGCGGAAAACGCGCTTCATCTCTTCCTGTACCGTCTTTACACCGACAGAAGACCGATTCGTACTGTCCCCCACATAGGAAACAGGTGCTTTCCCGCCGAGGCTCTTGACTGCCGCGATCATCCCGCCATGGAATGCATTGTAATCATCAGACGAGAGGATATTGCTCTCATGGTTTTCCTCATTCTTGACCGTAAGGTCGAGAGAAGCGAGGCGCTTCTGGAACAGCTCTGGATGGAAGACGCCGCGTTTGCCGCCGCCGAAGACGTGCCCGCCCCAGCGGACATACACATTCGCCAAGTCCTCTTCCGTCTGCCAGTTCTTCGCATCAAGCACCGTATTGACACCCGCGCCGTAGGTCCCGGGCGCGTCGCCAAAGATGCGGAAAGCTGCATTTCTCCATGCCTCATCTCCATCGACACCGGCATCCTCCATGGATCTGGCATCTTCTTTCACATGCTTGCGGATGAAGTTATCCTCTTCAGATTCATCCAGAGAAGCCACAAGAAGTACCGCCTGATCCATCAATTCAGCGAGCTGCGGAAGGGTGTCGCGGAAAAGACCGGAGATACGTCCCGTCACGTCGATGCGCGGCCGTTTGAGTTCCGTAAGGGGTATCGCCTCGAGCCCTGTCACGCGCAGACTTCCCTTCTGCCAGACAGGACGGACGCCCAAGAGGTAAAGGAATTCGGCGATGTCCTGCCCCGAGGAGCGCATATTCGGTCCCGACCACAGTACCATCCCGATATTTTCCGGATACTTGCCCTGGTCAGCGATGAATTTCTCTATCATGCGATCGCCCAACTTCACGCCGAGCTGCCATCCTGCCGGGGATGGCATGGTGCGGGGATCCGTGCCATAGAAATTGCGCCCCGAAGGGAGAAGCGAAACACCGCCAGCATTTGGTGAACCGGAAGGCCCCGGCTCCACATAGCGGCCTGCCAGCGCATCCATCGTGTGCGTAAGTTCCTCCTTCGCCCCCTGAATACGCGGCACCATCTCCTCATTTACAAACAAGAGGAGTTTTTTCAGTGTCTTTCTCCATGCGTCACTGCCCTGCGCCTCCGGAAGCGCCATGGCAGAAGTGATTGCTTCTGCCGTAAAGCTGCCGGAAGATAGCGTTTCGATGACCTGCTTCGCTTCTTTTCGGATTTGATCCATCAGCTGTCCGCCGGTGATCCCCTGCGTTTCCACCATGTCTCCCGCATGCTGCTGGATATCATCCAAGGTAACGCCGTATTTTTCAGCGAACAAATCATAAATGGAAGGCATCTCTCCATTCGAAAGACGCAGCATCTGAAGAATGCCATCTACAAGAAGAGTGCCTGTCAGCGGCTGCCCCAGAATGTGCAGTCCCACATGGACTTCGCTGTCTTTCAGCTCTTCGATATAGTCATGCAGCGAAGCGACATAGTCCGCAAATGGCTTCTTTTCCTGATAAGGCACTTCTTCATCCAGCTTGGCTTTCACCGCCAATTTGCGAATCGGCTCCTCCATCGCAGAAACATCGCTCCCATTTCCCTTGAGAGCGGCATACTCATCGATCGTTTTCTCCAGCTCGGCGATTTCATCGTAAGCACCTGCATCAGCGACTGGCGCCGGCATGTAGCTGACCAGACAGCCGGAGGCACGGCGCTTGGCGATCATACCTTCGCCGGTGATCGTCATATGGTATGGATAGATATTCGGGATATCCCCGAGGGCGATGTCCGGATAGCTTTCTTCATCCAGTCCGACACCTTTCCCCGGAAGCCATTCCAGATTTCCATGCGTCCCCATATGAATGACCGCATCCGCTTTCCACACATGACGCAGCCAGTAGTAGAAAGCGAGATACTGATGTGTCGGCGGGATCTTCGGATCATGATACGCCTTCGAAGGATCCATCCCGTACTGGCGCGATGGCTGCACCGTGAGGAAAAGATGTCCGTCCATCGTACCGGGGACGAGAATATCACCTTTTTCTGAAATCATGACATCGCCCGGTGCCTCTCCCCAGGTATCCACCATGGACGCCTTCGCTTCTTTCCCGAGCTGTCGGAAGAAATCCAAGTACTCACGACAGGAAAGCTTCTGGCAGGACTCCGCCTGCTCTTCGGTCATCATGGAAATGTCATTCGTCGCATGGGATGTCATGAGCTGGATGAAATCATCCGATGTTTCCGGGATGAAATCCATCTGATAGCCCGCTTTCTTCATTTCCTTCATGAGACGGATGGTACTCTCCATCGTATCCAGACCGGAAGCACTCCCGATATTCGAATTCTTCGCCGGATAATTATGGAAAATGATAGCGATTTTTTTATTTTCATTCTTCATATGATGAAGGCTCGCCCATTTTCCTGCCTTTTTGACCATCTGCGTCACGCGCTCAGGAATCGGCACATAGGAGACACTGCCATCGGCATCTTTTTTTCGACCTGCGATCGGCAGACCGGAAATCGCGCCGTCCAGCTCAGGAAGCGCAACCGCGATCGACGTTTCCACCGCATTCATGCCCTCTGGATTCTTACGCCAGTCAGCCTCCGATGTGAGAAGCGTATAGGCAGAGAGGATAGGCACTCCTAGCTTCTTCAAGACGGGAAGGCTCGTCTTTCCTGCGCCAAGCATAGAAAATTTCATCGTGGATACCAGCGCATCGATGACAGGCTGTCCGTCCTTCATGAAATACGTCTCCAGCACCTCTGATAAAGATGGCATGCCTGCCGACTCATCGATGAACCCATTCGCAAAGACAGGAAGCACCGCATAGCCTTCTTTGTCCGCTTCCTCCAGAAAGGCCTTCACATACGCGGTATCATCCCAGATCCACTCATCGCGGTAGAAAAGCAGCCCCAGTACAGGTCGATCTCCATAGGGATGCGCCGCCTCGTAATCCGCTAGCGATTTCTGCAAGCGGCTCTCCACGCCCGGATCATAGATCCCTGCCCAGCTGTACTTCTCCGGCGGTTGTGCTTTCTCCGCCTTGTCATCGAAGAGTCCATTCGCATACAGCCAAAGATTTTTGAAATTGCTGAGGCCTCCATACAGGCAGTACTTGCGGAATGTCTCGAGCACCTCGCCATCGATCGACGCACTGTGCTCTGCCATATCCCCATCAATAGCATCGACAAAGTATGCGATCTGATTCTGATCCAGAAAATTTTTACACTCTTTCCAGAAAGAAGACTTCAGTGCATTCTTCATCAAGTGAATCATGACCAGAGAAGCACCGGATACTTTGCGCTCCCAATTCCTGCTCCAGTCACTCGTGCGTTCCACGCGCACAGAAATAGACAGGTCAGAAATCAGCCTCTTCTCCTGAAGCGCCTCACAGGCTTTCTTCATGGAGGCATACCGCCTGTCATGGTTCGTCATATATAGAATTTTGGGTTCCATAGCTCGCCTTTCTCTCGGTTCGTCCTAAAAAATACGTACGGATACTTTTTGCTTCCCTAAGAAATCAAAATGATTCTCTTCATAGAAGACTATGGTTTACTCATTCATTATACTACAAACCCGCATCTTTTAAAGCAATTTGGCGACAATTCTAATTAAAACGTTAACTTGCGCAAATAAAAGCAGGACAACCATCAGAAAATGATTGTCCTGCCTCGTTATACTGTCATAATAAAATGATTAAGGAAACACTGATTAAAGTATTTGTTCACTGGATGTCACTGCCTCAGCGAACAGCTGGCGTCATCAGCCCTTAAAATTCTTTGCATCCATGACCGTGATTCCGGTATTTACATCTCTTTCAGAAACGGCCTTTCCATTGGCAAGATCGGCCGCCGCCTTCACCGCTTCGTACCCCATCTTCTCCGGATTCTGTGCGATGGTCGCGAAATGGTAGCTGCCATCTTTTAGAGCTGCCACAGCCGGTTCTGAAAGGTCGAAGCCCATGACAGAGAGATCCTTGCGTCCTTCCTTCATGACCGTAGCAATCGTGGCTTTCGTGGAGCTGTTGTTGCAGGCGATGATGCCCTTCACGCTCTGATCCTGAAGCGTCTTTTCCACCAGTTCACCCGCCGTCTGCTCATCGCCATAATTGATCAGATATGCTTTGGAAATTTTCCATTTTTTCGGCGCCACATTGTACCAGTTGGCAATGGTAGAATCCAGACGTTCCGAGATCGTGCGACTTGCGAGGTTGCTGACATGCATGACTACAGTGATTTCTTCCTCTTCCGATACACCGCTTTCCTTCAGAAGCTCCACCATCTTCTTTGCCACTTCCGCACCGGCTGCCAGATTATTCGTCATGTAGGACGCATCATAGTCTTCCGTATTCATCATCGTATCCACCAGAACGACTGGCAGCTTATCGCCTCGAAGATTCTTCGCAGTCTCGGTCAGCCGCATGCTGTCAGCCGCACCGAGAATGATGGAGTCTGCCTTTTTCGCCTGCGCATCAAGCAGCATGGCGCGCTGCAGCTCCCAGTTGCCATCCTTATTCACGCCGCCTACATAGACATTGATCCCATTCTCTTCCCCTGCTTTTTTCATGCCGGCGATCACTTTTTTCCAATAGCTGCCATTTATGGCTTTCACGACAGCATAGACATTCTTCTGTCCGCTTTTCACGGAGGTGACTGCTTTGAAATCCTGCTTCGCCGGTGCCTCAGCGACCTTCTGTGTCACCGTGCCCTGCGGCTCAGCCTGATTGCCACACCCGGCGACCCCACCCGCCAGAATACATGCAGAAATAAGAAGTGCCCACATTTTTTTCATATTGATTGCTCCTTTTCCACAGAAGCATCATCGTGGAAAAAGAAATCTAAGATATTTCTTACAGGCGGCCACCATGATCGCTCCCATCATTAAATTATAACTTTATCCATTTTAAATGCTCTCACATGAATTTTCAACTTGAAAAAGTAAAGAACTAATTAGCATGCAGAAATGCCGCATGAGCATAAGACTCATGCGGCATTTGAAAGTGTAAAATGTAGAAAGCAGGCCTCGGCCAAACAACATTTCCTAAGGAACTACTCCTTATTTAAGCAGATGCGATGTCGCTGTATCTGCCAGATGACTGGTCTGATTCAGAGAAAAAAGCATATTCATATCATTCATGTTATTTTCTCCGACAAAATGGCGGATCTCCGTGACACTGGCATTGGATAGACCCATATTCCATGAACGTGCCAGCGGAATGTCGATCATTGCACAGATGATCGTGCGAAGGGCTGCACCATGACTGACGATGGCATAGCTTTTATGATCCCCACGGGATAGAAGCTCCTCCATGAATGCCATCGTCCGCACCTGACAGTCTCTGAAAGACTCTCCGTGTGGAAGACGCAGCTGGTCAGGGTGATGGTACATCTCACGGATCATGCCGGGCCAGAGCTGATCGATCTCGCTGAAAGTCTTCCCCTCCCAGTCACCAAAGCAAAGCTCCTGAAGTGCAGGCACGATTTCAAGCTCCATGCCATGGGACTTTGCGATGCCTTCCGCCGTGATTCGCGCTCGCTTCAGAGGGCTCGTAATCACGCCGTCAAGAGGGATATCCTTGAAATAGGACGCCACTTTCTCCGCCTGCGCCACCCCCATAGCGGAGAGCGCCACATCCGTCGAGCCCTGATAACGCCCCGACTTATTCCATTCAGTCTCTCCATGGCGGATAAGATATAGTGTAATCATAGCTGTCGTCTCCTTGTGTTATCTCTATTCACATCTGTCCCTCGGTTCAATTTTCCACAGCGCCGAGCGCCTTTATGAGAATCTGATTTTCTTCTTCTGTTCGCACAGCGACGCGAAAGTACGTCTCGTCCAATCCTTCATAGTTTCCGCACTGACGGATAAATATGTGATACGGCATCAATGCTTTCTGCAGCTTCCCTGCCGTTTCAAATTTTCCAATGAGCTGGCAGAGGATGAAATTCACAGAGCCGGGCAGCACCTTGACGAAATCAAGAGCCTCAAGTACAACCGAAAGTTTTTCTCTTTCCGTTTGACAGTACACCCTGCTATCCTTGATATAATCTAAGTCTTGCGCCGCTGCCGTCATGTAGGACTGCGCGAGTCCATTCACGTTCCACGGAATCAGCGTATCTCGCAGTCTTTCCGCCAGCGCAGGGTGAAGAAAAGCGGCCCCGATACGAAGTCCCGGCACGGCATAGAATTTGGTGAGCGACATCACGACCGCTCCGCAGGTTTCATTCACAAGAACGCGCCGATAGGACACATCATCTCCTACGAAATCAATAAAGGATTCATCGATGATGAGGAAGCTCTCTTTCTTCTTTACCAAATGAAGAATCGCTTCAAAGTCCGAGGGAGAAAGCAGCTGCCCGTCAGGATTATTGGGGTGACCGAGGTAGAGCAAAGAATGCGGAAGAAGTTTCTTCTCGATTTCCTCTAAGGGAAGGGCAAATCCCTGATCTGCCGTGAGAAGAAAGCTGTCCACCGGGCAGCCTGCCGCCTCCGCGGAAAGACGATACTCTGAAAAGGAGGGGGCTGGAACGATCACTTTCTTCGGATGAAGAAGCTCGACGAGTTTGTACATGAGCTCAGTCGCCCCATTTCCGAGTGCCATTGATTCTTCCGAGATCCCATAACGGATAGAAAGGCTTTTCTTCAGCGCGCGGCACTCCACATCCGGATAGCGGAGCGTCTCTTTTTCCCAGTGCGCCATGAGCGCTTCTCTTCCCTTGGGAGACAGGCCGAGCGGATTGATATTGATACTGAAATCGAAGACTTTGTCCTGCTCCTCTTCGGAGAGACCAAAGACATCGCCCCCATGGCGGGATGATTTGATAGACATAGTGAAATGGTCCTTTATAAATCAATTTTACTTATTCCGTACACAAAAAGCACGAACTCCATCGAGTCCGTGCTTTCATTATAATGTATCGATTAGATTTTTTCTACCTGCATACCGCGATTGGTGAGGCTCACCAGATCAAGGAATGTGATGCCATCGACTGCTTCCTCCAGCTTTTCCCGAAGAGGCAGCGCCTCCATGCCCGGCGGCAGAATCAGTCCCAGGACAGTCCCGCTGTGCGCGCAGATGACCCCTTTCCCGCCGAGGGAAAGACCGACCCTGTGAAAATCAGAAAGCTGCTTTTTATACAGGATCTTCTGGTTGCAGAAAGCGGAAATAGAGGCCGCCTCACCGATGAGGTCGATGGATTTTTCAGCGATGCCTTTCTCGAAGAGACGAAGAGCACGCGCAATATCCTTTTCATTGCTTTTCTGCAAAGCGATGAGGTCTTCCCGCGAATTGAAAGACATCGTGTCGATTTCTCCTCCGCAGTCATAGATGAGAATATCCATCGCCGGTGAGAGCCCGAGAGAACGGATCGCTTTCCCTTCCCGGTAGTCGAATTGCACGATCCCTTCGAAGAAGGTCGCATCGCTGGGCTCTATAGAGAGCGCAATGTGAGCAATCTCCTCCATCGACAGCTTCCTGCCGAAGGAAAGCGCAACGGCCTGTGCGACAGCACTGATATCTGCCGTACTCGAAGCAAGCCCCTTCCCTTTCGGTATCGAGGAAATCAGGCGCACGGACGGCCGATCCGTCTCTCCAAGATAAGCCAGCGTCTTCTTCAGCGCTTCCTCTGCTTTGTCAGGAAGTACATCATCGGCTTTATCATCCACCAGAGCCATCGCATAGCGATTGATCGGGCAGGTCACCATGAAGGAAGCCCCCTCTGTATAGCCCTGTATGAATTCGCCGCAGGAACCTGGCGAGCTAACTACATATGCCATACCTGCCCCCTTGTAAGAATGACGAACAGCAGAGCCAGAAAGGCTTCTGTGAGCTCGGTGACAAATCCATAGGTATCTCCTGTCGTGCCGCCGATTTTCTTGACGACCCAACTGTTCAACTTGAGCCCGATCGCGATGGCAGCCCCTGCCAGAAGAAGGTAGGTCCATCCGAAATAAAGTGCGGGCAGCAGCGAGAGCACAAAGGCTTTCTCCAGTGCATACTTCTCGCGATAGGCGGCAAACGCTTTTCCCATGCCGTACGGACGGGCATAGGGATACTCACAGATGGAAATCACCATATTGAGCCGCCCCAGCGTCGGCATCGCTATGAGAACGAGATAGAGCGGCGCGTCTGCGGAGCCAAGCGAAAGCGTTTCCACCAGCACAAAGATCAGGATGGAGAGCATCCCGAAAGAGCCGATAAGGCTGTCCTTCATGATTTCCAGACAGCGCTCCTTTGAGCGGCCGGAAAACAGGCCGTCCGAGGAATCCATCAGCCCATCAGCGAGTGTCCCCCCGGTGAGGAAGAGCTCGCCCACCACCAGAAGGAATCCCGTCAAGAGCGGCACCCCCAGCGGCTTCATCAAGAAATAGATAAGGCACATAAAAGCGCCGATGATCCATCCTATCACAGGAAACCAGGTGACGCTTTTCCCGAATTCCTCATCATTCCATACGGTGCGGTCGGAAATATGGATACGGGTCAGAAACTGCAGACCCACTAAAAATGCATTCATGAAATCACCAGAAGATATAAATCAGCACCGTCTCAAGCGCAATGAAAAGAATCGTCGCACCGTACATCATCATGATCGAGGTCATGATGTGGTCCGACTTCAGGGGGATCTCGGCATCCCCCATGTATTCACGGAATTCCGGTTTCCCTTCATAGTAGTTATACCCGCCGAGCTGCACATGCATCGCACCGGCGACCGTCGCTTCCGCATAGCCGCCATTGGGGCTCGGATGTTTCTTCGCATCACGCAGGCAGATCTCCACAGCATGACGCCAGTCCAGACGCAGAAGGAAGGCCGCTGCTACAAAGAGCAGAAAGGTGATACGCGCCGGGATATAGTTCAGCACATCATCGAGGCGTGCCGCAAAGCGTCCGAAAAAGAGATAACGGTCATTTTTATAGCCGAGCATAGAGTCCATCGTGTTTCCTGCGCGATAAACCATCGCTCCCACCGGACCGAAAAGCAGGAAATAAAAGAGTGGAGAAATGATCCCATCCGTCGTATTCTCTGCGATAGTCTCGATCGTGCCGCGCGCTATATTGCTTTCATCCAGATTCTCTGTATCCCGGCCGACGATCCAGCTCAGCCGTTTTCTTGCGGTCACGAGATCCTTTTCATCTTTGAGAAGATGGTAAATTTCCAGACCGTCTCTGGCAAGCGCGCGCGGCGTCATCGTGAAATAAAGGACAACGGTGCTGATGGCTGCATAGAGCCACAGACCGCCAAGATGCCCTAAGTAAATCAGAAAAGCCGTCAGAAGACCTACGGTAAGCAGCACGAGAAGCACTGTCAGCATCCCGCGAAGAAACATATTTCCATCGGACGTCTTTTTCTCCGGGTACAGGTGGCTCTCATAGAAGGAAATCAGATTTCCGATAAGTACCACCGGATGCCATTTCGAGCGCGGATCGCCATAGACCGTATCCACCACAAGAGCGGCGAAAGGGATCGCCGCCTCTGTGAGGGAAGCAAGAAGCCCGCTCACTTATTCATTCTCCAGGATCTGATAGAAGGCGTCCATGTCAAAATTCTTTCTGACAGTATTCGCCAGACGGTCGAATTCCGACTCTTTGTACTTTCTGTAGCGGAACTGGATCGGCAGATCTTCGAGTCCCTTTCTCCGGCGGAGCGCATTGATGACGGCGCGGCGGATCTCATCATTATCGAATATGCCATGGCAGTAGGTGCCAAAGACATTGTGTTTTTCATTGATGAATCCGTCCATCAGATCGACCGGCGCTTCGCTTCTTTGCGTGATATGGAAAAGGGACTGTGCCTCTTTGGTGAGCGTCGTCTCCCCCATATGGATCTCATACCCGTGCATGCCCTTGGCGGAGAATTTCATATTGAGGAAAGGCAGCTCCTCGCAGTCAAAGAGCACCTGATAGGTATTCTTTTTGCCATGCATCGAAGTTTCATAGGGCAGAAGGCCGAGCCCTTCGACTTCATCATTTTCACTTTCCACATGAAGCAGGTCGCAGACCTTTTCACCGAGCATCTGGTAACCGCCGCAGATGCCGATGACCGGTACGCCCTCTGCTGCCAGCTCGCAGATCTCCTTCGCATAGCCCTGCCGCTTCAGGTACAGCAGGTCTTCCGTCGTATTCTTACTGCCCGGCAGCATAATGAGATCCGGATGGCCGATCATATCCCCCTGCTGAACGAAACGGACATTCACATCCGGTTCATGATTGAGCGCATCAAAGTCGGTAAAATTCGAAATCTTCGGAGTCTGCATGACAGCGATGTGAATATCTCTCATCACATGGTCGCTCGGCATATCCTGCAGGGAGACCGAGTCCTCATCGTCGATGCCCAGCTTGTCGAGGTAAGGAATGACACCCAGGACCGGGACACCTGTCCTTTCTTTGAGGAAGGTCAGCGCCGGTTCAAGCAGGGTGATATCTCCTCTGAACTTATTGATAATGAGCCCTTTCACGAGAGCTCTCTCATCCTCATCGAGCAGCATCAGCGTGCCGACGATCGAAGCGAGTGCACCGCCGCGGTCAATATCTGCGATCAGGAAAACCGGCGCATGGCATTCTTTGGCGATACGCATATTGACAATATCATTTTTCTTCAGATTCACTTCCGCCGGACTGCCAGCCCCCTCGATGACCAGCGCATCATAATGCGTCTCCATATAGGCGAGGGCTTCCTTTACACTCGCCCATGCCTGCTGGCTGTACTTGTTCTGGTAGTCAGAAGCACTGTAGTTACCGACCGACTGTCCCAGAAGAATGACCTGCGAGCAGGAATTGCCCGTCGGTTTCAAAAGGACCGGATTCATCTGTACGATCGGATCTGCACCAGCCGCTTCCGCCTGCGCGACTGTCGAACGTCCGATTTCCCCACCGGAACGGGTGACATAGGAATTCAGCGCCATATTCTGCGCTTTGAATGGAGCGGTATTATACCCATCCTGCGTCAGAATGCGGCAAAACGCCGTACACAGGATGCTTTTCCCTACATGAGAACTGGTTCCCTGAAACATGACTCTTTTTGCGATTTTTGTCATCATAACTCCACTCCTCTTTCTTTGAGTTCAATGGTAATCCCTGCCACGGACAGATATACCTTGTCAGCACGCCTAGCGATATACTGATTCGCCAGACCGACAAGATCCCTGTATACCCGGCTCATGGCATTGGCCGGAACAATGCCCATGCCCAGCTCATCGGAAACAAAAATGATCTCTTTATCAGTGACTTTGGAAATCGAATCAAACATACGATCCAAATCCTTCTCCAGTGCTTTCTGGAGCGTCGTCAGATCTTCCACCCCCAATGTCTCCACTGTGATCCCCTTCATATGATCCATCAGAAGGTTATTCACATACATGGTCAGACAGTCGAAAAGAATGTCATCAGCGCCGGCGAGGATTTCATCCATCATCGGCCCCGCCTCGTGCATGACCTCAAAGGTCTTCCAGTCAGCCGGCCGCCTCTCGCGATGAAGCATGACACGATACTTCATCTCATCATCAAAGATCTGGCTGGTGGCGATGTATCCCTTCCTTTTCCCTGCGGAATGATACATCAGCTTCTCCGCAAATTCACTTTTCCCGCTACGCGCGCCGCCTAGAACCAGAAAAATTTGATTCTTCATTTTCCTCATCACCTCATTTTTCGTTCCTTCGGAGCATTTATCTTTGTCCCTTCAGGGCATTTACCGTTATATTTTACCATAGTCAGCGCTAGATAGCCACTTGCGTGAACGGGTCCCACGAAAGAAAAATATAATGAAGCCGGCCGTCAAGACCACGTTTCAAAATAGTCAGCGCGATTCCATATAGTATTCGTTACATGCGAAAAAAGTGCCCTTTTCTTAGAAAAAGGGCACTTTTCCATCACAAAGGCGCAGCAAGCTCCATATGTCCATGGAGGCATTCCCTGCAATCTGGCACCAGCGCATTTCACGGTTCATATCGCTTACGCGATTAAACTTCGCTCTAGAGTTAGCCCGCGAGGCGAATCCTGCATGAGATCATTTTGACCTGCTGCGTCTTTATGTGATTTGTATTTCTTACGCTCTCCGGAGGCTAGGGAAACACAGATTAAATCGTTGTCAGATTTTATTCTTGGATTTTTATACATGACGAGGAATAGCCTGACGCGAATAGCGAGCTATTTAAGGAAGGTTATGACGAAGTCATGTATAAAAATTCTTGTGAAATCTGACTCTGCGATTTAATCAGCGTTTCCCTAGCACGCCTTCGGGCGGGAGCGGGGAAATCAGATCCGCCGTCTGCCCTCTCCGCTCTCCTTTCCTATAGGTGTGTGCACAAAGGAGTGTGGTAAAGGGCTTTCGGCGCCCGGGAGGATTTCCTTTCTCCATAACATACCATCGTAGAATTTTTAAAATATACACGGTTTACTGAAAAAAACATCCGATATGCCTTTTTCTTTTATACCGCAGCATCCTATCCTCCCCTTGCTTTCCCCAATCCTCATGGGGTACAATGAGAGCCGATACAGAATGTTTCAAAGAAAACATACCAGGAGGTCAACCATGGAAGATTTAGAAAAGCAGGATCCTTATCGCATCGAAATGATGCGTACCCTTTGGGAAAACAATTTCAGAGGCACGATTTTTGATTATAGAGACTCGTATGTAGCGACAGTACGCCTCATTTTCAGCATTCCGCTCGACCGCGAAGAGGTGCCGGAAAATGCACCGGTTGTCGATCCGATGATTTTCGTCCTTGTCGAAGATACAGTACTGAAACCGATCGAAGTCGTTGCCTTCGAAGAAGCGATGACTCCGATCCTCGCGAAGAAGCTCGCCAGCAATGTCTTTACCCCGGATCGCATCGTTTATTTCTACCCGAGCCCGGCAGAAGGCGCAGAGACAAAGTAAAGTAAGGGAAAAGAGAAGGGTTCAAGGTTCAGGGTGGAGGAGCTAGGGATTAGGGATTAGGGATTAGGGATTAGGGGTCGCAAGTGACTTGTGACTAGGAATTAGTAGCTAGGGATTAGGTTTGCGATACGAGAAAGCCGCTAGTTTCAAACCTCTGCGGCGCTTCCATAGTTTTATGCGCCGCACCACCATTTCTAATTTCTCATTTCTAATTCCTCATTTGAGCAAAGCTTTCATTCATAATCAAGGGGCGATACGCCCCAAGGGCTAACCCTGAACCCGCCAACCATTTTTATTTTTTATTTTACAAATGGGCATCGGTATAGTATAATATCCCCATCGACTTATGCAGTCGTGATTTATGGCAGTCTCCGGGTCCCGTGCAATGGGATCCCATGAATCTTGTCAGGTCCGAGAGGAAGCAGCAATAAGTGGCTCTTTCCATGTGCCACGGTGCATCCTGGAGGCTGTCATAAATCACGCTTGCATAAGTCTTTTTTGTTGCACAAACGGCCTCGTTCATCGCGGCATCTTTTTACCTATTTCTATCTTTGATCTTGAGGAGGCATCCGATCTTATGGCCTATCTCGCACTTTATAGAAAATGGCGTCCCCGCACTTTCAGTGAAGTGGTCGGGCAGAAGCATATTTCCATCCCGCTCCAGCGTGCCATCGAGCAGGATCGGCTGGCGCATGCCTATCTTTTCTCCGGCCCACGCGGCACGGGAAAGACCAGCATGGCCAAAATCCTCGCCAAGGCTGTGAATTGTGAACATCTCGAAGAAGGCAATCCCTGCAACAGCTGCGAAATCTGCCGGGAAATCAATGCGGGCGCGAGTCTCGATGTCTATGAGATCGATGCCGCATCAAACAGGGGCATCGAAGAAATCCGTGCCCTGAAAGAGTCTGTCAGGACACTTCCCGCCGCCTGCCGCAAGAAAGTGTACATCATCGATGAAGTACACATGCTGACGAAGGAAGCCTTCAATGCCCTCTTGAAAACGCTGGAGGAGCCGCCGAGCCACGTGCTTTTCATTCTGGCCACCACCGAGCCGGAGAAAATCCCGCTCACCATTCTCTCCCGCTGCCAGCGTTACGAATTTCACCGCATTTCCGTGGAAGACATCAAGCAGCACCTGCTCTATATCGCCAAAGAAAGCGGCATGCCGCTCACAGAGGATGCGGCGGATCTCATCGCTGTCCGCGCCGACGGCGGTCTCAGAGATGCGCTCTCGCTGCTTGACCAGTGCTCCTCTGCGACCGAAGCAGCGACACTCGATGCGGCGGAGGTCTACGACCTTCTCGGACTGACCGGAAAAGACCAGATCATTGCCTTGTCGCATCATATTTTCAATGGAGAAAGCGGTGAGACACTGACCCTCTTCTACCGCATTCTGCAAAGCGGCAAAGAGCCTGCCGCCATTCTTCGTGATCTTTTGGAGCATTTCAGAAATCTGATGATCTGTCGCATCGAGCCAAATGCGCCGGAGCTTTCTGCCTATGGAAAGAATATCGGCCTTTTGAGAGAGGATGCTGCCAAAATTTCAGAAGCCTATCTGGATAGTCTTTTCGACTATCTCCACCAGTCACTGACCGAGACGCGAAGAAGCTCGTCGCCTCGTATGAGTGCGGAGATGGGGCTTCTTCATCTCTGCCGTCTGAAAGGTTCCGCTGCCGTAGATAGTCTGGCAGAACGAGTCAGCCAGCTGGAAAAAGAGATCGAGGCTCTGAAAAAAGGAAAACTCTCCGGGCAGGTGCCCGCTGCCGCGCCCTCTTTCAAGCCGCTTGCTGCCGCTCCCTCTTTCGATCCGCCCATCCCGATCGCCGCCCCCGCGCCGGAGCGCGAGCCGGTATCCATGATGCCGCCGCCCCCGCCTTTACCGGAGTCTCAGGCGCTTCCCGAAAAAGAGCCTGCCTTTGCGCCTTCTCCTAAACCAAAACCGGCTGAACAAAGAAATCCACCGTCCCCCACGCCTTCCCAGTCTGCCAAGACCACGGCGACCGAAGCGGCGCCAAAGGGAGAGAGTATGGCCCCTGCCGATCTGCTCGACCCTGCGACCTATCCTGCCATTTGGCAGAAGGTGCTCAGCTATTTCCATGACATCAACCGCATCGATATGCTGACCTGCTATCAGAAAGGTGTACTCCTCTATCTTACGCCGCAGCGCGCCATCGTTTCTTCTCCGCAGCAGTGGCTGGTCTCTGCCGGAAACAACAAGTCGTACCAAAAGATGGCGGCCGAGGCTTTTCAAAAAATCATCGGCTCTCCCGTCACCCTTCATGTTGTCCTGAAGGGCGGTACGGAAGAGGCGGATGTCCTGGCACTTCTTGCCGCAGGAAAACAGGCAAAGGAAGAGAAAGCACCGGTGTCCCCCGTAAGCGAGGCATCTCCGAGAAAGAAGGCGGATCCGGCAGACGGCTACCAGCTGGTCAAGGAAAAAGACCTCAAGGCTCCCGATCGGGATGACCCATCTTTGAAAGAAGCCTTGAAAATCCTGCCTGACTGTGATATATATGAAAAGGTTACAGACTAGGAGCGGGGCGCGTAACTAGGGACTAGTAGCTAGTAGCTAGGGATTAGGAATCGGGAATCGGTGATGACCATCATTTCTATACATCCCCTACTCATTCCCATGTCTGCCCCCTTCTATTTCAAAAGCACAATATTATTATTGTAAGGTTCCCAAAGGAGGATCTCATTATGTTCGGAAATAAAGCCCAGATGCAGAATATGCTGAAAAAAGCTCGTAAAATGCAGGAAGACTTGCAGAAGAAGCAGGAAGAGCTGAAGCAGCAGACCGTAGACGTCTCTGTCGGCGGCGGCGCAATCGCTCTCACCCTGAATGGAGATAAGCAGGTTGTTTCCCTGAAAATCGCAAAAGATGCGATCGATCCGGAAGATCCGGAAATGCTCGAAGACCTCATCACCACCGCTTTCAATGAAGCCAGCAAGAAAGCCGATGAAATGGTACAGAAGGGCATGAGCGAAGTGACGGGCGGCTTGGGGCTTCCTGGCGGCATGTTCTAATGAATCAGGAACTCGAGCTGGTCGCTGAGCAGTTCAGAAAACTTCCTGGCATCGGCGTCAAGAGCGCCCGCCGTCTGGCCTACTTCATGATGGAGCGTCCGGAAAGCGAAGTCCGCGATTTCCTTCATGCCATCGAAGAAGCCAGAAGCAAGATCTGCTACTGCTCGGTGTGCTGCAATCTTTCCACGAGCAATCCCTGTGATATCTGCAGCGATGCGCGACGTGACCACTCGGTCATCCTCGTGGTCGAGCAGCCGCAGGATGTCATGGCACTCGAGCAGAGTCATGAGTATCACGGTCTGTATCACGTACTGCATGGCGCGCTCTCGCCGCTGGATGGTATCGGCCCGGAAGACCTGAAGATCAAAGAGCTTCTGGAACGCTTGAAGGATGAGACTGTGAAGGAAGTCATCCTGGCGACTGACCCCGATACGGAAGGCGAGGCCACGGCCTTCTACCTCACCCGCCTCATCAAGCCGTCCGGCATCAAAGTCACCCGCATCGGCCGCGGTATCCCTGTCGGCGGTGATATCGGCTTCGCTGACAGCATGACCCTTGCCGGCGCGGTGGAAAACAGAAAAGAAGTATGAGCATGCAGGCGGCTGTTTCTGCCTGCAGCCATAGGTTTACTGGAGAAAATATATGCTTGAATCGTTAGGCGGACTTGGCGGGTACGGCATTGCCAGCGTCCTCATGGTCGTCATGGCATTCCTGCTCTTCGCCAAATTTGTGAAAAAAATCATCGGAAATATCATCATGGGCGGTGTGCTCTTCTGGCTTTTGAATACGCTCGGCATCACCCACATGGTATGGAATACGATGCATGGCATCGTGGTCGCTATTTTCGGCGTCCCCGGCACGCTCATCCTGGCCATTCTGGATGTGATCGGTCATTGAGAGCAAACAAAAAGAGGAAATCCATCACGGATTTCCTCTTTTTTGTTGTCTAAAAAGGTAAGTCAGTTACTCTTTCCCTTTCTCTTTATCGGATACTTTTTTCAGCACGACGGAAGCTCCCTGTTTTTCTGCCTCGAATCGATCTTCTTCGGTAAGATGCTCCGAGTCAAGGACGATCTTCACTCCCATGCGATCCAGCATTTCATCGATGGTATGCTGTGTCTTATATAATTCACCCATGTGATTCACCTCTTCTCATTTCTTATGGGCATATCTTTCATTCATCAAGGGGCGGCACACCCCATAAGCTATATCCAACGGTCATGAACACAAATCAGATATGGTCCTTCCACTCATAGTCCACTTTCTTCCGATAGAGACGCCAGAGGAGGACAGCGACGGTCCATCCGGTGATGACGGCCATCACCATGGGATCCGGCGTAGATGCGCCCTGCAGCTTGGATGAAAGTCCGGCGGCATACAGGCTGACGGAGAAGAAGGTCGAAATGTAAAGCGCTGCCAGTGCGACGATGGTGCGGCGCATGCGGGCAAGGAAGAAGGCGGCGATGCTCAAAACAGACGAAACGGCAAGACCGATCCAGAAGAAACCAGAAAGCGGGCCATCAGCGATGTCCCCTTTCAGCAGGAATGCCATACAGAGGAAGAAGACCAGCTGCAGGATGCTCGATACCAGAAAGGCTGCGCGGCAGCGCTCGCCGAGCGGATTTACGATCTTCACCGCACCGTAGAGGGCAGCGAGCTGGAAACAGGCCAGAATGAGCCAGAGCGAGAGCACGATCCCCACCCCGGACATCAGATTTCCGCCAGTCACCATAGCGCCGCCGGAAAGTCCGATCACGAAGAGAGCCAGAACGGAATAGAGACTCATCCCTTTCAGAATCAGCGCACTTCCGAAAACATTCTTAAAGAAAGCCGCCAGGATGCGAAGCGCCCCGCCCACGACAGCCACAGAAAGCATGGCCATGACAGAGTCATGCATCGCACCTCCCGCAGCCGCCGGCACAGCCGATGCGACAAGCGACAATCCAAAAATCAGCCAGGCTTCATTGAGATCGATGCCCGGTTTTAAAAGAGAGAGCACCGCTTTGTTCTCTTCCTGATTTCTTGCGACAAAGGGAGCAGCGAGTGAAAGCCCCCAGTCCAGCGATTCCAGAAACAGGTACATGCCTAAAAAAACGGCGGGCCAGATGAGTGTGTCGGAATTCATATAATCCTCCTTATCCTCCTTCTATCAAACCATAATAGAAGTACTTTTCTACAAAAGTATATCACAATGAGCGGAAATTCGCGACCATCACGCCCCTTTTCAGCATTTCGCGAATGTTGTAGAATAGAAAAGAACAACAATAAGATCATAGAGCGAAATGTGTGAAAACGCGGGACGCGACCCCCGCTGATCCATTTCTTATTCTTTAAGGAGACTCCATGGAACGCATCGCGATCATTGACTTAGGCTCGAACTCTATCCGTTTCATCATCATGCAGATCGGAGAGCACGGCGCTTACAAACTGATTTATCAGGAAAAGAAATCTATCCGTCTGGCGGAGGGGATGACGCTCTCCTCCCGTCTTCTGACAGAGGAAGCACAGCAGCGGGCGCTCCAATGCCTTACGGTTTACTCCCATATCATCGAAGTGCAAAAGATCAAAAAGGTACTCGCTGTCGCGACAGCCGCCGTCAGAAATGCCATCAACGGGGCTTCCTTCTTGAAGCGCGTCCGCATGTCGACAGGCATCCCCATGACGATCATCAGCGGCAAGGCCGAGGCCGCGCTCGGCTTTTCCGGCGTCAGCCACACCATCGATCAGAAGGATTTCCTCCTCTTCGATCTGGGCGGGGCAAGCGTAGAAATCTCCCTTGTCAAAGACAAAAAACGCATCCATTCGATCAGCATCCCGATCGGTGCGGTGACGCTGACGGAGATGTTCCAGTCCTCTCGCGATGTGAATCAGGATAAAATCGAAACCATCCAGCGCTTCATCCAGAATGTCCTTTCCAAAGTCGAGTGGTTCCCCAGCGAGCCGCTGCCTGTCATCGGCATCGGCGGTACTGTCCGAAATCTCGCCAAGATCCACCAGCGCGCGGTGAATTATCCGCTGCCGAAGCTCCACAACTATCGCTTCCCGGTCGAAGATGTCTTCGAAGAAGTCCGCATGATCACAGGGAAATCCTATGAGGAGCGGCAGAAAATCAACGGGCTCTCTTCCGAGCGTGCCGACATCATCATCGCAGGCGCGCTCGTCATTCAGGAAATCCTGCGGAAAGCGAAGGCATCGTATCTCACGATTTCCGGCTGCGGCCTGCGTGAAGGGCTTTTCTTCCACTACTATGACCCCATCTATGACAAAAACGGAGAAAAGCAGCACGACATGCTCCGCTGCTCGGTGCAGAATTATCTCGATACTCTTCCGATCACCTATGATTTCCACACCAAGTATGTCACCGTGACTGCACTTGCCATGTTCGACCAGTGGCAGAAAGTCCACAAGCTCGACCCGCGCATGCGTGATATTCTCGCCGCGGCAGCCCGCCTGCATGACATAGGAAATCTGATCAATTACTACAGCCACGCCCGCCACAGCTGCTACATGACAGCGAATGCTCATATCTTCGGCTGGACACACAGCGAACAAGTGATGTGCGCTTTGATCTGCGCTTTTCACCATGGATACTCCGGAAAGTACCTCAAAGCGAATGGGCAGGCACATATCCTGACAGCCGCACAGATGCGTCAGGTCCGCATCCTCTCCCTCTTCCTTGCCATGGCGGAAGGCCTCGATGAAAGTCAGGAGCACTGCATCACCCGTGTCATCTGTACCTCCTACAAGGCTGCGATGGATCTTCGCGTCTATACAGATCGGGAAAATTTCGATGTCCCTGCTCACGCGACAGCGTCGTTTGTCAAGGACTTCGAGAAAACATTCCATCTCCCCTTCCGCATCCAGTGGTTCCCCGGAAGCAGCCATAGAAATGAGCTCGTCGAAGTCGCGGGGAAACTGTGAAAAGGCAGGTACACGCAGGGATTAGGGGTGACTAGTGACTAGTGACTGGTGACTGGTAGCTAGGGATTAGAAGCAACCGGTCATTGAAATAGAGCAGTTAGCCGACCGTTCTGCAAGAGAGATCTCTCGCCATCGCTTCCGATAACGACGGCGCGAAGCCCTATCAAAATTTTGCGGCGCTTCTATATTCTTGTGCGCCGCACCACCATTTCGCATTTCTCATTTCTAATTTCTCATTCAATCAAAGCTTTCATACACCATCAAGGGACGAAACGCCCCACGCCCTCCCCCTCTGAACCTGCCAACATACTATCTATACTCATTTCCCTTATTTTTTATAGCAAAGGACTTCACCTATGACAGAAACACGCGAAGGCTTGGACCAGCTGAAGCAGCTGGGAAGCCAGAATACCAAGTACACCTATGACTACAATCCTCAGCTTTTGGAACGCATCCCCAATAAGCACGCAGATCGTGACTATTTCATCAAGTTCAACTGTCCGGAATTCACCAGCCTCTGTCCAAAGACGGGGCAGCCGGACTTTGCGACCATTTATATTTCCTATATCCCTGATCAGTACATGGTGGAAAGTAAGTCCCTGAAGCTCTATCTTTTCAGCTTCCGCAATCACGGCGATTTCCATGAGGACTGCGTGAATATCATCATGAGTGACCTCATCGAGCTTCTCCATCCACGCTATATCGAAGTATGGGGCAAATTCCTCCCCCGCGGCGGACTCTCCATCGACCCGTACTGCAACTACGGCACACCGGATACCGAGTGGAAAGACTTTGCCCGCTTCCGTCTCCTGCATCATGATATGAATCCGGAAATGGTAAACAATAGATAAAAAGCAAGAAAAAAGCAGCGAGTAAGTCGCTGCTTTTTTCTTGCTTTTTATCTAATCCCTAATCCCTAGTCACCAGTCACTCAATATTCTGTACCTGCTCACGGATCTTCTCCAGCTCGGTTTTGACCTGAATGACGGTATCGATGACTTCCGGATCGCTCGCCTTGGACGCTGTCGTATTGGCTTCGCGATTGATTTCCTGCAGAAGGAAATCGAGCTTTCGTCCGATGGGCTCTTCGCTCTCGAGCATGGCATCGAACTGATCCAGATGGCTTGCCAAACGGACGACTTCTTCCGTGTAGTCCGTTTTTTCGGAGAAAAGGGCGACTTCTTCCAGAATACGGCCTTCATCGACCTCGAAGTTCATCTGTTCCAGGATCTTTTCCATGCGCTGGCGCAGGCGCTCTTCATAGGCTTTGGCTGCAAGATCCTGACGGGAGAGCAGGAAAGCGAGCTTTTCCCGCAGGAATGCCAGACGCTGCTTCAGATCAACTTTCAGGTTATGACCCTCACGCTGCCGCATTTCGATGAGCGAGACAAGCGCCCCCTCCATCGCCGCTTTCACCAGCGGTGCCATCTCTTCCTCTGACACATCCTCTTTTCTGACAGTGAGGAAAGGTTCCGGCAGAGAGAGCAGGTCAGAGACATGCACTTTCCCTTTCTTCACGCCTTTTCTTCCGCTGATATCAGCTAAAGCAGAAAGATAGGCAGAGAGCAGACCTTCATTCACTTCGACATGCGTCGCACTCGCGGAAGCGGCCGGCGTAAAAGTCAGAAAAATATTCAATTTTCCGCGCGAAAGTGTTTTCTTGGCCGCTGCACGGGCGATTTCCTCCAAGCTGCCGGAAAAATGGTCACTTCTGATATTGATTTCCAAAAACCGGCTGTTCACCGCTTTGATCTCTGCGGTCACGCAGCCGATCTCGCTTTCGCCGATCCCTCGGCCAAAACCAGTCATGCTGTTCATCATGGTTCTCCTTATGAAATAGTAAAGGAAACACGGATCCCGCGATGAAATCAGCGTTTCCCTTACATCGGATGCGTGGTCACGCATCCTTCTTATCCGAAATAATCCCCTTCAAAGACTTTGACAGCCGGCCCGGTCATGAAGACGTGGCTCTCCGGATTTCCATCCCACTCGATATGGAGCGTGCCGCCGTCGAGGTCGACGTCCGCATAGTCTTTGGTACGGCCATTCAGGATCGCTGCAACGACCGTCGCACAGGTGCCGGTACCGCAGGCCATGGTGATCCCAGTGCCTCTTTCCCACACGCGCATGCGGAAATGGTGCTCGCCCAGCTGCTCTACAAATTCCGTATTCGTTTTTTTCGGGAAATGAGCATCCACCTCCAAATGCGGGCCTTCCCCGGTGAGATCGACGTTTTTGATATCGTCTACGAAGATGACACAGTGCGGATTTCCCATGGAAACGCAGGTGACGGTATAGGTCTTGCCATTCGCTTCATTGGTGAGCGGCTGTGCGATGACAGGCTCTTTGCCATAGCCTGTGACAGGGATCTCCTCCGCCAGAAGATGCGGCCTTCCCATATCGACACGCACATTCCCGTCCTCGAGAATTTCCGGATAGAGGATGCCTGCTCCGGTTTCCACCGAGAAGCGCTTCTCTTTCACCAGCCCCAGTTCATACGCCCAGCGCGCCAGACAACGGATGCCATTCCCGCACATCTCGCCTTCCGAAGCGTCATTATTGAACATGCGCATACGAATATCTGCCTTGTCCGAAGGCAAGAGGAAAATCACGCCATCAGATCCCACGCCGAAATGGCGGTCACTGATAGCGACGATTTTGCGATATACGTCATCAAAATTTTCTTCAAAGCCATTCACAAATACATAGTCATTGCCGCAGCCATGCCATTTGGTAAAGTGCATAGTAGTTTCATCCTTTCTATATGACAATTTAGTATTGCGTTTTCTAAATAACTGGCATTTAAGTCAACTTCCGAATCAAGTGAGGAGTTAGGAGTTAGGAGTGAAGGTACGGCGCATAAAATGAGGAAGCGCCGCAGAGTTTTGTACAAATAATGCACAAACTGTTTTATATAATAAAAAGGGGGTATTGGGAAACTATATGAATTGTATGCCCCTTCCAGCACTTCTCACTTCTAACTTCTCACTAAGTCCAGAAGTTAACAAATCGCTATACTAGGAAAACACGGGTCAAATATCTAACTATTACTGTTATTTTACCATATTTCCCGCACGCTTTCACTTTCGTGATATACTTATAGAAGTATTTCATCGGCTTTGCGCTTGAGCAGGGAGTAGAAGTGACTGGTGACTGGTGACTAGTGACTAGTGACTAGTAGCTAGGGATTAGGTTTGCGATATGAGAAAACCGCTAGTTTCAAATCTCCGCGGCGCTTCTATATTTTTTTTGCGCCGCACCAGCACTCCTCACTCCTCATTCAAGCAGAGCTTTCATCCCCAATCAAGGAACGGCACGCCCCGTGGGCTAACCCTGAACCCCGAACCTTGTTCCCCATAATCTTTTTTCCCCAAAAAAAGGAGTCCCTCATGCAAATTGACAGTGCCTCTTTATATCTTTTCGTCAAAGAGCTGCAAAAGCTCCTCATCCCTGCACAGGTACGGCAGATCCATCAGATCGACAACCGCATCATGGACATCGAGCTATTCTGCCCGAATGCGAAGCCCGTCCATATGATCGCGAATACCCATACGCCGCCGGTCGTATACCTCACATCGAAGAGCAAGGTGCAAAACCAGTATACCCCGTCACAGACCTTCTGCATGACACTGCGTAAGCATCTGGAAGGAAGCCGTCTCTCTGAAGTACGGCAGATCGACATGGACCGCATCCTTGCCTTTTCCTTTGACCGCATCGAGGCCGCCGGAGAGATCGTCACCAAAACGCTCTGGGCCGAGCTTCTCCCCTCCTCGCCGAATCTGATCCTGACGGAAGGGGATACAATTATCGATGCCTGTCTGCGCGGCAGGAAGGGCGACCGTCTGCTCGTCCCCGGGGAAACGTACCATCTACCAACAAACAGCGCGCGTATGAATTTCATGCAGTTCTCCAAAGAGGAACTGAAGAACATCTTAGACTACAGCAAGACGGGCGAAGCCACGATCGAAGAGTGGATTTTCCACACGTTCAATGGTTTCTCGCGTTTCCTTGTCGACGAGCTAGGGCATCGAAGCCAGATTTCTACGAGCGAGCTTCTCTCCTCGCTCTCGGACGAAAAAGAGGATGCTTTGCTCACGGCGATGCTGTCCCTCAAAGAGGATATCATGGCCTCGGATGCCCTTCACATCTACCAGAATGCCAAGGGAAAGCCGATGGTCAGTCCGATCGCTCTGCCTTTCCTCGGCGAGGAAATCGAATGCACCCCCATCGTCCCGTGGCTCGAAAAGGAAGCTGAATCTTCCGGCGGGACCATGGCCGCGCAGCTCTCTGACTACCAGAAGAAGATCCACACCCTTATCAAAAGAGAGGAGCGAAAAATCCAGAAGATCGAAGGGGAAATGAAGGAAACGTCCAAGACAGAGCAATACAAGCTCTGGGGCAATCTGCTCGCGATCTACGCCTATGAAAAGATCAATGGCAGAAAAGCACTCTCGGTCGAGAATCTTTTCAATGATCCCCCCACGAAAGAAACGATCCCTGTCGATCCGCTTCTTTCTGTCACTGCAAACAGCCAGCTCTATTTCAAAAAATACAATAAAATGAAAACGCGCCTCGTCATCGGGCGTGAAAAGCTGGATGAATGTCATGAAAAAATCGGCTACCTGGAAGATGTGCTGTATTTTGCCACGGAGGTCAAAACAAAAAAGGATCTGGATGCTTTGAAAGAAGAGCTGAAAGATACCGGTATCGAGCGCATCGGCGGCCGGAAACAGAAACCTGTAAACCGCAAACGTAAGAACGAACCGCTCCTGACCACGCTCACCATCGACGGCTTCCGCGTCCTCATGGGAAAGAACAATACCCAGAATGAATTCCTCACACTCAAAAAAGCGGCCAAGACGGATCTGTGGCTGCATGCACGGCAGATCCCCGGCTCGCACGTCGTCATCGAGACAGAAGGCATGACCGTCCCCCTCGCAACCATTGAAAAAGCCGCTGCCCTCGCCGCATGGAACAGCAAGGGCAAAGACTCCGGCAAGGTGGATGTGGACTATACGCTCATCCGCTACGTCAAAAAGATCCCGAATGGTCCGCCAGGCCTTGTGAATTATACGCATCAGAAGACGATCGCTGCGATTCCGACGGACATAAAGGATGAGTGAATAGTGGCTGGTAGCTGGTGACTAGTGACTAGTGACTAGTGACTGGGGACTAGTAGACTGAGAGACCAAGAGACATTAGACTCCCATATCGTCATTGAAAGCGTTGCCGAGAAATCTTTGTCATTCGCGGTCATATGGGTAATGATAGGAAAATTCAAAACGGGAAACCTGCTATCGAGAGACTTTCGGGCTTCGCCCCATATATACTGCGGCGAAGCCCCTACCACAAGTTTGAAAGCAGGAATGAGTGGCTAGGGATTAGGGATTGGGGATTAGGAGTGACTAGGAGACTAGGAGACTAGGAGACATCAGACTCTCGTATCGTCATTGAAAGCGTTGCCGAGAAATCTTTCTTGCTTACCGCTAAACGAAAGATGTGTGAAAGCAGAAATACGTAGCACCAAGGCGTCGTTTCCGTACCGGTGCTTATGTGATACTGACCGCAGCGCAAGAAAGATCGAGGGCTACGCTCGGGATGACGATAGCGCAAAGCACTATCAAAATTCCGCGGCGCTTCATTATTTTATGCGCCGCACTACCATTCCTCATTCAAGCAGAGCCTTCAAACAGAATCAATGGGGATAACCCATAACCCCACAAGCAATAGAAAACGCGCCGATGAGCGATATACTCATCGACGCGTTTTCTATTTCATGCATGCACCAGAGGCGCGAAGCAGACTGTCTCACTATTCTTTCAAGCGGATCTTCCCTTCCGTAATGGTGATTTTCCGCTCTTTCAAAAGATGTCCCACGGCTCTTTTGAAAGCGGACTTGCTGATGCCGAGGGTACTCTTGATGAGATCGGCATCGCTTTTGTCTGTGAGCGGAAGGAGCCCGCCATGGCGCTCCATGCAGGCGATGAGAAGAGCCATGTCCCCTTCCATCGCTTTTTCCTTCTGCGGACGAAGTGCCAGATTCACACGGCCGTCGCTGCGGATATAGGAAATCCGTCCCGTCACTTCTTCCCCAAGGCGCACGGATTTTGCAAGCTCTGTCTTGTGGATGAAAGCGAGGTGACGGTCTCTTGTCACAAGGAAGAGGCCTTCCCCGGTTTCGTTATACACGGTGCCAGTCACTGTATCTCCGAGCTTTGCCTCTCGGAAAGGCAGGGCGATGGCGCGCATTTCTTCATCGACATGCATGGTGACAGCGAGACGGCCGGTCTTGTCTTCGTAGAGCTTGACCCAGATCTGCTGTCCTTCTGTGACATTCTCTATCCTCTGAGAGAAAGGCAGAAAGATGCCTCGCTCCGTCCCTACGTCGACGAAGGCACCGAAACGGGTCGTCAAAAGGACCGGCGCATAGCCGATGCCACCGATGGCGATCTGCGGCAGGCGCATACTGGCGGTCAGGCGATGATGCGGGTCGTGATAAAGGAAAACCTTGACTCTCTCTCCTTCCTTCACTTCGTGGGTCTGCTGCCCTTTGTGCAGAAGGATGTCGTCCTTCGAATTTCCCGTGCCTCCATCCAGAAAGGCACCAAAGCCGGAGACGCGGACGACCGGAAGCTCTGCGATGGAGTTTTCCTTATAGATGCTTTCCTGTCTGGCAGGAATCTTGGACTCTTCCATTTATTTCTCCGTTTCTCCCTCGTCGTGGTATTCTTCCGTCGGGGCTTCTTTCCAGAGGGTATCGAAATCATAATGGCGTCTTTCTTCATCGGTGAAGATGTGAACGATCACATCGCCGAAGTCGAGAAGGATCCAGTCCCCTTCGCGGTAGCCTTCCTTGCGGGTGGCTTTCACGCCGAGTTCCGCCATCTTTTCTTCCACTTCATCCGCCGCTGCCTGCGACTGCTTCTGGTTTCTGGTCGAGCAGAGGACGAAATAGTCTGCGATCGAAGTGAGGTCGCGGACATTCAGGACTTTGATCAGTACGCTCTTCTTGTTCGATAATGCTTCGCAAATGGTCTGAAGATTGGTTTCCATATGTATACTCCTTTTTTGATATAAGTTGCTGATGATTAGTGACTAGGGACTAGGGACTGGTGACTAGGGATTAGTAGCTAGGGATTAGGTTGGCGATACGAGAAAATTGCTCATTTCGAACCTCCGCGGCGCTTCGGATTTTATGCGCCGCACCACCATTTCGCATTTCTCATTTCTAATTTCTCATGCAAGAGAGGCTTTCATTCGCCATCAAGAGTAAGACGCCCCTGTCGATCCCGTCGAACCTTTTCTTGTCTATGACTCCATCGTGAGCGAGAGGACTTTCTGGGCTTCCACGGGATTCACCACCCATGTCTTGACCTTCCCGATGGTCTGCATTTCACCGGGGAAAATGATGAATTTGCATCCTTCCGGCGGATAGCCGGTCAGCCGATAGGCCAGAGAGGCCGCGTCCGACGGCGTGATATCGCTCTCAATAGCAGAGAAGCCGTAGCGGACGGTCAGAAAGTTCCGCAGTGCCATGCGGCTATGGAGATGCGAGAGAAGGATCTTGAGGAATCGTTCCTGTCGCTGGATACGGCCGATTTCTCCATCCTCCTTATCCACGTAGCGGACATAGCCGAGTGCCTGCTCGCTATCCATGGGCTGGTAGCCCTGATTCAGCCCGATATCGAAGGACCCATCCCGATCGAGATGCTCCATATATTTTTCTACATAGAGAGAAATGGGACCCGCTTTCGACACATTCTCCCGAAAATCGGCGTAGTTCACGACTGCATACTTGTCGATGCGGATGTGGAGCAGATTCTCCACCGCTGACTTTGTCTCCTCTGCGCCGCCTTCCTTGAATGTATCCTTCAGAAGAAGATTCGTCTTTTCCTGACGGATGACCTTGGTATTCGGCGGGATAGAGATGAATGTCATTTCTTTTTTCTTATCGTTGTCTGCCAAAAGCAGCATGGCATCGGCTTCTCCTCCTGCCTTTTCATCCTCTCCGATGAAAAGATAGTAGGTGGGCTTGCCCGGCTCGGCATCCGCCCCCCGTGACGCGAGATGGATGACTTTTTCTGCCCCGAAGATGAGCAGGAAAGCCGCCAAGATAACGATCAGCAGGAAGAGCAGGATTTTTTTGAATTTGATCTTTGACTTGCCTTTTTTCGTTTTCATAACCTTTGAGGTAAAACCTCCTTCACGTATAGACCGGCGCGAAATCACTTCCCGATTCAATCTTTATTCGATTTTACTCTTGTATTTCAATGAGTGGCTAGGGATTAGGGATTAGGAGTGACTAGTGACTAGTGACTGGTGACTAAATACCACCTTCGGGCATCGCCCTATATATATTTTCGGCGAAGCCGCCACCTTCATTCCTAATTCCTCATTCAAGCGAAGCTTTCACCCGCAATCAAAGGGCGGCACGCCCCACGGGCTAATTCTGCGATGGAATCAGTGCTTCGCCAGCTTTTCCACCATATCATTGCGTCCCAAAAAGGTGAGACCGTAAATATATGCGCCCTGATCAATGAGATGAGAGATCGTGGAATCATAAGCAGCGAGCACCGCCTGATCGAGATCCTTCTCTGCGAGGCTGCGCAGGTCTTCGACGCCGGGGAAATCGCGGTTCGGCTCGATATAGTCGGCGAGGAAGACAATCTTTTCGAGAAGCGACATGCCGACGCGCCCTGTCGTGTGATAATAGATGGCTCCCCGGATTTCTTCATCGTCGATGCCAAATGCCGTCTTCGCGAGGACACTTCCCGCCGGGCCATGCAACAGCGCACGGCTCCCCAGCATATGCTCGGCATCGTCAAATGTCAGATGTGCTTTCTTCACGACATGCTGCATTTCGGAAAGCGTCATCTCCTTCGCGCAGTCATGGATCCAGCCGGCCAGGCAGGCTTTCTCTTCCGATGCGCCATACAGATGCGCCAGATGACTCGCCATGTCGGCGACTCCTGCGGAATGGCGGAACCGCTTCGGCGATAATGTCTTTTCCAGTTCTTTTTGTATTTTTTCCAGTTTCATAAAAGCCTCGTCGAATGATGTCTAAGCTTCCCGCATCATTCATACAAATGATTCTCCTTGATGATCTCGATCACCGGATCCGGGATAAAGTAGCGCACCGATTTCTTCTCAGCGATCCAGCGCCGAAGAATGGTGGAGGAAATATCCAGCTCGGGCGTCTTTAGAAAATGAATCTTTTCCCGTCCCAGCTCCCCGAAGTAAGCGATGGACTTCTGTATCTCGCTTTCATTTCCCGGACGGCTCGCACAGATGAAATGGCAGGCAGAAAGAAGCTCCCTGTTGTATTTCCATGTCGGCAGATCCGCCACGGCATCGGTACCGCAGATGAAGTAGAATTCATACGCATCGCCAAACTCACGCTGGAGAATGCGGATGGTATCCACCGTATAGGAAGGGCCTTTGCGATCGCGCTCGATGGGCGAAATCATGAAATGTCCATTTCCTTCGATGGCTTTTTCTACCATCGCATAGCGGATATCCTTGTCGATATGGTGCATGTCCTTATTCGGCGTATCCCCGGATGGGATAAAAAGCACCTTGCCCAGAGAAAACTCCTGCCAGGCCGCTTCTGCGATCACCAGATGTCCTACATGAATGGGATTGAAAGAGCCGCCAAAAATTCCTATCCGTTCAGCCATAGATACAGCACCATTTCGCACACTAAAATACAAACTGCCCAGAATGCCAAAAGCTGCAGGATATGGGACAGTTCAAATTTCCCTTTCGGATGGCGGGTATAGTAGTACGCCATCCAGTATAGTTTTTCTGAAAATTTCATTTTGTCTGCCAGCAGAAATCTCTTCACTTTCTGGCGCTTCGCCCCATAAAACCAGCGGGAAACGTTATCTCATCACCAAGAGGTTATCCCTATGGATGACCGTGTCATAGGGCGCTGCCATCCCGAGAGCCTCGGAAAGCCCTTCGGTGCGATGTCCCATGATCTTCTGTACATCTTCACTGCTGTAGTGGGAAATGCCGCGGGCCAGCTCCTGATTTTCATAGTACACAGCGACCGTATCCCCATCGCTGAAAGTGCCTTCCACATCGATGATGCCGACAGGCAGGAGCGAAGATCCCTTCTCGAGGAGCGCCTTCTGGCACCCTTCATCGACATAGATCTTCCCTTTGACCGCCGTACCGATGATGATATCCCGCTTCTTCAGCTGCGGATGCACATTCTCGCCGCGGAAGAGTGTCCCGATCTCTTCTCCATCCATGATACGTAGCAGCACTTCCTTCTCATCGCTTTTCGCAATGATCATATCAATGCCGGAATGCACGCAGATCTCCGCTGCCTGGATCTTCGTATACATGCCGCCCGTGCCACGCGCCGTGCCAGCACCGCCCGCAATGGAAAACAGCTCCCGGGAGAAGGCGGGGACTTCATGGATCAGCTCCGCATCCGGATGGCTCTTCGGATCCTTCGTATACAGTCCCTGAATATCGGAAAGAATGATCAAAAGGTCGGCTTCGGCCACGCTGGCGACGATCGCAGACAGCGTGTCATTGTCACCGATCTTGATCTCATCTGCCGATACCGCATCATTTTCATTCACAATCGGGATCGCGCCGAGCTCAAGAAGTGCCTGGATGGTGCCTCTCATGTAGAGATAGCGCTTCGAATTCACCGCATCTCCCTTCGTGAAAAGGAGCTGCCCGACGGTCTGCCCGTATTCATGGAAAAGATGCTCATAGGTATTCATGAGAGCGCCCTGCCCCACAGCCGCCGCTGCCTGCTTGTAGGGAAGGAAATCCGGCTTCTTCGAAAATCCCAGCATGGGCAGCCCCACACCGATCGCCCCCGAAGTGACAAGCACCACATCAAGGCCGCGGTTTTTGAGGTCAGCCAGCTGTCGCGTCAGGTGGTCCAGGTAGCGGAAATTGACCTTCCCATTTTCATAGGTGATCGAGCTGGTCCCGACCTTCACGACCACACGCTTTTTCTTCGGAATCGCTTCTCGATTTCCTGTCTTAAGGTAATTCATAGTGCGACTTCTTTTCTTTTTTCTTGAAAAGCACACAGTTCCTGCCGATGATCTGTACGATCTCACAGGAAAGATGCCCTGCGAGGTAGAGAGCGGTGCTCTTGATATCTTCGTCTGAATTCTGATTGATCTTCACTTTGATCAGTTCGCGTGCCGTCAAGACATCATCCACGCTCTGGATGACCGTCTCACTCATGCCGTCTTTACCGATCTGTACGACCGCCGGCAACTGCACGGCGAGAGCTTTTAAGTATTGTTTCTGTTTTCCTGTAAGCATGGAAAAAACTCCTTGGTTAAAATGATGGATGGATTTATGATTCTGGGTTAGCCTCTGGGGCGTCGCCTTTTGATTGCGCTCGAAAGAGGGGGCGCGGGTTCTATGGGTTCAAGAGGTTCAAAAGGGGCTGGTGCGGCGCATCATCATATGGAAGCGCCACATATTTTTAGAAATTTGTCATCACGTATCGCAAAGCCCCTTCCCCTCGGGAAGGGGCCGCCCGCAGGGCGGCAATGCTATTAAGTTAGGCGGAAGAACGTTCTTGGCTCCCCATCGGGGGAGCTGCCCGAAGGGCTGAGGGGGCTACGTAGCGGTATTGCATGAAAGTGTTGGAATATCGATAGCATCGGACTGTTCAACATAGCACGCTATACCGCTAGCATGCCCCTATTGCCTTCGGCACTTCCCCCGAAGGGGGAAGCAAGACGTCACGTAGCTAACGATTTCCTTAACTTAATAGCATTACCTTTCCGTGGGAAAAAGGGGGGCGATACGAGAAAAACACTGGCACGTACAATTCCTCATCATCCCTGCTTTCAAACTTCAAGGGTTCAGGGTTGTGGTGGCGGCTTCGTCGCAAATATATATGGGGCGATGCCCGAAGGTAAGCGGATGGCAGGTTTCCCGTTTGAGGTTTCCACACTTCGACCGCTGAACCGCGAATGACAAAGATTTCTCGCTTACGCTCGAAATGACGATACGGGAGTTTCCTAGTCACCAGTCACTATTCCTCTTCAGTATGATTCTCCGACCAGGTGAATTCTACACCGTACAGATTGACCGTATCGCCTTCCTGGCAGCCTGCCTTGCGGAGGAGTTTGTCAAGACCCATGAAGCGCCATGCTCTGTCGAAGCGGCGCATGGAGACATAGTCCTCGAAATCCGTCATGCCGACCAGCTTCTCTACGCGCTTGCCCTTGATGTAGTAGACATCATTCTTGCACTCGATCTCAAATTCCTGTTTGTTCGCCTCATATACAATGGCTTTTTCCGGCGACTCGAAGGATACATCGGGGATTTCCTGCAGAAGCTTCCACACGGCTTCCATGAGCGGGCGGGTGCCTTCTCCGGAAAGCGTGCAGATGGGATAGAAGTCATAGCCTTCCTTCTCGATCGCCTCTTTCAGCTCCTCCAGCTTCTTCGGGTCATCGATGAGATCGATCTTATTCGCTGCGACGATCTGCTTCTTCTGACGAAGCTCCGGGCTGTACAGCTCGAGCTCATTGTTAATGATATGGAAATCATGCAACGGATCACGGCCTTCGCTGCCCGCCGCATCCAGCACATGGATGAGGACCTTCGTGCGCTCCACATGGCGAAGGAATTCATCGCCAAGACCCGTCCCCTGACTGGCACCTTCGATCAGGCCCGGGATATCCGCCATGACGAAGCTTCTCTCATAGTCCAGATTCACCACGCCGAGGATCGGATTCAGCGTCGTGAAATGGTACGCCGCCACTTCCGGCTTCGCCCCGGATACCTTGCGGATGAGAGACGATTTCCCTACACTGGGGAAGCCCAGAAGTCCGACATCAGCCAGCACCTTCAGCTCGAGGCGCAGCTCCTTTTCTTCACCAGGCTCGCCTTTTTCCGCATAAAGAGGCGCACGGACAGCCGACGTCGCGAAATGAGAATTTCCACGGCCGCCATGCCCGCCCTTGACAACGAGCGCTTCCTGCCCATTCTGCGTCATATCCGCCAGAAGTTCGCCGGTCTTATTGTCATAGACCATCGTCCCGAGCGGCACCTCGACGAAGACATCTTCCGCATTCTTACCGAACATTTCTTTCGCCCCGCCATTCGCACCCGCTTTGGCCGCGAATTTTCTATGACGGCGGAAATTGATCAGCGTATTCAGGTCGCTATTCACCTTGATAAAGACCGAGCCGCCCTTGCCGCCATCACCGCCCGACGGGCCGCCGCGCGGGACATACTTCTCACGGCGGAAGGAAACCATCCCGTCCCCACCCGCGCCGGAGACTACAATAATTTTTGCTCTATCGATAAACATAGGTACCTCATTGCATAAAATGACAACACTTACAGATGAATAGGGTGCAGGGTTCGCCCGTGGGGCGGCTCGCCCCTTGATTACGTTTGTAAACCTCGATTGAATGAGAAATTAGAAATTAGAAATGCGAAATGGTGGTGCGGCGCATAAAAATATAGAAGCGCCGCGGACGTTTGAAATTAGCGGTTTTCTCGTATCGCATCCTAATCCCTAGCTACTAGTCACCAGTCACTAGCCACCAGCTACCCATTTCCTGAAACGCTCCCCGTCTTCTTGCATCTGTATATAAAAATTCTATTCTATTATACAGAGAAATAACGATTCTGTCATGTAAAAGTTGTGGAGTGATACGGTTCTGGAGGATTAGAAATCAGGAGTGACTAGTGACTGGTGACTTAAAGAAGGTTATGACAAAGCTATGTATAAAAATGCTTGTAAAATCTGACGCTGCGATTGAATCAGCGTTTCCTTAAATGCCGCCTTCGGGCATCGCCCCATTTATATGCGGCAGAGCCGCCACCTTCATTCCTCATTCGAGCGGAGCTTTCATCCACAATCAAGGGGCTAACCCTGAACCTCCAATCAAAAAACGGTTCTCCTTTCGAAGAACCGTTTGCACGATTTCTGTTATCTCACGCTCTTCACCTTCATGCGGCGCTCGAGGACGCGCAGGCACATGGAGACGAAGAAGGTCATGATGAAGTAGTAGATCGCTACGATGACGAGCGGCGGGAATGGCTGGAAACTGATGCCCTGGATGGTGGTCGCGGTGTACATCAGATCGGCCATGCCGATGACGGAGACCTGAGAGGACTCTTTGATGAGGGTGACGAATTCATTCCCGATGACGGGCAGGATGTTGCGGATCGCCTGCGGGATGATGATGCGCACCATCGACTCCCACTTCGAGAAGCCGAGGGACATCGCGCCTTCAAGCTGCCCCTTCGGGATAGACTGGATACCGGAGCGGACGATTTCACACTCATACGCGCCGGAATTCAGGATCAGTGCAAGGACCCCGGCGGAAAGTCTCTCAAAGTCCACGCCCATGATCTGGAAGCTGGGGAAATGGATGCCGAGGAACGGCAGCCCGAAGAATACGAGAGAGATCTGTACCAGGACCGGCGTACCGCGGATGACTTCTACATAGGCCGTCGAGATCCACTGGAGGACCTTGATGCCAGAGATCTTCATGAATGCCAGAATGATCCCAAGAAGGAGACCAAAGAAGCAGGACAGAAGAGAAATAATGATGGTGATTTTCACACCTGACAAGAAAATGTCATTATATTTGACAGCTGTCTCTAATACCATATCCATAATCGCATCATCTCCTTAAATATCAGCATGGATCAGACGCTTCAGGAATGTCTGCGTCCGTTCTTCCTGTGGATGGGTGAAGATATCTTCGGGATTTCCTTCTTCCACGATATAGCCCTTATCCATGAAAATGACGTGATTGGAAACGCTTCTGGCGAACTGCATCTCGTGCGTGACGACGGCCATGGTCATGCCGTCCAAGGCGACTTCTTTCATGACGGTCAGTACATCACCGACGAGCTCGGGATCGAGCGCAGATGTCGGTTCATCGAAGAGCAGCATCTTCGGCTTCATCGCAAGCGCTCTGGCGATAGCGACACGCTGCTGCTGCCCGCCGGAAAGCTCGCCCGGATAATAATCCGCACGCTCGGCAAGACCGACGCGCGAGAGAAGCTCCATCGCTTCTTCCTTCGCCTGCTCTTTCGGCAGCTTCTTGATGTGGATCGGCGCGTACATGACATTCTCGACCGCGGTGAACATCGGGAACAGGTTGAACGACTGGAAAACCATGCCGACATCGCGGCGCAGCATCTTCACGTCGGTCTTTTCATTGACCTTCTTTCCATCGAACCACAGTTCGCCCCCGGTCGGCGTTTCGAGAAAATTCAGGCAGCGCAGGAAGGTACTCTTCCCGCTCCCGGACGGACCGATAATGGTACACACTTCTCCGTTCTCGATCTTCATATTGATATCTCTCAGTACTTCGACCTTACCGAATGATTTCTGCAAATGCTTGACTTCATAAATGACTTTTTTATCTGACATAGTCCTCACACCCTTCTTAATTATTCAAGATAGTAGCATAAATATACAGGTATGTCAATAAAATTTCGTATACGAAAGGAAATGGAGTTCAGGGTTTAAGGTTCAGGGTTAGCCCGTGGGGCGTGCTGCTCCTTGATTGCGAATGAAAGCCTTCCTCGAATGAGGAATTAGGAATGAGGAATTAGGAATGAAGGTGGCGGCTTCGCCGCGAATATTTATGGGGCGATGCCCGAAAGTAGTATTCAAGTTACAAGTCACTAGTCACTGGTGACTAAAATGCCATCTTCGGACATTGCCATTATTTATACTCAACGGCGCTTCTGTTTTTATGCGCCGCACCTCCATTTCTCATTTCTCATTTCTCATTTCTCATTTTTACTCCCCCTCTCGAGCCCATTCCTTTTTAGTCTTATCTAAACTCATCATCTCCCCCTGCCCTACTTGAAATATTAAAGTGTTTCTCATGCTCCATTTACGGTGCATTTGGAGAATGCTAAAATAGCACCATAGAATGATACCACTCAGGAAGGAAAACTTCCATTCCAGATAAGGAGACATACCATGGAAAAGCACGATGAAAAGCATGTACATCACTGTGGGTGCGGCCACTGCCATCAGGCGCAGGAAGCTGCCCATCAGACCGAAGAGCATGCCCACCACGAGGAAGACGAAGAAACCCAAGGCTGCGGCTGCGGGCATGACCATGATCACGAAGGTCACTCCCACGAGCACGACTGCGCTTGCGGTCATGACCATGTCCACGAAGGTCACTCCCACGAACACGGTTGCGGCTGCGGACATGACCACGACCACGAAAGCCACTCCCACGAACACGGCTGCGGCTGCGGGCATGACCATGACCACGAAAGCCACTCCCACGATCATGGCTGCGAATGCGGGCATGACCACGACCACGAAGGCCACTCCCACGAACATGGCTGCGGCTGCGGACATGACCACGAACACGAAGGCCACTCCCATGAACATGGCGGATGCGGCTGTGGCTGCTGCGAAGAAATCCCGGAAGAGCATCATGACCACTCGAATGATCCGGAAATGGCAAAGTACAAGGACAATGAGATCGACGTCATGGAAAGCGATGCCGACATCGCGATCGATGAAAGACGCGCCTTCGGCCATTTCCATGACAAAGGCGTCCACCATCATGACGGGCACAAGAATGACTGCCACTGCCATGACTGCATCGACGAAGAAGACTGCGACTACTGCGGCAAAGACCTCGCCTCCTGCCAGTGCGATTTCTTAGGGAAAGAATACAAGCGCGGCCTCTATCACATGGAGCACCTCGACTGCATGGAATGCGCCGCGAAAATGGAAGGCAAGATCCGCGAAATGCCATCTGTCTTCTTCGCCTCGATCTCCTTCACAAAGAAAGAGCTCCGCGTCATTTCCAAGGAAAATCCGGACAGCCTCATCCCGCAGCTGCTCTCCGTCTGCCGCACCGTCGATGAAAATATCGGCATCGTGCCGCCGTCTGACAAAGGCGATTTCAAGACGGAAATCTATGAAATCCCCACCCTTGACTGTGCAGCCTGCGCTGTCAAGCTCGAGAAACTGGTAAACCGCCAGCCCGGCGTCCTCTCTGCCTCGATTTCCTTCGCCACCAAGACGATGAAACTCACCGCCAAAGACCCGGACAGCCTCATCCCCGAGCTGACCAGAAAATGCAACGAAGTCGAAAGCCCGACCGAGATCCGAAAGAAACAGCGCCCGACCAAAGCGCAGAAAAAGTCAGCGGCAAAAAAAGAAGCGTCCCTCCTTGAACGTCTGAAAAGCGAAAAAAGCCAGCTCACCATCGGCGGCCTCCTCTTCGTCATCGGCATGCTGATGCACTACCAGCCGGCCGGCCTCTTCGCCGGACTTTCCTCCATCGGAGACTATTTCTTCTTCGTCTCCTACCTCATCTTAGGCGGCCCCATCGTCTACACCGCGCTCAAAAACATCACCCATGGGGAATTCTTCGATGAGACCTTCCTCATGACCGTCGCGACCGTCGGTGCCTTCGCGATCCACGAATACCCGGAAGCCGTCGGCGTCATGCTCTTCTACCGCATCGGTGAATATTTCCAGGACCTCGCTGCCGACCGCAGCCGCGACCAGATCATGGACGCCGTCGACCTGCGCCCGGAAGTCGTCCAGCGCGTGACCGCAAGCGGCACCGAGACCATCCCGGCCGAAGAAGCCGAAGTCGGCGATATTCTTCTCATTCGCCCCGGCGACCGCATCCCGCTTGACGGCATCATTTCCGAAGGCGAGACCCAGATCGACACCTCCGCTGTCACCGGCGAACCGAAGCCCGTCCTCGCCTCCGTCGGCGACCGCGTAGACTCCGGCTGCGTCAATATGACCGGCACCATCCGCATCCAGGTCGAAAAAGTCCTCGCGGAATCCATGGTCACCCGCATCCTCGACTCCGTCGAAAATGCCGTCGCCAGCAAGCCAAAGATCGACCGATTCATCACCCGCTTCTCCCGCGTGTATACCCCGATTGTCGTCTTCGTCGCGATCGCCGTCGCAGTCCTCCCGCCGCTCCTCTTTTCCGCTGACTGGGATAAATGCATCTATACCGCTCTCACCTTCCTCGTCATAAGCTGCCCCTGCGCGCTCGTCATCTCCGTCCCGCTCTCCTTCTTCGCCGGCATCGGCGCCGCATCGAAAGAAGGCATCCTCTTCAAGGGCGGCACCGTCATGGAAGCCCTCTCGAATACCAAAGCCGCTGTCCTCGATAAGACCGGCACTCTGACCGAAGGAAAATTCAAAGTCAGAAGCATCGTGAAGACCGCGGGCAAGAGCGAAGACGAGATCCTCGCCCTTGCCGCTGCCGGAGAGATCTACTCCACCCACCCCATCGCCCAGTCCATCGTGACCTGCGCGAATGAAAAAGGCCTCTCCCTTCCGAAATTCTCCTCCATGCAGGAAATCGCCGGACACGGCGTCAAAGCCAACCAGGACGGGGAAGACATCTATATCGGAAATGAAAAGCTCCTCACTCTGGCCGGCATCTCCATCCCCTCCCTTCCGGAACACAAAGAAGTCGGCACCGACGTCTACGTCGCCAAAGGCAAGACCCTCCTCGGCCGCATCACCATTTCCGATGCCATCAAGTCCGACACCATCGAAGGCATCAAAGACCTGAAGGCCCTCTCCATCACCCCCGTCATGCTGACCGGGGATAACGAAAAGAGCGCGAAAGCCATCGGCAGCCTCGTCGGCATCGAAAACATCCACGCCGGCCTTCTCCCGGAAGACAAACTCTCTGAAATGCAGAAAGTCAGAAAAGACATCGGCTCCGTTCTCTTCGTCGGCGACGGCATCAATGATGCTCCCGTCCTCGCCGGTGCCGATGTAGGCGCCGCTATGGGAAGCGGGGCAGACGCTGCCATCGAAGCCGCTGACGTCGTCTTCCTGAATTCAAACGTCGACGCCATCTCCAAAGCCGTCCGCGTGGCTAGAAAAGTCATCAAGACCGCGTGGGAAAATGTCGCCTTCGCTCTCATCGTGAAGATCGCCGTCATGATCATGGGCCTCTTAGGCTATGCCAATATGTGGGTCGCCGTCTTCGCAGATACCGGCGTCACCATCCTCTGTATCCTCTATGCTGTACGCCTGCTCAGAGTGAAATTCTGATTCATGGGTACATAGATAAGCAAGTGACTGGTGACTGGCGACTGGTGATTTTCAATACAGCCTTCGCCACTATCATTCCTCATTCCTTATTTCTCACTCAAAGCAAATCTTTCATTCACAACCAAGGGACAGCACGTCCCACAAGCAAAGGACCCCCGATTTGCCTTTTGGCAAATCGGGGGTTTCTTTATTCAACTATACGAAACGAATTTCCAGCCGCTTGCCAAGTCCCTGTTCGATCTTAGAAAGCGTAGCAATAGAAGGCATTGCCTGCCCTTTCTCAATACGGCTGATATTAGGGAAACGCTGATGCAATCGCAAAATTCGATTTCACATGTATTTTCATACAACGCTTCGTCAGAATCCTCCTTAAATAGCTCGCTATTTAAGGAGGGTTCTTCCTTGCGCTGCATGAAAATACAAGAGTAAAATCGAACAACGATTGAATCAGTGTTTCCCTAGACTGCCGAAGCCCTGTGCGCTCCACCAGCTCAAATGCGTCAAGTGTTCTTCATTCCGTGCGCGAAGAACCATCATCATCAGCTGATAGCGCGCTTCATTCTCATCCCATTCTTTTCTGAAGCTCCATCAATAGTGTCATATACTCTCGCCTCACTTCTTTATGTTCTTTAATCCTTGCGACTTCTTCGCTGACTTCTTTCATGAATGCGCCTTCTGCTGCTTTTCCATCTACGTAACGCAGGAACGCTGCCACATCAGGGTCAAGAGTATCACTTTCCCCTTTCACATTCAGGAAAATCTCCGTCGCCAGATCCCCCAGCTCCAGGCCTTCTTTTTCAATGCAGCGATGGCGGAAGGTATACATCGGAAGATTTTCTCCGAAGGGATCAAAGGTGCAGGTGAGTTCTTCCCACTGTTTGAGTCGTCCCATGGCACCACCGCCTTTCTACTTGTATTGTAACAAAAGGGAAGGAAAAAAACGATGGAAAAACGATTTGCTTCGGCTGCTCCTCTCACTTCAAAGAAATCATTGCCACGCAAAAAGCCGCTCTGCTTTCGCAGAGCGGCTTCGCTCATCCCACTAACAACTCATCAGAGAAACTGCTTTATGCTTTGGCAGCCAGTTTTTCTACCATTTCACGCAGTTCCTGAATTTCTTTATCCTGAGCTTCTACTTTCTCCTGAAGTGCTTTGACATCCGCGCTTTCAGCCTTTACGACTTTCGCTCCACGCTGTCCCACTTTGAAGGAAATACCGGCATTCACCATGTTTTCGCCAGATCCGAAGCTACCTGCCATATTCAGCATGACATCTTCATTCGGGCGATAGAAAGCACCGACAGCCATCGCATTTTCACTGCCGTAATTGCCTACACCGGCAGCGACACTCCACTTCTCCGATGCATCATAATCAAGCGGGTGCAGAGCTGCCAGAGCCGCCGCATTCGCGCCCACCTTATCAATACGGCCATCCAGACGCTGAATACCAGCTGCATTCTGCTGGATACCAGCCGCATTGTTGTTGATCGCCGTTTCTACATCACCGATCTGTCCGACGCTCAGGGACTTGGCGGAAATAGCACCCACGTTCTTCATATCATTTCCATGTGCATCATAGGTACCATCTTTGTCATAGGATGCCAAAACCTTGGTGGCCCCGCCATTCGCATAATCTTTGCTCTGAATGGTGAAGGAACCGTCATCCCCCTGCAGGAAGGAAGTGGCCGATTTCCCATTCTGCGCTTCGATATCCATGCGAGAAGTATCCGCTGCTGCTTTTGCCATCACCTTTTTCGCCTGTTCGGCTGTCAGCGTGTTGCCGTCGTTATCCGTTAACGCACCCGTGAAATCACCGCGCAGCTGGACATTCCCTTCTTTCGTGGGATCTACGGACACCTTCGCCGCATTCAGTTTCGACTGAGCCGCCGTGCTTAATGTAGCATCATCCTTTACAGCCACGCTGTCTGCCGTGACAGTCGCCCCCGTATCGACTTTCATAGAGGACTTATCTTTCAGCGTAATGGTCTTCGCTGTCACATTCGAGCCGGCTTCCGCTACCAGACTGCCATCTCTTTCAGGTAATGTGACTGTTTTCAGATTGCCGTCGCTATCTGCTACCGAAATAGTCCTTGACTGGCTGGAAAGCTCTACCTCTTTCAGATTCAAGGTAGCTCCATCCGATACGGAAATCTTCGCATCTCCCGCAAGCGACTGATTGATATTCATGGTACCTTCTTTGACATTGAGATCCCCATGATATCCGCTCATACTGCCATTGACAGTCAGCGTGCCAAGTCCCTGTTTATTGATGGTATTTTCTCCGTATCCCGGATTGCTGCCACGGATCGCGCTCGCGATGGAGTCGGTATTCGCATCCGTTTCTCCATCTTTCCCGATCTTCAGTGTCACCCCGTCAGCTACATTGAAATTCGCCTCTCCGCCACGATCCATATACATGAAGCCGCCACCTGTCTTGGCGTAGCTGCCATAGGTGTCGCTATAGACATCGACACCAGATGCTTTATTTCCTGCATACGTCGTATCTTTGGTCACATTGAAAGTCGCAGTCGCTTGCAATACTCTCTTTTGTCCATCATGGTTGGCTGTATTGGATGTAGAGTCCAAATAAATGGCACCACCAACACCCTGTGCATGGTCTCCGCCACTTGCTACATTATCATCGAATGCTACATCATTGAAAGTGACATTTGTCCCCTTGATCATCACTGCACCAGCTTTTGATGTGGAGTAAATGCTGGCAGAAGTACCTGTACTTTCAACTTTATTCCCAGTAAAAGAGGAATCCGTAATGGTCACGGTATTCGGCGTCTCTACTTCATAGCTAGTTGGACTAACTTTTACGCTGGAATTGAAGTAGACCACCCCATTCGGTCCATCCGTTTTAAGCTGATTGTTCTCAAATGCTGTATTTTTTATATCTGCATTTCCGAAGAAGAAATGTCCGTAGTATTGGCCTGCTGTGCCAGTTGTATTGCTTGTCTGAATGTCGGTTGTAGCTGCACCCTCATGAATGGCATTGCCGCTTACCAGCTTCCCATTCTCAATGGAAACCGGCGTCATATCGTATTCATACAGACTATCCTGCGCCGATGTTACCCCCCCGCAGAACAAATGATCGCAGCTGCGATATTCGCCATCAGGATCTTTTTCATGCATTTTCTCATAAGAATATTCTCCTTTCAGGAAGAAAAAACAACTCACAAGCCCATGATTGCATAAAATGCATTCATGATGCATTTTAACTCCATTTCTATTTTTAATATTACACCGTGCTAAAGGTAAAAGCAATATAAGTTTTTTCTATAACAAAAATAAGTTCGCTATAGAGCTTCATTAAAAGAACATCTCCCCATCTCATTCCTCCTCATATAGAGCCATCTAAACAAGGAAGGGGGGCATTGCGAGATCAACATACCATGCGGGAAGTTTGAAAACAGGAAGAACATTCTACCCTTTATGTGAATCCTCATAGGTTAAAGCAGGTTCTGAAGGTTAAGGAAACGCTGCTTCAATCACAGAGTCCGAATTAGCATGTATTTTCATACAATGCTTCGTCATACCCCTCCTTAAATAGCTTGCTATTCGCGGCGGCTTATTCCTCGCCTTGCATGAAAATACAAGAGCCAAGTCGGACAACGATTTAATCAGTGTTTCCTTAAAAAGGTTCACCGGGTTCCCATCTTTTGTGAATACCATATATTCAAAACTCCGCGGCGCTTAGATCCTTCGACTCAGTTCTCATATTTTCAGATAAGCGATTTTTTAACATACGACGTTTTTCTCCGCTCAGGATGACGAAATGCGCCGCACCGCCCACTGACCCCATAGAATCCATAGAAACCCGCTCCCCCTCTTTCATCCCCAATCAAGGGGCGGCACGTCCCAAAGGTCACCCCTATTTCCATAGCTAAAAAGAGCCGGCTCTCTCCAGCTCTTTTTTATCTATGAAAGTCGTATTCCTTCGGGAAATCAAATATTCCCGGATACATGCGCTCCGCCATATAGCCGATCGCATCGATGGTGCGCGTCTGCGGGCCATACACATATTTCAGCGGTATGCCATAGAGACGGTTATTTTTTACGAAATTCAGATTCCGGAAAGCCGGCCTGTTTCGGAGCCATGCCAGCTCCTTCTCCTCATCGCGATACACGACGAGAAAGACGACATCCGGATCTAGCTTCATCATCATCTCATCACTGACCGCCGCCGTGGTATCCGGGACGATTCCTCCGATAGAGGCAGCCATATCCCCTGCGATCTTCTTTCGCCCGTAGGACGCGAGGATGCTCATGCGGTCCAAGGTCATGACTTTCGGTTTCTTATGATATTCCACAGTTTTCGCGATATCGTGAATGCGTTTTTCCGTTGCACTCACGATTTTCTCTGCTTCTTCCTCTTTGTGAAAAATGATCCCCAGATCCCGAATGAATTTCATTTCCTTCTCTACGGTTTCCACCTGATTCAGCTTGCCCGGCGATGTGGTATTCAGCGGCACCATGGTGAGGATGCCCTTGCTGTTCCAGTAGTCCGTACTGCCGAGACGGGTCTTCGAGAAGAATTGCTGCTCTGCGATGATCATATCCGGATGCATCTCGAGGAAATGCTCCGCCTGGATCGTGCTGCGATCGATGCGGGACAGCCGCTGAAAGGCCTTTTCATTCGATGCTTTGATACCATACCGCTGACTGTTCTGTCCATCATCTGCCGCAAGGATGGCCTCTTCGACGCCAAGATCCAGCAGCGTCTCCGTTTCATTCGCACCGATGACGATCACACGCTGCGGCACATCAGACAAGTACTCGCGATTCACCCCCGTCTCATAGTAGTTCTCTACCTTGATATTCTCCACAAAGGGTCGCGAATATTCCTCGGCAGGAGATTTCTGCATCTGACAGCCTGACAGGCAGAGCGGCAGAAAGAGCGAGAGAAGCCAAGCCTTCTTCATCTTCTCACCTGCTTTCTGGATATCAGCATCCATAGGAAAAAGGGCGAACCTGCCAGTGCGGCCATGACACCCACAGGCAGCTCCAGTCCGGAGATCGCATTTCTTCCCAGAATATCCGCCCAACAGAGGAATGTCCCTCCTGTAAGCGCCGTCAGTGGAAGAAGCCGCCCATGGCTGCTCCCTACGAGGAGACGCACGCCGTGCGGGATGATGAGCCCGACGAATCCGATCATGCCGGACATGTACACCATCGCTCCGACCAAAAGCGCCATGACGGCGATATACACTTTTCGATACGTCGAAAGTTTCTGCCCCATGGTCAGCGAGAGATCATCCCCCATGAGCATCAGGTCGAGGATGCGCCTTTGAGAGAAGAAATAGAAACAGCCTGCCGTCACCAGAAGAGCCAGGATACCGATCGCCATCCAGGAGTCGGCGCGGATATTCCCCATCATCCAGAACTGGATAGACCGCGTTTTCGACGTATCCGCCACCACGGTGACGAAGAAGCTCACAGCAGCCGAGCAGGCAGCATTGAGTGCAAAACCTGCCAGAAGCAGTGTCAATCCCTCCCCTTTGCCGCTGATCGAAGAAATCAGAAGGATCAAAAGGGAAACGAGTCCGGCACCGAGGAAAGCTGCAGCGCCGATCCCATCAAAACTCCCGATCATACCGATGCCGAGAGCGATCGCCAGCACCGCGCCCAGACTTGCACCAGAGGAAATCCCTAGAAGATACGGATCGGCCAGCGGATTCTTCATCACCGCCTGCATCACTGCCCCGCAAACGGCCAGTCCCGCCCCGATGAAGAAAGACAGCACCAGATGCGGCAGACGGATGAACTGCAGCACATCCTGCTCGACCATCCCATTTCCTTCCGGTGAAGTGAGCGCCAGATACAGATAGTGACAAGTCTCTGCTGGCGAGAGGGAGATCTCTCCAAACCCCAGCGAGAAGAGCGTCAGGAGCAGGCATAGAAGACTGATGAGCGTCACACGATAGGCCGGCTTCATACGATGGCTCCTCTTTCGAAAATCACGGCCGGCCTTCCATCTTTTCGCAGAAAAACCTTAGCCTTCACATGATACAGCTCCCAGATCCGCTCCTCCGTCAAGACCTCCCGAGGCGTACCGAAGGCGACCAGCTCTCCATGCTTCATCGCTGCGATCCGGTCACAATACATGGCTGCGATATTCAGGTCATGAATGGCCGCAAGCACCGTCAAATGACGCGAGCTCACCAGATCCATGATCTGCAGCTGGTAGGTGATATCCAGATGATTCGTCGGTTCATCCAGGATGAGACAAGGTGTCTCCTGCGTGAGAGCCCGCGCAAGCATCACGCGCTGCTGCTCCCCGCCGGAGAGAAAAGAAAAACTCTGCTCCGCTAATGTTTCCACGCCCGTTTCCTGCATCGCCCGATGCGCGATGAGGCGGTCCTCTCGATTGTTTCCCTCTGTGATGCCTTTGTAAGGCGTGCGCCCCATCAGCACGACTTCTTCTACATCAAAATCAAAACCGGCCGCGTGGTGCTGCGCCAGTACCGCGACTCGCTTCGCACTTTCCCGATACGGCAAATCCTTCAAAACCGTATCACCGATCTGGATATCCCCGGACCAAGGCGAAAGCAGTCGGTAAATGCACTTCAAAAGCGTACTCTTCCCGCACCCATTCGGCCCGATGATGCCCGTCAGCTTCCCGCTTTCGAAGGAAATCGACACATCCTTCAGCACCTGCTTTCCCCCATAACCGGCAGAGATATGATTGACTGAAATATTCATGCCCCTTCTCCTCCAAAATGATACGAACGCCGGATAAGCATCCCCAGAAATACAGGCGCACCGATCATAGACAAGCTGACACCCAAAGGGATATCCACACCGTGGATCAGTATCCGTCCTAAGATATCTGCCCAGACCGTCATCAGTCCCCCTGAAAGAACGGATACAGGCAGGAGCTTCCTGTGATCCGCCCCCATGACCATACGGCAGCCATGCGGCACCAGAAGACCCACGAAGCCGATCAGTCCCGCCTGCGTCACCAGACTTCCCATCAAGAGCGCATTCATCACGAGGTAAAGACGCCGAAAAGGGAGGAGCTGCCGCCCCAGCGGGACAGCAGTTTCCTCCCCTTCCAGCATCAGATTCAGGATCCTTGTCTGTGTAGAGAAAAAAATGATGAAAGCAAGCACGATGGCAAGAACAGAAAGCGTCGGCAGGAGTTTTGCGAAGGAAACAGAGCCCATCAGCCAGTACAGCGTCACATCCATCCCCGTCGCATTGGCCCCGATATACACCAGCACACTCGTGATCCCTCCGCAGACTGCCGCAAGCGCCGCGCCAAAAATCAGAAGATAGGACGAATCCCCCGGTGCCACGCGGCCTGCCGCGATAGCAAGGACGAGCGACAAAGCCAAGGCACCGAGAAATGCCCCGCATCCGATCGCAGACACCCCGAAAGCCGCCCCCGCACCGAAGAAAACAGCAGCAGCTGCCCCGAGCGACGCCCCGGAGGATACACCCATGATGTAAGGGTCTGACATCGGATTCCGAAACATCGCCTGCATCACCATGCCGGACAGCGAAAGCCCCATCCCGACCGCCAGCGCAAGCAGGATGCGCGGGAGCCGAAGATCCCAGACCGCATCCGCCGCGCCCATCGCAATGTCTGAAGGAAGCGCACTTCCCCAAAAATGCGAAGCAAGGATCGATACGATCCCCGACAGGGACACAGAGAGATACCCGAGCTTCAGCCCGAGAAGGCAGGAGAAGAGGAGCAGAACGGTGAGAATGATCGTGAGAATCGCCAGAGGCATCCGGCGGATAGTTCTGCTCATAGGTTTCTCCTTTTGAAATTAGAAACGGAAATTAGCGGAGAATACGAAGGTGCGTGGTCCGCCGACAGTCAAGCTGCTGGAGCTTCCGCTTGGAATCCAGTAATCTTTTCCTGCTACATTATAGAGCATGGCTTTTAAAGTGACTGGCGTCTTGCCAAAAGTGGTATCATAGGTCGCACCCAGGTCAAATACGAAGGAAGACGGTACTTTGATCGTATCTCCATTGATCTTCGCTGTTCCGATATAATTGCCGCGACCAATAATAGACCACTGGCTGTTTGGATGATAAATCGCGCCGATATTTGCCGTCCAGTGCGGGATGCCGTCTACCGGTTTACCATCATTAGCCCCATTTTTCGTCTTTGTCTGTTTGACATCGATATACATAGCGCCACCGATGAGATCCCATCTGTCATTGATATTGCCGGTGAAGGCCCATTCAAAGCCTTTATTTTCCTGTTCCCCATCCAGTGCGCGGAGCCATCTGCCATTCGCCAGTTTTACGTCGATTGCATTCGCCTGTTTGATATCAAAGTATGCCAGTGTGTTCAGGAATTTACCAGTCTTTACTTTGAAGCCCACTTCATTCTGCTTCGTCTTTGCCGGATCAAGCATTTTGCCTTTATTGACATAATCGTTTGAAGAAGTGGTAGAGACGCGTGCGCCCATCCCGAAGCTTTCCGTATGGTCAGCATACATCATGAAATCTGGCGTAAATTTATAGGAAATCGCATAGGTCGGAGTAATGGCATCCGACTTTTTCAGAGACGTTTCTCCTACCTGATTCACAGTGGCCCTGTGACCGTGAACGCCAAGTGTCACCTGCAGCTTATCATCCAGTGCCTTCAGAGTGTCTACAACATGCCAGCCTTCCATCTGCGTGGTATCAGAATGGAGAGGAATCCAGTGTGCATCGCCCGGATTTGCCCAGCTGTTGGTCTGGTAGATATTGCCAAACCCTCTCCAAGAATAGTTTGGATTTCCATTGTCAATGTCGTAGGTTTCCCAACTCTTATCCACACCGATCATGTATTCATTTTTTACTTTGCCAATGTTGAAATCCCCTTTGATGCCCATTCCTAAGTAAGTTTTCACAAGGAACAGCGGAAAGTTGGACATGCTAATTCGGTAATCGCCATTATTATTTAAAACTTTCGGGCTTCCGTCAATATAGCCATACCAGTTTTCCTTATGATACCCAGCATTCACGAAACCGGTCACATGTTCAGACAACTTCTGTTCATGGTTAAACGCCATGATATAGTTCTCATATGCATTATAAGACCAATCAGGTTTCAATCCGTTACTGCCCTTAGGTGCGGAGGGAAGATTTGTTACAGTATTAAAATCAAAGCTCACCCCATACGGGCCACCATAATGTTTGGTATGATTATATCCAAAGAGGAAATTGGTCTTTGAGCGCTCTGCTTTGTGATCGATATTGACGAAAATATTCTGCTGTTCCAGCTTTTCGTTGTCGATCGCGGTATCCCCATGAATGTTATTCGTAGTAACGCGAACGCCCCATTTCTTATCGCTGCCAAGACGAGTCTGATAATCAACGCCTTCTTCAAAAGAACTGCCGCCACGATACGCCAGTTTCAGATCGGTGGCATTGGTTACCGCTTTCTTGGAGGTATAATCAACGACACCGCCGATAGCTTCGCTCAGGCCTGTGCCGCGGACGCCGATATTCGGGCCGGAAACCACACTGACACTATCCACCCAGTAGTATGGAATATTTTCCTGGCAGAGAAGGCCTGGAATACCATTTACGTACTGTCTATGACCATTCGTTCTGAATCCACGAATCGCAATATCCTGATACAAGCTCCCAGACTGAATCGTGACAGATGGGTTCAGCGCAAGAGCTTCGTTGACACCATTCACCGGAGAAGCGAAAGTTTTGATTGTCTTCTGGCTGACTTCAGACACAGCAAAAGGGGCATCCATTACATCCTGATGCCCTAACAGTCCAACGCTTGGTTCTTCTTTGATGAATCCGCCCGGAAGTGTACCGACGGTATCTTCCGCCTGATCTCTATCCGCATTGACATACACTGTATCCAGTGTAGTGTCAGCAGCACTACCTACTACCCCCCCCGAAATTGTGAGCATGAGGGCCGCAGCCAACATCTTATACATTCCCTTTTTCATAACAATTCTCCTCTTTCCAAAATGAGCGGGAAGAAAATGATCTCCATCAAGAGCCAGTGTGTCCGAGTTTCCACGGCAAAGATGAAAATCCTCATCACCTATTCCCTTATCAGTGATGACCTTTTAAGAGACTATCATAAATCACTTGTTTTGTCCAATATTTTTTAATTTGATTTTATTTTTGTTAACCTTGTATCTCTTGTTTCTAATTTTCATATGATAAGGTGTATTCCCCGTAAAAGGACGGCTATCCGCAATGGGTTCCCCCGTCATCTCATTCTCTTGCGCAAAATAAGAAACGCGCTCTCACTGACCGATCTGCCATCCTCTCCTTATCACGACATAATCCGCCATGTGAATAAAAGAGCTCGCAAACGGCAGATGATTCCATATGTATGCGTTCTTCAGTTGATAGATTTTAGCCATACCCCATTTCTTGTAAGTTGCTCACAAGAAGTAGACTTGCAATTTTCATAAAGAAGGTATACAATACAGACATGAAGCCAAGGGCGCATCGTGTGTGCACCTTTTCGCGGCTGTTCTCTGATTTCCAGAATTCATTAGCGCTAAGAAATACGACAGAGAGCTGCCTTACGAAAGGAAGATCTTGCTTTGCACCCCGGCTCATCGGACAGGGAACGGAAATGTCAGTCTTTTTCTCCCCACCTGTCTAAGGCTGAAAATGTAAGACAAAGAAAAATATCCGGGAAATCCATCCTTCCACGCTTCCCTGCTCCCTGCGAGGCCGAGCACCGACGACAGCCAGGACGTCCGCACTTCACTACATTTGACCACACCGGCGCCGATTCCGTGTCCCGCCTGCATTTGAGTAAAGGCAGAAGGCATTCCCCGGATGTTTTTTGCTGTCCGGAATGAGTGACTAGGGATTAGGGATGGCGGTGGCGGCTGTGCCGCGCATATATATGGGCGATGCCCGAAAGCGGTACTCAAGTCACTCACCCCTGTTACCGTTAGGGAAAACAGCTGCTCCGATTTCATATAGCAAAACGCGGGAAGAAAGATCTTCAAAGTTCTTTCTTCCCGCGTTTTTTACTGTTCAGGCCGCCTCCATCACGCACATGGAGTATATGTCAGGTTTCCCATTGTCCGCTATCCCGCTCAACCTTCTCCCGCAGACGAAAAAGATTTCTCGCTTCGCTCGAAATGACAATGCGTGAGAGAATGGTAAACGAAATCAGGTAGTGACTAATCACTAGTCACCAGCTACCAGTCACTCTTAATCTAATTTTTCGAGCACATCCGTCACGCGATCCACATACGGGACGCCTTCTTTTTCAAACATCGGGATCGCGCCTTTGCCTTCAAGGCCGGTCAGGATGCCGATACATTTCGCGCCGGCGCGGCGGCTACCGATGACGTCGGAGTAGGAGTCGCCGCAGACGTAGATCTCATCCTCCTTGGCGGGCTGCATGGTTTCTTCAGAATAGGCTTTATAGTTGTCCGGATTTCTGCCAAAGATCGCGCAGGAAAAGATGAAGGCATTCGGCTTGTCGAGGACGGGGCCGCCAAGCCTTCCGGCTGATTCTTCCGCGTCAGAAGCCGTCGCCATGGTGTAGGGATCGAATTCCTCGTACCAGTGGAACAGCTTGAAGGGGATCTCCATCTCCTCTCTGGCGCGTCCGGTCGCGATGGCGATGTCATAGCCGCGCTCTTTCAGCGTGCGGAAGAGGGAAAGGATATGCGCGGCGGGCGCAAGCGGGACTTCGCGAGAGAGGAAGCCCGGTTTCCCCGCGCTGTAGGGCATGTGATGCAGGAGGGAAATGAAGGTGTCGTCTCCGAGGTACCATGCCTGAAAGGCTTCGGTATGGATCTTCCAGAAATCAGAACGAAGGTCGGCCCAAGAGAGGTCGCCATCGATCGCATCCGCCATAGCACTCTTGAGTGCATGGAAGACGTCTTCCCCCTGAAGGCCTTCAGGGACGGCGCTCTGCCAGCGATCGAGTACGTCTTCGGCTTTCGGCATGGGCAGTCCCATGAGTTCCTGTCCGGCACCCTTCAAGTCTTGTGGCTGGTGGAAGGCAAAAGACATTTTTTCTCCGCCGGAGCGCTTTTTATAGGTTTCTGCCATCAGCCAGAGGATGGTGATGAGATCGGCGTGTACCATATCCCAGTTGGAATTGATGCCGCGCGCTTTCAGCCAAGAAAGCAGAGCGTCATTCCCCCACACCACGCTGCGACAGCCAGCGATCTGCCCTTCGGTGATGCGATCCGCCCGGAAATCGTCGCGTTCGCTGGGAAGTCCCATGTAAGCGGGGCTGTAGAGCATCTCCCATACGGTCAGGGCAGATACATCGAAGTAGCGTTCTTCGCTCAAAAGGACGCCGTCTATATCGAAAATGACTTTTTTCATGATTGGTTCCTCCGTGGAAATAGAATGGGCTATCGTTTTCATTTATTCTATCATATTTGGGAAATGGGAAGAAGGGTTCGGGGTTCGGGGTTCGGGGTTCGGGGTTATCCGGGGGGCGTGCTGCCCTTTGATTGTGTGTGAAAGAGGTTCAGAGGGTTCAAAGGGGGTGGTGCGGCGCATAAAAAAATAAAAGCGCCGCGGAGTATAGATGGTGGCGATGCCCGAAGGCGGCATTCAAGTCACTAGTCGCTCGAGGCTCCTAATCCCTAGCTACTAATCATCCCTGCTTTCAAACTTCATGGATAGGCCATGGGCGGGACGCTCATGGATTGCGGATGAAAGTCTCGATTGAATGAGAAATGGTGGTGCGGCGCATTTCGTCATCCTGAGCGGAGAAAAACGTCGTATGATAAAAAATAGCTTATCTGAAAATATGAGAACTGAGTCGAAGGATCTAAGCGCCGCGAAATATAAATACTAGCGATGCCATGAGCTGGCATTCCAGTCACTAGTCACTAGTTACTAGCTACTCAGCCCTGCTTTCAAACTTTTCCGTTTCTCGCCGTCAAACAATCGATGATACACGCCAACAAAAAAGATCCCTCCACTTCGGTCGGGATGACGCTTCGGGGAATATCCTTATCTAGAACCCATCACAACCAAAAAGCACATGCGCCTCACAGCACATGTGCTTTTTCATTATCTCAGATTGAATGTGACCGGTACCTGTGAATTACAGGTGATCGCCACGCCATTCTGTTTGGCAGGGACGAACTGCCAGCCGTAGACGGCATTGACAGCGGCGCTGTCAAGGGTGCCGTTCCCGGAAGAGGAAACGACCCATGCGCTCGAGACGCTGCCATCACTCGAAATGGTGAGACCTACGACGGTCGTACCGGAAATGCCTGCTTTGCGGCAGGATTCCGGATAGGCAGGCGCAGGATTGCTCAAGAGCTGCGGACCCATGGTGACACCATCACCGGGGCCTACCCCATCTCCATTCCCGCTGCCATAGCCGGAACCATTTCCACCGCCGGAGCCAGAACCCGATCCGGGGCCTTCACCGCTGCCATCGCCGGGGCCATTTCCTGTACCGTTCCCACCGCCGGTCCCGCCGCCTGTGCCTGAGCTGACGCCGCTGTCGCTATTTCCTTCCGACGCATCGGAAGAAGCAGGTGCAGCATCGGTCTCATCCGACGGCTTGGGCGCAACTTCGTGGACATCATTTTCTGCTTCGGGATCCGGTTCGGCCTTGACAGGAGGCGGAGCGGTCGGTGTGGCTTTTGCTTCTTTGATCTCGGGGAGCTTTTCTTCCTGCGGTGTTTCTCCCCCGTTTCCACCGCCGCCTCCGCCACCGCCGCCCATGGTGACGAGGTCGACCTCGATGGGGCCTTTATTCACAGGAGATGCCGGAAAGAGCAGCATGAAGCCCGTGATGAGTCCTAAGGCGACGACGTGACAGGCGAGCGAGGTACCCAGAGCGGAGGACCATCGGTACTTGAAAGTACGCATCACACCACCCCTTTAGTCTGACTGCCCTTTGGAGGCAGTGGCAATGCCGATCTTGGAAATCCCGACAGATTTCAGCTGGTCTAAGACGAAGACGAAGTCACCGTGCTCCGATTTTTCATCCGCACGCAGGACGATAGAGATATCGGGATTTCTGTTCTTTTCGATCTCCATGCGTTTCTTGAAGGAGTCCTTCGGAATCTTCTCCTGCTCGACATAGATGGTGCCGTCAGATGTCACGCTGATCGGAAGCGTCTTCTGCAGGTCGATCTGCGCGCTCGCGGTCTGCGGCAGATTCAGATTGATCGATTTCTGCACCACCATTGTCAGCATGGACATCATGAAGAAGACCAGAAGGAAGAAGATGATATCGATCATCGGGATGATCATGATCTTCGGCTTCTTCTCTACATTCATTGATTCAAGTTTCATTTCTGATCCGCCTCTACGATAGCCAAATACAGGGAGCCCAGTTTTTCCATCTGGGAAACGAAGTTAGACACCTGCTGCGAAAGGTAGGTGTAGGCAATGAGAGCGATGATGGCGACGAAAAGGCCGGATGCGGTGCAGACAAGAGCTTCTGCGACGCCGCCGGTGATGGCGAATGGCTGGCCTTCTGCGACCGAAAGGACATTGAAGGAGCCGATCATGCCGATGACGGTGCCAAGAAGGCCCATCAGCGGGGACAGGGTGACGATGACATCGAGGTAGTTCAGGTACGACTTCAAGACGCCTGCGGCATGAGAAGCCGCGCCTTCCAGAATGGCCGTCTGGTTCGCTTTACGGGAAAGCTGCTCGGCGCCGGTCAGAATGACTCCGGCAGGAATGCCGCCATCGGCTTTCAGTGCTGCTTTCAGCCCTTCCTGATCATTGGCCGCGAGGAAATCCGGGATCTCCTTCGTGAGCTTTTCGATATTCGACTTGTTCGCATGATAGAAACGGAAACGCTCGATGAAGATCGTGACAACGAGGATAGAGCAGAGAAGCAGCGGATACATCATGAAACCGCCGGCATGAAACAAATGAAGTACATCCATTTTTCTAAAGACCCCCTGATACAAATAATAATGGCAAGCCATTTATACATTAAGTTTAGATTACCATTTTAAAGAAGGTAAGTCAAATAAAACTTGAGGTTTGTTTTATGAGACTTTAATGATTATTAGGTTCAGGGTTTAGGGTTCAGGGTTCAAGGTTATGGTGGCGGCTTCGCCGCGAATATATATGGGGCAATGCCCGAAGGTAGTATTCAAGTCACAAGTCACTAGTCACTTGAGCTCCTATGAGAACAGGAAAAAATCTGCGCCTGTGTGCGGATAACGTCAGTACCCTATCCACCGCTAGCGCGGTCCCCCTTCCCCATGCGGGGAAGGCTTACACGGAGCGCCGCTTCGCGTCGATTTTATAAAAGGGCGATGCCCGAAGGTCTCTTGATAACAGGCTTCCCTCGTATCGACAGCCTTCCCCTCGAGGGGAAGGTGCCCCGTAGGGGCGGATAGGGCACTGGCGGTATGAAAGACAGAGGAGGAAAGCCGAGAAGTGCGCGACACATGGGGGGAAGCATGAGTCCCTCGCTGCGAATAACAAAAGATTTCTCGCTTCGCTCGAAATGAACATGTGTGAGGGATGGATAGCTTCACATTGGTTTTCAAGCCGCCACGAGGATCCATCCTGCGCCTTTGGCGCGCCCCTTCTCTAAGGGGCTGCTCAGCGGGGAAGAGTTTCGTAAACCCAATCCCCACTTTCAAACTTCAGGGCTCTCGTGACGGCTTCGCCGCACCAATTCAGCCTTCCCCTCGAGGGGAAGGTGTCCCGTAGGGGCGGATAGGGCACTGGCGGTATGAAAGACAGATGAGGAAAGCGGAAAAGTGCGCGGCACATGTGGGGAAAGCGTGAGTCCCTCGCCGCAAACGACAAAGATTTCTCGCTTTGCTCGAAATGACGATACGGGGGCTGATGTCTCCTAGTCACCAATCACTAGTCACCAGTCTCCAATCGCTCCCAATCCCTCATTCCTACATGCCCAAGGCTATGGTAAAATAAAGACATGAACTATCGAAAGGCACAAGCGGGCATCCCCCGATTCGTGGCGTATGTAGCCGCCGCCTTCATTCCTCATTTGCTAAGAAAGGCCACTCATGTCCCCCCATTTCTATATCCGTGATTTCTCGAAACGCACCCATGACGATGCACTCTCTGACAAGAGCCTTCAGGCACTGTCGGAAACGAAGTCGGAGCATACCATCGACGCCTATGAGTCGGACTGGAATGACTTCTGCGACTGGTGCACGTACCATAAAAAAGAATCGTTCCCGACCACGCCGGAAACGATCGTGAACTATATCAATGACCTCGCGGACTATGCGAAGACGGCGACCATCCGCCGCCGCATTTCCGCGCTGTCGGAGAATTTCAATGCGGCCGGCCTCACGAAGGAAAATCCTGCGAAAGCATGGATCGTCCGAGAAGCGCTGATCGGCCTCACGCGGCAGAAAGGCATGCTGCAAAAAGGGAAAACGCCAGTGTATTTTGAGGAGCTTCAGGAGATGATTTCCCGCATGGATCTCAAAACGCTCCACGGCCTGCGCGATCGCGCGATCCTCCTCATCGGCTTCATGGGTGCCTTCCGCAGAAGTGAGATCGTCTCTCTGACCGTGGAAGATATCCAAAAATTTCCGCAGGGCATCGTCCTTCACATCCAGCGCTCGAAGACGGACCAGCGGGGTGAAGGACAGCAGGTCGGCATCCCCTATCTCAAAAATGTGCCGGAAGAAATGGACGGCGTCCATGCACTCTATGACTGGCTGAAAGCCGCCGGTATTCACGAAGGGCCGCTTTTCAGGAAGATCCTGAAGAGTGGCAAGGTCGCTTCGACGCATCTCAGTGAAAATACGGTGAACCTCCTCGTCAAAAAATATGCCGAAATGATCGGTCTTGACCCCACCCTCTACGGCGCACACAGCCTGCGCCACGGCTTCGCCACGTATGCGGCGCTTCATGGCATCGAAGAGCGCCTCATCATGAAACAGACCCGTCACAAGTCTGTGGAAATGGTGCGCCGCTATATCAATGAAGCCGATGTCTTCACGAATAACCCGCTGTCGAAGATGTTCGGGGAGTGAGTGACTAGTGACTGGTGACTGGTGGCTAGAGATTAGTAGCTAGGGATTAGGGGACTCAAGTGACTAGGGGACCAGGAGACTAGGAGACATCAGACTGTCTTGAAAGACACATAAAAAGCGCCTAGAAATCAGCGGATTTCTAGGCGCTTTTTGATTGAATCAGCGTTTCCTTACATATTCGGCTGACACTGGCGCGGGAGGGAAGTCAGGGAAAGTAGTCTCACATATATTTTATACCTGTACGTAGAAGGGTGCCCCTTTGGGGCACATCTATCCGGCGCCTTTGGCGTGACCCTTCTCCAAGGGTCTGCTCAACTGGAGGAAATTTCCTAATCCCTAGCCACTAATCCCTAGCCACTACCCCAAGTCCCTAGCTACTACTCCCTAGTCACCAGTCACCAGCCACCAGCTACTTCTTCTCCAGGTATCTCCGTTTCAGCTGTCCGCAGGCAGCCTGGATCTCGTCCCCCATCTGCCTGCGAACGGTCGTGCTCTTGCCGTGTTTTTCCAGGATTTCCTGAAAAATCTTGACGTCCTTCCAGCTCGGCGGAAAGAGCTTGATATGCTCGGTGCCATTGATCGGGATGAGGTTGAAATGGCAATTCATCTTCCCTACGAGGCGGCAGAGTTCTTCCGCATTTTCGCGAGACGCATTCACATCCTTGATAAGGATGTACTCGAAGGTCACGCGGCGGCCCGTCTTCTTGAAGTACCGGTGCGCGGCTGAGACGACATCTTCGATCTTGAAATGACGGCTCGATGGCAGGATGCGGTTGCGGATCGTGTCATTCGGCGCATGAAGGGAGATCGCAAGCGTGATCGGAAGGCCTTCTTCGGCGAGGCGATCGATCATGGGGACGATACCGCAGGTGGAGAGCGTGATGTTTCTTACGCTGATATTCAAAAGTCCCGGATCGCTCACGAGACGAATGAAGCGGAGCACTTCGTCATAGTTCGTGAGCGGTTCGCCCGCCCCCATCAAGACGATCGAATGGATCGGCGCATCGAAAAGTTCACGGAAGGCGTACACCTGCGCGAGGATTTCGCCCGCGGTGAGATTCCGCTCTAGCCCGTTTCTGGTGGAAGCGCAGAAAATGCAGCCCATCGCGCAGCCCACCTGCGTAGAGACGCAGATGGAATTCCCATAAACGTGGTGCATACAGACCGTCTCGACGAGTGAACCATCGGAGAGTTTCACGAGGAGCTTGGTCGTATCACCGTCATTCGATGTGATATGGCTCATGATCACAGGCTTCTCGAGGATGGCATTCTCTTTCAGCCATTCCCGCATCGGCCCCGGCAGCTGGGTCATCTCGTCAAAAGAAAAAATATAGCGGCGATACAGATAGTCCTGCAGCTGCTTGGCTCTAAATTTCGGGAAGCCATGGCTTGTGATCCATGTTTCCATTTCAGGGAGACTGTGTCCCCAGATATTCCAGGCCATAGAGGCTCCTTTCGTTACATGAAGAAATACCGGTGCGCGGCATGACCGCCATAAGCGGGAAAAGTGACTAGGGATTAGTGACTAGTGACTGGTGACTGGTGACTAGGGATTAGGGATTAGGGATTAGGGATTAGAATTAGAATCCCCAAGTGACTAGAGACCAGTCACCAGTCACTAGTCACCAGTCACTTCTTCCCAATTTCGCCACGAAGAATCCATCGCTCTGTGCCTGATCCGGCCAGATGGTGAGCATGCCCTTTTCGGACGCGCCAAGGCCTTCCAGCTGGAAATCGATCGGCGTAAATTCGGGATGATTTCTTAAAAACTCGTTCACGATGTCTGCATTTTCCGTCTCATTCAGGGTGCAGGTGCTGTAGACGAGGGTGCCGCCTTTTTTCAGGTACTTCGCCGCCTCTTCGAGGAGGGCTTTCTGCAGGGGCGGAAATTCGGCGAGATCTTCTCTGGTTCTGCGCCAGCGGATTTCCACCTTGTGCGACAGGACGCCGAGCCCTGAGCAGGGTGCATCGAGAAGGACTTTATCATATTTCTCATGGACGGCGGGCATGGGCTTCGTCGCATCGCGCGCTCCTGCGTGGATGATGGTGATGCCTTCCTTCTTCGCGTTCTTTTTGATGAGGGCGATCTTGTGCGGATAGAGATCCCATGCATCGATCGAGCCCTCATTTCCCATCATTTCCGCCATCTGTGTGGTCTTGCTGCCGGGTGCCGCGCACATGTCGAGGACCGTCTCCCCCGCTTTCGGAGAGAGGACTTTCGCCGGCACCATGGAAGAAGCCGACTGGACATAGGCGAGCCCGTCTTTCAGGAATGTGCCAAAGAAACGATTCGCACCGCTTTTGATGGTGAAGCCTTCTGGCAGATAGGGGATGGGCACAGCTTCGATCCCTTTTTCTGCAAGGAGCCTTTCGAAGTCGGACACTGACTGTTTCAAAGGATTCACACGGATGGTCATCGACGGGATTTCATTGAAGGCAGAGAAAACGGCATCCGCTTTTTCCACGCCCCAGTCGTTCTGCCAGTCTTCGATGAGCCAGCGCGGCTGGTTATAGGTGAGTGCATCATGGAGGAGCGCATCTTCCTCTCGCGAAGGGAGCTGGAAGCTGTCTTTTTTACGAAGGAAATTCCGAAGGACGCCGTTCACGAAGCGGACATTGCCCGGATGCGTCACCTTCTTGGCGATCTTGACAGACTCATTCACCGCCGCCGACTCAGGGATGCGCGTCAAAAAGAGCAGCTGATAGAGGGAAATCGCGAGAAGGATCCGCACGGACGGATGCAGTTTTTTCACCTTCTGTGTCGAAAGCTTCCCGATGATCCAGAGGAGGTGATTGTATTTCCGAAGGACGCCGTAGACGAGCTCCGTCAGAAGGTGCGCCTCTTCGGCCTTGAGCGGGTACTCCGCGAGGATCCGCTGGAGCACGATATTGCTGTAGGCGTCTTTTTCAAGCACGTCATAGAGCGCCTGATAGGCGAGGCGGCGCGCAGACGGCATTGGTTTAGCAGTCGAATGTGTCATTGACTTTCACCTGATATCCATTCACAAAGTCACCGGCAGCCATTCTCTTATGGTTTTCCGGCTGCAGGGAGGAGATCGTAAGCGCTCCCTTTCCGCAGGCGATGGTAAGGCCGTCCTTCGTAGAAATGATGGTCCCCGGCGCCTCTTTACTTTCCCCTTCGCTGACTTTGGCGCGATGGATCTTCACACGCTTGCCGCGGAAGAAGGTATACGTCCCGGGATTCGGATACATGCCGCGAATGAGTGCGTCAAGCACTTTCGCGTCCTTCGTCCAGTCGATGGCCCCCATCTCTTTCGTGACTTTTTCCGCATAGGTGGCTTTTTCATGGTCCTGCGGCGTGGAGCGGGCGAGCTTTTCCGGAAGATCATCCAGGACGGAAATCAGGGCTTTCGCTCCCATCTCGCCAAGAGCATCGAAAAGCTCTCCCGCCGTCATATGCTGTGGGATATCCATCTGGGCAGTTTCCACGATATTTCCGGTATCCATGCCCTGATCGAGCTGCATGATCGTGACGCCTGTCTTCTTCTCACCATCGATGATGACACGCTGGATCGGAGCGGCGCCGCGATACTTCGGAAGGAGCGAGGCATGGACGTTGATCGCACCATAGGTCGGGATATCCAGCACCGCCTTCGGCAGGATACGACCATACGCGATGACGACGAGAAGATCCGGCTTCAGCGCTTTCAGTGTCTCCACCTCAGAAGGGTCTTTGAAAGAAAGCGGCTGGTGGATCGGGATGTCGTGGGACATCGCAAAGGTTTTCACCGGAGAAAAATTGATCTTCTTCCCGCGGCCATTGATCTTATCCGGCTGCGTATAGGCTGCGATGGGCGTATAGCCATGTTCCACCATGGCAGAAAGAGCAGGCAGACAGAAATCCGGCGTGCCCATGAATACGATGCGATAGTTATTCTTCATCTTTTGGTCCTTTGTGCAGAGAAATGGCTTTTTCAATAAAAAGAATCCCGTTCAGATGATCTGTCTCGTGCTGGATGCAGCGTGCCAGAAGTCCGGAGGCTTTCTTCACTTTCTTCTTGCCATGGATATCCTGATAGCGGACGATGACGCGTGCATAGCGCGTCACTTCCCCGAAGAGGCCTGGCACGGAGAGACAGCCCTCCGAGTCCGTCGCCATCTCATCGCCGTCCGGCTGCCATTCGGGATTGATGTAGGCTTCGAAGCCGCTTTCACCGTCATCTGCGACAAAGATGCGCTTGGAGACGGCAATCTGCGGCGCCGCCAGTCCCACGCCGTTGGCTTCATAGAGCGTCTTCTTCATATCAAGGATTAAAAATTTCAGTTTCTTATCGAAAGCAGTCACAGGCGCTGCGACCGCTTTCAGAATCGGATTTCCAGCAGTAATAATTTTACTCACAATGGGTTCATTCCTTTCGGTTATAAAATAGTGGCCAGGGATAGGGTTGTCGGGTTCGGGATTCAGGGTTAGCCCCTCGGGCGTGGTGTCCTTTGATTACGTGCGAAAGAGGTTCAGCGGGTTCAACAGGTTCAGAAGGTTCAACGGTGGTGCGGCGCATAAAAAGATGGAAGCGCCGCGGAGGTTTGAAACTAGCGGTTTTCTCGTATCGCAAACCTAATCCCTAGCCACTAATCCCTAGCTACCAGTCACCAGTCACTAGTCACTAGCTACTCATCCCTGCTTTCAAACTTCAGGGTTCAGGGTTAGCCGTGGGGCGTGCCGTCCCTTGATTGCGTTTGAAAGCTCTGTTTGAATGAGAAATTAGGAATGGTGGTGCGGCGCATAAAAATCAGAAGCGCCGCGGAGTTTTGATAGCGCTTCGCGCGCATCGTCATTTCGAGCGTAGCCCTCGATCTTTATTGCAGAACGCTCATCGCCTGATGCGAGGCAGCACCAAGACATCGTTTTCCCTCGGCGCATACACGCTGATTCCCGCAATGCAGTAAAGATCCCTCGGCTGCGCTCGGGATGACGATGCCGGAGAATCCCAGTCACTCCTAATCCCCAATCCCTAATCCCTAGCTACTAATCCCTAGTCACTAGTCACTAGTCACTAGTCACTAGTCACTCAAGGTTCCTCATTCACATCGGATCTACATCGATAATTATATCATTTTCTTCAAAAATCGGAGACTGTCTCATGGCAGATTTCAGAGAAGAAAGCGTCTGTCCTTTGATGAGGATGGAAATGTAGTACATATTCCGCACCTTCTTGATCGGCTCATCGAAGGGCGGTGTGAAGGTGATGGGCACGGCGAGCTGGGCATTCACCTGCATAAGCCAGTGATAGATGCGGTTGGCTTTTTCTGCCGCCGTCTTTTCCTCTTTGTGAAAGCAGGTGATCTTCATCATGCGGGAAAAGGGCGGGTAATGCAGCAGGCGTCGATACTCGATTTCCTGCCGGTAGAATCCTTCGTAGTCCTGCCGGGCCGCCGCCTGAATGACATAGTGATCCGGATTGTACGTCTGGAGCAGGACTTCCCCCTGCTCACGGCCGCGCCCCGCACGGCCCGCGCACTGGGTGATGAGATTGAAGGTCTGCTCGGAAGCGAGATAGCTCGGCATATTGAGCGGCCCGTCGGCCGAGAGGATACCGACAGTCTGCACGCCGGGGATATCATGCCCCTTGGCCACCATCTGCGTGCCAAAAAGAATATCGAAATCTCCGCGGCGGAATTTTTCCAGAATGGTGCGCGCGCTGTTCTTTTTCTGCGTACTGTCTACATCGAAACGCTGGATGCGTGCTTCCGGAAGCGCCTCGTGCAAGTCCTCCTCGATGTGCTGCGTACCGCGTCCGAGGTAGAGGATTTTCCGGCTGCGGCACTTCGGGCACTCATGAGGGAGCGGATGCACCGTCTCGCAGTAGTGGCATTTCAGCTGCTGCGTGTCTTTGTGATAGACCAGCGAAACATCGCAGTTCGGACATTTGAAGACATAGCCGCAGTCCGCGCACATGAGCGTCGTCGAGAAGCCGCGGCGGTTCAGGAGCAGAATGGATTTCTGCTTCCGCGTAAGCGTTTGCTTGAGCATTTCCACCATTGGATGCGAGAGTGCCTCTCCGGTGGGATCGCCCTTGAGGTCATAGATGCGAATGGCGGGAAGCTTCGTCTGAAAGACGCGGTGCTTCATTTCCAGAAGCTCGATCTTCCCTGTCTTCGCCGCATAGTACGTCGCGATCGAAGGCGTCGCCGCGCCGAGGACGATCGGGCAGTGATAGATCTCCCCCATCATCTTGGCCGCGTCGCGTCCATTGTAGCGGGGCGTCTCCCCCTGCTTGTACGAGGAATCATACTCTTCATCGACGACAATGAGTTTCAGATGACGGAAGGGCATGAAAATCGCGGAACGCGAGCCGATGATGATCGTACTCTCGCCATTCGCGATGCGCTGGCGGTTGTTATAGCGCTCGCCCTTGCTGAGGCCGCTGTGAATAAAAACGACCTTATCCCCTAAGAGCGAGGCGAAGTACGATGTCATCTGGCTCGTCAGCGCGATTTCCGGCACCAAGATGAGCGCAGATCCGCCCCGCTCCAGCGCGCGGGCAGCAGCGCGGAGATAGACCTCGGTCTTCCCGCTCCCTGTCACCCCCTTCAGGAGGATGCCCTTGAAGGTTTCCTCATCGATGGCTTTGGAAATCGCGGAAACCGCCTGCTGCTGCTCTTCCGTCAGCGCGCGGTCTTTGCGCCCGCCCTCTTCGTCAATCAGAGAAAACGTTTTCTTCCTTTTATAAAAGAGCTTTCCATAGCCGGAAAGGCAGAAAGCCTTCACGACGCTCGAAGAAAATCCCTGCTCCGCCGCCTCTTTGCAGGACATCGGCCCTTTTTCCGTGAGTGCCTGCCAGAGGAGCGCCTGCTTCGGACTGCGCCGCTTATGTGTCTCATCGGGCGCCTCGATCGGTGCGATCCATTTCTCCAGCGGCTCCTTATGGACAGCGGAAAGCCGTTCATGGCGGATGAGGTAGCCCGCCTTGACGGATTTCTGGAAATCATCGGCCAGAAGCTCCTTCGCGTCTTTTTCCGAAAGGCTCTCCACCGAAGTGTCGATGAGCCCGCGCAGCTCCGCCTCCATCGGCACACGCGCCCAGTCGATCGTATACTCCGCCTCTGTCAGGATGCCTTTCTTGTCGATGAAGAAGAGCCGCAGCGCCTCGATCAGCATACACATATAATAGGAAGATATCTTTCTCGCGAGCGCGAGCATTTCCTCCGTGAACCACGGGAACGGATCGACCAGCGAGCGAATGGGGAGCAGCCGATAGGAAATCTCCTCTTCCTCCACACGGCGCACCGATAGGATGATCCCCTCCTCCATGCGTCGCGCAAAAGGAACGACGCAGCGGTAGCCCACATCCGCTTCCCCCAGAAGCGCATCCGGGATCCGGTAAGAAAAGGTACGGTTCAAGTGCTTCGACGGCCGATTGATCAGCACCTCGGCGATGGAAATCAGCATGACGCCCTCCTTTCGACGCAAAAAAAGAGAAGACACGAGAATATGTCTTCTCTATTTTAGCATATGAAGGAAAGGGGTTTGGGGTTCAGGGGTAGCCTATGAGGCGTGCGGCCCTTTGATTGCATGTGAAAGCTCTACTCGCCAGTTAGGAGTGAGGAGTGAGGAGTGAGGAGTGGTGGTGCGGCGCATAATACCATGGAAGCGCCGCGGAGGTTTGAAACTAGCGGTTTTCTCGTATCGAAAACCTAATCCCTAGCCACTAATCCCTAGCTACCAGTCACCAGTCACTACTCACTCGCAGCACCTGTAAACCCGTTATTCTCAGATTCCTGCTTCTTTCTTCAATGCTTCTGCTTTATCGGTATGTTCCCACGGGAGGTCCACATCGGTACGGCCGAAGTGACCATAGGCTGCGGTCTGCTTGTAAATCGGGCGGCGGAGGTCGAGCATGTCGATGATGCCGGCCGGACGCAGTTCGAAGTGTTTGCGGATGAGTTGGACGATAGCTTCATCGGAGATCTTGCCGGTGCCGAAGGTATCGACGAAGATGGAGACCGGACGTGCGACTCCGATGGCGTAGGCGAGCTGGATCTCGCAGCGGTCAGCGATGCCGGCAGCGACGATGTTCTTGGCTACATAGCGAGCTGCATAAGCCGCAGAGCGGTCGACTTTCGTCGGATCCTTGCCGGAGAATGCGCCGCCGCCATGACGAGCCATGCCGCCATAGGTATCGACGATGATCTTACGTCCGGTGAGGCCGGCATCCCCCTGCGGGCCGCCGATGACGAAACGGCCGGTCGGGTTGATGAAGTACTTCGTATCCTGCAGGAATTTGGCCGGGATGGTCGGTTCGATGACATGTTTCACCATATCATCATGGATTTCCGCCTGGGTGACATCCGGGTCGTGCTGGGTGGAAATGACGATGGTATCCACGCGGACCGGCTTGCCGTCTTCGTATTCGACAGTGACCTGTGTCTTGCCATCCGGACGGAGGTAGGACAGTTCACCGGATTTTCTGACTTCTGCCAGACGGCGCGCCAGACGGTGTGCCAGCGCGATCGGCATCGGCAGATATTCCGGCGTTTCATTCGATGCATAGCCGAACATCATCCCCTGATCGCCGGCGCCGATATCATACGGGTCAGCTTCATTGGATTTGGCTTCCAGAGACTTGTCGACGCCCATGGCGATATCCGGAGACTGCTCATCGAGCGCGATATTGATACCGACGCTGTCCGCATCGAAGCCATAGGCAGATGTGGTGTAGCCGATGTCACGGATGGTATCGCGAATGACTTTCGGGAAAGCGATGTGCGCCGTGGTGGTGATTTCACCGAAGACATGCACCTGCCCCGTGGTGACAGTCGTCTCACAAGCGACACGGCCATTCGGGTCTTCTGCAAAGATCGCATCAAGAATGGCATCGGAGATCTGGTCACAGATCTTATCAGGATGCCCTTCGGTAACAGATTCAGAAGTGAATAAAACTTTTCTGGACATAATGTTCCTCCTCAAAGAACAATGGGGTTATAGGATACATAAGGTAAAACTAATAGTCGGTGGACAGAGATCAGGGATTGGGAGTGACTTGTGACTTGTGGCTAAAATGTCAACTAGTGAAATCACTCCATTTATACTTGCGGCGCTTCTATAAATTTATGCGCCGCACTTTCCCCCGAACCCATCAACCTGAACCTTGAACCCCTTGACGCATTCATTTCCATCAATGAATGTGTCAAGGTCGGATTAAAACTAAAAAAGCTCTCCGCGCAGGGAGAGTCCAGTCTCTCATCTGCCAGCTTGCGCTGTTGGAATTAGCACCGGTTCCGTCGGAATGGTTGCTGCAGCTTCCTTGGGCCAATCCCTCTGCTGCTCTGGATGAGTGATATTCAAATCGAAGTTTATTGTAACATAGATGCGCCAAGTAGCGCAATAGAAAAATTCAAGTCCAGTTGCTGGTGACTAGTGACTGGGGACTAGTGACTGGGGACTGGTGGCTAAGAATTAGTAGCCAGGGACCAGGAATTGGCAGCAAGCACTGATTAGAATCGCGCAGCACACTGTCTGTTCTGCAAGGAAGATCTCTTCCCAACGCTTTCAATGACGACGACGCGAAGCGCTATCAAAACTCCGCGGCGCTTCCTCATTTTATGCGCCGCACCTTCACTCCTCACTCCTCACTTGATTCGGAAGTTGATTTAAATGCCAGTTATTTAGAAAACGCAATACTAGATATAGAACACTAAAGTATCAATAATAAATACCGGACAAAGAATCACGATCGCCCAGCCGATGTAAGCGAAGAAGCCTGGCATTTTGATACCGGACTCTTCCGCAATGGCTTTAATCATGAAGTTCGGTGCATTTCCGATATATGTCATGGCTCCCATGAAGACAGCGCCTGCGGAAATGGCTTCGAGCATGAGCGGGGTGACGGTGCCGACGGTGGTCGCGATGCCTTCTGCCGCGCCAAGGCTGGCTGCGGTCTGCAGGAAGACGAGGTAGGTCGGTGTATTATCCAGACAAGAGGACAGAAGCCCGCACACCCAGAACATCTGCCATGGCTGATCGATACCAAGCTCCGTGCCATGGACTTTGAGAAGCACGAGCGCCGGGATCATGGTAATGAAGATGCCAATGAAGAGGATCGCCACACCGATCATCGGTGCCATAGAGAAGGAATTCGCTTTGCGGATACGTTCTGGCGTGGTATGGAGAGAAAGGAAGGAAGCCAGAAGAATCAGCGCGATTTCTACGACCGTCGCATACGGGAAGACGATGTCATCGAAAACCGTAATCCCTGCCCCATTCATGAAGAACGGCACATATTCCGGCAGGAAGCCATTCGCGATGACGCCTACGATGATGATACCGATGTAAATGAAATTGCGTTTCCCATCGATATGAATGAGAGGAGTCCCCTCTTCTGCCTGGATTTCTTCCGGCTGACGACCTGCGGCCAGTTCTTTTTTGAAATAGTAGGTATCCATCAGGTAGAAAGCAGCAAAGAGAATCGCCATATTCACCAAAAGAATAGGAGTCAGCTGGAAAGTCCAGCCAAAGGGTACGCCGCGCTGGAATCCCATGAAAAGCGGCGGATCGCCCAGAGGCGTGAGACAACCGCCCATATTCGCCACGAGGAGAATCAGGAAAACCATGATGTGCGATGCATGTTTGCGCCATGCATTGATACGGATCAGAGGACGGATGAGAAGCATCGCAGCGCCGGTCGTGCCGATCCATGAAGCCAAAAGCGTCCCGACCAGAAGGATCAGCGCATTCATCTTCGGCGTCCCTTCGAGGCGTCCGTTCACGACGATGCCGCCTGCGGTAGCAAAGAGACCATAGAGAAGGATGATGAAAGGAATGAAATCAAGCAGTACCGCTTCGAGGAAACGGTAGAGCCCTTCCTGCCAGCCATAGAAATAAGAGAACGGAACAAGGAATGCGACACTCCAGAACAGAGCGACCCATTTTTCATTCTTCTTCCACCATAGCCCATTCACGAGCGGTACCAGCGCCACGGAAAGAAGCAGGGCAGCAAAGGGAATGACACTCCAGAGCGGCAGCGATAGATTCACTGTCTGGTGGATGGCTTCCGAGGCAGGCAGCTGAGGAGCAGCTGCAGAAGATGCCCCCGCAGCAGGCACGGCAGCATTGGCCACAACCAGAAAACCAGGATCAAATGGCAGAGCCAGTAGACCAATCGCGATCATAAAAAGCAAAAGACCGACCGCAAACGGCATTGCGCTAAAGGATCTGTTCATAAGAATCACCTTCCGTTGAGACTATGAGAACGCAGAATTAAAAATTACGTCTCTCCTATGAATGTGAAAGACGCTTTTAATTATACCAATCATTGATGGATATGATTATTATTTATTCATATCAAATTTTAAGCGTTATCATAATATGAAGTTTATCATTTAGATAAGCGTATACTTATACCGTATGTCATTTTATAGCTTGCAAGTTATCATTTATCAATTATATATAACAGTCCTATAAATACATGGATAGTAAAATAAAAGTTTGAAAGCAGGGATCAGGGGCACAAAGTGACTAGTGACTAGTGACTGCTGACTTGAATACTACTTTCGGGCATCGCCCCATATATTCGCGGCGAAGCCGCCACCTTCATTCCTAATTCCTCACTCGAGCAAAGATTTCATTCACAATCAAAGGAACACCCCGCCAAACAGGCGAACCCCGAGACTCGATGGATGTCGAGTCTCGGGGTTCGCCTGTGAAGCATATCGTCTTGTATTTCGGATGAAAGCTCCGTCCGAATGAGAAATGGTGGTACAGCGTATAAAAATAATAGAAGTGCCGCGAAGTACAGATAGTGGCGATGCCCGCTTGAAACATCAGACTTCAGACGTTAGATATTTCCAAGTCTCCTAGTCTCCCAGTCTCCCGGTCTCTCAGTCTTTCAGTCTTTTAGTCTTTTAGTCTAGTCCCTTACCACTCAAGGAAGAATACCAGTGTATCGATGAGAAATACAGGGAAAAGAATTTCCAGCGACCAGCCGATATATGCGAAGAACCCGGGCATATGAATATGGCTGTCTTCCGCGATCGCCTTGACCATGAAATTCGGGGCATTCCCGATGTAAGTATTCGCTCCCATGAAGACAGCTCCCGCAGAAATCGCTTCCAGCATGACCGGTGTCACGGTACCGACAGAGGTGATGACACCGGACGCTGCCCCGAGGCTCCCTGCGGTCTGCAGGAAAACAAGGTAGGTCGGGGTATTATCCAGGAAGGAGGAAAGCGCCCCTGTGATCCAGAACATCTGCCATGGCTGGTTGATACCCAGAGCAGCGCCATGCGTCTCGAGAAGAACCAGTGCAGGGATCATGGTGACAAAGATGCCGGAGAAGAGAACAGCGACCCCTTTGATCGGATTCATGGAGAACTGGTTTTCTTTATGAATATTGGCAGGCGTGGTATGTATAGAAAGCTGCGCGGCGGTAAGAATCAGAATGATTTCTACCAAAGTGGAATACGGGAAGACGATTTCTTCAAAAATCGGAATCCCTGCCCCATTTGCAAAGAACGGGAAGGCTTCCGGCAGGAAGTTATTCGCCATGACGCCCACGATGATGAGCAGGATATAGAAGAAATTCTTTTTACCATAAATCTTAATCAGCGGAGAATTATCATGGAGCTGCATATCGCTTGGCCGACGACCGTGAGCCAGCTCTTTCTTGAAGTAATGGCGATCAATGAAGTAGAAGGCGACGAAAACAAGAATGAGATTCAAGAGCAGGATCGGAAAGAGATGAAACGTCCATGTGAAAGGTACACCGCGCTGGAAGCCCATGAAAAGCGGCGGATCGCCGAGCGGTGTGAGGCAGCCGCCCATATTCGCCACGAGGAAGATCAGGAAGACCATGACATGCGCCTTTTCCTTGCGCCATTCATTGACTCGGATCAATGGACGGATGAAAAGCATAGCCGCGCCCGTCGTGCCGATCCAGCTTGCCATGACCGTCCCCACGAAAAGGATCAGCGAATTGATGAGCGGCGTCCCGGCGAGCTTGCCATGGATCATGATGCCGCCAGCCGTCGCATACAGACCATACAGAAGGACGATGAAAGGAATGAAATCGAGAAGGATCGACTCCAAGAGACGATAGACTCCTTCTGAAATACCATACGCATATGAGAACGGGACAAGGAAGAAGAGCGCACAGCCAAGCGATACCCACTTCGTGTTCTTCGCCCACCAAAGACCATTGATCAGAGGAACAAAGGCCACCGCAAGCAGCATGACAACGAATGGGATGACGCTCCAAAATGGAAGCGTCTGATTGACCGTCTCATGAAAGACTTCATCCGCGGAAACAGCGGGGATCGAGCCCGCGGTCAAAAGAATGCTATAGAAAATACCCTTGGTAAACTTGGACATGGATTTCACCTTCTGAATGAATGCTTATGATTTCAAAAGCGACATAACTGTCATAGATATGGCTGATAAGTCAGACCAGACTTATCCATCGGATCCGCAGGCCATTCGCTTCAGATACTGGAAATCAATCCATCGTGCCATTCTAAAATGAAACGCTTCATTTTTAATCGCGAATTCATCATGCAAAGCAGTCATGGTTTTGGAATAATTGATGGCTCTTCTCATGCTGATTCCCCCTTATTCATGCTTTTTGGAACAGTTTCAATTATAGCACCATTATTCGAAATGTTTATTATTTATTCGTGCCAAGTTTTTATTATTTTCATAGATTGCAATTCATGTTTTTGATTTTCCTTTTTCTCGAAGCCGGAAATATGTGTGCCATCTATGAATATAGCATTTCATAAAACATACACTTAACGCTTGCTGTATATACAGGCAGACGGCCGTCGGTGGCAGGCGAGCCGCCTCATCCCTTCCGGACGTCCTTTTTCCAATAAAAAAACACGGCATCCTTTCGGATACCGTGTTTCGTACTGTTTCAGGAGGACGATGACAAAGCCTTGCGAAAATGCAGATAAGAGCGCCAGCGATGGAAGCAGCCTTTCCTTAAAATGTATGCCGCAGCAGGAGGTACACCAGCGCACCGACAGCAGCCGTACACGGGATCGTCATGACCCATGCCGAAACCATCTGGTAGGCGACACTCCAGTGGACAGCGCGGAAACGCTTCGCCCAGCCCACGCCCATGATGGAGCCGGTGACGACATGCGTGGTCGAAACCGGAAGATGCAGCATGGTCGCAGAGAAAATGATGAGGGACGAGTTCAGATCTGCCGCAAGACCATTGACCGGCTGCATGCGGAAGATTTTATTTCCGACAGTACGGATGATGCGCCAGCCGCCGACACTGGTACCGGCACACATCGCCGTCGCACACGCCACTTTGACTTCCCACGGCACCTCGAGCGCGCCGATATAGCCGCCCGACAGCAATGCCAGCGTGATGATGCCCATCGACTTCTGCGCATCATTCGAGCCATGGGAAAACGCCATGAGTGCTGCCGATGCCATCTGGATGTGACGGGAGATGTAATTCACGCGCGACTTCCCTACATTTCTGAAAAAAACATAGAGAAGCGTCATGATGAAGTAGCCCATGCCAAGAGCCACGATCGGCGAGCAGACGAGCCCGATGACGATCGTCAGGACTCCTGCGAGGTGGATCGCGCCGGTGCCGTAAGAGATGATGACCGCGCCGATGACGCCGCCGATCAGTGCATGAGATGACGAGGACGGCATCCCGATACGCCATGTGAATAAATTCCAGAAAATCGCAGAGGCAAGCGCCGCGATGAGGACGACAGAGTCGACCATATGCGGTGAGGTGACGATTTCCCCGCCGATGGTCTTCGCCACCCCGGTAGAAATCATCGCACCGACAAAGTTCAAAAAAGCAGACATCATGATCGCTATCTTAGGGCTGAGTGCGCGCGTCGCCACACAGGTCGCGATAGCATTGGCCGTATCGTGGAAGCCATTGATAAAATCAAAGCAGAGTGCCAAAATGATAACAAGCCCCACAAGGTACATATCAGGCATATTTCATGACCACCTCTTTGATCAGGTTTGCTACTTTCTCCGCCCGATCGCAGGTGTCCTCCATTGCTTCCATGATCTCCTTCCAGCGAATGATCTCCATGACATCGTGACTGCCATCGAAGAGATCGGAAATAGACTGGCGATAGATCGCATCCCCTTCGCTCTCGAGCTGATTCAGCTTGCGGGTACGCTGACCGATCTCGATCTCATTCTTGTCGATGTCTTTCAAAAGTCGGAAAAGGACGATCAGCTCCTCAGCCATTTCGACCAAGATATCCGACATGCGCACCGGCAGCTTCGAGCCAATGCCCGCATGATATAGCTTCATGGAAAGCACGACATCCTGAATATCATCGACACAGTCATCGAGTGTGGAAGTCAGCATAAAAAAATCTTCCCGATCGATCGGTGTGATGAAGACATGGCGCATCTTCGCCGCAATGTCATGTGTCACGCGATCTGCCGCATGCTCCAGATTCTTCACTTCCTTCGAGTATTTTTCCAGCTTCGTCGGGTCCTGCAACACCTCACGCGCCATCAGCGCGCCTTTATGGAAATACTCCGCATTCGTCACAAGGAAATCAAAAAACTCTTCATGCTTATTGACCAGACTAAACATAACGTCCTCCGTTTTACCAAAAACATACGCATGTCTTTATGATATCTTATGAATGTAAAGCCTGTGTAAAATCCTTGACAAATTCTTCAAGTTATCGAAAATAGTATATCTTGATTATAGCTGAATCCATGCATTTTTTGAATGGGTTCATACAAATCTAATAGTATATCAGGGAAAGGGTAATCTCAGGATTAGGGATTAGGAGTATCAAGTGACTGGTGACTGGGGATTAGTAGCTAGAGATTAGGCTGATGATGCTTCTACCCCCTTCCTCAGGAAGGGAGATGCCCGAAGGGCAGGAGGTTGGCCGAGGGAAATGAGATTTGAGGTTTGAATACCGAAAGCGGGCATCGCCCCATATATACTTGCGGCGGAGCCGCCGCCTTCATTTCTCATTTCGAATTTCTCATTTCTAATTCGAGTATAGTTCTCATTCATAATCAGTGGACGGAGCCCCCCAAGAGCTCCCCCCTCCTCTTGACAGAATATCGATAATCATCTATACTGTCTACAGATGAGGAAACCCTCATCCCCTTCCACATTCTGGGGAGAATGTGGATTTCTTATGATTGCAAGTCCTACGAGTGTAAAAGGAGGAATTTTACAATGGAAGAAGCAAAAGTATTAGAAGAAATGAAACGCCTGGCCGGCACACAGACGGAAAAGAACCTGCGTGCCGCTTTCGCAGGCGAATCCCAGGCTCATGTGAAATATAACCTGTTTGCTGCAGAAGCAGAAAAAGATCCGTCCATCTCCCGCCAGATCGCCGACATTTTCAGAGAAACCGGCGCGAATGAAAAAGCCCATGCCAAACTGTGGTTCTGGCTCGTCGGCGACCTCAAGAAATCCACTGCTGAACACCTGAAAATGGCTGCTGCCGGCGAAAACGGTGAATGGACCTCCATGTATCCGGAATTTGCTGCTACCGCAGAAAAAGAAGGCTTCCCGCAGATCGCTTTCCTGCTCTCCAAAGTCGGCGAGATCGAAAAACAGCACGAAGCACGCTATAAGCTGCTGCTGGCTAACGTCGAAAACGGCCAGGTCTTCAAAAAAGGCGAAAAGAAACTCTGGATGTGTGCCAACTGCGGCTACACCGTAGAATCCGTAGAAGCACCGGAAGAATGCCCGGTATGCGGCCATCCGCAGAGCTTCTTCGCTATCAAAGCGGAAAACTACTGATAAGGAAATGAAAAACGCCCCGCAAGCAGTGGGGCGTTTTTTGTTGGGGTTCAGGTTGACGGGTTCAGGGTTCAGGATTTGGCGCTTTTCGTCATACCGAACAGATGAAAACGGCTCTTCTGAGATACGTGCTATTCCCTTGTATCGTCATTCCGAGCGAAGCCGAGGAATCTTTGTTGCACCCCTCTTCCCTACCCGCTCTGCCTATCTGCTTACATGAAACACCGTATTCCAATTCAACGAGACACGGTGTTTCCCGTTTCCCGTTTAAGGAAATCAGCACCAACTGAGCACCCCCTTGAAGAAGGGGCGCGCCGAAGGCGGAGGATAGAGTGCCCCGCAGGGGCACAGCTCTGCGTAATGGTCAGCATCCCATCTGCGCAAATGTTTTTATCTGCTATCTCATGCGCTGTTCTTACCATTCTGCTGAATTCTGCCTCTTCGAGGCAGTCTATCCTCTGCCCTTCGGGCACCTCCTTCTCCAAGGAGGTACGCGTCTTACGTTATTTTCAAAAATTCCGCGGCGCTTTATTATTTATGCGTCGCACCACCAACCTGAACCCTGAACCCATCAACCTGAACCCAAAATAAAACCCCGCAGCATGCTGCGGGGTTTTTGAATAGAATACTTATTACCAGAGACGAACTGCCGGTTTCTTATCCGGTTCGCCGAAGCGGTGAATGGTATCTACAAAACGGACCGTGCCGGTCTTGTAGCGGAGAACCAGTGTGCTGGTTCTGGCACCGCCGCCGAAGTAGCGGACACCTTTCAACATCGCGCAGTCAGTGATCGCCGTTTCCGAGAAAATGCAGTCATCGCCCTTGACAAGGTCATCCAAGGTCAGGACCTTGTTCGGATCAGTGATGCCCATCTCATGCAGACGACGGACTTCTTCTTCCGTGTGCGGGAGCAACTTCGCCTGCATATCACCGCCGAGACATTTCAGACCGACAGCAGCAAGGACGCCTTCCGGCGCACCGCCGGAGCCGAGAACCATATGAATGCCGCTGCCCTGAATGCCGCAGTCGATGGACGGTACGACATCCCCATCGGTGATGAGACGGATGCGCGCGCCGGCTTCTCTGGCTTCGCGGATGATGCCTTCATGTCTTTCACGATCAAGGACAACAATGGTGAGATCAGAGATTTCACGATCCATCGCTTTCGCCACGCGGGTCAGGTTTTCAGTGACAGATGCATTGATATCGATGCAGCCCTTCGCTCTCGGACCGACGCAGATCTTCTGCATATACATATCCGGTGCGTGGAGCAGGCAGCCTTTCGGTGCAATGGCAAGGACTGCGATCGCGCCATCTTTGCCCTTCGCTACCAGGTTCGTACCTTCGACCGGGTCGACAGCGATGTCTACCTCTTCTCCGCCCTGACCGACTTTCTCGCCGATATACAGCATCGGTGCTTCATCGATCTCGCCTTCACCGATGACGACAGTGCCGGAGACCGGGGTCTTGGCAAACTGCTGGTGCATGCCGTCTACCGCAGCCTGATCAGCGCCTTCCTTATCGCCTGTGCCCATCAAACGACCAGCCAGAAGTGCAGCCTGTTCTGTGATTCTTACAAATTCCATTGAAAGTTGTCTGTTCATTGTATGCCTCCACAATAGTATACTTTCTCTTTCACAGTTATCGTTATTGTATCACACTTATAGAAAGAATGTAGTATACACTTTTTCGTTTTTAGGAAATTCTAATCATTATCATCGTCAGGTTCAGGGTTATGGAAACACTGATTAAATCGTTATCGGATTTCATTCTTGGATTTTTATACAGAGCGAGGAGACATTCGACGCGAATAGCGAGCTATTTAAGGAGGATGTCGACGACGCTATGTATAAAAATCCATATGAAATCTGATTCTGCGATTTAATCAGCGTTTCCTTAGCCCACGGAGCGTGCCGCCCTTTGATTGGGGATGAAAGCTTCGCATAAATTAGGAATGAGGAATGAGGAATGAGGAATGAGGAATGAAGGTGGCGGCTTCGCCGCAGAGTATAAATAGGGCGATGCCCGAAAGCGGTATTCAAGTCACTAGTCACCAGTCACTAGTCACTCCTAATCCCCAATCCCTAATCCCTAGCTACTCATCTCTGCTTTCAAACTTATCCCACGGAGCGTGCCGTCCCATTGACTGCAAGCGAAAGGGTTCCATGGGTTCTATGGGTCCAACGGGGGCGGTGCCCGAAAGTCTGCGGTTGACACGCTTCCCGTTTGAGGTTTCCACACATCGACCGCCTAACCGCAAATGACAAAGATTCCTCGATTGCGCTCAAAATGACGATACTGGAGTCTGATATCTCCCAGTCTCTTAGTCTCCTAGTCTCTCAATCACCAGTCACTAGCCCCCTACTCCCTGCTATACTCCATGGCAAACTGATGCATGAGATGAATGAGGCAGTCATTGGTCAGAAGGTAGGCGAGATCCTCTTCTGTTTCGATCGTATAGTCCCACCGTTTCAGGAACCGGGCGAAAGCCTTCTGGATCCTCCGCTCCGATTTCCCCGTTTCCGGCAGGACCAGCGGATAGGAAAGCCCCATGTCCAGCAGTACTTTCAGCATGACAGGGCGGAAATGGTACTCCAAAAAGCAGCTTTCTATCCAGAACTCATGGAGCGTCTTTTGGAAACGCGCGGTGAGCGGCATGAATTTCAAGTACAAAGAAAGCCCTTCACTGACCCCTCCCCAGAAATCAGCAAAGGCGACATCATAGGCCCCATCCTTCTGCTGCCGAATAAAATCCATCGCATCCGCTTCGATGATATGGATCTTTTCCTTATGTGGAAACTGCGGCAGAAGGTATTTCTTGAAGAGAGAGATCACGTGGGGATTCATCTCCACCACCGTGACCGACTCCACCTCTTCCTTCTCTGCTGCCATGAACGCATAGTAGCCCAGCCCAAGGCCATAGGTGATGACCTTTCCATGAGCGCGCGAGAGCGGCTCTTCCATCGACTCGATCTCGCTCATGACAACACTCATCCACACATGGCCGTTTTCCCGGATGACAGGAAAAGCGACGCGCTCATCAAAGAAACTGATATCCGCATAGCCAAAAGGCCGCCTCTCCGAATAGCCCTGATGATAGGTCTGGAAAAATTCCCCACCAAGATAGTCGGTCGTTCCCAGATCGATCGCCCCCGACTTCGCTTCCGGTGCATGAACATGGATGTAGTAGGGATTCTTCGTCACCAAAGAGGCATCATAGACGTGGATGTGCTCCTCGATTTCCTTCATCAGCGCTTTCCACAGACCTTCCGGATCATAGAAATCACAAAGCGCTGAGTATGGGACAAGGCCTTCCGGATCCTCCCAGATGTTCTCGATCGCATCATCCACTGTGTCAGTGAATCCGATATCAGCCGCCGCACGGATCCGCTCTTTTTCTGAGAGGTCGCGATCGAGGTCATTCACGCAGAGGTGGTCTGCGACCTCTCCGAGCATGATATCCCCCGCCGTCACAGACAGCAGATAGGATTTTAACAGTTTGCGAAGCGGTCTGGTGAACGCTTTCGGATTGACAAAATGCATACATATTCTCCTTCATCAATTACACGAGGCTACCGGAGGGCAAAACGCTCCACAGTATCATTTCCTCTGAAGCACGATCTCCGGCGCATAGCTGTGAAGCTCTTTCCTCAGCGTCTTATCAAGGATTTTGACTTTATTCATAAAGCTCCGCATGACAAACGCATTCTCTCTAAGCCCGCTCTGGGTCATCACTCTCTCGCACTCGTAAATGGCTGCCGTACACTGGATACGCTCGAGCATGAGGCTCGCCGTCCCCTTCTCATTCAGTACGAGGAAAGACCAGTCTTTCCCCTCTTTCGTCGGAGGAAGATCCTCACCGGTGTATACGAAGTGATAGAAAAATGGTTTTTCTTCATCCTGCACGATCTTCCAATGGAGTCTTTGTGCGATTTCATCAATTTCCTCCATCTTTACAGGACGGAAATCAGCCGATATTTCTGCCATAGAACCTCCTTTAGGAAAATAAATGATACGTTCCACAAAAAAAATTCCGCGTTTTCCTTAGCTGGCTCCGCTCGCGATCGTCATGCCCATGACTTTTTTCGCTCCCGCGCGCATGAGCTCGTGAGCGGCCGACTCCATCGTGGCTCCCGTCGTATAAATATCATCCACGATGAGGATGGTTTTCCCTTTCACATCCATAGACCGCGCGATGTGAAAAACGCCTTTGATATTTTGAAAACGTTCCTCACGGGATAAGAGGGACTGCGTGTGGGCGCTGCGGATGCGGACGAGCGCATCCGGCCGGTAGTCATAGCCCGCTTCTTTCAGCCACGAAGCAAACATCAGATCCACCTGATTATACCCGCGCCATTTTTTCTTGCGATAAGACAAAGGGATGGGGATCACCAGTCCGCACTCTGCCATCCTGTCCCACCAGGGGAATCGGGAAAGGAGCGGCGGGAAGACGCGCTTCCTGCTGCGCCGCCCGCCATACTTGATCTGTATGATGCAGTCCCGGATCGCACCTGCATAGTCGCAACAGGTATAGCAGCCCGAGAGATGGTCGGTGAAGGAGGAATTGATCAGCCGCGGATCCCAGATCTTTCGGAGGCACGCCTCGCACCACTGCACGTCCGGATCGACCACGCATCCGCAGCCCGGGCAGCAGGTGGGATAGAGTGTCTCTAAAATATCAGTCATAAGACGCATGGCAGGGTCCTTTCTGGGTTAGCCCGCAGGGCGTACCGCTCCCTGATTGTGAATGAAAGCTCTGCTCGAATAAGGAATGAGGAATGAGAAATGAAGGTGGCGGTTTCGCCGCAAATATATATGGGGCGATACCCGAAGGTCGGCAGATAGCAGGTTTCCCATTTGTGGTTTCCTGACATCGTCTGTTTGACCGCGAATGACAAAGATTTCTCGCTTACGCTCGAAATGACAATACGAGAGAGTCTGATGTCTCTCAGTCTCTCAGTCTCTTAGTCTCCAGTCACTTGAGGCACCTAATCTCTAGCTACTAGTCACCAGTCACCAGCTACCAGCTACCAGTCCACTAATGACTATCCCTCCGCCTCTCCCGTCAGGAGCGGGAAGAAAAGGCTGTATCTTCGTCCGGTTTCTACGGTATCGACGGCTTTTGCCAATGCTTCTTCCGTCGTGATGAGATAGGTGGTCTTTTTCGCACGGGTGATGCCTGTGTAGAGAAGATTTCGCTTCAGCATCATGTATTGTGTCGGAAGGAGGACAAGGATGACTGTATCATACTCGCTGCCCTGACTCTTATGGACCGTCGTGGCATAGGCGAGCTGCAGGTCATTTCTTTCCTCTTTTTCATAGACGACTTCCCTGTCATAGAAACTGACAGCGATGCGCTTGTCTGTCACCGACCAGACAATGCCGACATCCCCATTATAGACGCCCTTGTCATAGTCATTCCGCTTCTGCATGACCTTGTCGCCGACAAAGAAATGATTTCCCTGCGGGATTGGCTTCTGATGCACCAGCTCCTGAATGGCATGATTCAGATTGTCCACCCCGCACTGGTCACGATACATTGGAGAGAGTACCTGCAGTGCCATCTTCTCCTTGCTCTCCCCATAGTGAAGCGAACGGCAAAGGCTTATCACCGTATCGAAGGCTTCTTCTTCCGACCAGACGGGAAGGATCTTGAATTCCCCGCCTTCATCCGGGATACACATATTTCCTTCGCGGATGAGCGCCGCATTCTCGATGATGCCGCTCCCTTCTTTCTGACGAAAAATGTGCTTGAGCTTGGTGACGGGCACCTTTCCCCAGGCGATGATGGATTTCAAAGGAGTACCCGGTCCCACTGGCGGGAGCTGGTCGACATCTCCGACCAAGATGAGACGTGCCTCTTCTTTCAGCGCAGACAGTAAATGATAGAACAGGGAAATATCCATCATGGACGCTTCATCGACGATGATGAGGTCTTCTTCCAAAGGATCGCTTTCATCCCGCGAAAAGACCGTCCCGCCGTCCTCGCGCTTTTCCGCCTCGAGCGCTTTATGAATGGTATCCGCATCCATGTGGCTCGCGATGGCCAGACGCTTCGCTGCGCGGCCTGTCGGTGCCATGAGATGGACTTTCAGATCGTGCTGCTCCGCCGCCGTGATGATGGCCCGTACAAGTGTCGTTTTCCCTGTACCCGGCCCGCCTGTGATGACGAGGACGCGGCTCTTCATCGCCTCTTCGACGGCTTCTTTCTGCTCATCAGCCAGCGTGATCTGGTTTTCTCTCTCAAATTTTTCGATGGCCAGGGCGGCCGTTCCGAGCGCCTTCTGGTGACAGAGCATGTATTTCAGGATATCGGCCGACTGCGTTTCCGCTTCATAGAGAAATCTCAGGTATACATACACCGTCTTTTCATAGGTGAGAGACGGCAGCACTTTTTCCCGAACCGCAGACTCGATGCCATCCTTGATGATGTCAAAGGAAAGGTGCAGAAGCGGCACGGTATTTTTCGCCAGCGAATCGATCGGCACACAGCTGTGCCCCTGAGCAAGCGCCAGTCCCAGCATATGCTTCACGCCTGCCGTGATACGCTCGCTGTCATTCGGCGCTATGCCCTGATCCATGGCGATGCGGTCGACCTCCAGAAAAGTCATTCCGTTTATGTCTCCCAGCATGCGGTAGGGTTCGTGCTGAAAGACGGACTTGATATTCTCTCCATAATGCTTCTGCATATCTGCCGCATATTTTTCAGGAACGGCCAGCGACTGGAGGTACATGATGATTTCCTTCAGCCCGGAAATCATCTCATAGGATTTTTTGATTTTCTCGAATCCCTTCGGCCCGATGCCTGGGACTTCCAGAAGCGCATCGATGTTGTTTTCGAAGACATCCATCGTCTTTTTGCCGAAATGGTCCACGATGCGGCGCGCCATGGTCTCACGGATGCCATCGATCATCCCCGATGCCAGGAAATGAATGATATCTTCCGTTTCCTCCGGCTTCACCATCTCCATACTTTGCGCGGAAAACTGCACTCCAAAACGGGGATGCTTCTGCCAGCACCCCCGCATGAGTATCTGCTCGCCGACGTACGGGCCTCTCCCATGGTATGTGGCGCAGACCAGCTTGCGGCTTTCCTTATCTTCGATTTGAAAAACGCAGAATCTGCCATCATCACTTGCGTAAATGCATCGTCTGACGGTACCTCTGCGTTCTTCGATCATTTTGTTTCCCCTTGTATCAGTTTCGACTGCAGTTTTTTGCTGATATCCATCAAGAGCTGGTACCAGCGAATGAAATCAGGGCGGCAGCTCACATCTTCGATGAGAGAAGACAATGCCTCGATATTCTTCGCTTCCCTTTCTGCATCATAGATCGGCTTATGCGCCTTCAGCTTATAAAGGGCAATGCCCTTCGACAGCTCCAGCCGCTTCTCAAAAAGCCCTGCCAGCTCGCTGTCGATCTTGCGCACCGAATCACGCAGCTCTTCCAGTTCTTTTTCGTCCATCTGCGCCTCTTACTGGTTCTTTTCATGAAGCTCTGCCAGGATCTCCATGACCTTGGCTTTGCATTCTTCATACGGCACTTCGATAGTCTCGCCGCTTCTGCGGAGACGGATCTCCACATTGCCGGACTGCTGCCATTTCTTGCCGATGGTCACACGGACCGGGTAGCCGATGAGGTCAGCATCTTTGAACTTGATGCCCGCTCTTTCATTGCGGTCATCCAGCACCACTTCATCCGCCTTTTCTTCCATCGCATCATAGAGCTTCTTGGCCGCATCCATGACTTCTTCCGATTTGTTATTCGCCGGGACGATGACCACTTCATAAGGCGCGATCGCGACTGGCCAAATGATGCCGTCATCATCGTGATTCTGCTCGATGGAAGCAGCCACCGTGCGGGTGACACCGATGCCGTAGCAGCCCATCACCATAGGATGCGACTTGCCATTGTTGTCAAGGTAGGTCGCGCCCAGCGCTTCGCTGTACTTGGTCCCGAGCTTGAAGACCTGTCCGACTTCGATGCCCTTCGTAATGACGATCTTGCCGCCGCAGTGCGGGCAGACATCGCCTTCCTGGATCTGGCGGATGGTATCCACCTTCACATCACCGAAGTCGCGCGCCGGATTCACATGGATAAAGTGCTTATCCTTTTCATTGGCCCCGCAGCAGGCATCCTGCATTTCCATGACCGTCTTATCGCAGATGATGTCGAAATTCTTCACTTTTTTAAGGCCGATCGGGCTGATATAGCCAGCCGTCAGACCGCAGCGTTCCAGATCTTCTTCCGACGCCATATCCACATTGATCGCGCCATAAATATTCTGAAGCTTCACTTCATTGACTTCATGATCGCCGCGTACCATCGCAAGGACGACGGTATCATCGAGCTTGTAGACGACCGCCTTGACGGACTGCTTCACATCTGCATGCAGGAAATTGCAAACCATCTCGATCGTGTGCTGCCCCGGGGTTTCTACGATTTCCTTTTCCTTGTCATTCGAGATATCACAGGGAATCGTCTTCGGATCCACGGCTTCGATATTCGCTGCGAAATCACAGTCTTCGCAATATACGATATCGGCTTCGCCGGAATCTGCCAGCACTTCGAATTCATGAGACGCATTGCCGCCGATCGCGCCGGAGTCTGCGATGACCGGACGGAATTTCAGACCGCAGCGGGTGAAAATTCGCCAGTATGCATCATACATCAGTTTGTACTGCTTATCGAGGCCTTCCTGATCCATATCGAAGGTGTAGCCATCCTTCATGATGAATTCGCGGCTTCTCATCAGACCGAAACGCGGACGCTTCTCATCGCGGTACTTGTTCTGGATCTGATAGACAGAGACCGGCAGCTGCTTGTAGGACGAGGTATCCATGGAAACGAGCGTCGTCACCAGTTCTTCATGCGTCGGAGCCAGACAGTAGTCTCTGCCGTGACGATCCTTCAGCTTGAACATCTCTTCCCCATATACGGCCCAGCGTCCCGTCTTCTGCCAGATTTCCGCCGGCTGCACGATCGGCATCAGGATCTCCTGTGCGCCTGTCTTATTGATCTCCTCACGGATAATCTTCTTCACTTTCTCGATGGCACGGAAAGCCAGCGGCAGGTACGCATAGGTACCATTGGCGATTTTTCGCATCATGCCGGCTTTCAGCATGTACTTATGGCTCATGACGACAGCGTCGGCAGGCAGTTCTCTCAGGGTCGGGCTATATAATTTAGATGCTAACAATGAAATCTCCTCCTAAAGATGAAATGAAAATCTATATTTTCATTTCGGCAAATAGATTTCTTCTATTATATAGCTTTTAGCGAAATATTGCTATGGAAAATGTAGCCAGGGATTGGGAGTGACTGGTGACTGGTGACTGGAATACTACTTTCTGGCATCGCCCCATATATATTTGCGGCGCTTCTGATTGTTACGCGCCGCACCACCACTCCTAACTCCTAACTCCTAACTAGAGAACGCGAAGCTTTCGGGACGGCACGCCCCACTGGCTTACCCTAAAACCGCAACAAAAAAACAGCCTTCCTTTCGGAAAGCCGTTTCTATCAGCAGAAGAGAAATTATTTCCAAGCCTGCTTCATGATGTTTTTGTATTCACTATTCAGATGATCAACGATGACATCGAGAACGACGCGGACGATTTCTGCATCAAAGCTATCGTTGGTGCTCGGGAGGCACGCATCGAGGAAAATGCTGCCGTCTTCCGCTGCGACATACTTGAAAACCTTGTAGCTGCGGTTCAGCTGGTTCAGGTATTCGAGCAGGGAGAGCTTATTTTCATCTTTCAGAAGCTGGCTGCCGATCTGGACGCGGATGATGGTGTAGATGCTATTGTCTGTGATGATGCCGAGCGGAATGGTCTGTCCTTCGACCTTCAGGTTCGACTGGAATACAACGGTATCTGCGTCATCTTTCATTTCATTTTTGACGAAAAAGTCCATTTTGTTCGCCTGGGTGTAGGCTTCGAATTTCTGGGCTTTCAGGTTTACTCTTTTTTCTTCTGCCATGATGCATGACCTCCAAATAGAAATGAGAATTTTCTTAAAGCTGTTTCTATTGTACCTTGTCTTGCCAAAGATTGCTAGTAGGAGAATAGGAAAGGTTTCTGAAAAAATTTCCCTACCGAGTAAAATTTTACACTAAGCTTTGAAAGCAACAAACTTACAACCATGTTATAATACGCTTGTAAAGTGAAATAAAAATCGAAAATAACCTATAGTAAAAAATGTAAGTCATTGTTCAGGAGATTATCAGTATGCTTCCACAAACAATTACAGAAAAATATATTAAGAACATGAATTGGCGGGACTTTGAACTTTTTGTCGCTAAAGTTTTAACTTGGAATGACTATGATGCGATAGTTACGCCCCCCTCCAATGACGAAGGAAAAGATATAGTAGCAAAGAAGAATAATATTACTTTTTATATAGAATGCAAACATTGGAAAAATCAAATCGGTCGAGAGCATTTAGAAAAACTCGTCGGCGCAGCTGCTCGAGATGGAATTCGAAATATAATATTTGTTACAACAAGTTCCTATCACACAAATGCAAAAAGCTATGCCAGTGATCTTAACTTGCAAGGTTTGTTCCATCTGCAATTGCTGGACACAAACGATTTGCTACGCCTATGCAAAAATCATTCAAACATTACTTTCCCTACGAAATCAACATCTTCAGTCAAAGCTCATAAACCTATTAGTTCAATATCAGCTTCAGTGAGAATCATTAAACTAAATGATGTAATTAGCATAAAAGAAATCACAGAAACTAATCCTCATTGGCAGCTTACTTACCCTACCGTAATTATCTTAAATAATCCAATAGCACAGAAAAAAATCAATACTGATTTATCTAAATCAATAAATTGGTTACGCGGCCTTTATGAAAAAGGCGAATTCTACAATTATGTACGCGTGGAAAATTCGCACTATTATGATGACAAAGTATTGTCCATTTCTATTTGGCTATATAGATACAAAAAAGGCGCCTGCGGCGATCATTCTTTTACATGGGACACCGTTTATGATTTATCTACAGGCGATCGTATTCCGCTTTCTAAAGATGGAAGATATTATCTTGGTAATTTACCTCATAGCGTCCTTGCTTGTCTTGAAGATGGTAGTATAGACACGTCACCATACTTCGGCATGGATATTTATTCCGATGAATTTACAGTAGCAATCGCAGAGATGTCACGCGATTGGTTACTTGCCAATACACAAGTGAAGGACGACGAGGATATATACTGGAAGTGTGTGTTCTGTTGCTTCACACAATATGTATTTGGGATGTCAGTTAGTAAGTCATTGCAAGGCGAACAGTATGATATGTCTAACCTAAGTAATATGAATTTACTATCTGATATGTCTGGTTACGGTGTACCAACATTGCAAGATAGATACACATGGTTTCTCAGTCAGTGTAAGCAGTTAGGGTTTGACCAGTCGTGGATATTCCTGGCTCGATTCAATATGTAAACACGACACATTAAAAGGGGCGTAGCTCGTATGAGTTGCGCCCCTTTTTTTATTTGTTTTCTATCGTCGTGATACTAGGGTTGTTCTTATCACCCTCAAGCTCCAGTGCCTTAAAGCGTTGCAGCAAGTCGTAAGTAATCTTACTATCGGTTGAAATAAATTTGTTTTCAGTAACCTCTCTCTTATCAGGTGCAGCAAGTCCAGCTCTATCTAAGATGTCTTTGCTTGCGTTAAACCTAACAAGTTCAGAACGTGCGTTAAACGCTAGGTCTTTTAGGTTCTCATAAATCAACGCGCTATCATCGAGGAATTGTTGTCGCATTGCTTCTTGCTTATCGGCAATCAATTCTTTCTGTACCTGCGTAAGTCCACCCGTCTTTCCTATTGCGCCTCTTGCTTTCTTAACTGGTACACCTGCTGATACCTGTTCGACTACCTGAATATCATCTTCAGTAACGTAGCGTTGATAGCTTCGACCTTTTCTACCAGCTTTCCCATCCTTACGGTTGAAATGTTTGTCGCCGTATTCTTTTAATACAGACAATGAATCACCTCCTATATTACCATGCCAGCATCCATTGCTAACTTCAACTCTTCATTCCACATAGGATTTAAGAATCTATTCTTAGTATCGCCACTCATTTGACAGATAAAATATCCCATAGGTAACGGGCGACCGCCGCCCTTCTTAATGTAATCTGGATACGCCTGATATGTAATGGTTAATGCAAATGATTTACAAGACTACTATCCTACGCATAGTTATTCAGAAAGTGGAAAATATCTCGAAGCTCCAAACAAAACAATCATTGATCAAGTTCCTGATAATTACTTCATTGATAAAGATGGTAAAAGTATCTGCATCGTTTTCCCATCATACAAATTATCTGGAGGTGCTGAAGGTCATGCGTATATAAAACTCAGTTCTGGTAACATTTCCTACTTAAACCGTAAAAACAGTGCAAATCAACCGCCCCCAAAAAGGCAGCCCGAAGCCAAAATTAATCTAAAATCCTCTAAATTCGAAGCCTACACCAAGGCAAATAATATGGACTTTTTCGTAAAAAACGAAATGCACGATGACGCTGATACTGTCGTCTTCCAATCAAACCTGAAAGTCGAAGGACAGACCATTCCGCTCGGCATCATCACCGACAATACCATCTACACCATTATTCGTGTGCAACTCGGAGCACATGTATTAAATGAGACAAACAAGCCAATTTTGTTAAACTACCTGAACAAGCTGAATCGTTCATTCAAAGTCTTCAAGTATGTCATAGCGGAAGACGGCAGCATTTTCCTCGATGCGTGCCTTCCGAGCACGAACGACAGCTTTGATGCAGAAATCGTCCGTGTCGTCCTCGATGTCATCGTTGATCATCTGAATAATGAATATAAAAACATAATGAAGCAGGCTTGGGAATAAGAACAAGTGAAAAGCGGCTTTCCGAAAGAAAGGCCGCTTTTCAACATGTTATTTTTATACTTCATCAATCCGCTCCCAATGAGAAGGGAAACCCATTTTGTCCAATACAGCTTTATGTATGGGATGTTTTTCAAAACACTCTTGCAAACATTGAAAGTATGAATGGAAGTCCGCTTCTGATAGCAGTGATTTTAAAATCATGACTTGTGCAAAAAGATCATTCTTCCCATATAGATAACGTCCTTTTTCTTTAGGAATGGAAAGCGACGCAAAAAGGTTACAATCAAGCAAAGCATCCTTAGTTCGAAAGTCGAATAAACGATCACTATGTGCACATACATTCCGAAATTTAGTCATAACTGCCAGCATTTTCCCCAACTCATTCACTCGTAATGCGCCAAAGTCCTGGCAAATCTTAATTTGAATCCGACCTTTTTGGCTAGCGTACATCTTCGATAACTGTCCAAGTGTCAAAACATTCATCAGCACCCATAAGGGAACGTAATGATAGGCAGTCATATAATGACGAATATATGCATAGTCGCTGTCCATTCTTAGCTGCCCGGATAAAACCTGCATCAGCTTATCAATGACTGGCTTTTTCTTGCCAAAATAATCATAATGATTTACATTCAGATAATCAACGCCCAAATCTCCATATGTTTCACAAAAGTGATATGCCAAAGAGGACTTTACCGTTCGCTCAATCATAAGAATATATTTCAGAAAAAGGCTTCGCAAATCATCATCAAAGCAATACAGCTCATATATGTTCTCAAAATCAATTCCGTCCCTAAATTTCCCAGTCTCTGGTTGTTTGAAAACTTCTTTATAGCCGTTAATCAAAGAAAAGTATCCCGTTTTAAGCAAAAGAGCCTTTGCATGATTTTGGTCAGAAATATGGAGTCCCTTTTCTCTGACAAGAAAAGAAATTTGCTCATCATATGTCAAAAAACATTTTTTCTTCAAAGGTATCCCGCCTTACCAGATATTTCCCTATAAATAACGAAAGGCTCCCGAAGGAGCCTTCCGGACTATGGGCTTCTCAAGTTTCCATAGTGCGATCACTGTACATATGATACTCGTATTTTTAGAGATTGTCAATTCCTAAAATATCCGATCAAAGGATCATCCGAATCCCCCCCGATTTGCGGCGCTTCTTTATGATGCACCGCCCTTTGCCCCAATGGAACCCGTTGTCCCCAGCAGCCTACCGATTCAGGAAGGACTTCCCCAGCCCTTCATAGCCGACAAATTCGCGAAGCAGCGAATGATCCGGCACGAGCGATGCATCCAGCTCGCGGAAGGGCGCGAGGAATTCCAGAAGGCGGCGGGCTTCCCCATAGGCAGGACTGTCCTTGGATATTTCCTCTAAGTACGGCTTCACGATCTGTTTCAAAACCGGAATTTCATACAAAAGAGCGGAATTGAACACGACATCAGCGCGTCCCTGAAAGTGGAAAATATTCCGTTCCTCTCCCTCGCGGACGCTTGGCCAGGTGGAGATCGTCTTTTCCGGAGGATTTCCGCGGAACTGCATATCTCTCACCATACGGCGCAGGAGCCGCGTATCTGAGGTCGATATGCGGTTATGGTGATTGATGGTGATCTGCGTCAGTGCGGAAAGGTAGATATGCATGCACTGGTAGCCGGGGACAAAATAGGTGAGGCGCGGATTCAGTGCGTGGAGCCCTTCTACAAGGATCGGCTGCCCCTTCCCAAGCGTGACGGGCGGCGCATTCCACTCCTTTTTCCCGGTGATGAAATTGAACGTCGGAAGCCGCACCGGCTTTCCTTCCAGAAGTGCTGTGATATCTCCTTCGAAACGGTCCAGATCAAGTGCATGGATATCTTCCCAGTCTTCCCCCTGCATTTCATCGCGATCTCGGAAATAATCATCCAGCGAAATCATAACGGGGCGTACCCCATTCACCTGCAGGTGGACGATGAGCCGCTTCATGAAGGTGGTCTTGCCGGAGGATGAGGGGCCGGCTGTACAGACGAGGCGGATCCTGGGCTTTGCCTCACAGATCGCATCTGCCAGCTCCGCCAGCTTCTTCTCATGCAGCGCTTCCGCGATGGAAATGTAGTCGAGAATTTTCCCGTTCTCGATAGACGCATTGAGCTGCGCCAGATTTTGGCAGCCGATAAGCTCGGACCAGTTCTGACTTTCAAGGAAAACCTTCGCAAAGAGCGGATCCTCTGCTTCATCCTGAGCCAGATGAAAATCCTCATCCGGAAGGCGCAGCAGGAATCCCGGCGCATAAGACTTCAGCGCAAACAGCCGCACGAAGCTCATATCCGGCAGAAGCGGGCCGAAGAAATAGTCTGTCACGCGCCCGCACTGGTCGACATTGATCGTATCTCCGGCGAGTTCACCCGCCAGCTCTGCATCCTCCTCCCGCCCTTTCATGCGAAGAAAGGCGATGGCACGTTTCTTTCCGACGACGATCTTCGTGATATCGCGTCCCTCTTCGGAAATCTCACGCATCCGTGCCTCCAAGCGGTCCAGCTCCTTCTTGAGCGGCACATGACCGTCTTCGAATTCACAGTACAGCGATTTCCCCAGCGAATGCTTCACGAGAACATCTGCCCCTTCTCCATATAGCTCTTCTACCGCACACACAAGAAGCATGATCGCACTTCTCACATACGCCTGATGCGCTTTTGGCGCCGAAAGAGGGATCCAGCGCACATCCCCGCCAGCAGGAAACGGGGTCTGGAAATCAAGAAGCTCGCCATCCATCTCAGCCAGCACCGCGGCCTCCTTCCCACGCGTGCCTCGAACCATATTCCATAAATTTTGCGGCGTCGCGCCGTCAAAAAAGTCAAAATTTCTGCCTTCACAGGTGATATGAATCATGGAAATCAGCTCCTTTACCGGATCCTCTGGGAAAGTACGGATCCCATCGTGAATCGCATCATCGTTTCCCCGGATAACCATCAATAGATTCATTATAGCCGTTTTTCAGACTTGCGTCACCACGATATGCGGCAAAGACAGGTGCTTCAGCTCCTCAAAGCCGACATTCCGAGCCGCTTCCTCTGCGGTCACGGGCATCGGTTTGGGAAGCGCGCCTGCATAATAGAGAAGAAGGCCGATGATATCCGCCGGTGTCTTGCCCTCTGCCTTCATTTCACGGAGAGTAAGTCCTTTCTGGCGTTTCGAGAGACGGACCCCCGCAGCATCCACGAGAAGAGGCAGATGTCCGTAGGTCGGAGCGCGTGCGACTCCCAGTTTTTTCAGCAGATAGAGCTGGTAAAAGGTCGAGGAAAGAAGGTCATTTCCTCGGAAAATATGCGTCATCCCCATCGCTGCATCATCGACGGATACAGCGAGCTGGTAAGCGACCATACCGTCTGCGCGCCGAAGGACAAAGTCATCAATGCCGGGACGGAGCACGCACGACTCCTCCCCGCAGAAAAGATCTCGGAAAGACACACGGCTTTCCTCCATGCGAAGGCGCCAGGAAGGCGCTTTCTCCTTTTCTCTTTCAGAGATTTCTTCCGCGGTCAGATGGCGGCAGTGCCCATCATAGACCGGCAGCCCCTCCCCTTCATGCGGCGCAGAGGCGATGCTGTGGAGACGGGCGCGGCTGCAGAAGCAGGGATAGATCTCCCCCGCTTCTTTCCACCGATCCATGATGGCCTGATAGAGAGGAAATCGGAGACTTTGGACAGGCGTCCCGTAGGAATAATTCCCGCCGGGTCCTTCGTCGTAGGAAAGATCCATCCATGCAAGGTCTTCCTGAATTCCCTCTATGTATGCGGCGTGGCTTCGCTGCCGGTCGATGTCCTCGATCCGCAGCACGATCGTCCCTCCCTGCTGGTGTGTCCAGAGCCAGTTCAAAAAAGCGATCCAGATATTTCCAAGGTGCATATATCCTGTGGGACTCGGCGCAAAACGGGTGCGAATGGCTCTCTGCATAGCGGCTCCTTTCAGGTATACGAAAGGAGGCTCAAACAGTTGAGCCTCCTTGGTGGTAAAAGTGACGAATGACTTGTGACTAGGGATTAGGGATTAGGGATTAGGGATTAGGTTCAACATAGCTGAAGAGCAAATGCCATCCTCTCATCGATCCCCTGTCGCCACATAAAGTCTGCGGCACAGCCCCCTTCATTTCATTACTCTGGCATGGAGAGGACTTCATGGAAGAGAGCCTTATCCCGCTGGATTTTTTCCTCGCTGCCCATGCAGCAGATGTAAGGATCTTCGATGATGCTCTTGACGAGCGGCGCGAGGGCACGGATGTCTTTCACTTCGCAGGAGATGATTTCACTGCGGATCCGCATGCGGTCTTCCCTTGTGTTGCCGTTCAGATAGTGGAGCATGGCGCGCTCGCCCTTCATGGACGGAGTGAGCTGGATCTCATCGGCTGCCATAGTACCGATGACGTACTTGGTCATTTCACGTTCGGACAGCTCCAGTGTTTCCAGATATTCCGGAAGGCCTTTGTATGCCTCGAGCGTTTCCTTCAGATTCGGATCACGGTACGAGCAGAGCAGCGACGTACCATCGCGCAGGAACTGTGTGAAAGCGCCATACGCACCGCCGAGGACACGGACTTTCTTCCAGAGGTACTCATAGCGAAGGATGGTTTCCATGACACGAAGTGCGCCGGTATAGGTAAAGCCATGGTCGCGGAAATTACCGCCTTTGGCGACGTACTGGACCTTTCCGGAGGTCAGGAAGGCTTCATTGATTTCCTTGGCGGGGAAATCGAAAAGATGCGCTTCTTTCTTCTCCCCTTCCGGCATATCATTCAGGATGAGACCGAGATAGCGATCGACAGCCTGCTTTTCTTCCTTCTCGCCTGTAGTGGCCAAGAACATATGGCTTCTTGTGAAGATTTTCTTCGCGACAGAAGAGAGCTTCTCCGCGATGTCCTCTGCCTGACTGTCATACGTCTTGACGAGGTCTGCCAGGAAATAGTAGAACGTCATGCCGGCTTGCTCAGAAAACTGCGCTGTCTTTGAGAAATAGGAAGCAAGGCGTCCCATGGTGAGATTATGCCCGCGGGAGAAAGCCGTCATATCCCATTCCGATTTTTCTTCCAAGAGAAGCTCTTTCAGCCGTTTCGTATCCCGGAAGGACGTATGATTGATGACTTCCCCCAAAAGGTCCATGAGCTGCTCGGCCTTTGAGGTGAGTGCTTTGCCTCTAGCGACCATGAAAGGCTTATAGTTCGAAGCGTCATTGATATCGCCGATGCAGGAAATCTGGAAGCTGATGCCGCCGGTATATGCATTGGAAATCCGCGCGAGCTCGGTGTAGCTGTGCTTTTCCGTATCCATGCTGCGAAGCATCCCGGCAAGGAGGATGGCATACGGGATCTCTTCCTCGGTGAGATCATAGAGATTGAAATACATCGTGACGTAGGAAATGCCCGTCGTGTGAATATCATAGTGGAAGTGGCGGATGCCCGAGACTGTCTCTTCTTCGAGCACTTCCTCCTCAATCTCCCGCTTCAGGTCTTCGCGGGACAGGAGCGGAATGGTCTTCAGGGCCTCCTCTGTTTCCATGGATGCCTGACGCTCCTTCAGTGCTTTGGTGGACGCCATGATGTCTTCGAGCTGCTCGTCGGTGAGACTCATCTTGTAGGCCGCGAGTTTTTCTGCCGTTGCCGCATTGTTCTTCTCTGTCAGTCCTTTTTCCGGCTTCATGGTGATCAGGACCTGATGCGGATTCTTGATGACGTACTTCAGGAGAAGGCTTTCGAAATAGCCTTCCCGGATTCCTTCGCGAAGCTCTTTGATGTCGTCGATATAGCGGAGTGCCGCCATCGGATCACGGTCATACAGCCAGAGATCCATCGCACGGACCCCATAGAAAAGGCCTTTCGGACGTCCCTGATAATCATTTTCACGCGAGGTGAATTCCGTGCGGTTCAGTGCGGCATCGAGCATATCTTTGTCAATGCCGTCAAGAGCGAACGTGCGGAGCGTCCCGTCGATGACCTGCGCAAACTGCTCCTGCTTCTCCACTTCCGAGCCTGTCACTTCTATGGTCCAGACCGGCTGCTTGTAGCTGTCACAATAGCCGCCGGACAGGTCGTTTCCAAGACCGGCATCCATGACTGCTTTTTTCAGCGGTGCGCCGTCCATATCGATCAGGACATAGTTCAGGATACGGAAAGCAAGCGATTCTTTCGTAGACATATGGTCGCTTCCTGCGATGTAGAGGGCATGGATCGCCTTCCCCTTTTCGCTTTCCTGCTCTGCGATCCCATACGGGCAGATCGCAGATACTCTTTTCTTGAAGCCGGACTGTGTGCGGACGGCGGAGTCCACATGGCGGCGGTCAAAATGAGACAGGTATTCCTCATCGATATACGCCAGTGTCTTCTCGATATCCATATCGCCATAGAGGTAGATATAGCTGTTCGACGGATGATAGAAGCGTCTGTGGAATTCCGTGAATTCACGGAAAGAGAGCATCGGGATGACTTCCGGATCCCCGCCGGACTCCACGCCGTAGGTATTATCCGGGAAGAGACGCTCGGTCGCGCGGTCTTCCATGATGGCTTCCGGCGAAGAGAGTGCGCCTTTCATTTCATTGTAAACGACACCATTGTACGTCAGCGGCGCCTCTTTATTCTCCAGCTCATAATGCCAGCCTTCCTGCATCAGGATCTGCGAATTCTTGAGGCAATTCGGATAGAAGACCGCATCGAGATATACATCCATCAGGTTATGGAAATCGACCATATTGCGGCTGGCGATCGGATACATGGTCTTATCCGGCCAAGTGATCGCATTGAGGAAGGTATTGAGAGAACCTTTCGCGAGTTCGACGAAGGGTTCCTTCAGCGGATATTTCCGAGAGCCGCAGAGCGTCGAGTGCTCCATGATATGCGGTGTCCCCTTGGAATTATCCGGCGTCGTGCGGAAGCAAATATAAAAGACTTTATTATCATCGTCGCTGTCCAGATACAGAAGACGGGCACCGCTTTTGACGTGCTCCATCAGATAGGCATCGGCATTGACTTCTTCGATATGGGACATGCGGCTGACACGGAATCCGTGTACCAGGTCTCCATCATTCCATTTCATATACGTTCTCCTTGATTTGTTGCTCGTTGATAGTTAGCTGTTGACGGTTTGAACGGGTTCAGCAGTTTGAACAGGTTCAGCAGTAGTAGGAGCGGGGCTTCGCACCATTTTGGCAATAATGGCAATGCACTAAGGTAGAATTTGAATCACGAGCCAACAGGCACTCTTAATCCCTAGCCACTAGTCACTAGTCACCAGCTACTAGTCCACCACTTTATTCACAAGAAAAAGCGCAGGAAATCCCTGTGCTTTTTCCATAAGCATCTATTTATTATTTTTCATCCTGCGGGAAGAATTCGTCGTGAATGGCCTGGACAGCTTTACTCAGGTCTTTTCTCAGGATGAGACAGGAAATGCTGATTTCCGAAGTGCTGACGATGTCAATATTGACACCGGCTCTGCCGAGTGCTCCGAACATACGAGCAGCGACTCCCGGTTTGCCGAGCATGCCGGCGCCTACGACAGAGACTTTGGCCGTGTCATCATCATAAATGACTTCTTCCACTTTGCCATCGTCTCTCATCTTATCGAGGACTCTCTTGGCATCCTCCATATCCGTATCATCGATGGTGAATACGATATCCGTCTTGTCATCATTGGAGTTTCTGACGCTCTGCACGATCATGTCGACCGTGATATTGTCTTCTGCGAGAGCAGAGAATACACTGTATGCCACGCCCGGCACATTTCTGAGTCCCAGTACTGCAATTCTAGCTGCATGAGCATCCTGTGCCACGCCTCTGACCGCTTCGTTCAAGCCTTCCATACATACCTCCCGGATAATCGTTCCTTCATCATTCGTAAATGTAGATCTGACATGGATCGGAATGTGATATTTCATCCCGAGTTCGACGCTGCGAGGCTGCATGACGCCAGCGCCCAGACGTGCCATTTCCAGCATTTCCGTATTGGTAATTTCTTTCATCTTATGTGCATTCTTCACGACACGCGGATCTGCAGAGTATACACCATCCACATCGGTGAAGATCTCACACATATCTGCATGCATCGCACCTGCAAGCGCCACCGCCGTCGCATCGCTACCGCCGCGGCCCAGTGTCGCCACATCGCCATTTTCCATAAGGCCCTGGAAGCCCGCCACGATGACGATCTTGCCTTCTTCCAGCTCCTTGAAGACGCGCTCCGGCTTCACATCATCGATGGTCGCCTTGCCATACGCCCCTCCCGCGATGATACCCGCCTGCGGGCCCGTGAGCGACACAGCAGGGACGCCGAGCTTTCTGAAAGTCATCGCCATAAGGGAAATGGAGATCTGCTCACCGGTCGCCAGCAGCATATCCATTTCACGTCCATGATTGATATCCGATACCTTCGAAGCCAGTGCCAGGAGATCATCGGTGGTATCGCCCATAGCCGATACGACGATCACGATCTTGTCCCCCGGCTTCCGATCGCGAAGCACACGGTTTGCAATATTCAACATTTTTTCCGGTGTCGCAACAGAACTTCCGCCGAATTTTTTTACATAAAGTGACATTTACATCCCTCATTTACGAGTAATCTAGGAAAACAAAGTCTGCCTTCCCGCTGGAGCAGCCATCGGATTCGTCCGCGCTCCTTCTATACTGTGAAAAGTGTAACATGGAAGAGGCGGCATGTAAAGAAGATAAATAAAAAAAGAGGTGCAGGTTTCAGCTCAAAGACTAAGAGATCGAGAGACTTGAAGACTGAGAGACGTGGAGACTGAGAGACATCAGATTTCAGACTTCAGCTGTCTGATGTCTAACTTCTAATGGCTGACGTTTAATGTCTGACTTCTAATGTCTAAAGTCTAAAGTCTCTTAGTCTCTCCGTCTCTTAGTCTCTTATCTACCCGTCAAACTGAAGTTGCAAAGCAAGAATGAGTAGCCAGGGATTGGGAATTAGAAATCTCAAGTGACTGGTGACTAGTGACTGGTGACTAAAAAGCACCTTCGGGCATCGCCATTATTTATACCCACGGCGCTTCTGATTTTTACGCGCCGCACCACCATTCCTAATTCCTCATTCCTAATTCCTCATTCAAGCAGAGCTTTCATCCACAATCAAGGGACGACACTCCTCATGGACTAACCCCGCCCCAAAACAAAAATCCTCTCCCCCGAAATGGGGAAGAGGATTTTAGATGACTCACTATTCATCTTCTTTTTTCTTTTTCTGCGCTTCATACAGAGCAAAGTATTTCCCGTGCCTTGCCATCAGTTCGTCATGGCTGCCGCGTTCGATCAGGCGGCCATGGTCAAGGACATAGATCACATCCGCATTTCTGACGGTCGAGAGACGGTGCGCAATGATGATCGTCGTGCGGTTTTTCGCAAGCTCATCGAGTGTCTTCTGCACTTTCTTCTCCGTCTGGGTATCAAGGGCAGATGTCGCTTCGTCGAAAATGACGACAGGCGGATTCTTGAGGAAGACGCGAGCGATGGCGATGCGCTGCTTCTGCCCGCCGGAAAGCTTCACGCCGCGCTCGCCGACCTTCGTCTCATAGCCGTTCGGCAGCTGGCGAATGAAATCATCCGCAGCGGCGAGACGCGCGGCCTCTTCGATTTCCTCTTTCGTCGCATTCTCGCGGCCATACGCGATATTCTCCGCGATGGTATCCCCGAAGAGGAAGACATCCTGCTGCACGATACCGATCTTTCTTCGGAGGTCCTGCTGGCGGAACGCGGAAAGCGGATGACCATCCAGCATGACTTCGCCTTTTGTCGGTTCATAGAAGCGAAGCAGCAGGCTGACGAGCGTACTCTTCCCCGCCCCCGTCTCGCCGACGAAAGCCACCGTCTTTCCGGCAGGGATCTCAAAGTCCAGATCATGCAGGATGAGATGTCCGGGGTCATAGCCGAAGGATAGATCCTTGAAATCAATGTCCCCTTTCACAGAGGGCAGCATGACAGGCTTTTCCGGATCTTCGATGGACGGCTCGGTATGCATGATCTCTTCGAAACGGTGAAAACCGGCCATGCCGCGCTGGTACACCTCAGCGAGGATCGTCAGACGGAAGACCGGGCGCATGAAGATATTCACATAGAGAAGGAAAGCGACGAAATCAGAAAGGGCGAGCGTTCCCTCATTGATCATCCAGCCGCCGGCCAGGATCACCGCCACATTGATGAAGTTGGTGAAGAAATTGATGCCGCCGGAGAAATAAGCGATGAGCTTATTCGAAGCGAAACGGGTATCCCTGAGCTCACGACTCTTCTCTTCAAAACGGTCCAGCTCGAAAGCCTCCTGGGCAAAGGCCTTCACAAGGCGGATGCCGGAAAGACTTTCTTCTGCGCGGGCAGAGACTTCCCCTGCCTTCTTTCGGTTCTGCCGGAAAGCGGACTTCATCTGTTTGTTCACCTTCACGGTGTGAATGCTCTTCGCAATCAGCAGCGCACCGATGAGGAGGGCGAGCTGCCAGTTCATGACGAACATCACGACGAGCGTCCCCGCCATGATGACGCCGCAGAGGAGGACATCATTCGGCCCGCGGAAAGAAAGCTCGCTGATCTCTGTCACATCGCTTGTGATGCGTGAGAGCAGCTGCCCCGTTTTCTCATTATCGAAGTAGTGAAAAGACAGCTTCTCGATATGAGCAAACAGATCCCGTCGCATGTCGTGCTCGATAGACGCACTCATGACATGCCCATAGTACTGCACCGCATACTGGATCGCGAAATTGATGATATAGAGTACGAGAAGGATCCCTGAGCCGATAAACAGCCGATGCATATCCCCCGCCGGCAGTACGTCATGGATGAGCTCACGGACCACGACCGGAAAAATCAGATCCAGTCCGGCCATGGCAAAAGTCCCTACGATCACCCAGATCAGAATGTGCATGTAGGGACGATAATATTTCATAAATCTTCGTATCATAACGGCCTCGAATGTTTAAATAAAAAACAATTTGTTTTCTATTATAGCGCAAAGAGAGGGCGGCTTCAATGGGTTCAACGGGGGCAGTGCCCGAAGGTCGGCAGATAGCAGGCTTCCCATTTGTGGTTTCCTGACATCGACCGTTTAACCGCGAATGACAAAGATTTCTCGCTCGCGCTCGAAATGACGATACGTAAGAGTCTGAAGTCTCCTAGTCTCTTAATCTTTTGGTCTTTTAATCCTTAGTCACCAGTTACTTGAGATTTCTAATCCCCAATCCCTAGCCACTCATCCCTGCTTTCAAACTTTTAGATGTCAGATGTCTGGCGTCTGATATCTGATGTCTCTTAGTCTTCTACCTGAACCCATCAACCTGAACCCCGAACCTTTTTACTTCTCTCTATCCCAGATATGCAGCCGATAGGCTCCGAGGAGATTTCCCTCAGCCGTGACAGCGGGGACTTCGATGCCGGCCACGTAGCGGCCATCGGAGGAAATCGCAAGCGTCTGGAGCGGCCCTTTCGTATGGTACTCATTGAGAAGCGTCCCGTCAGAAAGACGGATGACCGCCGCACCATGGGCTTTGTAGTCATGATTTCTTACATTTCTGCCGATGGCAAGCGCGGCCACATCGCCGGCGACCCCGATGGCTTCGATCTCCGCAGGCGCGGTATAGCGGAAAAGATACTTCCCGTCCCTGTCAAATGCATAGAGGCTGTTTCCCGATGGATGGATGACAGGCGCGGGCAGCTGCCAGTTTTCCCGATTGAACGTATTGATGGTGCCGAAGAGAACTTTGTCCCCAGCAAAGAGTGCATCACGGCCCGCCGCGAAGTAATAGCTGCCGCCGATTTCCATCACCTTGGAAATGCTGCGCTCCCAGATGGGACGTCCGTCCTCGTCACGAAGGAATCCGCGCCCATCACTCGCCATCACAGCGAGGTACTTCCCATCCTCCGAATAAGAAAGTCCGTTCCGGATCGTCGTCGTGCCGAAGGTCTCGACCGGCGGAATCGTTTCGGCATGGAGCAGCGTCCCCGTATGGCTGTCAAGGACATACAGATTCTCATTATATTTGAGACCCTCTGTCTTCGCTTTATCGTAATTCGCCGTCGCAAAAGCGAAGCGGCCGCTGCTTTCTGAAATGGCGCCGCAATTCACCCATGCGTCCATATTCTCATTGGCAGGATAGCGCCAAAGCTCCTTCCCTGTCTCATCGAAAGAAATGATGCGGGAAAGATAGGTCCGCTGGCCCTTCTCATCGATTGTGAATCGATAGAAAACCGCATACACATGTCCCGCAGCATCCGTCGATATATCGATGGCCGTCGGCTCGGACTGGATATCCGCCTCATAGCCGATGAGGGAGTCTCCCCGGAAGGTCCACAGCACATTGCCATTTTTCACATCCATGGCATACATCGTTCCTTCCGGACTTTTCTCTCCGGCATAGACGACCTTCTCATCCCGGCTCACCGCGATGCCCCGGATGAGGCCTGTCCCGACAGAGTGACTCCACAGCTCTTCTCCCTTCTCATCGAAATGGATGAGCTCGCCATTCGCTGTACCGACGAGCCAGCCGCCGTCCGACTTCACGTAGAGCACCTTGCCGCTGTCAAAGCCCATACGGTCATAGTTCCGTCCTGCCATGTCGCCTAAGGAAATCACATAGGCAGCCTCTGACTCTTTGCCCGCAAAGATCTGCCACGGGGTCTTTTTCCCGGTCAGCCAGAAGAGAGCGATCCATGTCAACACAAGGAGCGAAAAAATGAGAATTGTTTTGCATCGTTTCATAGTTGGTCCTTTGATGTAAGGTTATCAGGTTTGGGGTTAGCCCGTAAAGCGTGCTGCCCTTGATGATTTGCAAAAGAGGGGGAGCGGGTTCTACAGGTTCAGAGGGGAGTGGTGCGGCGTATTTCGTCATCCTGAGCGGAGAAAAACGTCGTATGTTAAAAAATGGCTTATCTGAAATATGAGAACTGAGTCGAAGGATCTAAGCGCCGCGGAGCATAAATAATAGCGATGTCTGCTTCAAACGTTAGACGTCAAATGTCTGATGTCTCCAAGTCTATCGGTCTCAAAGTCTCCCCTGAACCCGCCAACCTGAACCCTGAACCCATTATAAATACATCTTTGTCACATCATACACCATACGAAGAGCCCCGTAGTAGAAGCCTTCTTTCGAGAGAGCGTAGAGGATCTTGCTTGCGCCGCAGGCGAGTGTGAAAAGGAAGAAGGCGGTGCAGACCCATTTCTCGCTGGAACGCCAGATTTCTGCCTTTCTGCCCTTGGCGAGAAAAAGACCGCGGCTCGTGACGGAAAGGGCCAGCGTCGCGGAACGGCGAAGGCAGCGGGCCAGGAGGGGCTTCACCATATAGGGAATGTGCATCAGGACCTGATGCCGTCCCTTTTCGCTGCCGCTTCGAAGCTGCAGTGCGACCATGACTTCGCCTGCTTCTGCGGCAAGCACAGGGAAGAAGCGGATCGCCGTCACCAGCATGAAGGCGGCCTGCGGAGAAAGATTCCACGAAGTGAGCCCCTTCAGCAGCTGGCGCGGGTCGCTCGTCCAGCAGACGAGCAGCCCCAGCGTGATCATGGATACGGTACGCATTCCCTGAATCGCGCCGTAGATGATCCCTTCCCGATAGATATAAAGGCCATTCGTCAGCGCCCCCAAGACAGGGAAGCCGGGAAAAATCAAAGTCGCAAGGGGCGTCCTCGGATTCTGCGAAAAGAAGAGCGCCTGACTGGCGATCGAGCCCCATAGCCCCAATAGGATGAAGATCGCGAGCACCCGCCACTTATAGAAGGGCGTCTTTCCCAGAAAATGAAAAACGAGTGTCAGCGTGAAGAGGAAGAAAAGCGTTCTGGCATTGTCCACGATGATCATCATCAGCGCATAGCAGAAGAGGAAGGAGAGCTTCGTCCGTCCATCGAGACGCGTCAGGAAAGAGTGTCCATCTCCGCCCTCCCAAAGCTGCCTATAGGACATGATCCATCACCTCTTTCACAGAAATACACGGCTCGATGCCCAGCATTTCCGACAGCATCAGCATGGGCGGGAGCGCCAGACCGCCTTCCTCCATCAGCTTTTTATCACTGAAGATCGCATGCGGCGTGCCGCTTGCCAGGAATCTTCCCTCTTTCAAAAGGAACACCTGATCCGCCAGCTCGCCGGCCAGCTCGATATCATGGGTGCAGAAGAAAATCGTCCGCCCTTCGGAGGCCGCATAGCGGAGAAGTGCTTTGATATCCGTCAGGCTCTTCTGATCCTGCCCCGTCGTCGGTTCGTCGAGGAGCAACAGATCATTATCCTTCCTCGCGAGCATCGCGCCGAAAACGACACGAAGACGCTGCCCCTTCGAGAGTGCGAGCGGGAAATCATGGCGGTAGTGCCGCACATGCAGACGGCGAAGGAGGCGATCCAGCTCCTCTTCCGTGATGCTTTTGTTATTCCACGTCAGCTCATCGCTGACAGAGTCCGTAAGCAGCATGAGGTCTGCCTCCTGCCGCATATAGCCGATGTGATGGCGCTGCTTTTCAGCCGGTTTCCCAAGAAGCAGGATATCCCCCGATGTCGGCGTATCCAGCCCGGATAAAATGTTCATCAGCGTGGATTTCCCTGCTCCATTGAAGCCCATGAGCGCATTGATCATCCCCTTGCGGATCGCGAAAGAAAGTCCGTGAAGCGTTTCCTTTTTCGCGCCCTGATAGCGGTAATGAAGATCTATTCCCTCGAGGACAACGGGGGCATGGCTCTCTCTTTCCGCCTGCGGGATATGCGGCGCAAAGGAAATACCGCTCTTCCGGATTTCTTCTGCCGTCTCTTTCACATGCCCCGAGAGACGAGGAAGATGCAGGAGGCGGCCGAGCTTCACCGTCTGCGGCTCGCGAAGGCCATAGGCCTCCGTATCTCCGAGCGCTGCCCATGCCCCCTCGGTCGCGCCGTCATAGATGAATCGTCCTTCATACATGCAGCAGAGGCGGGGAAAATACCGCGCGAGCTCATTCACGCGGTGCTCCACCACAAGGATCGTCATATGGTCTTCCTGATTCAGGGAAACCAGAAGCTCCAAGAAATCCTTGACGCCCTTCGGATTCATCTGGCTCACCGGTTCATCTAAGATAAGAAGCTTCGGATGCGTCACAAGGATCGAGGCCAGCGCCAGACGCTGCCTCTGCCCGCCCGACAGCGCATGGATGCTCCGCGCCTCCATACCGGAAAGCCCCGTCTTTGCAAGCGCCCGCCGGACTTCTTTCTCTATAACAGACGGATCCTCTCCGCGGTTTTCAAGGGCAAATCCGACCTCGTCTGCCACCGTCATCGCAAAGAGCTGGTCATCCGGCGTCTGGTATACCGTCCCCGCCAGAAGTCCGATGTCTTCCGCGCTCATCTGCGTCACATCGCGCCCATCGAGGGAGATCGTCCCCGTGAGCCGTGCTTCCCCCGGCTCCAAAAGCCCCGTGATGCTCTTGATGAGCGTCGATTTCCCGCAGCCGGAGCGCCCTGCGATGAGGACCATCTCGCCTTCAGCGAGAGACAGATCCACATGCGAAAGCGTATCCTTCTTGCGCGATACGTAGCGGCACGAAAGATCCCTGATTTCCAGTATCATGTCCCCATCACCTGCTTCAAGCGGCTGCCGATGCGATAGCCCATCCAGCTGCCAAGTGTACTGTACAAGAGACCATTCATCAGCATGTAAAGTCCGATGAACCAGTCTGCATAATATAACCGATAAAAGAACATCAGCTGTTCCATATTCACAAAGGTGATCCCCGCATCACAAAGCCCGATCAGGAAGGAAATCCCCATCGCGTAGAGCGGCGTCAGCTCCTTCTTTCGATAGAAACCTGCGAGGTAAAGCGCCGTTTCCAGAATGACGATGGACACCGCGCAGATCAGGATCCCCACCGGCGTCACGCGGCCAAAAAGTACCGCCGAGAGCATCCAGCGCATGAGGAAAAAGAGCGCACAGACCCCCGGCCTGCGGAAAAGAACCAGCAGCGAGACCAGAAGCAGGTACTGCACGACCCCCGAGAGGAGGCCTGTCACAAGACCGGAGAAAGGCCCCAAGAGGACATGCAGGAAATCTCCCAGAAGCGTCACCGGCACGACGACACCGCCGAAAGCCATCGCCGCAAAGAGCGATACCGTGATATCCCCCTTCGCTCCGATGGAGAGGATGCAGCGCTTCAGCCCACCGATGGAGACTGCCAGCGCGAGAAGAGAAAGAAGCGCAAAGCCGAGCGTCGCAAATCCCACGCTCCGCTTCTTCACGACCGTGAGCGGCAGCTCCGTCACACGCTCTGTCTCTCCGTCAAGCAGAGAAAGGCGCAGCGCATAGTCTCCCTCTGCGATCGAGAAGGGATCCACATAGAGCGGCACCACCGCCGTCTGCATTTTATGGCCATTCAGAGAGAGAACAGCCTCACTTCCCATTTTCGTTCGATCGACAGACTCCCCCTCGCCGGCTGCCGCGACGAGCCCGGGGCGCACCTCCCCCGTCTCCTTGTCGACGAGCTCCGCCGAGAGATGGATCGTCCGCACATCTTTCTTCGGATTTCTCATATCCAGAAGAAAGTATGTATTCGGCTTTGCCGTGATCGCATCCCAGTCCACACCGCGTCCGCCCGTCAGACGGTTCTTCATATTCTCCAGTGTCACATCCGGCGTCACAAGCGTATCCTTCGCCTGCCTGGCATCCCGCTCCCCGTCCTCATTCACTGGAAGCAGCACCGACTGGATATACCATGTCTGCGCTGCCTTCTTGTCCTGCTCCTCTTCCGCCGGTCCCGCCGTGAAAGAAATCCGCTCCTCTTTCACGCCATCTTTCGTCCTCAGGGAAACTGGTATCTCGTAGACACTTTCCCCCGCCGCTTCACTGCATTTCACAGGGACCGCGAGGAACTGCTCGCCATAGTCAGCAGGAAGCGTCCAGCGGATAGAAACAGTTCTTCCATCCGTCTCCCAGCCATCGCCGGGAAGCGCGGTGAATCCCTCCGGCAGCTCCGCCGTGATCTCGGCAGCTTCCTCTTCATTGCCGAAATTCTGCACGGAAATATAAAGAAGCTGCGTGCTCCCCGCATGGGCGACGCCTTCCTCCTTCGTCAGAGCATACGGGAACGCTGCACGCAAAAGAGCCTCCCCGCGGCATTCAACCGGAAGAAGGCTGGAGAAAAGAGCGATACAGAGGATAAGTAGAAATCGGAATCTCATAAGAAGCCTCGGATAGATGACTGAGTTTTTCATTAGACTATGAAAATTATAGCGGATAGCGGGAAAGTTCGCAAGAAAAAAGGCGGGCCATCCGGCTCGCCTATCCTTCTCCTCTCGATCAGAACCGCTTTCCCGCTCCGATCAGTACCCATTCACCTGGCTGACGACGCGGAAATGTCCCACATCGAAGGCTTCGCAGATGGCATTGTAGAAGGGTCCCATCAGCATGGTGCGGTAGATCTCCGACTTCACGATGATCATCAGACGGCCTTCATCATAGGTCACACGGATGACACCGTTTTCGATGTATTTGTCGAAATCTTTTTCCGCCATTTTTTCTTTGAGCTTCAGGAGCGCGTCTCTGGTCGGGCCTCCCTGATATTCTTCTCTTTCCGTGACAGGGATCCAGCGGATTTCATAAATCTTGCTGGTATACCCCTTATCTTCTGCGGAATAACGTTTTCCTTTTTCCATTTCTTCCATGGCTCACACCTGTCCTTTACTAAAATTTTTATATCTCATATATTATAGCATATCTGGGAATGGAGGGGACTAGGGACTGGGATTAGTGACTAGACCAAAGTGTCTCCTCTTTCTCCCCGTTGAGAGCGACCATGAGACGCCTGCTTTCTAAAATCTGACGTCTACTAGGGAAACACTGATTAAATCGTTGTCTGATTTGGCTCTTGTATTTTCATGCAAGGCGAGGAATAATCCGCCGCGAATAGCGAGCTATTTAAGGTGGCTTATGACGAAGCATTGCATGAAAATACATGCCAAATCAGATTCTGCGATTTAATCAGCGTTTCCCTAGTCTCAAATAACCCCTCTCTCATGCAAACTCACATAGATCCCGTCTCCTATGATCACATGATCCAGCACTTCCATATCGAGAAGCTGGGCGGCCTTGGCGAAGGTCTTCGTCATCTCGATATCCTCTTTCGACGGCTCCGGATAGCCGGAAGGGTGATTATGCAGGAGGATGAGGCCGAAGGCTTTGTAGCGGATCGCCCACTTCATCGCCTCTTTGATGTCGACGGGCGTCTCATTCAGCCCGCCGATGGAAACTTCTTTGTACCCCAAGAGCCGGTTCTTCACATTGACAAAGGCGACAAGAAAATGCTCCTGCGTCTCGTGCCGGAGACGCTCCATGAAAAAGGCGGAGACCTTCTCCGGCGTGCTGAAATTCTCTAATTTTCTTTTATCATATATATAGGTCAGGCGCCGCCCGAGCTCGATCGCCGCGCAGATAGTGACGGCCTTGTCCGGGCCGATGCCTTTGATATCCGTGAGATCCCGCCAGTGAAGATCCTCATAGCCATTGATACCCACCGTCTGCTCAAGCTGGTCCACGACATCCTGCGCCAGCTGCATGACCGAGTACCCCTGCCGCCCCGTTCGCAAAAGGATCGCAACGAGATCCGTCATGCTGGCCATCTTCGGGGATTCCTGAAAACGCTCTCTCGGCTTGTCTTCGCTTCGCATTTCACGGATAAGCATCATCGTATCCTCACTTTACTGGAAATCCGGTGTTTCAAATGTCATGTACTGGTGACTTGGGACTGGTGGCTGGTGACTAGTGACTGGTGGCTAGGGACTGGTCAAGGAGGCTTTAGACTTCAAACTTTAGACTTTAGACTACAGACTTCAGATGTCAGATGTCAGATACCGTAAGTCTAATGTCTTCTAGTCTCTCAGGCTTCCCATCTCAAAACTTCTCATACAGCCACCACGCGACGAGAATGCCGAGAATGCTGATGAGATTCGGCGCGAAGCGAATGCCGAAATGGATCTGCATGATGCCTAGATTCAGGGCGATGTTCTGTATATTGAAAATCTCATAGGTTTCCGTCAGGAAAGGCATGAGTCCGACAAGGTTCGCACTGCCGAGCACCTGTCCCAAGATGCCTCCGATCAAAGCGCCGGCGGCTAAAAATAAAAGTAGTGAAAAAAAACCTTTTGAAAATCGCATAGATTCCTCGTTGTTAAAAAAGAAAAAGGTTCAGGGTTAGCCTCTGGGGCGGCTCGCCCCTTGATTACGTTTGAAAGCCTCGATTGAATGAGAAATTAGAAATGAGAAATGCGAAATGGTGGTGCGGCGCATAAAAATATAGAAGCGCCGCGAAGTATAAATAATGGCAATGCCATGAGCTGGCATGCCAGTCACAAGTCACCAGTCACTAGTCACTCAAAGCTACTAATTCCTAGAACGTACTCCCCATCGCAATCTGTCCGGCGACTTTTTGCAAGAGAGCTTTGCCGACCTCGTCGTGACTGCGGTACTGATAAATGACGCGCCAGATGACGCCTTTCCGGAGGAAAATGTATTCTTCTACAGAAAGCTCCGTGCTCTTGCCGCGGGCGGTCTCGGTGAAAGAGAAGGAAAGCTGCTGGGCCTTCACATCTCCCAAGGTGATTTCCTTCTGCTGGGATTTCACATTTTTCAGATTGGGATTATCGGCGAGGATGCGCTTCGCCTCTTCTGCCAGCGTTTTCGCATCCTTCCCCTCGCTCGCTTTCGTGCCGGTCACAAGGATCTGCATATTCGCATTGTGCCCTTCTGCGTGAACCGTCTCCGCCTGACGATCGGCAAGGTCGACCTGCTTGCCATTGGAAATCAGTTCAAACGGCGTTGCCACCGTGATGGTCTCGCCGTCACAGTGAATGCGGTTCTTCCCGAAAGGAAACTGATCGTCGATGCTGTTTCCGCAGCCTGCGGGTAACATGGCGACCGCCAGAAGCCCCAGAGACAGCGCCCATTTTTTCTGCCAATGATTATACATATATATCATTCCTTTGATGGTAGTAACGAAATCAAATGTCACTCATTGATTTTTCATATTATAGCATAGCGAAAGGCAGATTTCCTGTCTCCGCTCACTTTTGTGATAGAATAAGGAAGACTAAGAGACAAGGAGACTTTAGACGTCAGATGTCAGATGTCTGCGTCTGATGTCTGATATCTCCACGTCTCTCCACGTCTCAATATCCTAAAATATCTTAAATAAGGAGTCCCCATGTCTACCACCTCTCCTCTCATCGGTATCACAGCCGAGTGGAATCCTTTTCATGCCGGTCATGCCGCCATGATCGATACCATCAAAAAAGCCCATCCTAAAGCCTCCCTCATCGCTATCATGAGCGGAGCTTTCGTGCAACGGGGTGAGCCTGCCCTTTTTGATAAATGGACGCGCGCCAGATGGGCCGTCCGTGCCGGCGTGGACGCCGTCTTCGAATTTCCCGCCCTCTACGCCCTTCAGAGCGCAGACCATTTCTCCCGCTATGCCGCCTTCCTCCTGCATGCCATGGGCGCACACATGATCGCCTTCGGCGCAGAGTCTCTCACGAAGGATGAACTCCTCACCGCTGCACGCTGGGCGATCTCGGAAGACTACGAGCATCTCCTCCACGAAAGAATCGCGGCCGGCCTGTCTTATGGAGAAGCCGCCCATGAAGCGATGGCAGCCGCTTCCCCGTATCTTGCCGGCGAGCTTACGAAGCCGAATAATCTTTTGGGATTCCGCTATACGGAGACGATCCTTCGAAACCACTATGACATGGACATCCTCGTCATTCCTCGGGACATGGAGCATCCCGTCTCCGCGACGAGCGCGCGACGGGAGCTCCTGTCTCAAAAAAGGACGGTTCTTCTTTCCCCTGCCGCCGAAGAGGAAGCGGCGCAGCTCATGGAAGAAGGCCGCTACACGGATCCATCGCGCTATGAGGACTGCTGCCACCTTCTCTCCCGCCTGATGCCCCGAGAAGCCCTTCAGAAGACTGGTCTTTTCAAAGAAGGACTTGAATATAAATGGGAAAAGGAAAGCCAGCGGATTTCCTATGAAGAAATGCTCGCCGCCACGAAGAGCAAGCGCTATCTTCGCAGCAGCCTGAAACGCCTTGGCGCAGAACTGCTCCTCTCCCCCGCCGCTCTTCCCTCCCCCTTCCTCGCCCCGCCCGAGCCCTCCTACGCCCGCCTCCTCGCACTCCGAAGAGAAAAGAGCGCCCTCCTCAGAAATCTTCCCCTCCCCATCATCACCAGCACGGCGAAAGCACTGAAAACCCTTCCCGAAGAAGCCGCCGTCATGCTCGAGATGGATATCCGCGCCAGCGATGTGCAGTCCTTCTGCCAGGCTGGGGTGAAGTATAGAAAGGGGAAAATGGATTTCTATACGTCACCGGTGATGGTAGACTAAAAGACTGGGAGACTTACAGACTAAGAGACTTGGAGACCTAGAGACTTCAGATGTCAGACGGAGAAACCTTATGCGCCAGATGTCTGATGTCTTCAAGTCTTTTAGTCACTTTAGGCACCTAATCCCTGCTTTCAAACTTGCGGCGGTGGCTTCGCCGCACCGATTCAGCCTTCCCCTCGAGGGGAAGGTGCCCCGAAGGGGCGGATAGGGCACTGGCGGTATGAAAGAGAGCGGAGAAATGCATATCAAGCAGGCGATTTATGAAAGTACCCGAACCCCGTTTTTATAAACGGCGAAGCCCAAAGGTCTCTTGATAGCAGGCTTCCCGCTTAGGGTTTCCACACATCGACCTCTAAGCCGCGAATGACAAAGATTTCTCGCTTCGCTCGAAATGACGATATGAGAAAGTCTGATGTCTCCCAGTCTCCTATTTCCTTTTCCTATCGTATTTCTTTCTTTTATATGTTATAATGTTCAAGATATTTTCAAAAAAATGGAATGATTATACAGGGGAGGAAATTGTATGGAAATAAGTGAAGAATGGAGCTGGCCGATTGCCCTGGCCTTCATCCTCTATCTGGCGGGCATGATGTGCATCGGGCTCTATTACTCGAGGCAGCAGAAAAATTTGTCATCTTACATTCTGGGGGACCGCAAACTGGGACCATGGCTGACATCCATGAGTGCGGAAGCCTCGGATATGAGCGGCTGGATGCTGATGGGGCTCCCGGGCTATGCGTACCTGCACGGGCTCTCCGCTTTCTGGACAGGCATCGGCCTCATCATCGGTACATGGGCGAACTGGGTCCTCGTCTCCACACGCCTTCGTCACTACACGGAGGTCGCGAATAATTCGCTCACCATCCCGGACTATCTGTCAAACCGATTCGAAGAAAAGAAGAATGGCCTGCGCCTCATCTGCGCCCTCTTCATCATTCTTTTCTTTATCATTTACACATCCTCCGGATTCGTCGCAGCCGGCAAGCTTTTCAATACCATCTTCGGTCTGCCCTACTTCGAGTCCCTTCTGATCGGTGCCTTCGTCGTCGTCTTCTACACCTTCCTCGGCGGTTTCTCTGCCGTCGCTCTGACTGACCTCATTCAGGGCACGATGATGTTCTTCACCGTCCTCTATGTACCGGTCGCCGCAGCCATCGCACTGGGCGGCCCTGCTCCGACCATGGATATTCTGGCAAAAGAAGGACCGGACTTCTTCTCCTTCTTCCCGGACTCCACTGGCATGGGCGCTCTTGTCATCATGATGGTTTCCTCCCTCGGCTGGGGACTCGGCTATTTCGGACAGCCGCATATCCTCGTCAAATTCATGGCGATCTCGGATGCGAAAGACCTGAAGAAATCGACACACATCGCTATGACATGGGTCATCCTGTCTCTCGCCTTCGCCATCGCCATGGGCGTCATCGGCAAGGCATACCTCACGACCCCGCTCGAAAATGCGAATGCAGAGCGCGTCTTTGTCCTGATGGCAGAGTCCCTCTCGGCGCCTTTCATCACGGGCATCATCTGGTCTGCGATCCTCGCAGCCATCATGAGTACCAGCTCCTCGCAGCTGCTCGTCACATCCTCGGCAGTCTCCCGTGACCTCTTCCAGGCCTTCCTCTGCAAGGATGCCTCGGAAAAAACGCTGATCCGCGTCAGCCGTATCTCGGTCCTTCTCGTTTCCTGCATCGCCGTCTACCTCGGCTCAGATCCGAACAGTTATATCTTCTCCATCGTTTCCTACGCATGGGCTGGCTTCGGTGCCTGCTTCGGCGGGACTGTGCTCCTCTCCCTCTACTGGAAACGCATGACGCTCAAAGGCGCCTACGCCGGTGTCATCGTCGGCGGCCTCACCGTTCTCATTTGGAAACAGTTCGCATGGTTTGACCTCTACGAGCTCGTCCCCGGCTTCCTCTTCTCTGTCATCGCGATCGTCGTCGTGAGCCTCATGGATAAGGAACCCTCGGAAAGCATCAAGGAAACTTTCGAAAAAGCCCTCGCGCTGTCAAAATAAAAATAGAAAAAAACGCTGCTGTGAATTTCACGGCAGCGTTTTTTGCGTCCAAGTCTCAGGAAATGCTGATGCAGTCGAAGGATCAGTATTTCCCCTAGGGAAACACTGATTCAATCGCAGAGTCAGCTTCTACAAGAATTTTTATGCATAGCTTCGTCATAGCCTTCCTTAAATAGCTCGCTATTCGCGTCAGGTGATTCCTCGCTATGTATAAAAATTCAAGAGTAAAATCTGACAACGATTTAATCAACGTTTCCCTAGGAAAATTCGGCTTGCATTTCTGTCTCTTCCATAGTATAATCGAATCATATCGAAATGAACCTAAGTCAATTTTAAGGAGGATATCATGAAAAAATTTGCACTGGCACTCGCCGCTTTCACTATGCTTACTGCGACTTCTGCGATGGCGATGGATTCCGCGACACTCCTCGCCCATCCAGACCGGTATCGCGTCATTCATGCAGACGATGAAGAGATCTGCTACGCAGACATGAAGTCCCTCTCCGGCATGCAGACCATGGATTTCCCTGGCAGCATCGAAAATGTAGACTTCACCCTCTACGTGGAAAGCCTCAAAAAGAACCCCAGCGACTATGACTTCGCGAATGGAAATCTCACGACCCGCATTCGTGAATTCAAAATCAATCTCCATGCCGACAAGCGGGAAAGAGAATACTCCATGGATCACGCCCTCATCGCGATGTATGATGCGAAGGGCAATGCTGTCAGCAAGTATGACCACCTCTCGGATGTGAAGAAAAATCGCAAACTCGATGCCGATGCCAAAGAGCTGTATGTGAACCTGTCTCATGTGAGAAAATAGGGACTGGCGACTGGTGACTAGGGATTAGTAGCTAGGGATTAGATTGGCGATACGAGAAAATCGCTCATTTCAAATCTCCGCGGCGCTTAGATCCTTCGACTCAGTTCTCATATTTTCAGATCAGCCATTTTCTAACATACGACGTTTTTCTCCGCTCAGGATGACGAAATGCGCCGCACCACCCCCGCTGAACTCTTTGAAACAGTTGAACCCGCTCCCCCTCTTTCGCACGTAATCAAAGAGCGGCACGCCCCATGGGCTAAGTTTGAAAGCAAGGATGAGTGGCTAGTGACTAGTAACTAGTGACTAGTGACTGGGGACTGGGGACTAGTGACTGGTGACTGGTAGCTAGGAATTAGTGGCTAGGGATTAGGTTGGCGATACGAGATAATCGCTCATTTCAAACCTCCGCGGCGCTTCTGATTTTTATGCGCCGCACCACCATTTCGCATTTCTCATTTCTAATTTCTCATTCAAGAGAATCTTTCATCCACAATCAAGGGACAGCACGTCCCCGAGGCTAATCCTGAACCCTAAATCCTGAACCCTAAACCCTAAACCCTAAACCCTAAACCCTAAACCCTAAACCCTGAACCCTGAACCTGCAAAATAAAAAGGCCTGACTCTTGTCAGGTCTTTTTATTTGCCTTATTCATAATGCAGCGCATCGATCGGATTCAGCTTCGCTGCTTTCTGTGCCGGATAGAGGCCGAAGATGAGGCCGATCAGGACAGAGAAGACGAAGGAGCCGACGATGGGGCCCGCGGCGATGACGGTCGGGATCTGTGACAGCTGCGGCGTCACGAGCGCGATGCCGACGCCAAGAGCGACTCCCAGGAAGCCGCCGGCAAGACTGACGGTGATGGACTCGATCAGGAACTGGACGATGATCATCTGGTAGGTCGCCCCCAGCGCTTTACGGATGCCGATCTCCTTCGTGCGCTCCGTGACGGAGACGAGCATGATGTTCATGATGCCGATACCGCCGACAAGGAGGGAGATCGCCGCCACACTGCCCAAAAAGATGGTGAGCGTCTGCGTGGTCGACTCCATGGTCTTGATGAGATCCTGCGAATTCTGGATGGAGAAATCATCATCCGTCCCGGAGACGCGGTGGCGCGTGCGGAGCAGGTTCGTCACATCGGACTCGATCTGTGAAAGATCGCTGCTGTTATCCGCCGAGATGACGATGTTATTCACATAGGTGATGTGCAGCATACGTTCCTGCACGGTGCTGAAAGGACAGAGCACGCGGTCATCCTGATCCATGAAGGAGTATCCCTTTTCCTCCAGAAGGCCGATCACGGTGAATGGATTCCCATGGATACGGACCTTCTTCCCGATGGGATCCTCTTCTCCGAAGAGCCCTGTCGCGACCGTTTTCCCGATGACGGCGACACGGGCACGGGCATTGTACTCCTTCTGCGTCCAGAAACGGCCTTCCTGCACCTTGAGGTCAGAGAGATCCGCATAGTCCTGCGTACAGCCATAGACACGAGTATTCCAGTTCTTATTCCCATTGACGAGAAGGTAGCTCCCCTGCACGAGCGGAGCGGAATAGGTGATATTCGGCAGATTGCGGATCGCCAGATAATCCTTGTAGGTCAGGGTCTGCATGGAGCCGGCCGCCTGCTTCACCCCCGGCTTTCTGCCCGTCCCCGGCGTGACCGTGATGGTATTCGATCCCAGACGGGAAATATCGCTCTTGATCGAGTCCTGCACGCCATAGCCGATGGACATGAGCGCGATGACGGCCGCCACCCCGATGATGATGCCCAGCATGGTGAGCAGCGAGCGCATTTTATTGCTGACGATCGAGCTCCATGCCATGAGGACACTTTCGAAATAAATATTCGTCATGATAAAGGCCCTCGTATATCTTTACTAATGTGTCCATCAGAAAGTATCACGTGGCGGGTCGCGTAAGCCGCGACATCATTCTCATGCGTGACGAGGATGATGGTCTTCCCCTCTTTATATAAGGAGGAAAAGATCTCCATGACCTCCTTCGTCGACTTGCTGTCCAGATTCCCCGTCGGCTCATCCGCCATGATGATGGCAGGGTCATTGATGAGCGCACGGGCGATGGCGACGCGCTGGCGCTGCCCGCCCGACATTTCCGCCGGCATATGATACGCACGGTCACCCAGCCCCACGGAGTCCAGCATGCGAAGAGCGCGCTCTCTTCTCTCCTTCTTGAAGACATTCCCATAGATCATGGGAAGGATGACATTATCCAGCGCCGAGAGCTTCGGCAGCAGATTGAAACTCTGGAAGACGAAACCGATCTTGCGATTTCTGGTATAGGCCAGCGCACTATCCCCGAGCATCGCGACCTCTTCCCCATCGAGCTTGTAAGAGCCGCGGGTCGGACGATCGAGACAGCCCAGAATGTTCATCAGCGTCGATTTCCCGGCGCCGGACGGCCCCATGATAGAGACAAACTCCCCCTTGGAAATCGAAAGATCGATCTTTGTCAGGACAGGCACCTCCTGCTTCCCGATATAGTAGCTCTTGCCGATATCCGTCAGGCGGATGACTTCATCCGATTTCTCTTTCTTCTCCATCACATCGGACCTCCCGGGCCGTGGCGATTGTTCTTATTCGTCGGAGTCGAAGTCTTCTCCTGCGAGACAGTCCCGCTCACGACGATCTCCTGCCCTTCGGATAGACCGCTCGTCACCTCGATTTCCTTCTCGGTGGAAATCCCCGTCGTCACATAGGTCTTCTTCACCTCCGGCCCCTCTTTCACGTAGACATAGGAACCTTCCGAGTCGCTGCGGATCGCCGTCACAGGCACCGTCAGCGCATCCACGCTCTCACGGCCCTTGATGACCGCTCTCGCCGTCATGGACGGATAGAGTCCTTCCAGCTCGTCCTTATTGATATCTACATAGACGGTATAGTATACGACCGAGCTCGAAGAACTGCTGGTGCTGCCGCTCGCCGAGTACTGCTTCTTGGAAATATCCGACACCACGCCGTGGAACGTGCGGTTTGGGTACGCATCGACCGTGAATTCCACGCCTTCCCCAACGGCCACCTCGCCGATATCTGTCTCATCGACCAGAAGCTCGATGCGCATGGAAGAGAGATCGGCGACCGTCACGATGACCATCTGGCTGGACAACCCCTGAGAAACCGTCTCCCCTTCCTTCATCGGCTCTCCGATGACCACGCCATCCATCGGCGATGTGATGACCGTATCATTCACATCCGCCTGCGCCTTGTCATACGCCGCCTGCGCATTCAGATAGTCCAAGCGCGCATTATCCATATCCTGGTACGGGATCGCGCCTTTCTCATAAAGGCCTGCCAAACGTTCATAGTAGGACTCTTTATTCGCGAGCGTATTCTGCGTCTGCTTCATCATGGACGTCAGCGCCTTCGACTCGATCATCGCCAGCGTCTCGCCCTTCGTGACCTTCTCATTCTGCTTCACATACACCTTTTCCAAAGTGCCGGACGCCGTCGCCGAGAGATCGACACTATTCACCGGCTCGATCGTCCCCGTCGCATCGATGGTAAGCCCGATAGTGCCGCGCGATACCGCCCCCACCGTGTAATTATCCTTCTGCGGAGCATGGCTCTTCTGATACCAGAAATAACCGCCGCCCGCCAGAACTGCCATGGCAATGAGGAGAATGATTATCCATTTCTTCTTCATAAATTCCTCCTTATAGGTTCATGAATGCAAAGGGAACTCTGCATTTCGTAAAAACATTCTCTCCTAATAATGTCATTATATCACAGGAAAGAAACGGTGCATGAAAATAAAGGAAAGTAATTTGCAGCTAGCCCGCGGGGGTAGGGAAATGAGAATACCGCTCCTCCGCATCCCATCATTCCTCCGTATCGTCATTTCGAGCGAAGCAAAAAATCTTCCCTGCACACCGGTAAAGCGAAGACTATGAGATAACGATGAGACAAAAAACGATTTTTGCGTTTCCTCATCCATGCAGAACGCCGCTATCACGTTAAGATCCCTCGGCTCCGCTTTCGATGACGATGCAAGAGGACGGGCTATCTCACATCCCCTTTCATCCCTTCTCGTAGAAGGCTGCCCCTGCGGGGCAGATCTATCCTCCGCCTTCGGCGCGCCCCTTCTTCAAGGGGCTACTCTACTGGCATGCAAAAACGCAATCTGCAAGAAGAATCAGTAAAATCCAAAATACGAGAATACCGCTTTCCCCGCACAAAAGCCTTCCCCGCGTGGGGAAGGTGGCGAGCGAAGCGAGACGGATAGGGTGCTGGCGGTATGAAAATGAGAGAGAAAAAGCGTCTCAAACAGGCGATAAGAGAAATCACCCGAGCACCGCTGGCGCGTTCCCATTTCCTGAATCGGAAGGCGGCGAAACGAGAATACCGCTTCCCCCGTATCGTCATTTCGAGCGAAGCGAGAAATCTTCCTTGCGCACCGGTAAAACGGAGACTGTGAGATAACGATGAGACAAAAAACAGGCGATTTTGCGTTTCCTCATCAATGCAAAAAAACTCTATCACTTAGAGATCCCTCGGCTCTGCTCGGGATGACGATACGGGAAGGCGGACTATCTCACATCCCCTTTCATCCCTTCTTGTAGAAGACTGCCCCTGCGGGGCAGATCTATCCTCCGCCTTCAGCGCGCCCCTTCTTCAAGTGGGCTACTCTACTGGCATGCAAAAACGCAATCTGCGAGAGATAAGTAAAACCCGAAATACGAGAATTCCGCTTTCCCCATATCGTCATTTCGAGCGAAGCGAGAAATCTTCTTTGCACACTGGTAAAGCGAAGACTGTGAGATAGCGATAAGACAAAACACCCAAGCGATTTTGCGCTTCCTTATCCATGCAGGACGCCGCTACCACGTTGAGATTCCTCGGCTCTGCTCGGAATGACGATACGGGGGCGGGGCTATCTCACATCCCCTTTCATCCCGCTGCGGAGCCAACCTCCGCCCCTTTGGGACACCTCCTTCCAGAGGAAGGAGGGAAATACTGACCTGATCCCCAGCTACTAATCCCTAGCTACTAATCCCCAGTCACTAGTCACCAGTCCCTAGCTACTGGTCACTAGTCACTATCCCCCAGCATCCCACGCAAAAAGCGCAGCCCCTGCGGGCTGCGCTTTTCTGATTTCAAAAACTACACATTGAAGCGGAAGTAGGCGATATCCCCATCCTGGATGATATAGTCCTTCCCTTCGACGCGAAGGAGGCCTTTTTCACGGACCGTAGCATACGAGCCGCAGTCCATGAGGTCTTTGTAGGAGACGATCTCCGCGCGGATGAAGCCTCTCTCGATATCGCTGTGGATCTTGCCAGCGGCCTTCGGTGCTTTCGTCCCTTCGCGGACCGTCCAGGAACGGCATTCATCCGGTCCGACGGTGAAGAAATTGATGAGTCCCAGCATAGAGTACGCGCTGCGGATCAGACGATTCAAGCCAGGCTCCTCTTCGCCCAGATCGGCCAGGAAAGCCTTCGCCTCTTCGGCATCCAGCTCAGAGACCTCCTGCTCGATTTCCGCAGAGATCGGCACCCACTTTGCGCCTTCCTTTTCTGCCTGCGCCGCTGCCTTCTGGACATAAGGATTCGCTTCCGGATCTGCGATGTCATCTTCCGCGACATTCAGCACATAAAGGACAGGCTTCAGCGTGATGAGATTCAGCTCCTTCAAGACTTCCAGATCCTCTTCCGAGAGAGCAAGGGCTCTTGCCGGCGTCCCTTCCTGCAGCGCATCGAATACCTTTTCAAGCACTGGCAGATCGAGCTTCGCCTGCTTGATCCCTGCCTGCGCGAGCTTCGCCGTCTTGACCTTCTTCTTGTCGACACTCTCCAGATCCGCCAGACACAGCTCCGTATTGATGATATCCATATCACGGACAGGATCGATAGAACCTTCTACATGCGTGATATTTCCATCCTCGAAGCAGCGGACGACATGCGCGATGGCATCCGTCTCACGGATATGCGAGAGGAACTGATTTCCCAGACCCTCCCCCTTGGACGCGCCCGCTACGAGGCCGGCGATATCGACGAAACGAGTGAAAGCCGGCGTCGTCTTCTTCGGCTGGAACATCTCCGCCAGATCATAGATGCGATGATCCGGGACCTCTACGACGCCCACATTCGGCTCGATGGTGCAGAAAGGAAAATTCGCCGCTTCTGCTCCGGCTTTTGTGATGGCATTGAACAGCGTGCTCTTCCCTACATTCGGAAGGCCGACAATGCCGATCTGCAGATTCGTACTCATGGATACTCCTTGTAAAACAGGTTCAGGGATGGGACATGACTGGTGACTAGGGATTACATATTGCATTTAACCAGATAGTAGTTAACAGAACTATAAATCATTCTAGCTAAAAGTGAGAAGTGAGGAATTAGGAGTGAGGAGTGGTAGAAGGGGCGCACAATTCATAAAGCGCCCCAATACCCTCATTTTATATAACAGTTTTGTGCTAACTAATCATATAAAAACTTCACGGCGCTTTCATATTTTATGCGCCGTACCTTCACTCCTAACTCCTCATTCCTAACTCTATAATACGATTTCCTCAATCTCTGAGCCAGCCGCCTCCCCTTCAATTTATCTGGCAGCCAGTGCCTTCTTCATGCGTTCTACCGCTTCCTTCGTCAGCTCCGGCGTATTGAAAGAAGTCAGACGGACATAGCCTTCCCCGCACGGACCAAAGCCAGAGCCTGGCGTGCAGATGATTTCCGCCTCATTCAGCAGGAAATCGAAGAAATCCCAGCTCGTCATGCCTTCCGGCACCGTCAGCCATACATACGGGCTGTTCACGCCGCCGCAGGCAGGAAGACCAGCTTCCTTCGCGCCAGCCAAGATGACCTCAGCATTCTTTCTATAGATATCCAGCGTTTCCTGGATCTGCTTCTGGCCTTCTTCGGTGTAGATCGCTTCTGCGCCGCGCTGCACGATATAAGAGCAGCCATTGAACTTCGTGCACTGACGGCGATCCCACAGCTGGTTTGCCGAGATCTTCTCACCCTTCTTCGTTTCCAGCATCAGCTCCTTCGGAACGACGCAGTAACCACAGCGGACGCCGGTGAAGCCAGCTGTCTTCGAGTACGAACGGAACTCGATAGCGACCTCCTTCGCCCCTTCGATCTCATAAATGCTGTGCGGCACATCATCTTCTGTGATGAATGCTTCATACGCAGCATCGAAGAAAATGACAGAGCCCGTCTGCTGTGCATAGCGTACCCATACCGTCAGATCCTTCTTCGTCAGCGCAGAACCGGTCGGGTTATTCGGCGAGCACAGATAAATGATCATCGGATCGTGAGACGGCAGATTTGCCTTGAAACCGCACTCCTCATAGCACGGCAGATATTCGAAGCGTTCATACGCTCCGCGCACGAATTTGCCGCTTCTGCCAGCCATGACATTGCTGTCCACATAGACCGGGTACACCGGGTCAGTGATCGCGACGATATCGGATTCTGCAAAAATCTCCTGCATATTGCCGACATCGCACTTTGCGCCGTCGCTGACAAAGATCTCGTCTGGAGAAATATCACATCCGCGATCCTGGAAATCATGCTTCGCGATCGCTTCACGCAGGAAGAGATAGCCCTGCTCCGGACCATAGCCGCGGAACGTCTCCACATGTCCCATTTCCTCGACAGCCTTCTTCATCGCTTCGATCACGACCGGAGCCAACGGCTGCGTCACATCACCGATACCAAGGGAAATGATATTCGCATCCGGATGCGCGGCTTTGTACGCCTCCTGCTTCTTGCGGACTTCCGCGAACAGGTATGCACCCTGAAGATTCAAATAATTTTCATTGCAATGAGCCATAAGTTTCGCCTCTCTATTCTTTGTTATTCATGTCAGTATGACTGTTATATTTTACCATACAGGGGAAGGAAAGGGAAATGAAAATGACTGCCGCTTCCAAAGGGCCGCCAAAAGAGACCAAGTGACGCGGGCAAAATAAATCCCCCTATGCCCCAAGGCATAGAGGGTTAGCCCCGGGGCGTGCCGCCCCTTGATCGGGGATGAAAGAGGGGAAGCGGGTTCTGTGGGTTCTATGGGGGCAGTGGGGGTGGTGCGGCGCATTAGAATATAGAAGCGCCGCGGAGTTTTGAATATATGGTATTTACAAAAGATGGAAACCCTGTGAACCTTTTGAACCTTCAGAACCTGCTTAACCTATGAGAATTCACATAAAGGGTAGATTGTTCTTTCTGCTTTCAAACTTCTCAACCTATACGATGCAATATGTTCTCAAACTTTTCCGGCTCACTCCGATAGATCTCTGCCATTTCCGCGATCGTCTTTGCTACATTTCCAGAAAGCCCCTGCTCCCCATCCGTCATCAGATAACGCAAGAGCTCGTACTGAAACTTCATCCCATTGAAATTCCGAAAACGCTCGTCGATTTCCAGCCCTTTCGAAATGGCTCTTTTTCGCAAAACATCAGAAAGCTGATGAAGAAGCTCATTCATTTGAGAAGGTGCGGCCTCGATCCTTCTATAGGTATCCACCAGCAAGGCAGCCTCTTCCCAGATCACTCGTTTCATACAATCACTTCTTTATATAGATACGTATCACAAGTATATTTTCTTTATCTCATTACACCATTTAAACATAATGAGAGGAATATATTATCACCCATCATCCATTACTATGAATTCCATCAGATGACCGAGATAAAATAATGCTGCCTTCTTCTGGAATTCTCTATCATTAAAAATTCTATAGATTTGTTGTTTTATTGCCTGTACACTCACATCATACAAGATACCCATAATTTTCTGTGCAAACCATATATACTCATAACATTTTTACGACATCCCGCTAGTCCACAACAGAAGCAAGATAGGTCAGCTTAACAATTGGCTTCACTTTTTCATGTCATTCAGAGCACAAATCAGGATATAAACCATTTCGAATCAGTTGAATACCATTTATTGTTCTAACTCCAGTAGCATACATATCATACAAAGAAATCGGATATATTCTATTGTTTTTGACTACTTTTAGCGAATTATACATCGGAGATGAAAAAGTCTCATATATATCCTTTTCCATTTCGTCGCTAAAATAAACCACAAAAATCACATCTGGATCTAATTTGATCAACTCTTCACTACTAACCGTTCTCTCTTTTACAGGCATATAGCCACCCAATTGTTGAACCATATCGCCTACTAGCCATCCAGAATCATAATTATAAAAACCATTTCTATTTTTTTCTATCACCATTACTACCTGCTTTTCTCGATCTTCCGTTTCATTTTTTACACTGTCCAATTCTTGATGAATTTCTTTGATCATCTGATCTGTTTTATCTTTATGAGAAAAAATCCGCCCCATATCATCTAAGAATTTACACTCATCCTCAATCGTTCCCTGAGATAATAAATGATTAGAAGTAGCTACCACATATGTTTTAATTCCCCGGGAATTCCACCAATGCGTTGATTTTCTGAATACGGAAGTAAAGGTTGACTTCCATCCTAATATAAAATCTGGCCTTTGCGCTAAAGAATATTCAGTATTCAATGCAACAGCTCCAGAAAAATGAACCTTTTTTATTTCATCAGGATATTGATTACTCAACTCTTTATAATCTTGGCTATTTTTTCGTACAGATGTATCTATAACGCAATCTCCTTCTCCTAGTGACAATATGGTTTCTAAGGAATTGCGCTCACTAACTATAACTCTAGTTGGTTTACAATAAAATGTCATAACTTGCGGATAACCTTCAGAATCATATGTTTGTACATTTTGTGGATATTGTACATTTTGTGGATAATTTGATACTTTTGATAAAGCAAGATGATTCGAGGGCTCATATTCTTGAGGTGCTTGTACATTGTATTGATAAAGCCCTATTCCTATAATAATAAATAAAGTTACAATCCCCGTTATATATACATTTTTTCTTTTTTTCATGCTCTCCCTCTTTTATATAATAAATACAGAGAAGTTTGAGTTATTCAAACTTCTCTGTTATTTATTACAACATCCTATTAAAACTTATATTTTGCGCCAAGCATAAAACTTCTGCCAGGCATAGCATAAGCACCTTTACCAACGTAGGGATGGAATTTAACTTCATATCCCTCATTAGTAAGATTGTCTACCGTCGCATAAACAGACCAATCTTTTGAGACATTGTAATTCAATGCCCAGTCCAAAATAACAAACCTATTAGACGTAAAGTATCTATCATCCATACCACTATAAATCGTGGTAGTCAAAGAAGAAAACCATTTTCCAGAAGAGTACGTAAGATCTGCGATATACTTATTTTTAGGTCTAGTTGAATTCAAATATGCATTAACTAGCATTGAATCAATTCCTAAACCTGGCTGGAATTTCATGCCTCTCTTCGCTGTCCACTGTTCATCAATGGTTGAATAAGATAATCCTAATCCCCAATGCTGATCGAGTTTTTGATTAATTCCTAAATTAAACGCCTTTCTTTTTTGCTTTGCATTAACCGATTTAGAAGCCCAGTCTCCTCTTTTATCATCCCATACGGACTGTCTACAAACCGCATTAGACATATCTGTATAATCATAATTGGCAAAAACATTGGTTCTATCCGAAATTCGTTTCTTTAAACCGATAGTATATGCACTCCCTTTATCATTTTCGAGCTTTTGATCTTCATAAAGACTAGCGCTTGGTTCGTAATCATAATGACTTAACGGTCTATTTATTTGTGTCCAACCCGCAAAAATACTAAATCCATCATTAATGAGATACTGCGCATTAACGGCAGCTGTCACCTTAGAAAATGCACTGCCCCCATTAGTAACCTTCCCACTCTCACTCGTTGTACTAACCGCATTTGCATGTTGATATCTAAGAGATGGCGCTATTTCAAACTTGTCATTCACATGAATTTTATCTTGCAAATAACCATCTATAGTCGTTTGTTTTACATTTGTAGACGTTTCTCTTCCCGTCGTAGAGCTTACGTAAAAACTTTCTTGACGAGATTTATCAAAAGTCCATCCTGTTAAAATGTCGTGCTTACCATAAGATTTCCCAAGTTGTAGCTGCATTCCTCGGTTAAAATCATAATTTTTGTTTCGAGATGTATTTTTTGTTACTCTTCTAGCATTGACATAATCATTCCATTCAGGGTCCCATGGCGTAGGAATTGGCTTACCGGGCCAAACTTCATCATTTGAAGGTGCCCAACAATTCCAATATTTATGCGATTGTTTATACATCCGAACAAAACTTTCCATCTCATTTTCTTTTGCAAATGAATACGAGAGATCAAAATCATTATTCAGGTGCGCTGTGTAACATCCGTTAAATGCGTACATATACCAATCATTTCTATATCCAGGGACTTTGATATCTCCATATATTTTGTTTTTAATAGCATCCTTAACGCGTTTATAATCAGTTGGATTCAAATATCTATAATAAGGAGTTGTAGTTGGATATCCATCATGTGCCCCCGTATGATTGTATGAAAATGTTAAACGATGTGTATCATTAAAATATTTGTCCAATCTAATATTAACTGCATCGTCCTTAAAATCTGTGCCATGATATGTATAATTTTTACCAGCCATCTGGTCATAATAATGCGTATCTCCCCCCATATCTCTCATGGCCGAAATAAAATATCTCGTGCTACCATCACTAGAAGAACCTGACATATTGGCTCTATAAACATGATGTCCCCACGAACCAGTTGCTAAATCTATTGAAGCTTGTGGCTTAAGTGCCCCTTTTTTGGTAATTATGTTAATTACGCCACCAGTAGCATCAGCTCCATAAACAGATGCCCCCGGCCCTTTAATAACCTCAATTTTATCAATATTATCAATGCTAGTTACTTGATCTAGATTTGCTAATGCCTTTGAACCCGATGATGAATAATATGACATAACCGAACTTACCGCATTATCAATTCTACGACCATCAAGACAAATTACAACATGGTCATCACCATTAATTGTAACCGTTGTATTATACTGAGAACCTGTGCCATATTCTCCTCCATGATAGCCGATAGAGTTGACTTGTACCCCTGGTAAAGTCTTTATTGCACTGGTAATTGTTGAATAATGCCTTTGCTCAATTTGTGCACTATCTATGACGTTAACGTCTCCCCCTGTGCGATAATAAGACTGTTCCGTGATGGTATTGCCGAATCTATCTATTTGGCGATCGGCATCAACTTCAATACCATCAAGGGTATACATTCTAGCAGCTTGCGTTGCTACCCCCCCAGAATTGTCAACATGGCTGCAGCTGCCAAAATTCGGTAATTATTCTTCTTCATAGAATCCCCCTCTTACTAAAAAAAATTAAAAACCTACCATCTCTCCCATGGATCCCTGTTTACTCAGGTAAAGCATTTAAAGTTTATTTAATTAACAACACTGCTTCTTTCAATGCTTATGATGGTTAAGCTAATTATATCACATATATTTTCTAATTCAATAATCATTAACTGTTTTTTTAGATACCAATTGGTAATAATACTTCTTTCTGCATGATACACTTCTTAGTCAATATCAGTCAAATATTGGCTAATCGCAATGTTCACCATTCATTAGATGATATCAAGAAAGAAAAAAGTGCGCCTCTTCCAACGAAAAGAGGCGCTGCCCAAAGCAAAAGCGCAGCAAGTTTTTAAGTATCCATGAAGGCATTCCCTGCAATCTGGCACCAGCGCATTTCACGGTTCATGTCGTACAAGTACGGCTAAACTTCGCTCTAGGGTTTGCCGTGGGGGCGAATCCTGCATGAAATCTTTCTTTTCTTGCTGCGTCTTTATGCGATTGTATTTCAATACACTCTCTGGCGGCTAGCACGCTTTCAAGCGGGAGGAGGAAAATCAGATCTGCCGACTGCCTTTTCTGTTCTCCTTTCCTATAGGTGTGTGCACGAAGGAGTACAAAAGGGGCTTTCAGCTCCCGGGAGGATTCCCCTCTCCATAAAATACCGTCGCGTAAATTCTTAGTTTTACACGGTTTGTATATGGCAAATGGGATCTGTGTTTCCTTGATTTCACAGCACGCCGCTGCTATCGGTCTTTGTGATATATTTCGCAGGAATGGGATGATCGAGGCGATAGATGATGCTGATGGGCTGGGAGCCTTCGTGGGAGACGATCTTTGCAGTGCCGAGAAAGGTATAGGCCATGGCATTGCGGCAGGCGTCCTGCTTGGCGCTTCGGACGAAGAGGAGGACGATGCCACCGGTTTCTCTTTGGGAAAGATAGCGCTGTCCTGTCTTGGACTCGGGCGTAATGGTGGACTGGCTCTGCCAATGGAAGAGGTGGCGGTCGATGGAGTAGTCTTCGTAGAGGGTGGTATCGGAGAATTCTTTCTGGGACTTATTGAGTGTCACGAGGAAGACGTCTGTCGGCCGTGTGACGGTGTCACTGTTCGTATGGTCGAGGTATTTCACGCCTTCGCGAATGCTGGCGGGCTTAGCGAAGCCGAGGGCTGCGAAGATCTGGTCGCGCGTGTAGCTATCGTAGACTTCGAGGGCGCAGGGATAGGGAAGCTCTGCCTTTTGGGGAATGATATCGATACGGTCATAAAGGAAGTCGAGCAGTTCGCTGATCTCTTCCTTGAGGGCTGTTTCTTTCTCAAAACGGGTGATGGCAAGGGCGGGGTCTTTCGGGCTGTCCTTCTGCCCATCGGGAAAGAGGGTGATCGCCCACATGCGCAGGTATTTCTTTTCCATGGGAGTGAGGTTTATCGGTAGGTTTTCATAGGCACGCCGCAGGAAGGAGATCCATCGCGGCGAATCTATGGTGAGGGTGCGGCTCATGGATCTGCGGAGGGCTTCTTCGAGGTCGGTCACAGGGAGCGCGGGAAGGATCTCGGCGTCCATGAGGAGTCGCGTATAGGTGCGCGTGCCATTGTAGAAGACGGCGGGCTCTACCTGGGTCACGCGGAAGAAATCGGAGAGGGTCGGCCGGCTGCCGGTGGCAGCGTAGAGTTCTTTCACCATCTCGATGTAGTATTCATTTTTCCGAAGGCGGCTGGCGATGTTTTCGAGTACCCATTTCTGTGCCTGCTCTTCGAGCTGAATGGCGCAGCCTTTCGGTACGTGAGGAAATCCTTCTTGGATCTCTTTCTTGATGATGACGTGATGCTTGCCGAGGAGCGATGCGAAGCGGCGGGAAAAGTCGTACTTGCGGCTTGCCTGTGCGACGAAGTCGAGGACGGTGAGGCAGTCTTTCCCTTTCGAAAGGCGCAGGCCGCGCCCGAGCTGCTGGAGGAAGACGGTCATGCTGTTCGTCGGTCTTAGGAAGAGTACGGTATTCACGGACGGGATGTCGACGCCTTCATTGAAGAGGTCGACGACGAAGAGGATGCGAAGCTCCCCTTCTGCGAGGCGTTCCCGCGCTGCATTTCTTTCTGCTGCCGGTGTATCTGCATCGAGTGCGAGGGCAGGTATGCCGTGCTGATTGAAGTAGTCTGCCATGAAATGCGCGTGCTTCTTCGAGACGCAGAAGCCGAGTGCTTTCACGTCGCGAATGTCTGCGGTGTAGCGAAGGAGGGCGTCTCCGATGGCGCGGGCGCGCTGGCTGGCCAGTGCGCCTTCTGCGGTGTAGAGACGTTCGAGCTCGCTCGCGTCGTACTCTCCGCCTGTCCACTTGATCTCCGCAAGGCTCACCGGATCTGTGACGCCGAAGTAGTGAAAAGGGCAGAGAAGTCGCCGCTCGATGGCATCGGGCAGGCGTATTTCTGCGGCAATGTGTCCGCCGAAATAGGAGAGGATGTCTCCCCCATCCATACGCTCTGGCGTAGCTGTGAGGCCGAGGAGGATCTTCGGATGAAAGTGTGTGAGAAGGTGCTGATAGGATCTTGCCGCTGCATGATGGAATTCATCGACGATGATCATGTCATAGTAGTAGGGATCCATTTTTTCAAAGAAACGCTGGCTGTTCAGTGTCTGAATGGACATGAAGAGGTGTTCCACGTGACTTGCCCGATGTCCTCCGACTGCGAGCGCACCAAAATCGGGATCTTTCATGACCTGACGGAAGCAGGAGAGGCTTTGTTTCAAGATCTCTTCCCTATGAGCGATGAAGAGGAGGCGCGTCCCTTCTTTTCTCGAGGCGGCAAATCGGCGATAGTCGAAGGCGGAGATCGCTGTCTTTCCCGTGCCTGTAGCGGCGACGACAAGATTGTACCAGCGATCTTTGCCGCGGCGCTCTGTGTCGAGCGCATCCAGTATGGCCTGCTGGTAGGGATACGGCTGGATGTCAAAGGCATAGGTGGGGGCATTTTTCTCGCTGCTCCGCCCGCGTTCTCTATCTATCGCAGTGCGAAGTTTTTCCTCATCCTTCTTCGGCTCGTAGAGGGTGAAATCTTCGGAGTGCCAATATGTCTCGAAGGTCGCACGCATTTTATCAATGATGTGCGGCTGATCCTGTGCCGTCACTTTCATATTCCACTCCATTCCTTCTGCGATGGCAGCGTGGGAAAGATTCGATGAGCCGATGTAGGCTGTGGAGTAACCACTCTCCCGATAGAACATGTATGATTTGGCATGCAGGCGTGTTTCTTTCACATCATAGGAAATGCGTACTTCTGTATGGGGAAGAGCCGCAAGCACCTCGATGGCCTTCGGGTCCGTCGCTCCCATGTATGTCGTCGTCACAACGCGCAGGTGTCCGCCGCGGGCTGTGAAAAGGCGCAGCGCGGGAAGAAGCAGCTGAAGGCCGGAGAAGCGGATGAAGGAAATCAGGAAGTCAATGCGGTCAGAGGATGCGATTTCCTTTGTCAGCTCGTGTACCATCGAGACGTCCTTCTGGGAATTGGTGAAAAGGAAGGAGCGCGTGAGCGATGTCGCCGGCCGCTCCCACTGGCGAGGCCGGAGGGCATTTCTCTTATGCTCTAAGGATTTCAGAAGAAATGGCGCATTCGCCACCTCCTGACCGCCTCCGAGTTCTGCTGTTTTTTGAGCAAGGGACGCAATGAGCTCATTCGTGAGTGCCAGCTGGTGGGCGACGCTGTCTTCCGTATCTCTGTCCGCGATGTCCTTCAGACAGAGCCGTATCACCTGCTGCAGATAAGAAGAGAGATAGCTCACCGCTTCCTCGGCATCCACCTCTTCCTCTTCTGCACGCACCTGATCCTTAGCCAGCGCCTCTTGCAGCACTTCCGCAAAGCGCCGCGACATGACTTTCTCATACACGCCATCTTTTAAGTTTTCAATTTCAGTCACAGGGGTCATCGCCTTTCCCTAAGAAGCCAATAAATATGTGAGAAGTTTATGTATATAGTATCACAAATATCTCTGACCGTAGATAGAAAGCGGATCATCCGATTCCAGCCCCTAATCCCTAGCCACTCATCCCCAGCTACTTTAAGACGCCCGTCACCAGTCACCAGTCACCAGTCACCAGAAAGCATACACCATTTTATCCCCTGTATTTACTGCAAGAATAGTATGTATATCATTCTTGCAATTCATAAAACAAACCACATCTTGCGTTGCTAATATTTTCCCACTTGCTTTTTCCTCTAGAACATAGTACCATATAAGCATGAAGCAGGGACATATCTGAACATGTTCCCCGGACGGACGGTTTCTCCGATTTCCAGAATTCTCTAAGCGCTACGAGATCACAGGGAGAGCCGGACCGGAAAGGGCAGATCTGCAGAATGCACCTTGCATCATCGGATGGGTCAGAGGAAGCGTACAGCCTGCTGCCGATATCCATTTTAGGCTGACAAGTAAGAAAAATGAATATCCGGAAGCATGGCTTTTCCACTTCCCTGTCCTCTGCGAGGCCGGGTTCCGACGATAGCACAGGCCCTCCCGCACTTCGGTGCTCATGGACGACCGTCACCGATTCCGAGCTCCGCCTGCATCGGGCACAGGTGGGAAGCCTTTTCCGGATGTTTTTTTATGCTTTTGTAAGAAAAATCCCCATGGGCTATGGCATGACACATGCCGCAGCCCATGGGGATTTTCTATTGACTTTTTGCTCTCACTCATTCGTGGCTTCTTCTCAGACAGAGTATCCTGCTTCTCGCGCTATTTCTTTCACATACGGGATCGGACTTTCTGTCACAGCAGCAATGTTGTCGATCGGCATGTTCAGTTTGAGCAGATTCATGATTTCTGTTCTACCTTTTTTCTCCATGCCTTGCTCCATGCCAATTTCGATCCCTTCCTGCATGCCTTCAGTTTTATATTTTTGGAGTTCCATCAAAAGTGTCATATATTCTCGCCTCATTTCTTTATGTTCTTTGATCCGGATCACTTCTTCGTTGATTTCTTTCGTCAATGCACCCTCTGCTGCTTTCCCGTCCAGATAGCGCAGGAAGGCTGTTTCATCAAAACACGGAAAGAACATATAGTCATAATCAAAAGCAGTGAACCTTTCGGCTCACTGCTCTGGTATTTATTTCAGACGGAGTATCCTGCTTCTCGTGCGATTTCTTTCACATACGGGATCGGACTTTCTGTCGCAGCGGCAATGTTGTCGATCGGCATGTTCAGTTTGAGCAGATTCACGATCACTGTTCTACCTTTTTTCGCCATCCCCTTCTCCATGCCTTGCTTCATGCCGATCTCGATCCCTTCCTGCATGCCTTCGGTTTTATATTTTTGGAGTTCCATCAAAAGTGTCATATATTCTCGCCTCATTTCTTTATGTTCTTTGATCCGGATTACTTCTTCGTTGATTTCTTTCGTCAATGCCCCCTCTGCTGCTTTCCCGTCCACATAGCGCAGGAAGGCTGCTTCATCAAAACGCGGAAAGAACATATAGTCATAATCAAAAGCAGTGAACCTTTCGGCTCACTGCTCTGGTATTTATTTCAGACGGAGTATCCTGCTTCTCGCGCGATTTCTTTCACATACGGGATCGGACTTTCTGTCGCGGCAGCAATGTTGTCGATCGGCATGTTCAGTTTGAGCAGATTCACGATCACTGCTCTACCTTTTTTCGCCATCCCCTTCTCCATGCCTTTCTCTATACCTTTCTCCATGCCTTTCTCCATGCCTTTCTCCATACCTTGCTTCATGCCGATTTCGATCCCTTCCTGCATGCCTTCAGTTTTATATTTTTGGAGTTCCATCAAAAGTGTCATATATTCTCGCCTCATTTCTTTATGTTCTTTGATCCGAATCAC